>CAZZKW010000019.1:0-58636 GCA_964654975.1 uncultured Woeseiaceae bacterium
TGCAATTTCCAGCAACCACTTTTCGTTGAATATTCCTGTGATAACGACGGTCAATGAAGTCTTTCCATATCCAAACACCTAACTCATTAGCCGTCGAACAATAAACCGAAATTCCACGTTCGTGCAAATGCAGCGGGTGCGAAGGCACGCCCGCTGACCACAAACAAGGTCAACCAGCCCATGCCGGTCTCCTTCAGCAGCAGCTCGCCCCTGGTGTTGGCCATTTTTCGTTCCAGACTCGAATCTGTCAGATAATTAAATCTACGCCCTGGAGCAAACCCAGGGTCAAGCGATTACATCGCAGCTTCGGCAGCATCCTCAACTGTGTGGCGCTCAGGATAGGCCAACAAGCGAAGCGCGTTCGCGACAACAACCAGTGTTGATCCTTCGTGCATGATAATGGCTGCGCCGATGCCCAGTCCGCTGATGGTGGCCGGGATTAATATTGCGACGACGCCCAGGCTAAGCCACAAATTCTGCTTGATGATACGGCTGCTCGCCCGACTCAAACCCACCGCAAATGGCAATTTTGAAAGGTCGTCTGCCATCAACGCAACATCGGCTGTTTCTAACGCAACGTCCGATCCGGCCGCACCCATGGCGATACCGACCGTCGAATTGGCCATTGCTGGTGCATCGTTGACGCCATCGCCCACCATCGCGACTTTGCCGTATTGTTCACGTAAGCGAGCGATTTCCTCTACCTTGTCGTCCGGCATCAAATCGCCACGCGCGGCGGTCATGCCAATTGCGTTCGCTACCGCGCTGGCTGCACGTTGATTGTCACCCGAAATCATGATCATCTGCTGCACACCGAGTTTTCGCAACTTAGCGATCACGGAAGTTGCAGAGTGACGCGGCGTATCCATCAGTCCAAGCACACCGAGATAACGGTCATCTGCCCGGATCACGACAGTCGTGCGACCCTGGTCTTCCATCGCGCTGAGTGCCGAACGAACATCGGCCGGAACGTCCTTACCGTCCAGATCGATAAACAGCGAGTCGCTGCCCACCCTTACAATGGCACCGTCGACCTCCGCCTGAATGCCGCGGCCAGTGATGCTCTCCAGGTTTTCGGCGCGCGGCACCACGGCGTCGCCCAGCCGCTCGTTTCCGTCGCGAACGACGGCCGCCGCCAACGGGTGATCGCTAAGGCGTTCCACCGCAATTGCAGCGACTAATAATTCTGTTTCGGACACACCGTCCGCCGTCCATACGTCGGTCAACGACGGCTTGCCTTCGGTCAGAGTTCCGGTCTTGTCGAACGCTATCGCCTGTAATGTGCCCAGATTCTCAAGGGCCGCACCGCCTTTTACCAGCACACCGCTTCTCGCCGCGCGTGCAACGCCGCTCAATACCGCACTCGGTGTTGCGATCGCAAGTGCGCACGGACTCGCCGCGACCAGCATCGCCATGGCACGATAAAAGCTCTCGCCGAAATTATCATCGACGAATATACCAACCACCATGACCACCACCACCGTTACCAGCACTGCCGGAACAAAGATTCGCTGAAACTTGTCGGTGAAAAGTTGCGATGGCGAGCGTTGCGCCTCCGCCTGTTCCACCATTTTCACGACACGCGAGAGCGTCGATTCCGATGCGCGTCGCGCCACGACAACCTGCAACGCACCGCTGCCGTTGATGGTGCCAGCGTAAACTCGATGCGCCGCGCTCACCGCCTGCGCATCTTTCAATGCCGCCTCGCGATCCGCTACCGGCGACTTGTCGACCGGCATGCTCTCGCCGGTAATCGGCGCCTGATTCACGCTGCTGGTTCCGCGCACCACAAAACCGTCCGCCGGCAAGCGGTCATTCGGGCGAACAATAATCGTGTCGCCCACCTGAAGTTCCTCGATGGGCACTTCCACGTCAACGCCGTCGCGGCTAACGATAGCAAACTCAGGTGCAAGTTTAGCGAGCGCCTGAATTGCCTGGCGTGCGCGCCCCATGGCGTACTGTTCGAGTGCATGGCCAAGAGAAAACAAGAACAACAACAAGGAACCTTCCGCCCACTCGCCCAGAGCCGCCGCCCCGGCAGCCGCCACCAGCATCAGGAAGTCGATTTCGAATTTCCGTACGCGCAGGCTCTCGATTACTTCTTTGACGGCAAAAAAACCGCCAAAGAAGTACGAGGCCATCAACAGCCCAAGCGACCACCACGGCGGTGGCGGTACACCCCGACCGGACAACCAGCCGACCAACAGTAACGCCCCCGCCAGACCCACGAACACCAACTCCAGCGATCGGGCCGAATCTCCGCCGTGAGCATGGCCCGATTCGTTGCTGTCATGGTCAGCCGCAGCTGTCACTGGGCAATCTCGATCTGAGACAGTATTTCGCTAATGTAGATACGCCCGGCTTCGGGTTGCCCCGTAACGGCATGCTCGCGAATCAGCGCAACGGCCTCGGCCGTTTGCGATTCGTTCTCGCACACCAGCTCGAGCTTCACCTGTGTGACCACCTTCTGGCCGATCTCAACGGAGTATTGCTGTTCCTTGTTATCGAGCGCCCGCAGCAAACCCTGAACATCGATAACACTGAGATTGCGAAAGCCCGCACCGGACAGTGCATTCACGACATCAGCTATTCGATTGCGATGCACGAATGCCTTTATTTCACGCATTTTCATTTCGAATCCTCCTTATCGGTTTCGGCCCACTCGTAAATGACCGGCAGCAGTATCAGTGTCAGCAACGTGGACGTGATCAGGCCACCGACAACTACCGATGCCAATGGTCGCTGAGTCTCTGCACCAACGCCGGACGACAGCAACATCGGAACCAGGCCAAGTATCGCGACGCTCGCGGTCATCAGTACCGGTCGCAACCGCAGTTCTGCGCCTTTGCGCACAGCCTCAGAGACAGACAGGCCTTTCTCACGCAACTCGTTGATGAAGCTCACCAACACAATACCGTTCAACATCGCGACCCCGAAGACGGCAATAAAACCGATTGCCGACGGTACAGACACGTACTGCCCGCTCACAAACAACGCAAAAATTCCGCCGATCGTTGCGAACGGCACATTGGCTATAATCATGGTGGCGTACTTGGTTGAATTGAACGCCGTGTACAGCAGGACGAAGATAAAGAAAATCGTCAGCGGCACAATGACCGACAGGCGCTTTAGTGCGCGTTGTTGATTCTCAAACGCACCACCCCATTCAATCCAGTACCCCGTCGGCAATTCCACGTTCGCTTCGATCACCTCATTCGCCTCGCGAACAAAGCTGTCCACATCGCGGCCGCGAACGTCCATCTGGATGACCGCGTAACGCTGTAGCTGTTCGCGCCGTATGAACGAATAACCTTCGGCAACCGTAATATCAGCGACTGCAGATAGGGGCACAATAGCCCCGGAACTGGCGCGTATGGGAATCTGTCCGATCGACTGCACCGACGCTTTCGAGGCATCGTTAATGCGCGCTGTAATGTCAAACCGGCGAACGCCGTCTATCAGCGTCGACACTGGCTCGTTGCCGATGCCGGTGCGTACCACCGACAACACATCGTCCGCATTCAGACCGTAGCGTGCCAGCTGCTCGCGGTTCACCTGGATTCGAATCTGCGGCTTACCAACGTTCGCCTCCAGCGACAGATCAGCAACACCTTCGACCGTTGCGATCAAGTTCTTGATTTCTGCGCTGATCTGATCGAGCACTTCCAGATCCTCGCCGTAGATTTTCGTTGCGAGCGTCGCCCGAACTCCGGAGATCAACTCCTCCACCCGCATCTGGATTGGCTGTGTAAACGCGATCACTGCGGTGGGTACGACCACTTCCAGTTCTTCGCGCATCAAATCGGCAAGTTCCGGCACTGTGCGTTTCTCCGGCCACTCGTCCTCAGGATTTAGCTCAGTGTAAATTTCCATGTAGTTAACGTCGGCCGTTTCTCCCTTCTCGGCACGTCCGATCATTGCGACCGTCGTTTTGACTTCCGGAAATTTGGTCAGCGCATTTTCAATATCGATGGAAATCTTGATGGACTGCTCAAGCGAGGCCGACGGAATCGACGTCACACGCCACATGATGGAGCCTTCCTGCAACGTCGGCATGAACTCCTTGCCGAGAAACGGAAACAACATCAGACTGGCCGCCAACAAACCGACCGCACCACTCACGACCTTTTTCTTGTTGGCGAGCGACCACTCAAGCCACGGCAGGTAGCGCTGCTTGATCACTCGCACCAGCCACGTATCGCGTTCTTCCTTGGGTTTTAGAATCAAAGCGGCGAATACAGGGATTACGGTCAGCGTCAGTACCAGCGAGCCTGCCATAGCAAAACTGATCGAGAAGGCCATCGGTTTGAACAGTTTTCCTTCAAGCCCTTCCAGCGCAAACAACGGCACAAATACGACGATGATAATGATAATCGCGAACGCAATCGGGTTCGCGACTTCCCGGGCGGCGGCCAACACGGCGCTGCTGCGGTCAACGGGTTCGCCGGATTCCCGGCGCTCGGCCATGATACGAAAGGCGTTCTCCACCATGACGACCGCGCCATCAACCATCATTCCGATGCCGACGGCAAGGCCCGCCAGTGACATTAGATTCGCCGACAGCCCCGCCTGCTCCATGAAGATGAAGGCTATGAGCATTGCGAGCGGTAAAGCGGTAATAACGACCACCGCGGAGCGCAGTTCGCCCAGGAATAGAAACAATACAATGGCGACCAGGATCGAGCCTTCGATCAATGCCTTGACCGCCGTTCCCACGGCCTTGTCAACGAGGTCGGTACGTTCGTAAACGGGTCGCAATACCACACCATCGGGCAAGGCTTCGTTCACGATTTCCACCTTGTCCTTAACGGCCGTGACAACGTTAGCGGCGTTCTCTCCGATACGTGACAGCGCCATCCCGAGAACAACCTCTTTACCGTCCCGTGTGACCGCGCCAAAACGCAGGGCAGGGCCCTGTTCGATCTTGGCAACGTCGCGAAGATACACCGGCACACCGTCTTCGACTTTGACAACCATGGCGCCGATATCAGCCTCATCAGCCACCAAACCGAGACCACGAACCAGATACTGTTCAGATCCCTGATTGATGTATTGGCCACCAACCTGCCGGTTATTGGCCTCAATCACTTCCATGACATCTTTGAACGTCAGTTCGAACTTGATCAGGCTCAGCGGATCGATAACCACTTGATACTGGCGTTCCTGACCGCCCCAGGACATGACATCGTCGACGCCGGATGCGGTTCTCAGCATCAGTCGCACGGTCCAGTCGTGCAGCGTTCGCAGATCCATGTCGGTAATCGCCGCATTCAGTTTTTCATCGGCGCGCTCCAGCGTGTACCAGAATACCTGCCCCAGACCGGAGGTGTTTGGTCCCATCTCGGGCGTACCGTAACCCTCTGGAATCCGGTCTCCCACCTCCTGCAGGCGCTCCATTACCAGGCGACGGGCGAAGTAGATGTCCATGTCATCATCGAAGTAAACCGCAACGTAAGACAACCCGAACAGGCTGACCGATCGAATCTCCTGCACTTTCGGCAAACCTGCCATGCCCGATTCAATCGGGAAGGTCAGCAATTGCTCGATATCCTCAGCCGCCAGCCCCGGCGACTCCGTGTAAATATTCACCTGCGCCGGCGTGACGTCCGGAAAGGCATCGATCGGCACGGTGTAGATTGCGCGCCAACCCAAAAACGCCACCACCCCAAAGGCGATGAGCACCAGAAACTTATACCTCAGAGAGGCTTCAACTAGTCCATTGAGCATGACTGCCTCCTAGTGGCCGTGGCCTTCGCCAAGCGAAGATTTCAGTAGCAGCGACTTCACGTAGAAGACGCCGGCGACCGCAAGTTCGTCACCCTCGCTTAGCCCGCTTAGAACCTCGGTCCAGCCACCCGTCGATGACCCGGCTTCAATTGCCTGCGGATGAAATTCATGGCCTTCTTCCAGTTTGAATACCGTGGTTTTTCCTTTGACCAAAGCGATTGCCTCGGTGGGGATTGCCAGCACCTTGGGCCCCTCTCCCAGACTGATTTCAGCCTCAACGAATTGACCCGGATGCAGGTGATCGTCGGTATTGCTGACCTCGATACGCACTCCCTGACGGCGAGTGGTCTCATCGAGTTGATGGTGCAGCTGGATAACACGACCGTTAATCCAGTGCTCGTCGCCATGAACAACACGTGCCGGCGCTCCGACTTCGAAACGAACCAGATCACTCGGTATGACGCTGGCTTCGACCCAAAGCGAAGTCTCGTCGCTGATATTGAAAAGCACACGACCCGGCTCGATCAACTCGCCAACCACGAAATCGTCACTGAGAACGGTGCCCAGCTGGGGGGCCAGCAGCTTGAACTCACCAGTCGCTACCGCCGCGGCATCCGAGGTCAACAACTGGGGGGCTTGCTCCGCCGTCATGCCGTAGGCCAAGACCGTCGACAACGCTTGGCGCTGCGCAATATTAGCCTCGGTATAGCGACGTTCGGATACGGCCGCTTTGCCCAGGCCGCGGACACGCTGCCATTCCCGATCGGCGATAACCAGCGCGCCCTGCGCTTCGGCCATGGCGACGCTCGATAAGGTTACCAGGGGTTGATTCGGCTTTACGACGTCACCCAACTTCACGTGTCTTTTCATTACCTGCGCTGTGATTCGCGTCGTGACGCTGGCTGATCGATACGCGTTAACAACGACTTCGCCTGGCATTCTTATCTGATCGCTAAGTCCGCGCCGATCCACGGTGGCCGTAATAACGCCCGCCGCCGCCCGTTCGTCAGCCGTCATTTCAACAACGCTGCTTTCTTCTTCCGCGTGACCACCCTCTTCTTCCTCGGCAAACAATGGCGAAGCGACGGCGAGCACCCATAAAGCAAGTGTGAGTTTTAGTACATTCATTTCAGTATTCCTTGTCTTGATCAGGCCAGTTCGACGGCTCATGCGCCCGCACCTAACCAATTTTCAATTTGTCCGGATGCGATCATCCACTCGAACCATGCGCGCCACATCGCGCCACGAAGCTCCAGTGCGCTCTCGGCGGTATCCAACGTCTGCGTGAGTTGAACCAGGTAGTCTGTCGTACTTAGCTCACCGGCCTCCCATAACCGTCGCAGCAGGTCACCCTGACTTTGCAGGCGGACGTCGCCCGTCTTACGCCAGCCCTGCCAGGCGCTGAGCGATATCTGGTATCGCTCCTGCGCGCCCAGAAACCGGGTGTAAGCTCGACGCGAAACACCGGACAGCACCTGTTGTGCAAGACGATATTCGGCGCTCGCTGCCGTTACTTCATGACGCAGACTATTGCGCACGGGCAGCGGGATCGTCACGCTGACACCGATTAACGACTCGTCGTCTTCCTTACCACCGCGTACGCTCAACGTCGGATCAACACGGCGTTCTCGCTGGCGCAGCAACACACGTGCGCGTGCAGCTTCGGCTGATAACTGAGCCGCGCGAACCTGCGGCAGCGCCATAACGGTCTCCTGAACGTCGCCAGTCGAGGCAATCGCGGCGGGTAAATCAATCCCTATCTCCGGCCATCGACTTTCCTGAGCCCCGACCACCAGATTGCTGACGGCCTGCCGGGACTCGGCGAGACTCGCGGCGGCGGTGGCTTGTTGCATTCGAGCCTGCATTAAAGCCAGTACCGCCAGGTCCAGGTCGATCTGGCTGATGTCCCCGCTGTCAAAGCGTTGCCCTGCAATCGCAGCGAACTCCTGCATCGCAGTGATCCGGTTCCCGGCCAGCGCAGTGCGCTCTGTTTCGGTTTGATAACCGGCCAGCGCGGTCAGCAGTTCAACGGACACCTGCCAACGTACGACTGTGTATTCGGCGGACATGGATAAGCGTTCTGCCTCGGCCACCGAGAGCCGGGCACGACGTTTGCCGCCCCAGTCAAACGTGTGGCTGAGACCGAACGTTCGCACTTTCGAATCGGCGTCCTCCGCGTCCAACTCCAGCTCGGGGTTGTAGAGCGGCCGCCCGGCGGCAGCTTCGTAGGCCGCGCTGGCATCCAGTGCGGCACGCGCTGCCTGAACACCTGGGCTGGCATCGACGATATCGCGAACGAAGTTCGCTAATTCGGCTTCATCACCACCGAATGTCGGTTCCCCAACATCCGCAGTGGCCTCGGGTGCCGCAAAGGGAGCGGCAATGATCAGGATTGTCGATAACACGACTATCCGTCGGGAATTCGTAAACATTGATTAAGTCCTGGACAGCTAAAAACGGCACCAGCCAAGCAAGCCGGCCGATACAAGCGAGTGAGCAGAACTTAGTGGTTAGGAGGGGGGGTCGGCGGAGGAACCGCGCGGGCAAAACTCTGCGATGATGGAATCGACGCAAAGGACTGAACAGCCCGCAGCGGAAACGATTCGTACAAGGTAATCAGGGCGACCGCGTGCAGGTGGCAAAAATGCTCGCACGACTCTGTGGTATGACCACCGCCTTCGGTATCCGGATACCACTCACCGCCAACCTCATCGACGTGCGCATGGTGCGTCTGGTGGAAGACTTGATCCTCCACCGAATCGGCCACGCCTTCCATACTCACAAAGAGTATGGACACCATCAGCAGCTTTGGAACCCAGTTACGCATCGGCGTAGCTTACTCGCTTTCTCCGCACAGAATCAATGACAGATCACATTTCTTGAATCCGGGGGAAAATCGAGCATGGCGACGCTCAGTGACTGATTCCGCTGGCAAACACCGCTTGAAACTTTCGGGCGCGCACTGAATCATAGGCTTCTGGTTTATTTGTTCACGGCGAAGTTATTAATGATCAAACGCTTTTTCGCTCAGGTGATCGAGTCTATTTCGGAGGAGGCCGCACCGGCCGAAGATCGCGACACCGCACTGCGCCTCGCCACGGCCGTTCTGATGATCGACATCGCGCGCGCAGATCGCATTTTTGACGAAACCGAGTTCGATCGACTGCTGCAACTCATCGAACTGCATTTCGACCTCGAACCGGAGCAGGCTGCCGCGCTGGTCAATACCGCCAACGAGAAGGCCGATGACATGGTCTCGCTGTATGAGTTCACACTGGTCCTGCATCAGCGTCTCAACGACAGGGAAAAAGCGCGCATAGTCTCTTTGCTGTGGCAGATCGCCTATGCCGATGGTCGGCTCGACAAATACGAGGACGCGCTGGTACTCAAGATCAGCGACCTGCTGCACGTCCGCCGCGGTCGTGTCATGCGCCTGAAACACGATGCGCAACAAGCGCTCTAGTGTGCTGTTTCTTCGTCGTCTTCGGGTGGCTCCGGCACCTCCTGCTCTGGCGGCAACCAACCCCGTCGAATATTAAGATCGCGCTGCGGGAACGGAATTTCGATCCCGTACTCGCTCAGCTTGCTCTCAAGTTCCCAAAGATACGCAGCACGTGTTCGAGTGGGACGCCTTGCCCCCTGCCGATTTACCCATACCAACAGCAGGAAATCCAAACTGCTCTCGCCAAAATTCACCAGCCAGACATTCGGCTCACGACCCTTCATGTGGGTCAGCGTGTAGGGCACCTCGGCGGCAGCCTCTTGTGCCGCCTTGCGCACCAGCTCTTTGTCACTCCCATAGGCCACACCGAAGGGAATGCGCACCCTCAGGACTCGCTCGCCAAGCGTCCAGTTGGTTAGGCGGGCCGTAACGAATTCCGAATTAGGTACGACGATATCGATATTGTCGTTGGTGTTGATCAAGGTGCTGCGAACGTTGATGGCCTTTACGGTGCCGGTGAGGCCTGTGTCCAGTTCGATGTAATCGCCAACACGCAATGAGTGCTCGAAAAGAATAATCAGGCCCGAGACGAAATTGCTCACTATGGCCTGCAGTCCAAAGCCGATGCCCACGCCGAGCGCGCCGGCAATCAGCGCGAAACTGCTGAGATCCAGACCAATGCTCGACAGCGAAATGATCACCGCAATAACGATGATCGCATAGTGAGTCAGCTGCCCGACGGTGTAGAGCGATGCCTGGGTCCCGGCGGATTCCTTGCGGCTGAAGCGATCTATCGCGTGCCGAATGACGCGAGACAGCACGAATGCAATGATCAGGATGATCAGTGTTCGCAGGATATCGCCACCCGTGACGGGCGCCTGCCCGATCGAGAACAAGGTGACGTCACCGAGATCGACAACTCGCAAGGACAGGGTCTTGAGGTTTCTGCTCGCCGCCTTCAGCCAGGAGCTCAAAACGCCCGAGTACTCTGCAGCCGCGCTGTCGACTGCCTGGCTGACCAGATCCAGGTCGGCAATGGCCTTCTCCAGCTCGCCTATTCGGCTCAGCGTGTCTTGCGCTGTGCCCAGTCGCTGGTCCAGCAATCGGCGTGCGGCTCGATTCAGTCCGTCGCGCACCACCGTCTGCACTGCAAGCAATTCGTCTTCCGTGTCCCGCCGCCAGTCCGTAGCGCTTTGTTCAGTGCTGCGACGCAGCTCCGACCACTCAAGCTCTGGTTCCTGCAACGAGTCTACATCCGGCATCGAAGCCAACTGCAGCTCCGTCCACCAGCGCCGCGCCTCTGCCTCAGCCAGCGCTACCTCAGCCAGCGCCAGCGAGACCTCTGCTGCCACCCGTTTTTGCTGCTGCAAGTGCTGTTGCGAGCGGCCCTGGGTCGTATCCAGATCGAGGCCAGCCGCCGCCAGCTCCGCCGCGCGTAACTGCTGCTGGCTTTTTGTAACCGCCGCCTCGCGATCCGTAACGTGCGCTGCCAGGTGTTCTCGCTCCGCCTCTTCCGGGGTAATCGCGAGCCTGGCAGCCGCGTCTTCGACGCGTTCGGTCATGCCGTCGGCGTAAGCCGCCATGCGCTCGTAGCTCTCGGTCAGTAGTTGCAAACGTCGCACCGCGATGGCTTGCGCCGAGCGATTCTGAATCAGCCTCAGAGCGGCCAGCACGCGCTCATCTCCGAGCGCATTTACGTAATCTTTGAACGCCAGGTCACGACGGCGGGTAACGCCGTCCAGGATGCGTTGCTCACGTTCGACTTCGAGTTGTTCCTGTTCGGCTTCGGCCGCAGCGTCCCGTGCGTCGCTGGCGAGTTGCAGCAAACTGTCGAGCGAGTAACTGAGCAGTGGGTCCGGCAACTCCATTGGCGTCCGCTCAGGCTCTTCCAGCAACCGGAGATAGGCACGAATGTTGTCGCTGACAGAATCGAGGATCGATTGCCCGGCAGCTTGATTTTGCTCTGATAACTCGGCTATTTGCTCGCCCGCGACCTGCAGAAACTCGTCCGCCCGCGCGCGCCCGACGTCTCCGGATCGCTCGAAATAGGACCACCAGTCGGATTCGAGAGAAGCCAGGTCGGGCGCTTCCGAATCACGGTTTTCGAGAACGTCCTGAGCATAGCCGCTCATCGCCATCAGGACGCCGAACAACAGTGCAAAGCACCGGATTTTTCGGGAATTATTCATTGCGAGGCGAGAATACTGCAAATCGCGAATATCCGCTAAGTCTACGCACTACTCGCTACTCCAACGTCTTCGAATACCCGCACATCCGCTCCAGCACCGCTTATCGCGACCACAGACCAATTCGTCGCGTCCGAGGGAACATTCTCCGCCAGGACGTATCTATTCCGCTAACATCCTGCGCCGGGGCTCACCGCTTCGTCGTCGATCATCTGGGGAATAAGCATGAAACGAATATTCAGTCTGGCTCTGGCCACAGCGCTTGCATCAAACCTGGCTTTCGCGCAAAACTTTACCGAGGCGAACACCGACAAGGCGAACGCCGTCATCGCGGCGGCGATTGCCGCGCACGGTGGAGACGCGCTGCTAGAAAACTTACGTACACTCTCGGTCGAACACGAGACGGTCAACTACTCCGTGGATCAAAGCCGCGCTACCGAGCCGCCGTGGGACAAGACTCTGGCGAGCGGCCACGACTACATCAACCCGGATAACGCCATCTTCGTTACGGCAACCCAGACCCGCGGTGGTGGTTTCGAGGCGTCTAATGCGACCGTCATCGATGGGGAGAAAAGCTATCGGGTCGACTACCGGACCGGAACGATCGCAAAAATAGCAGAGCCTGATTTCGATACGAACTCGGGACCGTTTGTCCGGATTACGCCCGCACTGCTTGTCAGGACACTCAACGAGCGTTCGGCGAATGCGCACTATCTGGGCGAAACGCGAGTGGACGACGTTGTGTACGACGTTGTCGGTTTTTCGATGACGGTCGGTCCGGCGATCAGCATGTATTTTCATCGCAAGACGCACTTGCTGCATCGTAGTGAGCGCATATTTCCAGGTTTTGGTCTTGTCGAGTACGAGTTCAACGATTACGAAACGATTGACGGCGTGCCGTTCAATCGTAGCTTCAACTTACTCGTGAACGGCGACCCGAGCATGGAACGGGTCAATATCTCGACGCAAGTCAATCAACCGCGCGACGATTCGATAGCCGCAGACCCGGGCCTGGTCGCAATACCCGAGATTCAGGCAGACCCGTTGAGTCGTCAGGAGATCGCAGACGGCGTATGGCTGATCGGCGGCAACGGCACCTACGCGATGTTTGTGGATATGGGTGACTATATTTTTTCGGCCGGCGGTACCGCGGGAATTCCGGAACGCATCGAGTCGCTTAGAGAGGTCGTTGGTGACAAACCGCTTCGTTATTCGATGATGACACACCACCACTCCGACCACGTTTTGGGAGTGACCGCTTATGAGGCCGAGGGATCGACGTTGCTCGTTGCCGCTGCGCACGAGGCGGTTATCCGGCGCGCGGCGGACGATGGCGAGGCTCTCGAGGTTACGGCGGTTGAGGACCGAATGGCTCTGGAAACCACAGATCGCCGCATCGAGATCATCGACATCGGCCCGACGGCGCATACCGAGCACCTGCTGGTTGCCTATCTGCCGAATGAAGGCATTCTGTTCGAGGCCGACCATTTTTCCGTGCCGCGAGCGGGCCCCATTCGGCCTGCTGTTTCCTCGACAAGAGCTTTTGCAGAGGCGGTGGCGCGACTGGACCTGGATGTCAGGGGCTTTGTTTCCGCCCACAGCGCCCGAATCGGCACCGCGGAAGACCTGCAAGAAGCGCTGCATGCGAAGGTGTTTCGGAAGAACTAGCCCAACCGACACGACCTGCGTCGCGAGCACAAGTACCGCAAAGACAGAGATTGCGTAGTAAACTGTGCGCAATCATGGCGAAGAAGCTGAAAAACGAAAAGGCGCTGCTCAAAGAAGCACTGACAATGGTGCTCGACGATGCTGTGAAACGCGGTGTTGTTGAATTTGACGCCACGGACTCTCATGACCTCAAGATTCAGTACGCCTATCGCCTGCTGGTCCACGACAAGGCAATTAGCCCACTACCAAAAGGCCAGGAATCCCTGCCAAAAATCAAGCATCGTTTGGCAATGTGGGTCACCCACCACTTACCGGCCGATCACGAACTCTTGAAATGAAGCTCAGCGAGTAGCTACTGAATAAGCAGTGGCTGCTCGATGGCGTCGACGACCTTGCGCTGAAACTCAGCAAACTCCCGATAGTCCTCTGGAGTGAACCTCGCCTCGGAAGCGACGTAGTCGAATTGCATTTCCCAGCTACCATCGGCCTCACTGACCTCTCGACGCCAGTTGCCAAACCGGGATTCGCCTACGCCGGGTTTATGCGTCACGGTGTCGAGGCGGAGGTTCGAAGGAAGTTTTACGGTCGTCGTCGCACTGACACGAAGCGGATAGGAAAACTCGAACGGAAATCGACGCTCGGCTACGCGGTCGTATTCCAGATAGTGCGCTTCGAGGAAGCTCGGCACATTGAAGCCGCCGTCCGGCTCCAATGGCAAGGTGTATTGAATCTCCAGAATCAGGTCGTACCCCGCATCGAACACATTCTCGACGATGTAGTCTGTCAGCTCAGCATCGCTGTACCGGTTGGCCACCCAGCGCTGCAACGCTGTCTGCATCTCCGCGGTTTCGATCGATCGCAGCTGGCTGCGCATCTCGGCAGCCTGATAGCCACGCAGCTGCGCCGTTTCTCTGACGATCATGTATCCGTCATCACCGGGCTCGACGATACGCTCAATATCCAAACCGGTAAGCACCGATTGGTATTCCGGTATCAACACCAACTCGGGCTCGTCGCCGAGCAATAACGCGTGGTTGCCCGCCATTGAACGCGGTGCCAGTTGTCCAAGGCGCATGTCTTTGTCCGTCGTGTCGATGAACACCCGAGCCTCGCCTGCCGGTACGGACACGATCATGTGATTAAACTGATCCGTATTCGGTAAGTCCGGTATCACCGTCTGTTGCAAATTGACCAACGCGAGCGACGCGTCGATGCCAACGGATCTCAGCAATGAGTACAACAGCAAGGCGTGATCCTTGCAGTCTCCGTATCGATCACGCAGCGTCTTGCGGGCAGTCTTCGGAATATACGCCCGGCGGCCGAACTCGATAGCCTCGTAACGAATCTCGTCCTGTACGTAGGCACTCAGAATTTCGATCCGCCGAGATTCGCTGCTAACACCTTCGACCAGCCGGCTTGCCCGCTCGGACACGGCTTCGACATCGAGCTTGTCTTCGATCTTCGCCAGATACTCACTACCGACCGATTGCCAGTTCGAGCCGACCGTACCCAATTGCACCCACGGCAATATCTGATCGACATACGGCTGCAGCGGTTCCCAGCGAAAGGCAACGGGGGATTGCAACTCCCACACTAACGCCTCGCTACGCTTGACGGGCTGCGGAACTCCGTAGGACTGGTAGCGAATCTGATCGTATTGTCCGGTGACGAACAGTGCGCTGTAGGCGATCGGCCGGTCGCTGGCCAGATAGCTGGTTTCGAGAGGAAACGAGCCGTCTTCAACCGAGGTCTGCTTGCTGACCACCACCTCGATCACGGCGCCGGGTGCGAGACCGGGAACGGGCAGGTGCACGGTTTTGTCCGTACTGGCCTCGTAGCCATCCTCATCGTTGGTAATATAGTAGGAGCTGAGATCGCCCTCACCAAGCACTTCGCCGGTAGCGTCGCGAACCAGCAAGGAATTGACGAACAGCGTTTCGTAACTTGGATCGTAGTCGAACTCAAGCGTGCTGAACTGCGACACGCCATTGTCATCCGTTACGCGTATTTTGCGGTAGAAGGTCTCGGTTCGCGTATCGCCGCCGGAGAACTTGTATCCGGTAATTCGACTGAGAAAGTCGGCACCGTAACCGGGCTCTCCCGAACCCTCATCATTGGCCGCGAAAATCTCTTGCATGTCCTGCGGCAGCACGACCGGGTCTATCGGCACGCTGATTGTCGAGACATCTCCCTGACCCAACATCAGATCGATCGCGGCAATATATTCTCGAATATTCGTGTTGCCGGGCGCAAACGTTAACGCCGTTTCAAAGGACTCGCGAGCCGTCCGATAGGAGCGCAGTTGATATTCGGCGTCACCCTTGTGGTAGTAGCTGCGCAGGGACTTGTAGCCGCTTTCGATCAACGACTCAGCCAGCCTCAGAACCTCGGTCGGATTCTTCATGTTATCCAGAACCGATATGCGCTGGTACACAAGATCGGCGTTGAATGGGCGACCTGCCGTCATTTCATCGAGCAACTGCAGTGCTTCCGCGTACTTCTCCCGGCGACTTAGCAAGCGAACCTGCAGCAGCCGGGTTGTGTCATTGACGCCACCTGCGGTGTAAGCGGCGTAGGCGGCATCGAGTTCCTGCCACTCGCCGGCGTCGGCCAATATCGTCAGGTACGCAGAAAAATCATCGTCCTCCCGGTAGTCCGCGGCAAACAGTTCACGATAAATTCCTGTCGCCGTTTCCGGGTCGCCGGTCTGATACGCCAGCCAGGCACTCCAGCTTTGCAGTTCCTGACTTTCCCAAAACAGTTCTTGTCGTGGCAACAGAAAGTCGTAGGCTTCCCGATGCGCGTCGACTTCAGCCAGGGCTCGCACGGCATTTAGAAGGTATGCCTCGTCGGTAGGTACGAGTGTGCTGGCGTGTGCGAAGAAGTTGTGCGCGTCCCGGAAACTCCGTGCCTCGTAGAAGTGCATACCAAGAAAATTCAACAGCGTCGCATTGACCCCAAGCTCCCTGTCATTTTCGTATTGCCCGACGATCGCCGTCGGCTCACCGCTAACGTCAAAGTCGGACCAGAGCTTGTTCAGCTTGCTCCGGACATCGCGTCTGTCGGCCGGCCCCCATCCTGCCAGCGTATAGGCGCAACGATCGTTCGCGACTATCCATTGGTAGTACAGATAGTCTTCCCCTTCAACCTCGTCGGTACCGATCAACAACTTACCGGTCGCATCGCCTTTGCTGACCGGTATCTCTTCGGTAATAAAGTCCGACGGGTAGTCCTCGCCGAACTGCTGCATCATGACGCTGAAAATGGCGTTGTCTGTCGGGCGATCACCCAGCCAGCACACGGGCATCACGGCGGTCCCAAAACCGTGCGCCGACAAGGCACCCACGTCAGCACCGTCGGCCGCACCCTCCAGGTCAGGCCATTCATACCAACCGCCGCGCTGAGCCCGGAACCGATAGCCGAACGTTGCCGAGCGATAATCGCGAATGGACTTCGAGCTGCTGACGACATCGACGTTGGCGGCCGGATCGATGATCGAAAAACCCGCCATCATCTTGTCCGCTTCCATTTTGATCGCCTGCTCAGGCTCTCTGGCTGCGAACGTGAGCAGTTGATACGAGCGAGCACCGTCCACAATCGTCGACATGACATAGATCATGGGCAGGTCGGCGATCTTTGCGTAGACCACTTTTTGGAAGAACTGCAAACCCCTTTCTTCGACGATGCCGAGGTCCTTGTGACCGATGTACTCGGAATTTTCCTCGTCGGACAGCCGCTCCGACATGGAAATCTGCACGAGCTCGGCATATTGCTCGGCCGTCATGTCGGAGTTCAGATGCTCAACAATCAGCAGTGAAAATGCGTTTGGCTTGAAGCGAATCGCCGCAAAACTCGCGTCCGGGGCCCGCTCGCTAAAGTCGACAAAGGTATAGGCCTCGCCGGTCAGATCCAGCCGGTAGTTAAGCGCGTTGTTTTCGAAAATCGCGACTCGCTCTCCGACCTTGTCGGTGTATGCCGTCGGGTCCTGGGCAAGGCCCGGTGAAGCGGCAAGTACCGCAACGAATAACAACGGCAGCAATGATTTGAATGCCTTCATGCACCGGGATTCTACCCGGCATTGAGTTCTTTTGCGTGCCACAATCGACACATCGGCTACGCCCGTTCGCGCAATCCAAGGAACAGACATGCACTGGATCAACGGCAAATACTCCTGGCTCTGGCTGCTCGCGTTTTGCGGGGCTGTGCTGTGGTACGCCAGCGACCTGGATCCCGCCGCCATCGAACTGCGAGGCCACTTTGGCTTCCTGGCGCTTGTCCCGGCGCTGGCAACGCTCGCCGTTTGTTTCGCGACGCGCAACGTCATTTTCGCGTTGTTCATGGGGATCGTGCTGGGCGGCCTGATCACCGGGCAATACAATATTGTTCAGCAGTTTCTGATACCCAGTCTCGGTACGACACGCTTCGCCGAAATATTGCTGGTCTTTCTTTGGGCGCTTGGCGGTTTGCTGGGCGTCTGGAATCGCAACGGCGGAGCGTATTGTTTCGCGCAATACATTTCCGAGAATCACGTCAAGTCGAGGCGCTCTGCGTTGTTTTTTGCCTGGTTAATGGGATTGATTTTTCACCAGGGCGGCACCATCAGCACTGTGCTCACGGGCACTACGGTTCGCCCTGTTGCCGACCGCGAAAAAGTCGCCCACGAGGAACTTGCCTACGTTGTCGATTCAACCGCATCGCCGGTAGCGACGATTATCCCGTTTAACGTTTGGCCGGTTTACGTTGCTGGTTTGATCGCCGTACCCTCGATGAGCCACTTCATAGCTGATCGCGACGCGGCTATCGCCCTGTTCCTCAAAGCCATTCCACTGAACTTCTACGGCTGGCTCGCGGTGCTGTTTACCCTGCTGTTTGCGCTCGACAAATTGCCGTACGTCGGTCGCACGATGCGGGCAGCGCGCACTCGCGCGACCGAAACGGGTCAGCTGAACGCACCGAATGCGGAGCCCATGTTGTCCAAGGAGCTATCCGAACGCAATGTACCGCCCGGCTATACGCCGTCGATGATCGATTTCTTCGTGCCGATTCTCGTGTTGTTGAGCGTCTCTATCATTCCCTATTTCCTCTACGACACGCTGATGGTCTTCGAAGCATTCGGCCTTGCCGTCGTCAGCAGCATGTTGTCCTCGGTTATTCGCGGCATGAAGGTTTCCGACGTCTTCGAAGGATTCGTCGATGGCGTCAAGGGCGTCACCTTGGGCGCGATTATTCTGGCACTCGCCATCACGCTTGCGACGGTCTCGGAAACGCTCGGCGCGTCAGTGTTCGTTATTGAGTTCAGCGCCGCGTTTCTAAGCAACGTGCCCTATATCCTGCCCGGAGCCCTGATGATCATTTGCATGATTGTGTCATTTTCCATCGGCTCGTCCTGGGGCACCTACGCCGTGGTATTTCCGATCGCTTTACCGCTGGCCTACGCGGTATCGCCAGACGCCCTATATGTCACGCTGTCGTTCGGCGCCATCATGGGAGGCGCTGTTTTCGGCGATCAGTGCTCGCCGATATCCGACACCACCATCCTCGCATCGCTGGCCTGCGGGTCGGACCTGATGGACCACGTGTTCACGCAATTGCCGCTGGCGCTGGCCGCCGCCGGGATATCGATCGCACTCTATACCGCCGCAGCACTGTTCCTGACCGGCTGATGTTATATAATCGTTATACAATTGGCCGGCGCCGAGCGAACAGCCTGGCGATCCCACTCACAGATTTCGGAGCAGTGACTTGAGTCGCGATCAGAAGTTTTTCGACATGTACTCCCTTGTTATCGGCGTTATTGCCGCGATCACGCTTGCCGTATTCGTGTTGGCATCGAAAATGAGCGCTCTGACGCAGGGCGACTACACGCGCGACGTCGCCGAATATAAAGACGCCGTCGCCGCACAGATACGGCCGGTGGGTCAGGTCTATCTGGCGGGCGAAGAACACGCATCGTCGGCACCCACGTTAGAAACTCAGGCAGCACCGGAACCTGTGGCGACGGTGATGTCCGGGCCGCAGGTCTACAACAAGGCCTGCAACGCGTGTCACGGACCGGGCATCGCTGGTGCCCCGGTTCTCGGGGATGCGGCTCAATGGGTAGAACGTATTGCCCAGGGGAGAGACGTACTGAATCGACACGCGATCGAGGGCTACAATGGATCCGCCGGCGTCATGCCCCCCAAAGGCGGCAACGCTGCGCTCTCGGATGCCGAGGTCGAGGCCGCCGTGGCCTTCATGGTTGATGAATCTCAATAATACGGTGACTGTCATCGTAATTATCGCAAACCGGGCAGGCGTACACACGGGCCGTTTCTAAGACGCTAGCCAGCGCAGACACCATTACAGGATGAATACGAATTCATCGTGTTGACACTTTTGGACGGCGCCAATACGGTCGGGAGAGAGTAGTTTCCCAACGATGATCGTGGAGTCCCGTCATGAGGTTGAGTTCTGAGCTGACGCTGTTGCGTTTCTGTGTAGTTGCCCTTGCCAGTGTTGTCAGCGCATCTGCAATCGCCAACCACACCAACCCACCGGTAAGTGCTGCGCTTGCCGGGAGTGTTCAAACTGAACTCGGATGTCCCGGTGACTGGCAACCAGAATGCAGTGCAACTGAGCTGTTCGACAACGGTACGGTATGGACAGCGACCTTGGTAATTCCAGCCGGAAACTGGGAATACAAGATCGCGTTGAACGATACCTGGGACGAGAGCTACGGCGCGAGCGGTGCAAATATCGCGTTGAATCTGGCTGTCGCGACTGCAGTCACGTTTACCTACGACCCGGTTTCGCATGACGTCAGCGATAATGCTCCGCTGCTGCAGCCCACTTCGGTCACGATCGCAGGCAGCTTACAAAGCGCACTTGGTTGTCCCGGCGATTGGGACCCCTCCTGTAGTACCACCAACCTTGGTTTCGAT
Organism: uncultured Woeseiaceae bacterium; assembly: GCA_964654975.1. Classification (GTDB taxonomy): domain Bacteria; phylum Pseudomonadota; class Gammaproteobacteria; order Steroidobacterales; family Woeseiaceae; genus UBA1847. The sequence goes on from CAZZKW010000019.1 coordinate 19,944, forward strand.
GCCGATGACGACGTCTGGCAGGGTGTGTTCAGCGTGCCGGCTGGCACTTGGGAGTACAAAGCCGCGCTGAACGGCACATGGGACGAGAATTACGGCGCCAATGCCGAGCGAGACGGGCCGAACATCGCTTTGAACCTCAGCGCAATTACAGACGTCAAGTATTACTACGATCATGCCAGCAACTGGATTACCGACAACGAAAATTCGGTCATCGCGGTTGCGCCCGGCAACTTCCAGTCCGAACTCGGTTGCCCGGGCGACTGGCAGCCGGACTGCCTGCGATCCTGGCTGCAGGACCCGGACGGTGATGACATCTACAGTTTCGCTACACGCAACATCCCCGCTGGCGACTACGAGGTCAAAGTCGCTCACGACGAGAGCTGGAACGAGAACTACGGGGCGGGCGGCGCGCAGAACGGCGCGAATATTCTGTTCTCCGTCCCGAATGCTGGCGACCTTGTTGTCTTCAGCTACGATCCGACCACACACATCCTCGACATCGGCGGTGAGCTGCCGAAGGGCAACATCAGCGAGGCGCGCGCGTATTGGCTGAGCGAAGACACGCTCGCGTGGAATGTGCCAGATGGCAGCGCCGTAAGCCTGCATTACAGTGACGATGCAGGTCTCGCAATCACGTCGGGCGGCCTGGAAGGCGGGGACTCCATCACCCTAACGCGCGAGGGTGCGGTTGACGGTGCAATCGCGGAAAAATTTCGCCATCTCTCAGGGCTACCCACCTACAAGATAAGCGGCGGCGACCTTGCTCGCGTGCCTGCGATTCTCAAACAACAGTTTGCGATCGCAGCCATCGACGGTAACGACGAGCCGGTTGATGCGACCGGCGTGCAAGCGGCCGGCGTTATTGACGATCTCTATACGTACGACGGCGAGCTAGGCGTCAGCTACGACGGCGACACACCTGTTGTTCGCGTTTGGGCACCAACCGCGCGATCGGTGAAACTGCGCCTGTACGATGACTCGAACAACGCGAGTGAGGCTAGCGCCGTATTACCAATGTCCGCGGACCCTGCCACTGGCACCTGGAGCGTTGCGGGCGACGCGAGCTGGGACCACAAATACTATCTCTACGAGGTCGAGGTTTACGCGCGATCGGCCGGAGAGATCGTAACGAACCTGGTCACAGACCCGTATTCACTCAGTCTGTCTACGGACAGCAAGCGTACACAAATCGTGGACCTCTCCGATGCCGCCCTCAAACCGCACGGTTGGGATCATCTGCGCAAGCCGCGTTTAAGAGCGCCTGAAGACGTGGCGATTTACGAACTGCATGTGCGTGATTTCAGTATGCATGACGCGACTGTTCCAGAGCTTCAGCGTGGCACGTTTAAGGCGTTTTCACTGCGACACACACGCAGCGGTCGTCATCTGCAAAAATTGTCGCGCGCCGGTATGACGCACGTTCACTTATTGCCCTCATTCGACTGCGCCAGCGTTCCGGAAGACAGAAGTACACAGGCGACACCGGGAGACTTGTCGGTCTACGCACCGGATAGCGTCGAGCAGCAGGAAGCGATCGACGCCATTCGTGATCAGGACGGCTTCAACTGGTGCTACGACCCGTATCATTACACCACGCCCGAGGGGAGTTATTCGACGAATCCCGACGGATCAACGCGAATTCTTGAGTTTCGGCAGATGGTTGCCGGACTGAGTCGCAAGGGTTTACGCGTTGTTATGGATGTCGTTTACAACCATACGAGCGGCAGCTTGCAGGGCGAGAAATCAGTCCTGGACAAGATTGTTCCCGACTATTATCACCGACTTAACAGTGCGGGCTACATCGAAACCAGCAGTTGCTGTGCCAACACGGCTACCGAGCACAACATGATGGAAAAGCTGATGCTCGATTCGCTCAGAACCTGGGCAACGGCGTACAAAGTTGATGGCTTCCGATTTGATCTGATGGGGCATCACAGTCGCGTGAACATAGAAAAAGCGCGCGACATGCTGCAATCGTTAACGAAAAAGTCCGACGGCGTGGACGGCAGCGATATTTACCTTTATGGCGAGGGCTGGAATTTTGGCGAAGTTGCCAACGATGCGCGATTCGTTCAGGCCACACAGATCAACATGGGAGACAACACCGGCGTCGGCAGCTTCAATGACCGGCTCCGTGACGGCGTGCGTGGCGGTGGACCGTTCGATTCCGGCATAGACCATGTACGTCGGCAAGGCTTCATCAACGGCATGTTCGTCGATCCGAACAGCGAAAACTCCGGCAGCGCCGAGGAGCTTGACGAACTTCTGCGCCTCACGGACTGGATACGAGTCGGTCTGGCCGGCAGCATCGCCGACTTCCAGCTCGTAGACCGCTTTGGCAATCTCGTGCAGGCCAAAAATGTCGATTACCCCGGGCAGGGGGGCGCCGGTTATACGAGCGATCCGCAGGAAGTAATTAATTACGCGGCGTCTCACGACAACGAAACGCTTTTCGATATCAGTCAGTACAAACTACCTCGTGCGACAAGCACCAGCGATCGCATCCGCGTTCAAAATCTCGGTAACAGCATAGTGGCGCTGAGTCAGGGTGTGCCGCTGTTCCATGCGGGGCAGGACATGTTGCGATCGAAATCCATGGACCGCAACAGCTTCAACTCCGGCGACTGGTTTAACATTCTGGACTTCAGTTATCAAAGCAACGGATGGGGTCGAGGCTTGCCGCCGTTCGGTGACAACAGTGCGAACTGGACGGAGCAGCAGTCGCTTCTGAGCGACCCTGATTTGTCAGTTGATCGCCACGATATCAAGCACGCGACTAGGCACCTGCGCGAAATGCTCCGTATTCGGAGAAGCTCGAAACTGTTTCGATTACGGACCGGTCAGGACGTAATGGAGCGAGTCGAGTTTCACAACACCGGCCCGAACCAGATCCCGGGGCTTATAGTTATGAGTCTACGTGGCCACGACAAGATTCGATCTGTTGTACTCTTTAACGCGTCCGCAGAGCCTCAGGAATTCTTCTTTGACACGGGCGAAAAAGGCGAGTTCAAGCTGCACAAGGCTCAGAAACGTTCCAGCGACCCTGTTGTGCGGACATCTCGCTACGACGACAAGACATTCTACGTGCCTGCGCGCACCGCGGCTGTGTTCGTGGCAAAGCACTGACGGCCCAGGTATTTCGCTGATGATGCGCCAGAAGTTTAAGCCGAAATATGCAGTCACTATTCGGTTACGGTTGAGTAGGGGTTCATAAATTGACGTCCCCAGAAAAACTTCTTATCCACTTCACTCGATTCAGCTTCCTCACAAACCGCATCCCAATGCTGTGCGATGATCTCTGTTCTGGCTCACGAAGCAGATATGAGAAAACCCAACTGACAGCAATCGCGCTGGAAATTGAGAGCAGCTGCCAAAACAGAGCGAAGCTTCCAGACAACTGCCAGGCCAGCGTAGCCGCTACTGCACCAGCAATCCCGAGATACCATGGAGTGGTTGGGAAGGTCGCCCGCTTCATCAGAAAGTGCAGGGGAACTCCGAACAGAATAATTGCCACAAAGGATATTGGCACCGTAAACGCGGAAACGGTGGCAGTTTGAATACAGTACTCGAGTACTGTTCTCGACTCAGTAAGGCCGTAGTAAGAGTTCGGCAAAACAGCGAATGACAACGCGGATGCCGGAATAGCAGCCAACGGAGATATTAGAATTGCTTTTGTGAGTGGCCGCATCGAACCCTCCCGCAGGCGAATGCTTACCCGTTGTGATTGTTGCGTAAGATGAAGTGCAAGTACATTGCCTTGTTAGGTGCCTTTTCCTACCAGAGATTCCTCCTGGAGTGCTATGCGGGCTGGAATGAACGCATTGAAGCGTTTGCGCCATGGAAGAACCAGCACAAACTCCTCTGCAAATCCTAACGTTACTCTAGCGGCTCCAAGTGGGTCTGCTCCAAAGCGTTGATTCTTTATCAAAGCGGCAAAGTGAATGTTCGATTCGGAAACGAAAATCGCCACTTCCTTTATCCTGCTGGCTTGAGCCAGATACAGCTCACCATAAGATTCTTCCGCTATATCAACGTCTATAAACGGGTCGTCCACAACCTTGAAAGGTGCCTGAATTATTCTCCAGGCCCTGTATTCCTTATAGAGACGAAAAAACGGTGGAACGAACAGAATCGCGAGAACACCTGCTCCCACTGCTACATACAACCAGTCAAGCCGGCTTACCCGAAAGGTAAACTCATCCCAATCAAGCTGGAGAAGTTGAAAAAGGAACCATAGACCGACAAAAGGAGCAATTAGTCCAAGAAACCCCAATATTCCTAGTGGTGTAAATCGCATTGTTAGGTAGCTGATTTGCCGAACTCTTGGCTAACAGGACTATAGTACGCCAGTCCGATTATGATTCCATCGACTATCGTTGCGAGGAACAAGAACGGCCCTTCTATTGGCGAAGTGACGCGGTAGCCCCAAAACAGAGAAAGCGACACGCTGATAGCCGTAAGAACCAAGAACAAAGTTCTCGCGGTAGGGTGTAACGACAGCAGGCCAATTAGTATCAACGCTCGTATCGCGACAAGTAGCCAGTAAACGGGCAAGCCGACGCCGAGGACTGCGCCATAACCGTCGATGAACCAGAGCTGGGCTTCAACTTCATTCGATGGAACATAAAACCAACCGATCAGCTCGATGGTCACCATAAGGCCAATGGCCAGTAGGACGAAATGACGGAACCTGATAGTCACTTGAGAGCTGCCTGACGTTTAAGCTAACTTGAAACCCAGCGTACGACGCGATTCTTGCGGATGCAAGAATGATGACGGGAGCGGTTTGCGAGTGCGACGAGGCCGAAGAAACTATTTACAACGACTGCGTGAAGATCACTTCGTAGAAAAATCGGTCGGAAGTAAAATCATCAGGGCCACATTCATACGAACTGTGACCTGACAAAGCTGCAAATTCCGCATTCTCTTTCGTACTTGCTTTTGCAGCAGTCACGCCAGATACTTGGCTGCAAGTTAGCTCAGGCGTTAGCTGTCATTCGGGCGCACCATGAAACGACGTTTGCAGACCGCACTACTGGTCGTTGTTGTAGCTGCCTATTCAACGCATGCCATGAGCGCGGAGCACTCAGACGGCAGGGCTGCGTCGTCGCTTACGTACACTCCGCTTAACTTGATAGCGCACAGCATCGAGAGACTACAACACAATCAGAGCGCCCTGGCTGAGATCCGCCTTGTTAACTTCAAGTTGTTCGGGCTTGATACGAATAATGCGCTTCTTACTGCAAATTTTGAGGCGATTACCGATCGGGCCCGTAATGTGCCGCAAGTGTATGCTCTTATATTGAGAACTTCGGACGGCGGGTCAACCTGGACACAAGTTCTCGATTCCATCGACAGAAGAATCCCCTACATCACCGATGTCAAGTTCATCGGTAAGCGAGGACTGCTACTGTACGAGCACTCGATGGCCGGAAACCATTTCGGGTTTCTGTATTCTCAGAACCAGGGTAAAAACTGGATCGTTCTATCTTGTCGATTGGTCGGTCCGTCATCCTCAGCGCGGAATCGCCGTCGTTTATTCTGACAGTGGCATCCCAATCGACGGCGATCCTGAGCGTGAAACGGCTTACTGGGTTATCGAAACCGCGAACGGTTTTCGGTGGAACATAGTCAGAACCGTTCAGCGCGGTCAAGATGCCAACTTCGATCCAGCTACGATTGCATGGCAGGACGAATGGGACGCCCAGAACGATCGCTGGAAGTTAGTCGTCGATGATGACCGTATTTCTGTCCATCGCTCCGACGATGGAGTCGAGCAGCACAACGTTTTGACACTCCCGTCCGGCATCGTTTGGACGGTGGAACCTACTGAGGGTTACAAATGAGTTTACGATGACAGTGACCTTGATTGTTCACGAATTCCGATCCAGGCACCGCAGTGACAACGCCTCCGCAACGTGAGGTGGTGTTATCGTATCCTTACCGGCAAGGTCCGCGATTGTTCGGGCGACACGCAGCACCCGCTGATGCGCCCGTGCCGACAAACTGAATCGTTCCGCCGCGGCTTCCAGCAATGCCCAGCACTCGTCACTTGCCCGACAAACCGCGTCCAGCTTTCGCCCGTCAAGTCGGGCGTTGCTGACACCGTTGCGCTGCCACTGAACATTCCACGCCACCTCCACCCGTTTGCGAACCGTCTCGCTTGTTTCACCGTCGTTGTTACCGGTTCGTAGCAATTCCGTTGGCGGCCGCAGCACTTCGACGTGCAGATCGATTCGATCCAGCAACGGTCCGGATATCTTACGGCGATAAGCCGCTACCCGATCGCCACTGCAGCGGCAATCCGCAAAACGATCGCCCAGATAGCCGCAGGGACACGGGTTCATGGCCGCAATCAACTGAAACCGCGCCGCGTACTCCGCCTCACCGCCCGCCCGCGACACGTTGATGCGCCCGGTTTCAAGAGGCTCGCGCAAAGCCTCAAGTGCGCTGCGATTGAACTCTGGAAATTCGTCGAGAAACAACACCCCGTTATGCGCTCTGGAAATCTCACCAGGTCGGGGTCCGCGCCCTCCACCAACCAGCGCCGCAGCCGAAGCAGTGTGGTGCGGACTGCGAAACGGCCGCTGGCGCCAACCGCTGATTGCAACCGGTAAACCGAGCACCGAGTCGATCGCCGCCGTTTCCAGCGCCTCCGCGTCGGTCATCGCAGGCAATATTCCCGGCAGCCGCCGTGCAAGCATGCTCTTGCCGGTTCCGGGCGGTCCTATTAACAGCAGGTTGTGACCGCCCGCCGCCGCGATTTCCAGCGCGCGCTTGGCGTGCTGCTGGCCGCGCACGTCTTGCAGATCGTTCGAGCCTGGATCAATTCTGCCGGGGTTGGTTTTCTCGGCGACCACGATGGGCTCGCGACCAGAAAGATGTGCGGCAATCGCCGTCAACGAACGTGCCGGATACACCCGGGTGCAAGCCAATGACGCCTCTGCCTCGTTGCCCTTGGGAACGATAACCTGCCGGCCGAGCGCCTCCGCACTGAGCGCCGCGGGTAGTATCGCCGGCACCGGGCGCAGATCGCCATTCAAAGAGAGTTCACCGTAGACTTCGACGCCGTCAAGCGCATCGCCTGGAAACTGCTTCTTTGCCGCAAGAATGCCGAGTGCTATTGCCAGGTCGTAACGCCCACCGGATTTTTTCATGGCCGCAGGCGCCAGACTGACGGTAATACGTTGCTGCGGAAACTCAAAACCTGAGCTCAACAACGCGCCACGAACACGATCTTTGCTTTCCCGCACCGCCGTTTCGGCCATGCCGACGATGGTAAACATCGGCAAGCCGCCGGACAAAAAAACTTCGATCGTAACTGGCGGTGCATCCGTGCCGTACTGCGCTCGACTCTGAAGAATCGCGAGGCTCATATCCCGGGCCCTCCTGGCCTACTCGGTGTCTTCGATCTCTTTGAGTTTCGCCTCAAGTACCTCCAGTTTTTCCCGCGTGCGAAGCAGAACCGCCTGCTGCACTTCAAATTCCTCACGCGTCACGAGATCCAGCTTGCTGATGCCCGTTTGCAATACACCGCGAAAATTCGTCTCCAGATCATCGCGCACCGAACGCAGCCCTTCGGGAAGCGATTCCGCCAGTTTTTTGGCCAGACTTTCTATCGAATCGTTACTCATTGCGGATTGATACCGCAGCCCGGCAGAAAACGCCAGCACCAAATTCGAACGATTCGGGCTAGAACCGGACTTGCTCACCGTTTTGGTGCGACTGCCGCCAGTGGCTGCACCGCAATAGCGCAGACGAAAAACCGCCAGTGACGTAACTGTCCGATAAATCGGCCAATTTCGGAACTGGCACGCATCCTGCTCTATACCAGGAAACTCAGACACAACAACCATCAACTAAAGGGAGCAAGACCGATGAAGACACCGATTGCCGGACTGACCGTACTAGTCCTGTTAACCGCAAGCACCGCACACGCCGACCTTACCGCCAATCTGGGCTTCGCCAGCGACTACTACTACCGCGGCATTTTCCAGGCACCCAATTCGGTCAGCGCCGGTCTTGACTATGAAAAAGACGGTTTCTATGTCGGCACCTGGACCGCAGACGTCAAAGACGGTCTTGAGGTCGATGGCTACTTCGGTTACGGCGGTGCGGTCGGTGACTTCAGCTACAGCGTCGGTTACACCGGCTACTTCTATACCGGTGATTTCGACGATACCTATCAGGAGCTTAACCTCGGAACGAGCTACGACATATTGTCCATCGATGTGGCGCTCGGGCGCTACGATAATTTTACCGGCCCAACGCTGGACTACACCTATTACTCGCTGACCCTCGAAAAAGACGGTTTCTACGGCAAGTACGCTGGCTTCTCAAACGACTTTGCGGGCGAATACTTCGAAGTGGGTTTTGCTACGACGATCGCTGATATCGACGTCGGCGTCGCTGCAATTTTTGCAAACAAGGATCTTGTCGGCACCAACGAAGAATCGCTGGTGCTTTCCATCGGCAAGTCTTTCGATCTCAAGTAGGAGCTATCGAGATGAAAATGATCACTGCAATTATCAAGCCGTTCAAACTCGATGACGTGCGACAAGCCGTCGCCGACATCGGCATTCAGGGCATCACGGTAACCGAGGTCAAAGGCTTCGGTCGCCAGCGCGGCCATACAGAGCTCTACCGGGGCGCCGAATACGTTGTCGACTTCCTGCCAAAAGCGAAGATCGAACTGGCGGTTGCCGATGACATCGCCGAGCAGGTCCTGGAGGCGATCAGTGACGCAGCCCGCACCGGCAAGATCGGCGACGGAAAAATATTCGTCACCGATTTACAACAGGCCGTTCGCATTCGCACCGGCGAGACCGGCAGCGAAGCCGTTTAACTGAATTCACCGAGGAGACTTAAGTGGACGCAACAACTCAGATAGCGGCGCAGGTTACCGAACTGTCGTACGCGCTCGATACCTTTTACTTTCTTATGATGGGCGCATTGGTCATGTGGATGGCCGCCGGCTTTACAATGCTGGAATCCGGCCTCGTTCGTGCCAAGAACACCGCAGAAATACTGACCAAGAACGTGGGCCTCTATTCAATCGCCTGCATCATGTACATGCTGTGCGGCTACACAATCATGTACCCCGGCGACTTTACCGGTGGCATATTCCAGAGCGTCAGCACCCTGGGCACAGGTCTGTTGACCTCTGGCGACAACACAGCGGCCGATGTCATCGCCAGCGGTGGCGAGACCTACTACTCGAACCTTTCGGATTTCTTTTTCCAGGTTGTGTTCGTGGCAACCGCAATGTCGATTGTCTCGGGCGCGGTCGCCGAGCGCATGAAACTGTGGTCGTTCTTCGCCTTTGCAGTGATCCTGACCGGCTTCATCTATCCGGTGCAGGGTTTCTGGAAATGGGGCGGCGGCTTCCTGGAGCAAGCAGGCTTCCTGGATTTTGCAGGCTCCGGCATCGTACACCTTTGCGGCGCGGCAGCAGCGCTTGCAGGCGTCCTTCTGCTCGGCGCTCGAAAAGGAAAATACGGCAAGAATGGGGAGGTCAATGCCATACCCGGCTGCAACATGCCGCTCGCCGCGCTTGGCACCCTCATCCTCTGGCTCGGCTGGTTCGGTTTCAACGGTGGGTCGGAGCTACGAGTCTCCGACGTCGGCGAGGCCAACTCAGTAGCGCTGGTGTTTGTAAATACCAACATGGCTGCAGCTGGCGGCCTGGTGTTCGCGTTGTTGTTATCGCGCCTCTGGTTTGGTAAAGCCGATCTGACGATGGCGCTCAACGGCGCACTGGCGGGCCTCGTCGCCATTACCGCCGAACCGCTGACGCCGGAGCCGGTCCTGGCAACCCTTATCGGCGCTGTTGGCGGCGTACTGGTCGTGTTGTCCATCGTCGGCCTCGATAAGCTGAAAATCGATGACCCGGTCGGAGCAATCTCGGTACACGGTGTCGTCGGGATATGGGGCATTCTCGCCGTTTGCCTGTCCAATCCGAAGGCCGAGCTCGGCGTTCAACTGCTGGGCATCGCCTCTATCTTCGCCTGGGTTTTTGGCACCAGCTTCCTTGTCTGGTTTGTGCTCAAGAAAACTGTGGGTATACGCGTGTCCGAAGAGGAAGAGTATGAAGGAGTAGACCTTGGCGAGTGCGGGCTGGAGGCCTACCCGGAATTTACGTCCGCAGAATGAACATAATGTCTCGAATGAAAATTTCGATAATTAATAACATTATCAACACGTTAACGGGCCGAAAGGCCCGTTTTTTTAGCGCGGGAAACGCTTCATATCTCGCAATCTGTTGTGATAACGATCACACACGTTCGTCCCCGGCCATGCTCTAATAGCGAAATGAAAAACAAACAACTATTAGTCGGGCTTGCCGCAGTCATGATCGCACTGAGCGGCGGAGTCCATGCGGACGAAATCTATAAGTGGATTGACGAAAACGGTAACGTACATTACGAAGACCGCCCGTCCAACATGGCGACAGAAGAGGTCCTGAAACTCTCTTACAACCGCACGAACAGCGGCGCCGTGCAGGATCGCGTGCAAACGCGGCGCGACAATGACGAGGCCCGTCGCCAGGCACGTGAAGAAACCACAAATGCGAAGCAAACAGCAGCTGACGAGCGAGCAGCGGCAGAAGAAAAGCAAACAAAGTGCCAGAACTACCGCAAGCAAATGCAGACCATGCTTGAGGCGCGACGCCTGTACCGTGAGGACGCAAAAGGCGAGCGCGTTTATCTCGACGATGCAGCCCGCGCTGCGGCTCGCGACAAGACCGAAAACCTCATTACGGACCACTGCGGCAACTGATCGCAATAAGATCATCCAATAGGTCGCCACCAGCGTTACAATACCTGCTTGTACAAGAGGAACGCCGGATTGATCGCCGACAAAAATTCCGACAACCAGGTTCGTCAGGCATATCTGCCTGACTTTTGTGCCGCCAGCACACTCTTCATCATCGTACTTGTGGCGGAGCTCGTCGCGATCATGTTGACGCTCGCGTCCTGGGACGGTGACCACACATTTCTGATCGAACTCTCCAAGACCTCGTTTTTTGTGCTCTGGATCGCGTTGCTGGGCACCGCGTTGATGTGTCAGCTAAAGTCCTACCTCGAAAACGCCGGTCCAACACGAGCATTTGTCATCAGCTTCATCGTGCTCGAAATAATGTGTCTTGTAGTCGCTGAGAGCGCCTGGCAACTGACTCGAATATTCGCCGAGTCGGTGATCATCGAGGACACGCATTTTGTGTTTGTCGCTCGCACGTTTGCGATCAGCTCGATCATCATCGCTCTCGCCATGCGCTATCTGTACATCTCCAGTGAGTGGCGCCGCAGTATTGTGCTTGAAGCTCAAGCGCGGATCAGCGCCTTGCAGGCATTGATTCGGCCGCACTTTCTTTTTAACAGCATGAACACCATCGCATCGTTGACACGCAGCGACCCACAGCTCGCCGAAGAGGCGGTCGAAGACCTCTCCGATCTGTTGCGCGCGAACCTCGGCAACTCTGCGAATCGATCAACGCTCAAACAGGAATTTGAAACCGCCGCCATCTACCAACGCATCGAGAAACTCCGCCTTGGCGACCGCCTGAGCGTGCGCTGGGATATTGACGCACTGCCGATGCGAGCGCGTATCCCGAGCCTCACTATTCAACCCCTGTTGGAAAATGCGATTTACCACGGCATTGAGTTATTGCCCAATGGCGGTGAAGTCACAGTCACCGGTACCAGGAACGACGGATATCTCAAGATTGTGATATCCAATCCGGTAGCAGTCGGCGAAAAGCGCAATACCAGCGGCAATCACATGGCAATGTCAAACATCCAACAACGCTTCGAACTCGCGTACGGCAACAAGGGCGCCGTCGAAATAGACGACGCTGGAGATCGATTCGCGATATCGCTGAGCTTTCCGCTGGACGAGGGTCCGCAATGAAAGTACTGGTCGTTGACGACGAGCAACCGGCGCGCGCGCGCCTGCACCAACTGCTGGATGACGAGGACGACTACTATTACGTTGGCGAAGCTGCCAACGGCGAGGATGCCATCACCCTTTGTCACGAGCTGAAACCGGATATCGTTTTGCTCGACATACGCATGCCGGGCCTCGACGGCATCGAGACGGCTCATCACCTCAACGCGTACGAAAATCCACCGGCCATCATTTTCACAACCGCTTATGATGAGTACGCGATCGATGCATTCGATGCGCGCGCCGTCGGATACGTGCTGAAACCGGTCCGTCGCGCCAAACTGACATCTGCGTTACGACAAGCGTCCAGATTAGCGCCCGGCACGCTCGCCGCCGTAGCGTCGCAGGCGAACGTAACCTCCGTCCGAAAACACGTCTGCGCGCGCACGGGGGGGGAACTCAAACTGATCCCGATCCGTGAGATCGCCTGTTTCCGGGCCGATCAAAAATACGTCACCGTCGACCACGATAACGGTCAGGACCTTATCGACGATTCCTTAAAAACACTGGCCGAGGAATTCAGCAACGATTTCGTGCGTATCCATCGAAGCGCGTTGGTCGCTGTGCGTTGCATAGATCGCATCGAAAAAACTGCCGACGGAAAAAGTCGCATTGTGCTGCGTCAGGATTCGCAAGTCGATGACAAAGAGCTGATAATCAGCCGCCGGCATTTGGCCGAAGTCCGCCGACGCCTGAAAGGAATCTAGCTTGAAAATTCGCATTGCCACTCGCAAAAGCGCCCTGGCCCTTTGGCAAGCCGGGCATGTTGCGGCCGTACTGCAGGAGCTGCCAGAAGTTTCCACGACCGAACTCGTTCCGCTATCGACGAAAGGCGACGAGATTCTTGATCGCAGCCTGCAGAAGATCGGCGGCAAAGGCCTTTTTATCAAGGAACTCGAAATCGCTATGGAAAATGGCGATGCGGATATTGCTGTGCACTCCATGAAAGACGTTCCTGCAGAACTGCCAAGCGGCTTTTGCCTTGCAGCCACGATGGAACGCGCAAACTACCGCGACGCGCTCGTCACTACGTCCGGCGCACGACTCGATGAACTGCCACAGAGCGCCTGTGTCGGGACTTCGAGCCTGCGCCGCCAGGCTCAGGTCAATATGCTGCGCCCGGATTTAAGAATTCAGCCCTTGCGCGGCAACGTGAATACACGCCTCGAAAAACTTGAAAACGGTGACTACGCAGCCATCATTCTCGCCGCCGCCGGGCTTGAGCGGCTGGAACTGCAGCACCACATCAGTCAGCAGTTCTCTGCCACGCAAATGCTGCCGGCTGCCGCACAGGGCGTTCTCGGCATTGAGTGCCTGGAGAACAACACAAAATTGTGCGGCGTACTCAGGCAACTCGACGACCCGGTCACGGTGCAGACAACTACCGCAGAGCGAGCCATTGCACGGGTACTGGGCGCCAACTGCCAGTCTCCGGTTGCAGCGTTTGCGACTGTCGCGAGTGAGACACTCAAACTGACCGCCCTGGTAGCACTCCCGGACGGCTCGGAATTTATCAAAGACTCCGCCACCGGCAACGCCGCCGATGCTGAACAACTCGGTGAGATGCTGGCGGCGCAGTTGCTTGAGCGCGGTGCGCGTCAGCTGCTCGATTCCATAGAAGCGCTGCATGACCCCGCATGACTAATGCCCGCCTACACGGGATTACCGTGCTCGTCACTCGGCCACAGGCCCAGGCCATTGAACTGACCGAAGCCATTCGAAGCGCCGGTGGCCGGGCGATCGGTTTCCCGGTGATCGAAATCGTGCCGCGAAACGAGCGCGCGATAAGCAACGATGCCGCGCGCCTGCCGAATGCGGACATTGTTATCTATGTCAGCCAGAACGCCGTTCAGTACGGAATGCAATACGCCGGGAACGCGCTGATCGGCGTAATGGGTCCGACGACCGCGGCTGCCGCTGTTGCCGCCGGTTACTCGGTCGATATCGCGGCGGACAGTGGCTACGACAGCGAGAGCTTACTCATGCAACCCGCCCTGAAGAATGTCGCCAACAAGCAGATTCGCATCATCCGCGGTGGAAAAGGCCGCGAATTGCTTGCCGACACGCTGCAACAACGCGGCGCATCCGTAAGCTATCTTTCCGTTTACGAACGCACACGCCCTGCGATCAACCCGGAGCTGCTAACTGAAGTCGAAGCGGCCTGGCGCGACAATGGCATCGACGCCATTACCGTGATGAGCGTCCAAACGCTCGAAAACCTCATGTCCTCACTTCCGGAGCACTGCGCGCAACGACTCACGCACGCACGACTGGTGACGCCCGCGGCTCGTGTGATAAAAGAGGTACTTGATCGCTACCCAGGGTCGAAGCCCATACTGGCATCGGGGCCGCAAACGGCCGACATGCTGGAGGCGATCATCTCGATTCCCAGGACCAAACCCGGACACGCAATATGAGCGACAAACAAATCGAAGCGGATACGAGCAATGACGCGGAATTCGCCGTCGAAGACACCAAACCGGCTGAGACCAAAGCGAGCGGCAACGGCGTTGCGTGGCTGGCGATACTCTTGTCCGCGATAGCGATGACGGCCGTCGCGTATACCCTTTTCGAGGACTGGCGAACAGCGGATAACGATAGCGGCAGCGAATTCGATAATCTCGCCAGTATCGAAAAGCTCGAGCGCCGCATCGGCGATTTCGACGACTCGCTGACGGCCCTCGAAACGCGAATCGAGAAAACTCCGCATCCGGATTACAGCGGTGATATTGACGCGGTGCGTCGCGACGTGGATGAACAACTCCGGCTGCTCAACTCGCTGCCGTCACGAATTTCAAACGTCGAAAGCTCGGTCGCATCGCTCGCCGGTATTTCGGCGGGAGCGCGCGAGACCTTTCTGCTCGCGGAGGGTGAGTACTATTTACAGATCGCAAACGCACAGTTACAACTTGCAAACAACCCGCATTTGGCGTCGCTGGCGCTGAGTATCGCCGACGAACGCGTAACGCAACTGTCCGATCCGGCGCTCACCGCAGTACGTCGCGCCATCTCCGACGAACTCGCACTGCTGGACGTGATGGAAAAGCCCGACCTGGAGGGAGCGACGCTGGCCCTCGCAAGTCTTGCTCGTGTCGTTGAGTCCCTGCCGGTCGCCAATAGTGCTTCGCAGGACGATGACGACATCGTCGCCACAGACCCTGAGCAGGGCAATATTGATCAGGCCTGGGGCTCCGTAAAAGGGGCGCTGTCCGGGTTGGTTAAAGTCACGCGGCCCGACCAGGCGACGCTGGCTCTGATATCCCCCGATGCCGAATACTTCTTACGCAACAACATCGCACTGCAACTGCAATCCGCTCGATTGGCCTTGTTGCGCGGCGAGCAGGCAATCTTCGAGCAAACGCTGGCCGACACAACCGCCCTGATCGACACTTACTTTGACGTTAACAGCGCACAGGTCATCAGCGCGCAACAAACGATAGCGGAGATCCGGGAGAACGTATTTACCGTTTCCGTACCCGATATTTCCGGGTCGCTGCGCTTGTTGCGCCAATACCAAACGCTGCGGGAAACCAGCGAGTGAAAGTCGGCATCATCATTGTGCTGGCGCTGTTCGTGAGCGCGTTTGCGGCCCACTTTCTGCTTGCGGATCCCGGCTACGTCGTCATAAATTTTCGCGGCTACCTGATCGAGATGTCAGTACCCGTTCTTGTTCTCCTGACCGCGATACTGTTCGGTACGATCTGGCTGGTTCGAAAAATCATTATCGCA
Source organism: uncultured Woeseiaceae bacterium (assembly GCA_964654975.1). GTDB lineage: Bacteria > Pseudomonadota > Gammaproteobacteria > Steroidobacterales > Woeseiaceae > UBA1847. The sequence continues at coordinate 35,619 of CAZZKW010000019.1, forward strand.
CCACGTCGCATCGGAGAAGCTGCCGGCCGCTACCGAGCCGCACGATCCGGGCAAAAACTGACGCGCGGCATGATCGCCGTCGCCGAAGGAAACTTTGCGCGCGGCGAGCGCTTGCTGGCGCGAGCTGCCAGCACCAGCGACTCACCGCTCTTTAATTACCTGCAGGCAGCGCGCGCTGCCCACTTGCAGGGTCGTGATGAACGTCGAGACGAGTGGTTGCGACTGGCCTATCAGGAGGTACCGGAAGCTGCCAGTGCGGTACTGCTCACTCAGGCCGACTTTCAACTGGATCAGGGGCAGCACGAGCAAGCGCTTGCGACACTCAGACGTCTGGACGAAAACTCCAAGAATCACGGTCACGCGCTCGCGCTGATGGGCCGCCTGTACTATCGCCTGGAAGACTGGTCGGCGCTTCGCGAGCTGCTGCCACGGATCAGGAAACACGCCAAAGTGAAGGCCGAGACCCTTCGTTCCTGGGAGATTCGAATCCACTGCGAGCAGATCGAGCGTGCCGCAGACGAAGCGTCGTTGACCGCCGCATGGAAAGCGGTCCCGAGACCGCAAAAGTCGGACATCGATCTGCTGCAAGCCTACTTTGAGGGACTGATAAGGGTCGGTCTTCATGCCAGAGCCGAAAAAGAACTCGTGTCGGCCTTGAAATCCGACTGGCGCAGTCCCCTGGTCCGCCTGTTCGGCCTCGTCGAAGGCACAGACGACAGCAAACAACTGAAGCGAGCCGAGAACTGGCTCGCCAACCACAGTGAAGACCCGGACCTGCTACTCACGGCGGCACGCCTGTGCCTGCGCAACGAATTGTGGGGCAAGGCCCGAAGCTACCTCGAAACGGTCATCACCCTGCGCCCGAGTCCAGAGGTCTACCAGGAGTACGGCGCATTACTGAATCAACTGGGCGAAACCGACGCCTCAGCAGACGCCTACAAAGACGGCTTAAACATGCTCGCCGGCAGCAATAACCTCCCCGCAATCACCCACACACCACCGACGTAGCCAGTGCGCGAGATATTTGTGCACAGGAAATAAAGCGCAGCCCCGCGAGCCATTCCAGTGCACAAATATCTCGCGCACTGGCGGCCAGCCGACAGCAAATCAGGGCTGACTACGCTTACTCCGCAACCAGGCAGTCAGCGGCTCCCACTCTTCCCAATCCGGCCAGGCAAGATACTCCGGCAACTCGAAAATACCGATGCCACGCGTATACGCCCGAACGTAGTTTTGCGCCTCGCGCAACGCGGCAATGTATGGAATCCGAGCCCTGGTCAGGTATTCGTCCAGATCGTCAAAGATCAGCGTATTTTCACGAACGCGGTTCGCGACGGCCGCAATCTTGACCTGCTTGTTTGCGACTTTGCGAACACCTTTGAGTTCTTCCAGAAATGTCGAGGTCGCCTGAATATCGATCGTCGAGGGCAAAACCGGAACAACGATAGTTTCCGCATGCTTGATCAGGTCCGATAACTCCGCACCGTGCGAACGTGCCGGAGCGTCGATGATTAGGTAGTCCGCGTTGCGGGGCGCATGCCTGAGTCCGTCCTCGAATCCGGCGACACCGGCGATCGCAGGGCGACTATCAGGGCGCCGAGCCAGCCAATCAAGGCTAGAGCGTTGCGGATCGTAGTCCGCCAGGGCGACAGCGGCACCCTGCGTGACAAAGTAGGAAGCAATGTTGGTCGCGAGTGTGCTTTTCCCGCAACCACCTTTGGCGTTTAGTACCATTATGTGCCGCATGTAACCCTCCAAGAGGCAGTTTATTAGTTTGAGTGGCAGTTTATGTAAACTACAGCGGCCGGATAACAAAGTCCATTCAACGCTCATGCGACACAATACGAAACAGATGCACGTTCCCTACACAATAATGCACGGCGCTGGAAATCGAATTCTGGTAGTCGATCAACGCGCCGGAAACCTGCCGCCACCGAACGCCAGGAAACTCCGCGAACTCGGCAACGGTGAGACCGGACCGGGCTTCGACCAGTTGATGTGGGTTGGTCCGGCCACGGACACCTCAAGCGTGGCGTCCTATCGGGTATTTAACGCCGATGGCTCCGAAGTCGAGCAATGCGGCAACGGCGTTCGCTGCGTTGCCAAACTCCTGGCCGGCAGCGAAGAGCAGCGACAGGAATTTACCTTACTCGGCCCGGCCGGACCGGTAACGGCCCACATTTGTGCGGACGGTCAGGTTACCGTTAGCATGGGTGTCCCGAAGTTCGAGCCCAGGACGATCCCGTTCGAGGCACCGCATATGGCCGATTCCTACACGCTGAGCGTCGGTGCGGACGATATTGAGATCGCCGCCGTTTCGATGTGCAACCCGCACTGCGTCATCCAGGTGGACGACGTTGATCGTGCACCGGTCAACGAATTAGGCCCCCGAATTGAGCGTCACCCGCGTTTTCCAAAGCGTACCAATGTCGGATTCATGACTGTCATCGACCGGGAAAACATCAACCTCCGCGTCTACGAGCGCGGCATCGGCGAAACCCTGGCCTGCGGAACCGGTGCCTGCGCGGCGGTCGTAACAGGCCGGCGGCTCGGGCTACTGGATGAAGCGGTAAACGTTCGACTGCCGGGCGGTCAAGTCATGGTAAGCTGGCGCGGCGGCGAGACAGCAGCCTGGCTCAAAGGCAATGCCGAACTGATCGACGAAGGAATGATGGATCTATAGGAATGGGCGAACAATGAGCACGCAAGCGGAAGTCGACTACGTTGACGAAGAACTGTCGGAGCAAGCCATCCGCGCTTACCTGGCCGCACATCCGGATTTTTTCGAGCGCCATGCAACGCTCCTGAGCTCTTTGCACTTGCCGCATGCTGCGGGCGGTACCGTGTCATTGGTTGAGCGCCAGGTATCGATGCTGCGGCAAAAGGATCTGCAGCTCGAAAAAAAGCTCAAGGAACTCATCGGTGTGGCACGCACCAACGACCTGCTGGCCGCAAAAATGCACGAGCTCACCATGCAGTTGCTGGCAGCGCCCAACCTCGAATCGACCGTGATCGCGCTCGAAGTGGGGATGCGCAGCGGCTTCGGAGCCGATCAGTCGGTACTCGTCGTCTTTGGCGATCCGGACGCCTTCACAGACATTAGTGCTGGCCGCTTTTTTCGCGTTATCGAGAAAAGCTCGGAGGAGCTCGGCCCGTTCAAGACCTTTCTGGGTAGCAGCGCTGCCCGTTGTGGACAAATTCGCGATGCCCAGCGCGACTTCCTGTTCCAGGAGGAGGCCGCGGAGACCGGTTCCGCGGCGCTGGTGCCGCTCGCGGACGACGCACAGATCGGATTCCTGGCAATCGGCAGCAATGATGCAAACCGCTTCCACCCCGGCATGAGCACCGATTTCCTGACACGCCTTGGTGATCTCGTCGCGGGCGCCCTGAAGCGGTACTAGCAGCCTGCTGAAAAAGCCTCAGCCGGCACGATACGCCTTGATTTCCAATATCTGACCCCGATGTACGAGCAAACCCATCCCCGGGCACGGAAAAATCCGGCCATTACCCTATATGCCGGTCGGGTGCCGCAGCAGGAATAACGCATGGAACAGTTTCGCGGAACGACGATCGTCTCCATCCGCCGCAATGGCAAAGTCGCCATCGCCGGCGATGGCCAGGTCAGCATCGGCAATACGGTTATGAAGGGCAATGCCCGCAAGGTCCGGCAACTGGCCGACGGGCGGGTGATCGCCGGATTCGCGGGTGGCACCGCGGACGCGTTCACGCTGTTTGAACTGTTCGAAGCCAAGCTGGAGCAATACGGCAACCTGACGCGCGCCGCTATCGAGCTGGCCAAGGAATGGCGTATGGACCGACGCCTGCGGCGTCTTGAGGCGCTGCTGTGCGTCGCCGACAAGGAGGCCTCTTTTATCATCTCCGGCAATGGTGATGTGATAGAGCCCGAAGACGATCTGATGGCTATTGGCTCGGGCGGGCCGTACGCACAGGCTGCCGCGCTCGCGCTGCTGCAAAACACGGATCTCGAGGCCACCGAGATCGTGCGAAAAGCACTATTGATTGCCGCAGATATCTGCGTATACACCAACCAGAACATCATCATCGAAGAGCTGTAATGTCACAGATGACCCCCAGAGAAATCGTCCAGGAACTGGACAAGCACATCGTCGGTCAGGACGATGCCAAACGCGCCGTAGCGATCGCGTTACGCAATCGCTGGAGGCGCGTACAGGTCGATGAACCGCTGCGAAGCGAGATCACGCCGAAAAACATACTGATGATCGGACCCACCGGTGTGGGTAAGACCGAAATCTCGCGCCGTCTGGCACGACTCGCCCGCGCACCGTTTATCAAGGTCGAGGCAACCAAATTCACCGAAGTCGGCTACGTCGGACGCGAGGTGGACAGCATAATCCGCGATCTCATGGACACGGCGATCAAGATGATCCGCGAGGACGCCATGGCGAAAGTCCGGCATCGAGCCGAGGATGCCGCCGAAGAGCGGGTACTTGATGCACTGCTGCCACCGCCGTCACCGGGCGTCGGCTTCACTCCGGACGCCGAACCCGCCGATAGCGATACCCGACAGAAATTTCGCAAGATGTTGCGCGAGGGCAAGCTCGACGACAAGGAAATTGAGATCGACATCCAGGCGCTGCCCATTGGCGTTGAAATCATGGCGCCTCCCGGCATGGAAGAAATGACCAGTCAGTTGCAGGGCATGTTCCAGAATCTTGGCGGCAACCGCAGCAAAACCCGCAAACTCAAGATCAAGGACGCGTTTCGCCATCTGACCGACGAAGAAGCGTCAACCATGCTCGACGACGAAGAACTCAAGACGCGGGCTTTGGAGGCTGTCGAGCAGCAAGGTATCGTATTCCTCGACGAACTGGACAAGGTCACGCGCAGTTCCGGCACACAAGGTGCGGACGTTTCCCGCGAAGGCGTACAACGTGACCTGCTGCCGCTGGTTGAGGGCTCTACCGTCAACACGAAGTACGGCATGGTCAAGACCGATCACATCCTCTTCATTGCCTCCGGCGCCTTCCACGTCTCGAAACCATCGGATCTGATCCCGGAATTGCAGGGGCGATTTCCTATTCGTGTTGAGCTGAAGTCGCTGACAACCGAGGACTTCGTGCGCATTTTGACGGAACCCGACGCTTCGCTGACTGCCCAGTACGCGGCCCTTCTGAATACTGAAGAGGTGTCGTTGCAGTTCGCCCAAAGCGGTGTCCGGCGACTGGCCGAGGTGGCTTTCCTGGTCAACGAAAATACCGAGAATATCGGCGCCCGACGTCTGCACACGGTCATGGAGCGCCTGCTTGAGACGATTTCCTTTGAGGCGTCTGACAAGAGTGGCACGAAGCTGACCGTCGATGCCGGTTACGTGAATGACCACCTGGCGGAACTGTCGCAGGATGAGGACCTGAGCCGTTACATTCTGTAGGGCTGCAGGGTATCCTCGCGGACCCACCTCAATAAACAAGTCGATAAACAAGCCCGGCGATGGCAAACGCAGAACACAGCAAGGACACCACTCACTTCGGCTACAAGACGGTATCGACCGCCGACAAAGCCGCTCGGGTGCGCGACGTGTTCGATTCGGTCGCCGATCGCTACGATCTCATGAACGACCTGATGTCGGCAGGGCTACATCGTCTGTGGAAGCGCCGTACGATCGCCCAGGCTGGCCTCAGACCCGGTAACGTCGTACTGGATCTGGCCGGTGGCACCGGCGACCTCGCACGCGAATTTTCACGCAAGGTCGGCAAGCGGGGTCACGTCGTTCTCGCCGACATCAATGCCGCGATGCTGCAGCAAGGCCGCCGTCGCCTGATTGACGCGGGCATTTCCGGAAATGTCAGCATCGTGCAGACTGACGCGCAGCAATTGCCCTTCGACAGCGGCAGCTTCGACTGCATCGCAATGGCCTTCGGACTGCGCAACGTCACCGACAAGGATGCCGCGCTCGCATCGATGTTTCGTGTGCTCAAACCCGGTGGCAAAGCCATGATTCTCGAGTTCTCGAAACCTGCTGAAGCCATCAAACCCGCTTACGACCTGTATTCTTTCAAGGTACTGCCAACGCTCGGCAAGCTGGTCGCCGACGATCCCGACAGCTACCAATATCTGGCCGAGTCGATACGCATGCATCCGAACCAGGAAACCCTGAAACACATGATGGAAGCGGCCGGCTTTGAGCGCTGCCGGTATAACAACATGGCCGCGGGCATCGTCGCCCTGCACATCGGTTACCGGATATAGCGCGTGGATGCTCTTGAGACTCTGTTGCGTCCGCTTGCAAGGCATCTGAACAAGAATATTCAGGCGTCCACGCCCGCCCGCGAATTGTGTACTGAGCTGTCCGGCACAGTCGTCGCTGTGCGTGTACGCGACACGGCGCTGGCCACGTACTTCGTTGTTGATGAGGGCGCGCTCGATGTCGTCACCGCGTACCCGCGCGAGCCTGACGTCGTTATTCAGGGGTCGTTGATTACGCTGGCCCGCATGGCCGGGCAGTCGCGCGAAGCCGCGATACGAGACGGTTCGCTGGAGCTTTCGGGCGATGCTGAAATCGCCAGTCAGTTTCAGCAATTGCTGTCTCATGCCAAACCTGACCTCGAAGAGGAGTTGTCGGGGATCGTCGGAGACGTTGCCGCTCACCGCCTGGGAGAACTGGCGCGCGGACTCGGCCGGTGGGGACGAGAAGCACGCTCGACGATGGGTGCCAACATTCGCGAGTACCTGCAGGAAGAAAGCCGGGATGCACCCAGCCGCTACGAAGTCGAACGATTTTCTGCCGACGTCAGCACCTTGCGTGACGATGTCGCACGGCTGGAAGCACGGCTGAATCGCTTGCAGAGCAAGCACTGACATGGCCCGTCGACGAACCATTTTCCGCATGATTGCGATCCAGCGCGTGCTGGTCAAATACGGACTCGACGACCTTATCAAGCAGACGCACCTGCTGCGCCCGCTGCGGTTTCTTTTTTACCTCGCGCCGCGCCGCCGTGACCGTTCTGCACCGCTCGGAGAACGCATCCGGCTTGCGCTCGAAGAGCTGGGGCCAATTTTTGTCAAGTTTGGTCAGGCGATATCGACACGGCGCGATTTGCTACCGCCCGACATTGCCGACGAACTGGCTAAATTGCAGGACGCGGTACCGCCGTTCCCAGTCGCAGAGGCGATAGCGATCATCGATGCCGCCTACGGCAAGCCCGTTGACGAAGTGTTCGAGCGTTTCGACACAGAACCGCTTGCAGCAGCGTCCATCGCTCAGGTTCACACCGCCAGGCTCAAGGGCGGACCGGAAGTCATCGTCAAGGTCTTGCGGCCAGGCGTGCAGGAGCAGATCGAGGGCGACCTCGCCGTACTCAGAGTAATTGCGAAACTGGCGGACCGCTACTGGGAACACGGCAAACGGCTGCGACCGCTGGAAGTGGTTGATGAATACGAAAGCACTATCATCGACGAGCTGGACCTGATGCGTGAAGCGGCAAATGCCGCACAACTGAAAAGGAACTTTCAGGACTCGGAAATGCTGTACGTTCCGGATGTCTACTGGGACTACTGCCGGCCAGAGGTTCTGGTTCAGGAACGCATCTACGGCACGCCCATCAGCGACATGAAAACGCTGCGCGAGGCGGGCGCAGATATTCAGGTGCTGGCCGAAAACGGCGTCGAGATATTTTTCACGCAGGTTTTCAGACACAATTTTTTTCACGCGGATATGCACCCGGGTAATATTTTCGTCCTTACGACCGACCCGAAGCGACCAAAATACGCCGCCGTTGATTTCGGTATTGTCGGTACGCTCAGCCCGGAAGATCAGCGCTACCTCGCGGAAAATTTCCTGGCATTTTTTGACCGTGATTACCGCCGCATTGCGAAACTGCACGTCGACAGTGGCTGGGTACCTGCGGGCACACGAGTCGATCAGTTTGAGACGGCCATGCGCACGGTGTGCGAACCGATCTTCAACAAGCCGCTGGCGGAAATATCGTTTGCGCAACTCCTGATGCGTCTGTTCCGCGTGGCACAGCGTTTCAATGTCGAAGTACAACCGCAGATGATCTTGCTGCACAAGACTCTGTTCAACATTGAAGGGCTGGGCCGGCAGCTGTATCCGCAGCTTGACCTGTGGAAGACAGCCCACCCGGTGCTAAAGCGCTGGATGGATGAGCAGGTCGGTCCGCGCGCGATCCTCAGCGACCTCCGGGAAAACCTGCCACAGTTACGAGACGCGATGCGCGAGCTACCGGCGATCGTCAATCATCTCGGCGAACAGGCAGCCAACGGGCGCATGAGTTTCAAGCTGCAGTCACCGGAGCTGCGGCAGATTCAACAACAACTGACCGAGCAGCGACGGCAACGGTACTGGCTTGCCATCGCCGCGACTGCGCTGGCATCCGCTGCATTCGCGTTGACGCAGGGCGCGGCTCCGGTATTGGGGTGGTCGTTGCTGGCGGCTGGCGTAGTGTCCTTCTACGTCGCACGCCCTTAGTCCAATACGAAACCCACCTCCCGACCGGTTTCTGAAATCGCAAAAATCTTGTAGCCCAGAGCACGCAGCATCTCGATACTGGCTGCCGTTCGCTGTTTCCCTATGCCCGGGAAACGGTGGTGAAACTCCACCAGTAATTGCTCGGGCAGTCGCTCTGCATTTTGCAGTCCTTCCAAAATAGCGTACTCCGCGCCTTCGACGTCCATTTTCAGAAGATCGATTTTTTCATGCTGCAATAATTCCGTTAACTTCTGTACCGTGTACGCAGGAGCATCGATAAAATCGTCCGGATCACCGGCACTCGCGTCCGCTGTCCACATCACCTCGGCACGCTTGCCGTGTCGATTCACCCGTCGGTACAAGCGCAGATTGCCGTTCTCGCCGGCCACGGCCCACGGTTTGAAGACAAATTTATCGGGCAATTCCTGCTGCTCGACCCACTGCATCGAAAACGGCGTTGGATCGAAGGCGAAAACGGTAACCGCAAAACGACGAATAAGGTCGAGGTCAAATTCGACGGAGTCACCAACGCCCAGCGAATAGACGACGGAGTCCGCATTGAGCCTGTTATCGATGAACGTCCAATCTGCAGTTTCGAGCGTCTCGACGACCAGTTCTGGCTTAAGCCACAATTCTTTGCCGCTGATGCGCTTTAGGAAAAGCTTTATGGGCCAAAACCACGGTTGTCGCTTCATCCACCCGGAGGTCCTCACCGCTGCTTCCCTGGCGTCAACACCGGCCGTTCGAAAGAACTCCGGACAAGCAGCGGCTTCGAAGCCGCTGTTACAAATACGGTTGAACGGTCAAATTGAGACTTGTGCATGATCTTCTGTATTGTTGTTGTCGGCCCATTATACGGCCACTGCGTTCCAGCTCGCAGCTTCAAATCCGTATCTTCGGCAATTGTGCAATACGCACGCCTTGCGTAGTCTGCGTGCGACCGCGTTGAGATCACGAACGAATGTTGCAACGAACAGCGAAACTAGTGCTGCGGATATCCGGATGGACCGCTGTCGGCGACGTGCCGGATGTGCCCAAGGCGGTTTTTATCGCCGCACCCCATACTTCGAACTGGGACGGCCTCTGGGCCCTGGCGTACCGGGCCTCACTCGGAGTCGACATCCGGTTCTTCGCCAAAGAGTCATTGTTCTGGTTTCCGCTTGGCGCTTTGCTGCGCGGTCTGGGCGGCATTCCGCTGGATCGATCCGAGGCAAGATCGGCCGTTCGCACGGCGGTATCCATGTTCGAATCCCGGCAAAGTTTTTACTTTGGTCTGGCTCCCGAAGGCACCCGCGCACTGCGCGATTCCTGGAAGACCGGCTTTTACCGCATCGCGAAGCTCGCCGACGTCCCCGTCTTTTTCGGCATCCTCGACTATAAGAACAAGCGCGTTGGCATCGCCGGTCGACTCGACCTGACGGACGACAAAGACGCCGACCTCAGTAAATGTGCCGCCTTCTACGAGAACATTGAAGGACGCTGGCCCGAGAAAGCGACCCCGGTTCGTTGCGCCGAATAAAAAAGGCCACCTCGTGGAGGCGGCCTTTGCTTAAGCGGTAACATCTTTTACGAGTTACTGATACCGGAAGTTAACCTCAAGACCGATCTCACGACCCTTCTTCATAGGACCGGCGGTCCAAAGGCCCGCGATCGAAGTCAGATTGCCCCAGTTCGCCTCATCTTCGAGATTCTTGCCGTACAGCGAAACGGTCCACTGTTCATCCCCCGAGAACCAGTTGACGCTGGCATTGGTGCGACGCTGGTCCGAAAAGAACGCGTTGTTCGCATCGTCGTACGGGTGGCTCTCACGAAAGCTGTGGTTCGCCATGAGATTCACGAGGCTGGAGCCCAGCGGGATGTCCCAGGAAAAACCGAGGCTGTAGTTGGTGGGTGCGAGTCGTGGCAATTCCGATCCGATCAACACACCGGTCGGCCCCAATACGCCGGCAAGACGCAGCTGAGCTTCGATCGCCGGGATGAATGGATTGAGGCGATCGTACTCACCGTCCTGCCACCCATAGGAAAGGTTCACCGAAAAGTTATCGCTTATGAGTGCTACCAGGTCTGCCTCGATACCCTTAATGGTTACATCGCCGGCATTAATCGTTGCCTGCAGGACAATAACCTGCGGGTCGGGCATGTTGAGCTCACGCTGCATGTCATTGATCTTATTCTGGAACGCAGCGACGTTCAGTCTCACACGACCGTCCATGAATTCCGATTTAAGACCCACTTCAAAGGTATTGTTTTCTTCCTCTTTGGTCGGGCCCGGTGGAATAACGTCGGGTCTGGCATTACGGAAGTTGAACCCGCCCGAGCGGTAGCCTTTTGTCCAAAAGCCGTACATCTGAGCGTTGTCGGATATCTTGAACTGCGCACCCAGCTTCGGTGTGATGTTGCTCCAATCGCCGGACAGGTTATCCCTGGGGCAAATGAAGTTAACGTTGTCGCTGCAACCACCAATAATTATCTGCGCCGATTTACTCTCGTCCGTGTAGCGAATGCCTGCGGTTATAGTCCAGGCATCCCCGATGTGAAAATCGTTACTCCAAAACGCGCCAAAATTCCTGGAGTCCATATCACCGCCCAACGCGGCCTGCAGATTGACTCCGAACGGTGCGGGACCGATCGGCGGCGGTAACCAGATGTAGCGCGCTTCCCGGTAGCCGACTGTTTGGTCGAAGTAGTAGAGACCAAAGACTGCATCCCAATTGTCGCCAAACGATCCCGACCAGCGAATTTCGTTGCTTATCTGCTTCTGATCCGTCATGCCGGGGGCCGAGAAAATCGGCAGGTCCGTACCGTCTATGTCCGCCGCAGAGTCGGCGTTCACCCGGCGATAACCGAGAATATTCGTCAACGTTCCACCACCAATCTCGGCAAGATTGAATTCCAGTGTGGCCTGGGTCCAGTCGATTTCCGTAAATCCGGTTTCATCGGATGCCGTCGCGAAGTCCGGCTGTGCGCCCGCGCGCTGCGCCGAAACGTTGGTCCACGCCGCTCCATCGCCTGTGGTTTGCCCGTACTCAAGAATTAACGTCAAATCGGCGGTATCCGTCGGCGTCCACACCAATGTCGGTCGAAACATCTTGGTCTGCAGTCCACCAACACTCGACCCGTCGGCCGGCTTGATATAAAAAGGCTGCAACGGATGGGGCGCCGGACTTGAAGCGAGTTGCGGATTCAGATTATCGAAATAACCCTTATCATCGTCGTAGTACACAACCATTTTTGCCGCAAGTTTATCTTCGACCAGCGAGCCTTCCACCAACGCCGCGATGTTAATTTGGTCCGAATCCGTGGCGCCCACTCGAAATCTGGCGCCAAATTCACCATTTGGACGAGCGTTGCGAAGGACGACCGCGCCGCCAGTCACGTTTCGGCCAAACAACAATCCTTGCGGTCCTCGAAGAACCTCGACAGATTCCAGGTCGAACGTGTCGATCACAACACCGTAGGTCGTGCCCAGATAAACTCCGTCAACAAATACACCCACCGTCGGATCGACAGACGGGATCGAGCTGTTGATGCCCTGGCCTCTGATAGAGAAGTTTTGCACCCCTGGAAACGTGCCAACGGATTCAAGCTGCACGTTCGGCATGACGTAGCTCAGGTCCTCGATCTTCTTGACGAATAGAGCATCGAGCTGAGCGGCGCCATAGGCGTTCACGGCGATCGGTACGTCCTGAACGGCTTCCGCAGCACTCCGCTTACGAGCGGTGGTAACAATTTCTTCGAGCAGTGCACCAGCGCCACCACTCTGTGCGTGCGCGTTAGTTGGTAGTGAAAATACAACAAACACTGCTGATGCCAGCAATATCGCTGCCAATAAAGTCTGATGTCTTACGATTAAGCCTTTGATTTCCATTGAAATAGACATAATGTTCCCTCGGTACTCCCTCTGCGATGTTTACAAGCATACGGTTGTATACAGACCAATTCCAGCCACGGCACACTATTGCGAGACGAAAGTTACCCGGCGCGCAAAAAGAACAGGCACACGTCGCGGTTCTTCATTACTATTCGCCGCCTTATGCAACAGCCAAACACGCACGAAAGAACCGTTCGCAGCTTTGTCAGACGCAGCGGCCGACTGACCCCTTCGCAGCGTAAGGCGCTCGACGAATTGTGGCCTGTTTATGGAATCGACTACTCGGATAATCCGTTAGATCTTGGCGCTCTGTTCGGAAACGATGCGGCCGTCATTCTTGAGATCGGCTTCGGCAACGGAGAAACCCTGGTGCAGCAAGCTGTTGAAAACCCGCAAACGAACTTCCTGGGCGTCGAGGTGCACGAACCGGGCGTCGGCCATTGTCTATTGAAGGCGCGAGATTCCGGAATCGATAATCTACGACTCCTGAGCCACGATGCTATCGACGTTCTCCGTCACCAGATACCGTGCGAATCCTTGTCCCGGGTTAACCTCTATTTTCCGGATCCGTGGCCCAAGAAGCGCCATCACAAACGCCGCATAGTGCAGCCGACCTTTTTGAATTTGATCGCTGATCGACTGCGCAGCAACGGCACGCTGAATATTGCTACGGACTGGGCCGACTACGCCGAACACATCGACCTGGCTTTTTCCACACTGGACCGCTTTGTCCGTACGGAATATCGCACTCACGACGGCGAGCGCCCGCTGGACAGGCCACAGACGAAATTCGAGCGGCGCGGACTGAAAAAGGGCCACCGAATCTGCGACTGGTGTTTCACAAAGGCCGCTAATAACTAAATCTGCTTGCGCTTTTCCGCACTTGGTCTATAACTGGTAGCAGGACATTCAATTCGGCGAAGGTGAATCGATTATGGCTGTTCAATATCCCGTTATAGGCAACTGGTTCCGCCGGCCTGGCGGGACATTGTTCGAGGTCGTCGCGATTGACGAAGACGACGGCACCGTCGAGATTCAACAGTTTGACGGCACCATCGGTGAGATCGAAATCGAATACTGGCCACAACTGTTACTGGTCGAGGCCGCCGCCCCGGAAGACTGGTCCGGCTCGGTCGACATGGACCCTGAGGACTACGTCGGTCGCAAGCCAAGTGACATGCCGGCCGGCTTTCACGATCCGCTGGCGTTCCTCGAAAAGCCTTAGCGCAGTTTTAAGCCTCTTCCGGCCCGCAGACGTAGACGATGCCATCGCGCACGGACACGTCCACCTTGCGCAGCACTTTCCCCGCACCGGGTCCGGCAAAACATTCGCCGGTTTCGATCGTGTACGTTGCACCGTGCGATGAACAAATAATCGCCGACTTATCTTTGGTCAAGAACCTGTGCGGTGACCAATTGAGTGGGTGTCCCACGTGTACGCAATAATTCTGATACGCAAAAACGGCATCACCCTGCCGGACGACAAAACCGCGAAACGGCCAATCGCCCTCGCCGATCGCGAATTCGCGGCAACCCGGGTCTTCCAGCTCGGCGATGGGGCCGACCTCGACCTCACTCACGCCGATACTTCCCGTTCAACGCGTTGTCATGCCTTGTCGAAATGTAGTTTGCAAGGAAAATAGCAGGCACTCCCAGCGCGGCGGCGTAGAGGAAAAACCCCAACCAACCCAGCGATTCCTGCACCTCTCCCGAATAGCCCGCGACAAGCTTACTGAACAGCGACATGAACGAACTCAACAGCGCGTACTGCGTCGCGGTGAACGAAACGTTAACCAGGCTGGATAAATACGCGATCAGCACAGTGCCGCCAAAACCCTGCGCGATATTGTCGGCACTGATTGTGACTGCCAGCATCCACGGTTCCGGCCCGACGATCACCATCGCCGCGAAGAACAGGTTGGTGCTCGCGATCAATATCGTCGCAACCACAATACAGCGCGAGACACCGAAGCGGAATACCGCCCATCCACCCAGACCGACACCGGCCAAGGTCACCCACAGACCGTACACCTTGGCTATCGTCGCTATCTGCGACTTCGAATATCCGATGTCGAGATAAAACGGGTTCGCCAGGATTCCGAGAACGTAGTCACTGATGCGATACAGCGAAATAAAAACCAGCAACACAATGGCGAACTTCCCGAAGCGTTTAGCGAAATCGATAAAGGGGTTCGCAACACTGTACGTGAACCAGCTCGCAACCCTTTGCGCGTAACTCCCACCTTCGTTGCCTACGGTTCTCGCGACACCCTCCGGCTCTTTGCACCACAGCGTGGTAACAACTCCGATGGCCATGAAGCCAGCCATCGCCATGTAGGTAACCGACCAGGATACGTACTCGGCCAGATACAGGGCGCCGGCCATACTGATTAACAGCGACACCCGATAGCCGTATTGATACGCGGCTGCAAAAATACCCTGCATGGAACTTTCGGCCGATTCGATACGATAAGCATCGACGACGATATCCTGCGTCGCCGAGCAAAAGGCCACGGCAAACGCGATCAGCGCGAACGCTCGAATGTTCGTCGCAGGGTCCACTCCCGCCATGACCAACAGCGCGCCACCGATGGACAGCTGCGCCAGCAACAACCAGCTGCGTCGCCGCCCTAACAGCCGCGTAAGAACCGGTAGTTTTACCGAATCGACGATCGGCGCCCAGATGAACTTCAGGCTATAAGCGAATCCCAGCCACGCGAACGTGCTGATGGTGCTGCGCTGAATGTCGGCCTCTTCAAGCCAGGTCGACAAGGTCGAATAGACCAACGGAAATGGCAGTCCTGCGGAAAACCCCATGAAAAAGATGACCAGCACCTTCTCCTGCAGGAAATATCGCCAGCCCGGCGATTCAAGCTCCGTGCCTGAGTCAGCCGTCATGAACCCAATCGTAATCCATCGTTATCGGCGCATGATCCGAGAATCGCTGCTTACGGTAAATTGCTGTTCGCCGTACCGTGTCTTTCAACCCGGGCGTGACGACCTGATAGTCCAGACGCCAACCGGTGTTGTTATCCCACGCCCGACCGCGGTTCGACCACCAGGTGTACTCGTCCGGTTTTTGATCGATGGTTCGAAACGCATCGGTCCACTTGAGTTCGCCGAACACTTTATCCAGCCAGGCACGCTCTTCAGGTAAAAAACCGGAGTTTTTCTTGTTGCCCCTCCAGTTCTTCAGGTCGATTTCCTTGTGTGCAATATTCCAGTCGCCGCAAACTATGTACTCGGAGCGACGCCGCTGCAGCTTCTTCAGGTGCTCGGCGAATGAGTCCAGGCAACGATACTTGGCTTGCTGACGAATATCGCCGGACGATCCTGATGGCAAATACAAGGATACGACGCTGATTCCGCCGAGCTGCACTTCGAGATAGCGACCTTCGTCGTCAAACTCCGCATCACCGTATCCGCGAATCACTTTTTTTGGTTTATGCCGGGAATAGATCGCGGTGCCGCTGTAACCTTTCTTCTGTGCATCTTCGTAAAAGCAGTGATAACCGGCCGGCGAAAATACTGCATCGCCGAGCTGGTGGAGCTGTGCCTTGGTTTCCTGAATGCAAACCACGTCGGCCTTTTGCTTTGGCAGCCAGTCGAAAAATCCCTTTCGGGCAGCGGATCGTATGCCGTTGGCATTGAGGCTGATAACGCGAAACAAAACCGCACTCCTGTGTCATACTCCGGTCCGAAATTGAACCGGTCGCGGTCATCATACAGAAGCACCCGATAAGACCAACATTGGAAGACAAAACACATGCGCGGTTATAAACGAGAGTTCATCGAACTGGCACTGGAACTGGGCGTTCTTCGCTTTGGTGAATTTACGCTGAAGTCCGGTCGGGTGAGCCCGTATTTTTTCAATGCCGGCCTGTTCAACACCGGATACGCAGCTGCCAAGCTCGGTCGTTTTTATGCCGAAGCCATTGCCGAGTCTGACGTTCGCTTCGACATGCTCTTCGGTCCCGCTTACAAGGGCATCCCGCTGGCCACGCTCGCGGCGGCATCGCTGGCCGAACAACACGACATCGATGTTCCGTATTCGTTTAACCGCAAGGAAGCCAAAGCTCACGGAGAGGGCGGCAGTATCGTCGGCCCGCAGTTATCCGGGCGGATCTTCATCGTCGATGACGTTATCACCGCCGGAACCGCTGTTCGTGAGGCGTATCAGATAATCTCCGCGGCCGGAGCTGAAGTTGCCGGATTGATCATTTCGCTGGACCGGCAAGAGCGCGGCCAGGGGCCGTTTTCCGCCGTTCAGGAACTCAAACAATCCCTGGGCATCCCGGTTATCAGTATTGTTCAACTGGACGATCTAATTGACATACTTGAAGAATCAAGCGAGTACGAAGACTTTCTCCAGCCAGTACTCAGCTACCGCAAGCAATACGGTGTAATATCCTGAAGTACGCGAAAATTGCGCTCCCGAAGCAGTTTACAGGACGTTCAGGGGCAACTAAGCTGCAATAACGAGAACCAGTTCCGGTATCCGGAACACGATTAGGTGGCATATTCAGAGCATGCGAAAGATTCTCCTCAGCCTTGTTCTAACAACGCTGGCGCCAATGGCTGCCAGCGCTCAGGAAGCAAAGGTCTATCGATGGGTCGACGCTGACGGCGTTACCCACTACGGCGACAGTATTCCGGCGCAGTACGCCGAATTCCCGAAAGAGGTTTTGAACGATCGCGGCATAACGGTGCAGCACCTTGAAGGCAAGAAGACACCGGAACAAATCGAAGCCGATCGACTGGAAACCGAAACGCGAGTCGCGATAGAGCTGCAAAAACGCGCGGACCAGGCGCTGCTCGCCACGTATTTGAGCGTCGAAGAAATCATGATGCATCGCGACCGCCGTGTGGAACTTTTTCAGGCGCAATCTGCGGTGACCGAACTGTACCTCAGCAATCTGAGCCGACGACTGGACACTCTGCGCAGCGATGCGTCACGGTACAAACCGTACAGTGTGATATCGGATGCACCGATGATCCCCGACGAACTGGCCGAAGACCTGCGAGAGACAAAGAAAACGATTGAACGGCACGAAAGCAATCTGAAGAAGTTTCTTGCCGGTGAGCAGCAGATTATTGCCCGTTTCGCGGGCGACATTACGCGCTTCAAACTCCTGAAGGGCATCGAGTAGGCGACCCGCCCTCTATTGCTTGCCCGAATGGCCGAAACCACCAACGCCTCGGTCGCTGGTGTCGAACTCATCAACGATTTTTAATGCCACCTGTTCCACCGGCACGAAAACCATTTGTGCAATCCGTTCCGCGGGCTGCACTTCGTAGCTTGTGTCACTGCGATTCCAGCAGGAGATATAGATCTGCCCCTGATAGTCCGAGTCGATAAGCCCGGTCAGATTGCCCAGCACCAGGCCGTGCTTGTGACCCAGGCCGGAACGCGGCAGCAACACGGCCGCCAATGCAGAATCAGCGACGTGAATTGCCAGGCCGGTTGGCACCAGGACGGTCTCGCCGGGCGAGACCGTCAACGGCTCATCGATACACGCGCGCATATCCATACCGGCAGAACCGTCGGTTGCGTACTGCGGCAAGGGGATGGTGTCTCCGACCCGAGGGTCGAGTATTTTCAGTTCAATGGATCGCAAGGGAAGAATTGTCCTTCAGTCGTTGTTGGAAATGACCGTTAGTTTTGGCTGAGTGCCGGAACCGCGCACAGCATAAAAGTGTTCCGTCGCCAGCTCGATCAGTTCTCGCGCGAGGTCGACTTTGGAGCGGGTCGGAAAACTCTTCTCGCCGTTCTTCCATAGAACGGTGGCCGCATTCTCGTCGCGGTCAAAGCCGCAGTCGCGACCGACGCGATTTGCGACGATCAGATCGAGTTTCTTTTTTTCCAGTTTGCCGCGAGCGTAACTCAAAACGTTTTCCGTTTCGGCGGCGAAGCCGATAGTGAACGGTGCCGCCTCAAGAGCGGCCACGGATGCCAGTATGTCCGGACAACGCACCAACTTAAGGCTCATCGCCGCGTCTTTTTTCTTGATTTTCTGCTCGACAACGGCGGCCGGGCGATAATCGGCGACGGCCGCGGCGCCAATAAAAATATCGGCATCGCGAACCGCCTCGTGAGTTGCCGCGTACATTTCTTCCGCCGTTTCAACGCAAACCCGCTCAGTTCCGGTCGGCTCGGGCAGGTTTACCGGGCCACTGATGAGAACCACCTGTGCGCCCTGCGCCGCTGCCGCACTGGCGATCGCGTAACCCATTTTTCCGGAACTGCGATTGGTGATGTATCGAACCGGATCGATCGCCTCGCGGGTCGGCCCGGCTGTCACAACCACCTTGCGCCCTTCGAGCAAACCCTCGCCTTTGCCGCCGGTGAGACTGAAGACGGTGGCCGCTATCGTATCGGGCTCCAACATGCGCCCGGCCCCGGTTTCACCGCACGCCTGCGAGCCGACACCCGGACCAAGAATATGGATGCCGCGTTGTTCCAGTACTTCCCGATTTGCCTGCGTGGCCGGGTTGCTCCACATGACGTGATTCATCGCCGGTGCTAGTGCGATTGGCGCCTCGGTGGCCAGGCAGATCGTGGTCAGAAGATCGGGTGCACCGCCGCTGACAATGCGCGCCATGACCTCAGCGGTCGCCGGAGCGATCAGTACGACGTCAGCCCAACGGGCGAGTTCGATGTGGCTCATCGCAGCCTCGGCCTCTTTGTCCCAGAGGTTGGAGCGGATGGGCATACCGGACACCGCCTGCAAGGCCGTGGGGGTGACGAACTCTTCGGCGGAGCTTGTCATTACGACCTGCACTTCAGCGCCACGCTCGCGCAGGCGCCGGACGAGATCGGGTGCTTTGTAGGCGGCGATTCCGCCGCTTATGCCAAGGAGGACATTCACTGCTGTG
Organism: uncultured Woeseiaceae bacterium; assembly: GCA_964654975.1. Classification (GTDB taxonomy): domain Bacteria; phylum Pseudomonadota; class Gammaproteobacteria; order Steroidobacterales; family Woeseiaceae; genus UBA1847. The sequence continues at coordinate 54,833 of CAZZKW010000019.1, forward strand.
CGCTCATATTGGTGCGGATTAGGCTCTTAGGCTCGTTAGTATTGGCGAAATAGGATCGCTCGACAAGAGTAATAAGTAGCCGTGTGCTCGGGTCTGACTCATCTCAACCTCCTGACAAATTGCGTTCTGGTGAGGAACACGAGATGAAGATGCAACTTGTAGCAGCGATATTGCTGATTCTGGCCGTGCTCCTGGCTGGCCTTTATTGGGTGAATCGGCCGCAACTCGTACCCATCCATGCATCGATACCCGCAGACTTTCCCGCGGACTCTTTTTCGCATCAGGTGTTCGAAGACCTCCTGAAAGCGTACGTTGATGCTGACGGGCGAGTGGACTACGCACGTTGGCACACATCCTCGGAATCCGTCGGCACGCTCAACTCCTACCTTGCAGCGGTTAGTCTCTACAGTCCTGACAACGCCCCGGATCGTTTTACTGCGCGCACCCAAGAACTCGCGTACTGGATCTACGCGTACAATGCCTATGTCATCAAGAGTGTTTTGGACAACTGGCCGATCAAGAGCGTGACGGACCTGAAAGCACCGATCGAGGTCATTAGAGGTCTTGGCTTTTTTTATCGAATGCGTTACCAGTTCGGCGGTGAGTACTTCAGTTTGCTGGGCGTTGAGAACGACAAGATCCGTAAACAGTACCAGGATGCACGTATCCATTTCTTGTTGAATTGTGCTAGTGAAAGTTGTCCGGTTATGCGCACGGAGTTGCCCACCGGTAGCGACCTCGACGCTGTTCTCACGCTTTCGGCGCTTGAGTTCGTCAGCGATCCTCTCAACGTATCTATCGATCACGAAAAACGTGTCGTCTACCTGTCGATGATCTTCAAATGGTTCAAAAACGACTTTCTAAACGACCTGCGCATGCACGGCCGGCCCGCTGAACGAGGGTTGATCGACTATGTCGCCAGCGTCGCTCCTGAGTCGCTGCGCGAAGAACTCGTGGCGGTTGGAGACTATGATGTCGAGTTTCGCGAGTACGACTGGACCTTGAACGGGGTGGAGTGAGCCTGGGTATCTCTAGCTCGGTTCGGAAAAATCGGTTCGACCCCTGAGATACCATTCTGCGAGCAACAGGTTTGGTACCCAGCAGACCCAGGCCACGTAGGTGGATGCTTCGGCGTAGTCCATTCCACCGAGAAAGAAGAAGAAGGGCAGAGCCAGGCGCAGGGTAATGGCTGCCGCAGTCAGCGCGTACGATCTGATCATCCATCGGCGATGCTCGTGCAGGCGCCCAAGCATTGCCAGGCGAATCGCGTTCGCTGTCGTGCCAAGCCAGAGTACTGCCAGCGCGCCAAAACCGACGGCTGCGATTGGGCGCTCAACAAAACCGACCGCGAGCATCAGTCCAGAGAGCCCTCCGATAAGAACCGCGATTCCGTACAAGCGGCCGCTCCACCGGTGCAGCGCGGGGCGATTATTACGCAGACGCGGCAGGAACTGGATGAGACCGAAGGCCAGCGCAACCGGGGACGCGGCTACGTGTAACGTGAACCACAACTTGTTGTTTGCGATGTGGCCGAGCATGTCTGGAAATGAGATTTCCAGACCCAGTGCCAGAAACCGGTAAGAAATCAACGCAATGGCCAGCGACATAAACCAGAACAGAAAGGCCAGTATCTTTGAAGCGTAGTGCATTGGGATCCCTATATTGACACTGTCAAGTTGATGGAGCCATTCTCTGGCACCAGCTTGACAATGTCAAGCTGCTGGTCTACACAGTGGCAATGGCCAAAACGACAAAACCTCACCATCACGGCAATCTCAAATCTGTATTAGTGGACGCCGGCATTGCACTGCTGGCCGAGGGTGGGCACTCCGCACTGACGTTACGCAAGTGCGCGGCGCGGGCGGGAGTTTCTCACGCCGCCCCGGCGCATCATTTCAACGGTCTGAAGGGTCTGCTAACCGCCATCGTCACGAAGGGATTCAGAACCTTTACGCTGGCGATGGTCGAGGAGCGCGACTCGGCCGCAAGCGATCCCGGCGCGAGGCTGATCGCCGTCGGCAACGGCTACCTGAGATTCGCCAGAAACAACGAAGCCATGGCCAATCTGATGTTCATGACGGATGAGATTTTCACCGACGACCCGGAGTACGAAGCTGCCTCCACCGCAGCCCATCAGGTGCTGGCGAACGCCTGCGAGCCTTTCGCGGCCGATGCTGCCGCGCAGAGATGTACGGAGGTTCTGGTCTGGTCGTTGGTGCAGGGATACGCAACGCTGGTGCGCTCCGGGCAAGTGGATGCGGGGGCGGTATCGTTTATCGATGTCCTATCGTTGATCCGCTTGCGGGTGGTGGGGACGGAGTAGGTTTTTGGGGGGAGGTTGAGAGGCGTTTTGATCTGTTCGGCTCACCCGGCTTTTATGGGTGTCCTCGATTTTGATCGGAACAACTCGTCAAAGTTGATCGCGTCCCTCAACTACCACTCCGATCAGGTCCAGCGGAAAGCGGGAAAACAACTGGTGCGGTTGCCGTTGGCATCGTACGCGAAGTCCGCCCGGCCCAATCAAATAGACCCGGTCCATTTGCTTTGCGGTCCATTTACTTTAGTACTTTTGGGGTCGTTTCCGACGCACTTCAGTTCTAGTCTTAGGTAGAAAACTACTTATTATCGCGCCACACTAAATAGAATACGTAGATGCCCGCCAGAACAAATGGCGCCCCCACAATGTACCGTTCGTCGGCCAACACCAAGCTCCATATTCTGCCCCGCCAAAAAACTCCAAACCCTATTGCTAGGAGCCAAATTCCGAACAAAATGTTAATGGTGTGAGCAGCCATGTACGTGATTACCTAGTAAGCTCGTTAACACTCAACAGAGCACCAGTGCCTGCTCCCAAGGAAATTCTGGGACACCCATGAAACTCTGATTTCTCATTTCTCGACCTTGCGCGCAAAAACGCATTCGAAATCAATACACGCCTCAGTTTACCTCACCCCATTTCATGGGTGTCCTCAGTTTTACCCTCAAGTTTTATCCATTGGATGCAAATCAACACTGTTTGCTTGTATCTTCTACTGGTTTGGCCTATGCTTCGGCCTATGCTATTCACCGATTGGAGATGGCCACCATGTCCCGAGAACGCGAGGCAAAGATCTTTAGAAACGGACGCAACCAAGCCGTGCGCATCCCCAGAGAGTTTGAGTTCTCCGGGGAGCGCGTAATTATGCGAAAGGTTGGCAAACGCTTGATTTTAGAGGCGGCGCCGCAGCGCAAGTTGGCCGAGGTGCTCGGCGGATTATCCCCATTACCAGCCAACGAGACGTTTCCCGATATCGACAACCTGGGACCTTTAGATCTCGATCCATTGGAATAGCGAATGTACCTCCTCGATACCAATGTTATCGGTGAAATTGCTCGAAATCCTCAGGGTGATACAGCGACTCGTGTCGCGACATTGTCGCCAGAGGAGTTTGGCATCAACCCTATTGTCGCTTGCGAAATTGAGTACGGACTCACCAAACGCGGATCGCCGAGGCTTCGGCAGCAAGTTGAGGCCATACTTGAAGCTATAGCAGTATTCGAACTGCCGTCCGATATCGTCGGTTGCTATGGGAAAATTCGAGTTGATCTCGAGAAACGAGGCACGCCCATCGGCCCAAACGATCTGCTCATTGCCGCGCACGGATTGGCATCAGATCTAACTGTCATTACCGGCAACGAGAAAGAGTTTCGCCGAGTTCGTAATCTGAGAGTGGAAAACTGGCTTTAGCTCCGCTACGTTACAAAGCACTCGGCCGTACCGAGAATCGGGACACCCATCTTTTGCTGAGAACAAATGCGTGTCCC
>CAZZKW010000020.1:0-7349 GCA_964654975.1 uncultured Woeseiaceae bacterium
CACTGTCCGATTTTCCGGGGCCACCTCTAAGCTTATGCGTACCCCCACAACTGATAACAATTTTCACCCACACTTAGACTCCCCACACGACAAACAAGTCTGACAACCGTCCATCATGACCGCAGCGGCGATATTGCACTTATTACAAAGCTGCGCACCGTCCGGAAAACCACTCTCCGCAAACGCATCGCGCTGCTTGTTTGCCTCTTCATACTCAGCGCGCTTTTCGGCGATCAACTGCTTCTGTCCGGCATCGAGTTCCGGCGACACCATCATGCCGATCATGATGAGGTGCTTCTCGACGATATGACCAAGCTCCGCGATGATCGACGGCATGAATCTACCCCCAGTCTGCCAGTAACCACCGCGTGGATCGAACACTGCTTTGAGCTCCTCCACCAGAAACGTAACGTCACCACCCTTGCGGAATACCGCTGAGATAATGCGTGTCAGAGCGACGATCCACTGATAGTGGTCGAGGTTTTTGGAGTTGATAAAAATCTCAAACGGCCGGCGTTTTTCATACTCCGTGCCTTCGTTGAGAACAATATCGTTAATCGTGACGTACATGGCGTGGTCCGACACGGGTGTCTTCACTTTGTACGTCGAACCAACCAGCATCTCGGGACGTTCGAGTTTTTCGTGCATGCGAATCACTTCCGCACGATCTCCGCCACCACCTTCGCGTTTGAACTCTCGCTTGCTTTCTTTCTCTTCGGTAGCGGGCTGATTCACCGCGTACCCGACTATTTTCTTGTCTACTTTTATCATCAAATTAAACCGTCAAATCCAACCGTTAAAACTTACCGTAATAGCCTTCTTTCAGGGCATCGAACAAATTCGCTGCCGTATGCACCTCGCCGTCGTACTCGATTTCTTCGTCACCCTGCAGGTCAACCGTCGAGCCGTCGTCCAGCGTGAACGTGTATTTCGTATTCTTGAGGTCCTTTTCCTTCACCAGCACGCCCTGAAAAGCTTCCGGGTTGAAGCGGAACGTCGTACATCCCTTCAAACCCTGCTCGTAGGCGTACAGATAAATATCCTTAAAATCTTCGTACTTGTAGTCCGTCGGTACGTTCGCGGTCTTGGAGATCGACGAATCGATCCACTTCTGCGCCGCAGCCTGAATATCCACGTGCTGACTGGGCGTCACTTCATCCGCGGTAATGAAATAATCCGGCAGCGTATTAACCGCTGCTCCCTCGCCTACGCCCGCCGGCATGCCTTCAGCATCGATCGCATCGCGATACGCCAGTAATTCGAATGAGAAAACATTCACTTTTTCCTTGGTTTTCTTGCCCGTGCGAATCACGTTGCGGAAATAGTGGTGCGCGAAACTGGGTTCGATGCCGTTGCTGGCATTGTTTGCCAGCGACAAGGAGATAGTCCCCGTCGGCGCAATAGAACTGTGGTGCGTGAAGCGCGCGCCGGTTTCGGCGAGTTGCTTCACCAACTCCGGCGCTTCGGCCGCCACGCGTTGCATATAACGACTGTAACGCGCGTGCAAAATACGACCGGGCACCTTGTCACCAACCTGATAACTGTCGTCGCGCATTTCCGGGCGCTTGCGCAACATTTCCTCAGTGACTTCGAAAATCTCATTCATAATCGGCGCCGGGCCCTTTTCCTGCGCCAATGCCAGGCCCTCTTCCCAACCGGCCAGCGCCAACTGTCGCGACACCTCTTCGGTAAACTCGATCGCCGCACGCTCACCGTACTTCATACACATCATCGTGATCGTCGAACCCAGGCCCAGGAAACCCATACCGTGGCGGCGCTTTCTTTGAATTTCGTTACGCTGTTGCGGTAACGGCAAGCCGTTAACCTCAACAACGTTGTCGAGCATGCGCGTGAACAACTTCACGACCTTGCGGAAATTCTCCCAGTCAAACTCGGCCTCTGCTGTAAACGGCTTACTCACAAAACGCGTCAGATTCACCGAGCCCAGCAGGCAGGACCCGTACGGCGGCAACGGTTGCTCGCCGCAGGGATTGGTCGCACGAATGTTCTCGCAGAACCAGTTGTTGTTCATCTCATTGACCTTGTCGATCAGCACAAAGCCCGGCTCCGCAAAATCGTAGGTCGAGGCCATGATGATGTCCCAGACGCGGCGCGCCGGTAAGGTCTTGTAGATCTTGCACGCGACAAGACCCTCGTCGCTCGTTACGTAATTGCCGGCCTCCGGCCATTCGCGCCAGACGAACTGCGACTCATCCGTAATATCGAGGCCATCGACTTCCACTTCCTTCGGCGTCACCGGAAACGCGAGCTTCCAGTCGTCTTCGTTGACAACCGCCTGCATGAATTCGTCGGTAATCAGCAGCGACAAATTGAACTGTCGCAAACGACCGTCTTCTCGCTTCGCCCGAATGAACTCCACGGCATCCGGGTGCCCGACATCGAAAGTACCCATCTGTGCGCCACGACGACCGCCTGCGGACGACACCGTGAAACACATCTTGTCGTAGATATCCATGAACGACAGCGGGCCGGACGTGTACGCCCCCGCTCCGGTTACGTACGCACCTTTCGGTCGCAGCGTCGAAAACTCATAGCCGATTCCGCAACCCGCCTTAAGCGTCAGACCGGCCTCGTGAACCTTGTTGAGAATGTTGTCCATCGAGTCGCCAACCGTCCCCGACACCGTACAGTTGATCGTGGATGTCGCCGGTTTGTGCTCGCGAGCACCCGCATTGGAAATGATACGGCCCGCCGGAATCGCCCCGGAGCGAAGCGCCCAGATAAAATCTTCGAAATATTGCTCACGTTTTGACTCAATTTCCACCTCCGCCAGCGCCTTGGCGACCCGCTTGTAGGTGTCGTCGATATTCTCGTCGATCTTCGAGCCGTCTTTGGCTGTCAGCCGATACTTCGCATCCCAAATGTCGAGTGATGCGGCTTGCAATTCAATGTCGGTAACCGTGTGCATATCCAGATTGACAGCAGACTTCATCGGTCCTTTTACTCCCCTGTACTCCCTGAAGGAGACCCCAAATACTGATTTTGACTAGCTTTTCTTGAGGGAAAAGAACCCCGCTCGTCGGCGGCCAGAAAACGCACGACGAGAGCCGAAATCGGCCTCATTTCCTCTTTGAAGAGACACAAGATGTTGTGTCTGAATGCAGACAAGATTAGGCGCGTCACGCACTTCTGTCAAGCCTTTTGCTGTTTTTTTTCCAAGGGTCTTTTCCATAAAAAATCAATAACTTACAAAAACTTCGCGAGTAAGTCCTTTAAATATAGACGAAAAAAAATCGCACTTTCGCTAAATTTCTCAACCACTAGATATAGTGGCTTCACTCGAAGCAAAAAAACAGCACCACTGGTGGGCGAAAAGCCCTGTTTTTTGCAAAAAAGAGCACCTTGAAAACCGTTTCTCCGACCTTACTTAAGCGTTCATCGGCACATTCGAACTGGAGAGCATCATGAAAATTACGCGCTTTGAACCCTGGTCATACGTTGACCTGATACACCGGGATCTGCAACGAGAAAATCGGTCTGAAGCCACCACTCAGTGGGCGCCGGCGGTCGACATTATTGAGGAAAAGGAACGCTTTGTGCTGCGAGCGGACCTGCCGGGCGTGCGTCCTGAAGACGTCGAACTATCGATGGATGCCGCTGTCTTAACCGTCGCTGGCGTCCGCCACGCAGAGGAGCGCGGCGAGGACACCAGATTGCAGCGCACAGAGCGGTCTAGCGGCCGATTCTCGCGTCGTTTTACGCTTCCTGAGAGCACGGACACAGGCAAGGTCGCCGCAAAGATCAGTAATGGCCTGCTGGAAGTGAGCATACCGAAGCTCGCACAAACCCAGCCACACAGGATCACGGTGGAAGCCGCCTGACTGATCGACGTTGCTACTGCCTGGATGCGACGTATAGTCGTGTCCAGGCATCTTTGTAAAAGCCTATAATGTGACGCAAATGAACGATAGTCGGCTCACGGCAGGTTCGGTTTCAAGACCTTATGTCTGACCGCCCACATCAATTGAGACTAACTATAATGATGACGAAAACACGAATCCTTATTACGACCGCGCTGATATTGCTAGCCCAGGTGGTCGCTGCCCAGGCCGCTCTTCCACAAAGCGTCAAAGGCGAACCGGTCACCAGCCTTGCTCCCCTGGTAGAGCAGGCCTCCCCGGCCGTCGTCAACATCCGCGTCAGCCAGACCATCAGCCGACGCAACCCGACTGGCGACGACGCTTTTCGCCGCTTCTTCGGCATTCCGGATTCGCGTGGCCGTGCCCGGGAAGTCGCCAGCGCCGGATCCGGGGTGATCGTCGATGCGGAGCGTGGCTATATTCTCACCAATCACCACGTTGTCGGCGATGCGGATGCCATCCAGATTTCGTTGATCGACGGCACTGTTCTCGACGCCGAGATTATCGGCTCCGATCCCGCCACCGACATCGCGGTCATTAAGGTCGATGCCGAGGGCTTAACGGACATGCCGATCGGCGATTCCACGGGTGCGCGTGTGGGTGATTTTGTCATCGCCATTGGCAATCCTTTCGGACTCGGTCATACGGTGACCTCCGGCATCATCAGCGCGCTGGGTCGCTCCGGCATTAGTCGTGACGGATACGAAGACTTCATCCAGACCGACGCGTCGATCAATCCTGGAAACTCCGGCGGCGCGCTCGTCAACATGAACGGCGAATTGATTGGCATCAACTCGGCCATTATCAGCCGCTCCGGCGGCAATGTCGGTATTGGCTTCGCCGTGCCTACGGAAATCGCCAGTTCGATCATGAACCAGATTCTCGACTTCGGCGAAATTCGGCGTGGATTGCTGGGCGTGAACATTCAGACGATCGACGCAGACGCCGCCGAAGCACTCGGTAATGATATCGATAGCGGTGCTTTGATAACCAGCATTCAATCCGAATCGGCCGCGGAGAACGCCGGGCTGCACGTTGGCGATATTATCGTTGCGGTCAACGGCAAGAAAGTTGACGGTGCCACTCAGCTTCGAAATCGCATTGGCCTGCTGCGCTCCGGCGAACAGGTGCGGATCAAGTACGTACGTGACAACAAGACACTGTCTACGCGTGCCGAGTTAGGGCAAACAAGAAGTTTGACCGTACTCGGTGAAGAGATTCATCCAGGTCTGGCCGGCTCGGTATTTTCGGCTGCGGCGAGCACAGCGCGCAACGGCGTCGAAGTCGGCGAGGTCCAGGAGGGCAGCCCGGCCGCACAACGCGGGCTTCGCACGGGCGACCTGATCACACACGTCAACCGCGCGAAAGTCGAAACCCTGCAGGACTTCAGAGATATAGCCGCTCGTTACGACATCTTGTTCCTGAATGTGCGTCGCGGTGATCGAGCACTGATGCTGGGAATTCGCTAAACTGCCAACTCGCCCATGAGGTATTTGCCTGAACCGTGATCAAACTGCTCGCTGCCGGCCGCATCTCTTTCTGCTTCGCTTCGATTTTCCTTGCCGCGACTGCGGCTGCAGCAGAAATAGAGCAGCAACGCGAGTTGTTCAGAACGGTCTACGCGTCTGTTGAACGTGGCAACTGGAGTGCGGTTAACGATCTCTCTGCGGCATCTCGGCAGGCTCTTGAGGGCTACGTCCTCTGGCCCGACCTGCGCGCAACCTGGTTGCGGGCGAACATCAAGTCCGTGTCCGCCGCAGAGATCGAATCGTTCGTACAGCAGTACGGGACCTTACGACCCGCCCGCGAGTTACGCTACCGCTACGCATTGAATTTCGTTCGCGACGGAAACCTCGCCGGATACCTCAGAATCTACCAGCAGTATTATCAAGGACAGGACATTGCAAAGCTGGACTGCCTGGCATTACAGGCCGAAATAAAGGCCAGGCGCCACCAACGCGTGGACTTTCGTGCGGTCGAGCTGTGGCTGCTCGGCGACAGTCAGGTAAGCGAGTGCGACCCGGTGTTCGAGTATCTCTACGATCGCAGCCTGCTGGGCGCCGTCGAGTATCGAAAGCGGTACAACCTTGCTGTCACAAAACGGAATTTCTCGTTGGCTCGATGGCTGGCGAAAAAAATCGACCGGAAACATGTGGACGAGGCGGTGCAATGGCAGGATGCCCAGGCAAATCCCGAAGGCTTCTTGCGGAACATCCACCGAAGGTCGGCTGACGAAGCCCTGACAAAACAGATTGTGTATGCGCTCGAGCGATTAACTTACCGCGACCCGGTAATCGCACTCAAACTCTGGACTGAAATTTCGAAGCAGCACCCGTTTTCGGAAGCGCAGAGACTGCGTACCGCGCAGCATATTGCGCTTTGGACCGCCCGCGACAATCTGCCCGGCGCCTATGACTTGCTGGCCCGGTTGCCACCGGCCGCGCGAAACGAAGAGGTATTGCGTTGGCGCGCCCGCGGCAGCCTTCGAGACGCCGAGTGGGCAACGCTGCTTGTGGATATCAAACTGATGACCGCAGCCGAGCGCGAGACCGAAGAATGGCGGTACTGGCAGGCCATTGCTTTACGGCGTACGGGACAAGTAACCGCGGCGTCGGAAATACTCGAAGTACTCCGCCTCGAACGCAGTTTCTACGGGTTTCTTGCCGCAGATGAACTCGGCAAGGAGTACGCGATTGATCACTCCGATTTCGTCGTCGATGAGATGAAACTCGCGGCGCTCGAATCCCGGCCCAATGTCATTCGGGCCCGCGAATTGTTCTACGTGGGTCAGGACAGCCGCGGTCGCTCGGAGTGGGATTCGGTTGTTCGCCGTTTGTCCGATGACGACAAGGCCCAGGCAGCCATCCTCGCGAATCGATGGGGCTGGCATTCACGCGCAATCACTGCCGCCGCAAGCCTGGGCAAGTACGATGATCTGGCGATTCGCTACCCGCTGCCCTACCAGGCAACGTTCGAGGAGTTCTCATCAAGAGCGCAGATCGCCTCAACCTGGGCATACGGTATCGCTCGCAGCGAGAGTCTGTTCATGCGCGACGTGAAATCGCATGCCGGTGCTGTCGGTTTGATGCAACTAATGCCGGCGACCGGGCGCGACGTTGCGAGGGACATCAAGCTACCGTACCTGGGACTCGCAACCTTGGTCGATCCCACCAGCAACATTCACCTCGGCACTACCTACCTCGGACAAATGGCCGAACGCTACGGCGGCAATCAGGTGCCCGCTACGGCCGCCTACAACGCCGGCCCGCACCGCGTGGACCGCTGGTTACCGCGAGACGGGACCATCGATGCCCGTATCTGGATCGAAAATATTCCGTTCAACGAAACCCGCAAATATGTGAAACGCGTTTTGGCCGCACAGGCAATTTTTCATTGGCGGATGACCGGAAAAATTCGACGACTGTCGGACGAGTTATCAGTCGTCCAGGCCGCCGCTCCCGCGCGGCA
>CAZZKW010000020.1:7449-11891 GCA_964654975.1 uncultured Woeseiaceae bacterium
AGTCGCTGCGACTTCCTGATCGCAGCAGCCTTTGAAAAGTAACCGCGGTAGCTCACGCAGCCGGCGATCGGAAAGCACCATTGTTTTGGCGTCAAAGAAAACTCCGGCGCAGCGAATACGTTCCACACAACGTAATCACGTTCCAGTTTCGTGTAGCTGCGGTAACTCTTGTTGTCCGGCAGGCCAAGATCCGCAACCGAAAAGTCGCGCGCCTCGGCCAGCAAGCGCAACCTGGCCGCGACTGCGGGGGGCGTATCGGGATCTTCGATAACGTCGTGCACCGGCTTTCTCTTGCGAAGCACTTCCCACTGGCCCGACGCCGCCTGCGTGTAATAGCAGCCTGTCAACGACACGGATAACGACAACAGCAGGACGATTCTGAGCATAGCTCAACTTTGCGGGTTCATTGGCCAGAACGTCAACCGCTATAGTCGGTTATTATTGCGCGATGCAGGTCTATCTCGTCGGTGGCGCTGTTCGTGACGAGCAGCTCGGAATCCCGTTCAAAGAACGGGACTGGTGCGTTGTGGGCTCTACGCCGGAAGAATTGCTGGCCGCCGGTTACAAGCAAGTCGGCAAACATTTTCCGGTGTTCCTGCATCCAGACTCCAGCGAGGAATACGCGCTTGCGCGCACTGAACGCAAGACAGCACCCGGCTATCACGGCTTTGCCGTCGATTTCTCGCCCGAGGTAAGCATTGAAGAAGACCTGCTGCGACGGGATCTGACAATCAATGCCATTGCGAAAGACGCCAACGACCGACTGATCGATCCGCACGGTGGCCTTCAGGATCTGGAGAATCGGCTGCTACGCCACGTCTCCGATGCGTTCGGCGAAGACCCCGTGCGCGTCCTTCGCATCGCCAAGTTCGCGGCGCGTTTCTCAGAATTGGGATTTAGTATCGCGGACGAAACGATGACCTTGATGCGCACGATGGTCCAGGGCGGCGAGATCGACGCCTTGGTGCCGGACCGCGTTTGGAAAGAAACCGAGGAGGCGCTTCTTGGCCGTAACTGCCCTGTCTATTTTGAAGTACTGCGCGATTGCGGCGCGCTGGAGAAACTGTTTCCCGAAATCGACGCGCTGTTCGGCGTGCCGCAACCCGAGAAATGGCACCCCGAGGTCGATACCGGCGTACACACGTTGATGGTCCTTGAGCAAGCAGAGGCCTTGAGTGAAGACCTTGAGGTGCGCTACGCCGCCTTGATGCACGACCTGGGCAAAGGCCGGACGCCCAAAGACAAACTTCCGAGCCATCCCGGCCACGAGATTCGCAGTTGCAAACTGATTCGCGAGATTTCTGATCGTCTACCGATACCCAAGGCCTGCCGGGACCTCGCTCTGGTCGTTGCGGAGTTTCACACACACTGCCATCGCGCGCTCGAATTGAGAGATCAGACGATCGTCAAGGTTCTGGAAAAAACGGATGCCTTCCGCCGCCCGCAGCGTTTCGAGCAATTCCTGCTCGCCTGCGAAGCCGACGCGCGCGGCCGCGCCGGTCTGGAAGGCAATCCCTACCCGCAGGCGGACTTCCTGCGCGGCGCGCACGCTGCGGCGTCGGCAGTTGACGTAGGCACTATCGCAAAACGTCATGAAGGCTCGAAGATTCCGGAGGCGATCCGCACGGCGCGAGTGGCCGCCGTGCGAGCATTTACCACAGATACTCAGCCGTAGAAAAAGAAAAATACCGACAGCAGCGTGACAGAACCGAAGTCTTTGGAACGATCCACGCCAAGACCGATTTCGAGGTCGCTTTTCCCTCCGAGCGGCGTCAGGAGGCGCAAGGTGACCGAGTTCGTCTTCCCGCCGTCGACTTCGCCCTGCCACGTCGCATAGTCGAGGCTCCAGCGCCGCAGGCCGACGTCCACACCCAAAGTGACCCGACCTCTATAGTCAATCAGGCTATTCAGGAGGCTCAACCTCGAAACCGACAGGAAATCGCGAATCGGCCGGTTAGCATCAAGCCGTAGATTGACGTCGTAGCTGTAGTCGATCGCCGAAAAACTCAAGTCGACCGACTCGTTCAACTCGAAGCGCGCGGACAACCCGGCACCGTGCGCATGAAACTCGGCGTCCTGACCTGGCCGAAGGTCACCTCGAAAAATGTCGAACGTGAAGTCCCGGTATTCGAAATCGCCCGACACGGTGACTTTGCTATTGCGCCAGTAGACAGAACCGCGAAAATCGACCGAATCGAGGACTTCGCTGTCACCCCAATAGGCGACCCCCGCGCGCACTCCCAACGGCTCGAACCAGTGATCAATACCGATGTCGGCGTACAATGTGTCGATACTTCTGCCGCGTGGCAGATCCACATTGCTCCTGGCTATCGCCGTCGACAACCAGGTGTTCCTGGTCAGCCCCAGTTCGGCAGAAAAAGTTGCCGCAATTGCATCGTCGGAGTCCGCCTCAACGCCTGCGCCGATAATGTATCCCTCAGCGGACCAGGCCGGGCTCGCCAGAAGTAACAGTAACGATGCTCTAAACCAATACATATAAGATAACTGCGGCCAACAACAAGCGATAAATCGCGAACGGCGCAAGTCCCATACGAGAAACGAAGCGCATGAAGAATTCTATACTAAGGTAAGCCACAACGCAGGAAACCAGGGCGCCCAGGGCAAGTTGACCCCAGGCGACCGCCGCCCCGCCCATGAGCAATTCGGCGAACTTATAGGCAGCAGCAAGCAAGATCACCGGGGCCGATAGCAGAAAAGAGAATCGCGCCGCTTCCAAACGCTCGAATCCGAGCAGGCGCGCGGCAGTGATGGTGACGCCGGAACGCGAGGTACCCGGCACCAGCGCCAAGGCTTGAGCACAGCCGATGATAAGCGCATCTTTGAGGCCCAGGCCCGACAGGCTTCGTTCGCTGCGACCGAAGCGATCCGCAAGCGCCATTAAGATGCCGTAGCCAGACAAGGTATAGACGATCACCGCCGGGTCCCGAAGGTTGGCCTCAATCCAGGACGCAAACAGCAGGCCGCCGAGGGCGGCTGGCACCGTTCCCAGCGTGATTGCTAATGCCAGGCGCGACTCCGGTGTTTTAACGTTGCCGCCGAGCACCTGAACACCACCGGCGAACAAGGTGACGATGTCCTTGCGAAAGAACACGCAAACAGCGACCAACGAACCGACATGCACCGCAACGTCGAAGGCCAATCCCTGGTCCGTCCAATCGAACAAATACGGCGTGAGAATCAGATGGCCGGAGCTTGATATCGGCAGAAACTCGGTGAGTCCCTGAACGATCGCGAGAATAATAACCTGCAGAGTAGTCAAAGAGTCCGTGTCCTGTCAGCCCGCCGAAAAGCCGACGGTATTTTGATATCGCCGCGCCCCAACGCCATGCATTTGAAGTTTTCGCCCATTTCACCCGGGAGAGTAAGTGTTTTAATCTGGCCGGACAATTCTATTTGCCTGGTCAGCGGCAACTCAGAAAATCCCTGCATCTCGATATCGAGTCCGCCGCCGATCAGGAACTGGGACTGACTCTGATACCCGAGTATGTCCAGACCACCGGCCACTGCGGCAGCGGCAACAGCCGAAAAATCCACCCAGGCCGTCAAGTCCTGGATTCCAGGGTAAATCAGCGGGTTGTTGTGCGCATGATGCCTAAAATGACAGCGCAGCCATCCGTCCGTTCGGTCCGCTGCATAGTACTCGCGCCGTGACACGCCGTAGTCGAGCAATAGCGCAGCGCCATGCTCCAAGCTCTCAGCCAGGTCGGCAATCCAGGCGGGTGCCGCTAACGATACCTCCGAGGTGTAGCCACTTGGCAAGGTATCGCCAATGTCCGCCTCGATGGCCACGACGGCTGCCGCCAGTCGGTCGTTTGCGGGACGTTCCGTCCAGGTGAATCGTCCTTCGTCGGACGCCACACAACACTGAAAAACTCCGCTCTCTCGGCGCACGAACCGCTCAACCGGAAACGCGTCGAGCACTTCGTTGGCGACGACAACTCCGCTGAATTTCGCTGGCATGCCGGAAAGCCAGCAAATGCGATCAACGAGATGCGGTATTTCACGTTGCAGACCTTGTTGCTGTCGGCCCCTCAAGTCCGCCGACACTTCGAGGATGTTGTAGCGCACCGGCAACGCATTCAAGCGCTCAAGTGCCTTTAGCATGTCGATCGCCAGCTTACCGCTGCCCGCACCGAATTCGAGCACTTCGCCGTTCTCCATCTCGCGCAGTACTTCAGCGCTCTGCCGACCGAGAATGCCACCGAAAACTGGCGACACCTCCGGGGCGGTGACGAAATCGCCGGCCTCGCCAAACTTGGTCGAGCCCGCGCTGTAATAACCAAGCCCTGGCGCGTAAAGCACCTCGTGCATAAACTGCGCGAAGCTGATTTGACCACCTGCGGCCGCAATTCGGTGACTCAGATGCTCATGGACGCGCGCACTGTGCTGCGCGCTCAGCGCATCGGGTTGCGGTAACGAGG
>CAZZKW010000020.1:11991-21878 GCA_964654975.1 uncultured Woeseiaceae bacterium
TTGCGGTAACGAGGCTGACGGTTCGTATTGCATGTCGGCGATAAAGTCTTTATGAATGAATCCATGTCAGAACAAACACTCAACGACAAAGTCATCCTTGTCACCGGTGCCGCCCGACGAATTGGTGCGGCTATTGTGACACGCTTGCACAACAGCGGCGCACGCGTCGCGATACACCATCGCGGCTCTGCCGACGAAGCTGAGGCTCTTGCAAAGAGCCTCAATCGCTTGCGCGACGGCTCGGCGATTTCCGTACAAGCCGATTTGCTACAGCTTGAGAAGCTACCCGGCCTGATCGACACCGTTGTCGATTGGGGCGGCCAGCTTGACGGTCTGGTTAACAATGCCTCGAGTTTCTACCCAACGCCGCTTGCCAGCACCACCGAGCAGCAATTCGAAGAACTCGTTGGCAGCAATCTGAAGGCACCGATGTTCTTGTCGCAAGCAGCGGCAGACCCTCTTCGACGCAGCCAGGGCACAATCGTCAACATTATCGACATTCACGCAAAACGGCCATTGCGAGATCACGTTGTTTACGGTGTCGCAAAAGCAGGGCTTGCGATGCTGACCCGCTCGCTTGCAAAGGATCTGGCGCCCGAAGTCCGCGTCAACGGTGTGTCACCGGGCGCCATACTGTGGCCGGAAGACGGTATGACCGAAACAATGCGGAACTCGATCTTGAAACAAATTCCGCTGCAGCGCGCGGGAAACCCCGACGACGTCGCAGATTGCGTGCTCTACCTGATCCGCGATGCGCGCTACGTCACGGGCCAGACCCTAACGGTAGACGGCGGCCGCTCCATCGGCTGGTAGGTGTTAACGACTAAAACGCATCCAGAAACTCGCGTTGCGGTGATTGGTCTCGTTCAGGGGTGGATCGATTTGTAGTGGGTGTCGCCTTTTGCTGATTTCCAGGCGCAGACACAACCGGGCATGCGCCCGAATTCAGGTAGGCCATCGCGGCGATCATGTTGGGATCGAGGTCGTCTCCCACCGCGATATTGAGATCGTCCGCGGCCGCACAATCCACCGGCAGACCACCAAAGTATTCGCCGTTGCCATCCGCGTTGGTTAACTTGAACGACGTTGGCCGCAGAATTTTCTCGCAGAACTCCAGACCGATCTGCCCGACGGGCTTACCGAAGGTTCGATCACCGACGATCGCGACATTGACGTGCGGGATCATGCCGTTGGTAACCAACTCGCTGGCAGACGCGGTACCACGAGTCGCGATAACGATCAATTGCGACAAATTGATGGAGTTTCCCAAGCGGCCAAACAACCTCGTGCTGTCGTTGCTGCTCGCGCGATCTGCGTTGAACTCTGTACTCGAAAAAATCAAACCGTCAGCACCAAACCCACCCAGGTAATCCCCCAGCAATTCCGCCGTGCTCACCAAGCCGCCACCGTTGTAACGCAAGTCGATGATCACCTCAGTCACCCCGGCACTCAGAAAAGCGGCGAAAACAGCGTCGAGTGCGGAGTTCGCAGTACTGATGAACGTGGTCAACTCCAGGTAACCAACATTGCGGCCATTGCCTGCGTCGATAATCCGCCACTGAGGAACCGGATCGATCGTCACAACATCCTTGCTAATGTTCGCTGTGAACGAATTGCCCACCAGCGGCTGAATTTCGAAATCGACCGTATCGTTCGCGCCAAAGAACGCACTGATGCCTTCGTTCGCCACAATGTTCGCGATACTACGGGCATTCAGCGTCAATACCTGGTGTCCACGAGCGAGTCCGCCCAGATCCGCCGGACTGTCGGGAAAAGTACGGGTGATGCGAAAATCGGACTGTGCCTCGTCGGCGAATCGCCAGCTGAATCCGAAGCCTTCGAATTCTCCCGCGCTAAAAAAATCGGAATCCGCCTGCAGGGATCCGACGCTGCTGAACAAATCAATCGGATCACCATCGGTATCCTGCGGCCCCAACTGTGTCGTCACCTCGAGCACCAGCGCCTCGGGTGAGGCGTAGTTCGCGATATCGATGCCCGCCGGGAGCAACTCATTCCACAAATACCATTCGTACAGCCGGTCGAGCACGAACTGTTTCTGACCGTCAGCGCTGCAAGCGGCGGTTCCGATTCCCGGACCTGCGATACCGCCACCACCGCCACCGCCACATGCGGTGAGCACCGCGGCGATTATCAAAACACTCAATTTGCGCATTCGAACTCCGTCAATACTCAACGCTCACCAACTCCAACGGATGACTGGCCACGTCGAATTCCTGCCAATGCTGCAACACGCTCTTGCGAGTCACGGGGTGTATCAGATCGGGCGCCAGTTCAGCCAGGGGCCGCAGCACGAAGCTGTACAACAGAATGTCCTCGCGCGGCACCCGTACGGGTCTTTCGTCAATTACCCGATCATTGTAAAGCAACAAATCGATATCAAGAGGACGTGACTCCCACTTATCGCTGCCGCGATCACGACCCGCCAGATTATGTATAGACTCGATTTCGTTACAAATGCTCCGCGGCGAATCCTCGGTCTGCGCGGCAACGACCAGGTTCAGGAAGTCTTCGCCGTCAAACCCCACCGCAGCACCGCGATAGGTCGAGGACATTCGCAGTTCGCCATAGCGTTTTCGCAACTCGCCGATCGCCAGTTTCAGGTTTTGGCGCGGCGATTCGTTGCTGCCAAGCCCGAGGTAGACGTTCGCCATCAATCCGGTCGTTCGCCCCGCTCGATCACGACTCCAACATCTTTGGACCCGCGGATGGCACCCGGTTTGTTGACCCTGACCATAACCCACGCGACACCGAACTCGTCGCGGATGATCGCGGCAATGCGTTCAGCCAGGGTCTCGACGAGTTGAAAGCCGGAGTCGGCGATAAAGTCCTGCAAGCGTTTCGCGACCAGCTTGTAGTTCAACGTATCCGCGACATCGTCAGTAGCGGCCGCCGCCGCAATATCGGCACTCATTTCCAGGTCGATAACAACCGTCTGGCGGACGCGCCGTTCCCACTCCCAGATGCCGATGATCGTGTCTACTTTGAGCTCGTTAAGAAAAATCTTGTCCATAGTTCCTTAGTTTTCCTGATTCAGGTCAGCGCCGGTTCGTGCAGCGACTCCAAAGACCACCTCGCCAGCGCCCGGATCTCTGTTGCCTCAGTTGCTTCTGCAAGGCGCATCGCCCCGGCGACCGCAATCATCGCACCGTTGTCGGTGCAAAACTCGAATCGCGGGTAAAAGACTTGCCCGGGAAACCGGTTGGCCATGTCACGGCGCAACAGGCGATTGGCGCCGACACCACCGGCAACGACGATTCGCTGCAGACCCTCGGATTCTGCAGCTCTGACGGCCTTCCCGACTAAAACGTCCACTGCAGCACGTTGAAAGGAGGCCGCAATATCGGCGCGACGAGATTGCAACTCGCCAGCTGCCTCGACCTTTTTCACTGCAAGCATTACTGCCGTTTTCAGGCCACTGAAGCTGAAATCCAAATTCGCTTTCTTGAGCATCGGCCGCGGCAGTGAAAAAGCCGATTCATCGCCGCCCTCAGCCAGCGCGGCGAGCAGCGGCCCTCCCGGATATCCCAGCCCCAGTAATTTGGCGGTCTTGTCGAAAGCCTCGCCCGCGGCATCGTCGAGTGTCGTTCCCAGCACATCGTAGGCACCCAGCGCCCGTACCGCGATAAGCATCGTGTGCCCGCCTGAAACCAGCAGCGCAAGAAACGGAAATTCCGGCGAGTTTTCCTCTAACATCGGGGCCAGCAAATGACCCTCCATGTGATGCACCGCAACAACCGGGCATGCCCACGCCAGGGCCAGGCCGTTTGCCACACCACCGCCCACCATCAGCGCTCCAACCAGCCCCGGGCCGGCGGTGTACGCAATTGCATCCGGTTTTTCGACGCCCGCCTCACTCATAAGCCGTTGAATTAACGGCAGAAGCATGCGCACATGGTCGCGGGACGCAATTTCCGGCACGACGCCGCCATAAGGTGCGTGCAAGTCGACCTGACTGTGTAGCGCATCAGCGATCAGCCCGCGTTCCGAGCAAAACAACGCCACGCCGGTTTCGTCACAACTGGTTTCGATGCCAAGGGTTATCATAGGCGGCGAATCATAACCTGAACCCTTTGCAAACCGCCAAAACTGGCGTTATTATACGCGGCTCAGTCCCGGCCCTGTGCCGGGTTTATTTATGTCTGCACGGAATACCTGAACAATGCCAAGTGTTCGCGTAAAAGAGAACGAATATTTTGACGCCGCCCTGCGTCGCTTCAAGCGCGCCTGTGAAAAGGCCGGAATCCTTACCGAGCTTCGCCGTCGTGAATACTACGAGAAGCCCACTCAGGAACGAAAGCGCAAGAAAGCCGCGGCCGTCAAGCGCCATTTGAAGCGCATTTCTCGCGACCAGGCCAAGCGCACCCGCCTCTACTAGATTTAGTCTCACTGCCAATTCGATGTCCCTGAAAGGCCAAATCACCGAAGACATGAAGTCTGCCATGAAGGCCGGTGAAAAAGACCGCCTGAAAATCGTGCGTCTCATTCTTGCTGCGATCAAACAGGTCGAGGTTGATACACGCGAAGAGCAGAGCGACGAAGCTGTGCAGGCACTGCTGACCACGATGGTGAAGCAGCGCCGAGACTCCATCGAGCAGTTCGACAAGGGCGGTCGCGAGGACCTTTCCGCTATTGAGCGCGCCGAGATCGACGTGCTGATGACGTACTTCCCCGAACAACTATCCGCCGATGAACTCGCCGCGCTGATTGACGAAGCTATTCAAACCACGGCTGCCGAAAGCATTCGGGACATGGGCAAGGTGATGGCCCTGGTTAAACTCAAAGCGGCTGACCGCGCCGAAATGCGTACCGTCGGCGCTCTCGTGAAAGAGCGTCTCAACGCTCTCTAGCAGCCAGTTGGCCCCAAAATTGCGCTCTGGCACGGCCCGCTCATTAGGCTATGCTGTAAAAAAATAACAAGAATTTCCGAAGACCCAACGACTCGGGTTTGATGCGTGAACTGACTATGGCCGGATTGATTCCACAGGATTTCATCGATGATCTGATCGCAAGAGCAGATATCGTCGAGGTGGTCGGGCGCCGCGTACAACTGAAAAAGGCCGGCCGTGAGTTCAAGGCCTGCTGCCCGTTTCACGACGAGAAATCGCCCTCCTTCACGGTCAGCCCTGGCAAGGGCTTTTACCATTGCTTCGGTTGCGGCGCGCACGGTACCGCGATCGGATTCCTTATGGAATTCGACCATCTGAGTTTTGTTGAATCAATTGAGTCACTTGCTCACTCGATGGGCGTTGATGTGCCACGAAACGAGAGCGATCAACCGGCGAAGCGTTACGACGAACTGTTCTCGCTGATGGATACCGTCGCGCGGCACTGGCAGACCTGCCTCAAAGAGACATCGACGGCGGTCGAGTATCTGCAAGGTCGTGGCATCGATGGTTCGACCGCAAAACGCTTTGGTATCGGATTCGCACCCGATGGCTGGAGCAACGTGCTCGACAAGTTCGGCCAGTCTGACGAAGCTATTGAGCGGTTGCTGGCAACCGGACTCATTATTCGCAAGGACAATGGCAAGCACTATGATCGGTTTCGAGACCGCATCATGTTTCCGATCAGGGACGCGCGCGGCCGGACGATCGCTTTCGGCGGCCGCACGATGGGTGACGGCGAACCGAAATATCTGAATTCGCCCGAGACCGTCCTGTTCCATAAAGGGCGCGAACTTTACGGGCTTTACGAAGCGCGTCACGCATTGCGCCATATCGAGCGCCTGGTCGTGGTCGAGGGTTACATGGATGCCGTGGCCCTGGCGAGAAACGGCATCGACTTTGTCGTAGCGACGCTGGGAACTGCGACCACAACCGACCACCTCAACCGACTGTTTCGACTGACAGAAAATGTGTATTTCTCCTTTGATGGCGACCGCGCCGGCGCCAAAGCCGCCTGGCGGGCACTGGAAAACGCGCTGCCGCAGATACGCGAAGGCCGGCAGATTCGCTTCGTATTCCTTCCCGACGGCCAGGACCCGGACTCCTACGTTAATGAGAACGGTGCCGAAGCTTTTGTTCAGTTACTGGATGCCGGCATGCCCTTGTCTGAGTTTCTGATCAAAGAGCTGGCCAGTCAGGTCGATATGGATACGATCGACGGTCGTGCACGACTGGCAGAAACGGCTCGCCCGCTCATCAACAAGATACCGGTGGGTGTATATCGGGAACTGCTTATCGACAGCCTCGCCGAATCCGTTGGCCTCACAGCGCCAAAACTGGAAAAAATGCTGGGCGCTGGAGCGCCAGCTGGCAATCAAACAACGCATACGGGGCTCGGTCATTCTTCCCGCCGCCACCGCCCGCCGGCCAGTAGCGGGCCATCCGTTGTGCGACGAGCTGTTACGCTGGTACTGAATCACCCGGAGGCGGGGCGGAAGCTCGACCTCGAAAAGCTGGCGGGCGTAGAACGGGTCGGCGTTGATTTATTGGCGACACTCATTGAAACCGTGCAAACCGAACCCAATATCACGACCGCCGGATTGCTTGAGCGCTGGCGGCACGATGAGAAGGGGCGCCATTTGGGGAAATTGGCGGCAACGACCGTACCCTCTGACGAGGAATTCGATCCAGCCGCGGAGCTCGAGGAGTGCCTGCAGCAACTTGCCATCGCCGGTCGCAAGGCCAGAGTGGAGTTCTTGATTGAAAAACAACGAGTTACAGGGCTGAACGACGATGAAAAATCGGAGTTGACGCAGCGTTTCTAGTCCATAAGCCCATGAAAAAATTATAGATTCCGCTCTTTTAGGAGAGTAATATTAATCGTTTGTATCTTTTACCCGCAGGGGTTTTGTTTTGACAGAAAAAACTGCAGTCGTTGGCGCAAATAAGCAAGCGCAGCAACTAAGAGATTTGATTGCCCGCGGCAAAGAGCAAGGCTATCTGACGTACGCGGAGGTCAACGACCACCTGCCGAACGACATCGTTGACCCGGAGCAGATTGAAGACATCGTTAACATGATTAACGATATGGGCATTGCGGTGCACGAAAAAGCGCCGGAGGTTGAGTCGATCACCTTATCCGACGCCACGGCGACGGACGATGATGGCGCCGAAGAAGCAGAAGCAGCGCTTGCCAGTGTTGACGCGGAATTTGGTCGTACAACCGACCCGGTGCGCATGTACATGCGCGAAATGGGAACCGTTGAACTGCTAACGCGTCAGGGCGAAATCGAAATCGCCAAACGCATTGAGGCCGGCCTGAATCAGGTCAAGTACCACATGGTGCATTTCCCGCCAACCGTGGAAGCATTGCTGGAAGTTGCAGATCGCGTCATCGCCGGTGAGACCCGTATGCAGGATTTCGTAGTCGGGTTTATCGACCCGAACGAACCGGACGAGATCAAACCGCCCGCGCCCAAGAGCGATGACGACGAAGAGGTAATCGACACTGGCCCTGACCCGCTTGAAGTAAAGGCGCGTGTCAAAGTTATTCGCCGCCACTTTAACCGCGGCATGAAGTATCTCGATAAGTACGGCTTTAAGGACAAGCGCACCATCAGCGCGCTTTCCGATATGGCTGATCAGATCATGGAACTTAAGCTCGCGCCGAAATTATTCGACGCGCTGGTACGCAATCTTCGCGATGTCGTTTCGATCATTCGCAGTCAGGAACGCATGGTCATGCAGATCTGTGTTCGCGATGCGGGCATGCCACGCAAGGACTTTCTGTCCAGTTTCCCGAAAAGTGAAACCGACTATTCGTGGATCGACAAGCATATTCGCGCCAAACGCAAGCACTCCTCAATTCTGGCGAAACTCAAGAACGATATCCTGCGTGCACAGCGCAAGTTAATCGCGGTTGAAGTTGCGACGCGCCTTACCATTGTCGAAATCAAAGAAATCAATCGTCAGATGTCGATCGGTGAGGCGAAAGCCCGACGTGCGAAGAAAGAAATGGTTGAAGCGAACCTGCGGCTGGTTATTTCTATCGCCAAGAAGTACACCAATCGTGGTTTGCAATTCCTGGACCTGATCCAGGAAGGAAACATCGGCTTGATGAAGGCGGTCGACAAGTTCGAATACCGTCGTGGTTACAAATTCTCGACGTACGCGACGTGGTGGATTCGCCAGGCCATCACACGTTCGATTGCCGATCAGGCGCGCACCATCCGTATTCCGGTGCACATGATCGAAACAATCAACAAGCTGAATCGTATTTCCCGTCAGATGCTACAGGAGATGGGGCGCGAACCACTGCCCGATGAACTGGCGGAACGCATGGAAATGCCGGAAGACAAAGTCCGCAAGGTTCTCAAGATCGCGAAAGAGCCGATCTCGATGGAGACGCCGATCGGCGACGACGAAGACTCGCATCTGGGCGATTTTATCGAAGATCAGACCGTGCATTCGCCAGTGGACTCAGCAACGACTTCCGGACTAAAAGAAACGACGCATACGGTCCTCGCAGGCCTGACTCCGCGCGAAGCGAAGGTGCTGCGTATGCGTTTTGGTATCGACATGAATACCGATCACACGCTCGAAGAGGTCGGCAAGCAGTTTGATGTTACGCGTGAGCGTATACGTCAGATCGAAGCGAAGGCGCTGCGCAAGTTGCGCCACCCGACTCGTTCGGATCAGTTGCGCAGTTTCCTGCTCGAAGACTAGGGGTTCCGCTAAGACTGGGATTGGTCGTTTCCTGAAACCAGGTTAGAACCCCGGGACGCGAATAGACAAACAGTTTCTCGCCGCGCCATCGGAGAATTTGTAGTGTTCGATAGTGCTATCGCTGCTTATCTGGGCGCCGCTCGAATCGGCACAGGGGCGGACAGCGTGGCAGCGTTTTTCAGGTGGAATCTGACATCCTCACTATGCTGCCAGTGAGAGCAGTTCGCTGCCCTTATAAGACGCCTTCGTATTTCAGCTCACGGATACATGATGGGTGGCGCGAGGCAGAGCAGGACGTTCGTTCGCTACCGATCCACGTAGTAGTGGGTTGACTGTGCGGACGGTCGCATGCTGAAAGCCTCGCAAAACCGGTGCAGATTCTCGTAAATCTCAGTTGCAGCAGTTTTTCTGTATTTAACGTGCTCCAACAGGCAAAACAGGGCTACCTCGGCTACCGCTACGGAGCGGTCGGGGAGCCGTGCCAGATAATCGACAAGATTGGTATCAAGCCAGCCAAGCATTCCGACCAACCCCGCGATTGATTTGTCTACCAAGGCGTTGCGCGAATCGACCTTAGCAACCTGGTTTGCAATGACTAACGTCACCTGCGTTGCCATGGCCTGCATCAAAATCTCGTCAAAGTTCATTAGAAACGTATTCCCGGAACGGTGTAGCGGGATCAGCGCGGATTGCGCGGATGCGGACGAAGCCATCAACGCGCAGATATTCGTCGCACCAAAGACATACTCGTCGTCTACGCGCAACGTTGGCATCCGCAGACCCGGATGTGTACCGTATTGCGCTGCATCGCGACTCATAAGATCCAGTATCGGAGTGAACGTGTACTCAACGTCCAGCTCGTGCGCAACGATTAGTACCAAACGAGTGTAGTGAGAAGTGTGTCGGCCGAAGAGTTCCGGTGTTTTCATGATAGCGTCCTGGTCAGAATCTCAGAAGCGTGTGTTTGTGAAAGGTCGATAAAGTTGGCCCCATCCCCGTTGTTCATACAGTCGCCGCACCGTATTGGTACCACGGGTTTGACCATCGCAGCAATGTTTCTGGCGCTGCAAGACATCAGGCAGAAGGCTGGCGTCTGAGATTAATCTAGCACTGGAATTGAACCTTTTGCCCTCCCATAGCGACTGTCCTTGTATGATCGGGCAAAGGGCCGGGACATGCGCACTGAGACAGACCGCGTTTATGACGAATTGCTCGTCACATTGGTACGTAGCGGTAACCGCCGGGCCGGTCAGCGGC
>CAZZKW010000020.1:21978-58040 GCA_964654975.1 uncultured Woeseiaceae bacterium
GCCCGCCAGCAGTTGAAGGCGGCTTTAGCAGGAGACGAAAATGACTGATTTTGATGACAGACTGCGCGCCTCGCTCAGCGCAGATGACCAGGAGTTCCTCAAGAACCTCGAAGGCGAGCGTGGATTATTCACGCAATTGTTCGATACGCTTCAGGGACCTATGGGCGTCTGGACAGGGTTTGGATTCGCCCTGACCCTGATCTTCGCGGTGTTAGGATTCTATTGCGCCTATCAGGTCTTTCTGGCCGTAGAAACTCGCGACCTTATCCTCTGGGCTATGGGAGTCATGCTGTCGTTCAACGGGGTTTCGATGCTAAAAATGTGGATGTTCAATCGCATGAATATGCTTGCCATTTTGCGCGAAGTGAAACGGCTCGAACTACGCATCGTCCGGCTTTCCGGGGAGAGCTAAGCACAGGCGATTGATCCGGTAACTCGGGCTTCCTCAGTCACGTGCTCGTTGCGCTGGAATTATGATTGTCTTGTGGAGCATCAATGTGTCGGAGACAGGAGTCCGCGCAATAGAAAAATTCCTACCGCGCAGACCCTAGCCTAGCCCTCATTGAAAGTGATACGACGCCTCAATACCATAAGTCCGTGGAGTCATGATCGTACCCGACAACGAGCCGAAGAAATCACGGAAGTAGTCGATGTATTCGCCTTCGTCGGTTAAGTTACGACCCCAGACATAGACTTCCCAGGTTTCGCTATCACTGATCAGGCCAATCCTGCCATTCATCGTCGTGATCGCATCGACTTTGCCGTATCTGATCGTATTCGGAACCATGAATGAACTGAGGTCGAAGGTGAAGATCGCGCCGTGAGCACCGGTCAGGTCTCTGCTGGATTCATTTTCGATCGTGGTGAAGTAGTCACCCGTATGCAGCACGTCTAGGCGCAACAACATATCCGCATTCAAAGTATCAAGGCGATTGCGATATTGCACACCGAACGTCGCGTTGAACTCGGTGGCTCCAGGCAGTCGATTACCGGCCGCATTCACCGGGTCTCTGCGGACGCCGCCGGGCACATTGGCATCCGGCACACTCACTGATGTCCCGCCTGGAAAGTCGTCGAACGTCGCGTCTAATAATCCGATCGAGGCATTGAAGGAAAGGCTGTCGGTAGCGTTCAACTTCGCTTCAATTTCGAGGCCGCTGGTTTCGACCTTCGCCGCGTTGGTGATTCTGATCGACGTCAACTGTGTGCCAGTCACCGGATCAAACCCAAGGTCGAAGAACTGATTGACCTGGTAGTCGTCGTAGTTTGCAAGAAAAGCAGCAATGTTGAATGACAGACGTCTGTCCAGCGCCGTACCCTTCAACCCGAGCTCATAGCTGTCCACCGTTTCTTCGTTAAAGGTGATTCCGGCATCGAGATCTACCTGCGTTATGTAGTCGAGATTGAAGCCGCCAGACTTAAAGCCAGTCGAGTACTTCGCATATAGGTTGGAGTTATCACTGATCGCATAGCTGAGGCTGAGCGTCGGCGAAAAGTTGGAATAGGATTGCGAATCGATGTAACCACCGGCCGGAGTGCTACCAATTCTGAATACGGCGGAACGCGAACCGTCCAGATCGTAAAGAACATCCTTGGTTTCGTCCGAATAGCGGAAACCGAAGCCCAAACGCCAGCGGTCCGTGAAGTCATGACTACCGTTCAGGAAAAGGGCCCAACTTCTGGTCTCGACGTTGCCGGAGTTAAACGCACCATCGCCCGGGAGCATACCGAACAGCCAACCCGCGTTTCCAGTGACTGCGTCCCTGACGGTAGTACCGTCTTGCGCGTAGAGATAAGCACCCACGACGTACTTGAAAGCGGCATCGTCCGGGGAAATTAACTGAAACTCCTGCGTGGTCTGCTCGTACGCATCGGTGTAGTCGATGTACAGAAAATCGAGTGCCGAGGCATCCGTGTCGTTATGGTAGTTGATCTCGGTATCGCGGTAGGCCGTGATGGATCTGACGCTAAAGCCGTTATCGAGCGCGTAATCAATATTGAGGTTGGCGCCGAAAATATCGCGTTGGGTTCGGTTATCTTCGCTGAAGCTCACATCAAGAAACCCGGGGGCGAATCGGTCAACCGTAGAACCGAAGGTATCCGTCAACGGCGCGCCGAGAAGCGGAGAACTGTCTGACTGCAGACCGTCGATGGCAAAGTTGATATCCAGCTTGTCGCTCGGTTGAATGCGCAACTGCGCCCGATAGGACTGCGTATCCACGTCGTTCAGCTTCTTGCCCGTATTCGGCGCGTTGTCAGGACCGACCTGAGAAACAGCGCAACCCGGTGGTGTCGTGCCGCCAAGCGTGTCGCACAACGGGACGCCGAAAAATGGCGTACCGCCGATCACGAAGTTCGCCGTTGTCGGCACGTGACCGGGTTCCCAGACATTGTTGACGAAGCCATCGCGCTGGCGCTGCGAAGCAGATATTCGAGCACTGACGGTGTCGCTAAAGGGAATGTTGATTACACCCTTTACCTCGACGCCGTTGTAGTTGAAAAGATTGGCGCTGATATCGGCAGACCACTCCTGACTCGGTTTTTTGGAAATCAGACTGACAGCGCCGGCGACGGTGTTCTTGCCAAACAAGGTTCCCTGTGGGCCGCGGAGAACCTCAATGTGGCTAAGATCCACCAGGTCCTGATTGAGCGCTGGCCCCTGGCCAAGATAGACGCCGTCGAGGTAAACGCCGACACGAGAATCAAAGCCGATATTCCGGGAGTTCGCGCCAACACCGCGAATGATGATTTGCGACTGAAATTCAGTATTCTGGGAGAAACTAACATTGGGAATGTATTCACTCAGTTCACGCAGTTCCTGAACACCCGTCTGATCGATCGTTTCAGCATTGAAGACTGAAATCGCGATAGGTACTTCAGTAAGCGACTCGGAGCGCTTCTGAGCAGTTACCAGAATCTCCTCAAAAACGAACGACTCGTCGTCCTGTTGCTGCGCCAGAGCCGCACCACTCAGCAGTGCAACTCCCGCTGCTGCACAAACGGAAAACTTAGTTCTCGACATGTTCATCGGCTCCACCCTTTATTCGTTCTATTTATTATGTATTCTACATTAGCCACACGCGTCGGCAGGCCACCCGATCACAAGCAATAACATTGTGAATACGCTGGATACTCGTATACAACATTTTCGCAAAATCAAGGAAAAATGTAAGGTTGCTTGCGGCCAAGTTGCTGTGTTTTTCGGCCAAAAGGCCGTCGGACCGATGATACAATGCCCGCCTGGCCATCAACCGGAGAAGAAAAGCGCGTGATAAAAGACCGATCCGGGGGCAACCTACTGTCGGCTGACCGAACTTACCACGCCTACAAGATCGAAGCGCTCGCCCGATTCATGGCCGAAGAAGGTGTCGCGCCGGAACAGACGTTGGCCGAGACTGGCTTATCCTTCGAAACCCTCTCACTACCCGACACCCGCACATCGCTTCAACAACTCGCAACGGTGTTCCATAATATGATGAAACACGGCGATGACCCGACGATTGCATTAAGGGCTGGCCAGCACATGCGTGTCAGCAACTATGGACTGTACGGCTACGCTTTGTTGAGCAGCGCATCGCTGCGCAAGACGCTGGATTTTGCCGTTCGCTGCCACGAACTCGCGACACCCACGACGACAATGCTGCTGGAAGAACATGGCGACGTAGCGAGCTTCTCGATGACCGACGCGCTCGGCGTTGACGAATTGCACCGATTTAACCTGGAATTTCAACTCAGCCTGGTTTTTTCTTTGACCAAGGATATCCTTGGGTCGCAGTTTAGGTACGATTCCGTGCGCCTTAGCTACAACGTGCCGGAACACTGCGTGCACTATGAAGAGATATTGCAGTGCCGCGCTCTGTTTGATCAGCCTCGAAGCGAATTCCAGTTCCCAAGAGAGTTGCTGGACCAGCCGCTGCTCCGGAGTAATGTCATCACTGAAGCAATGGTCAACGAATTGTGTGACAACATGATGAGAGAACAAGCGCAACAAACAGACCTGACTCGAAAAATCTACGATTTACTCTTGCGCGACCCGGGCAATATGCCGAGCAGCGAACATGTCGCGAGTACGCTGGCCATCACTGCACGAACCTTACGTCGAAAGCTCGAATCTCAGGGCACTTGTTATCAGGCCATCGTCGACGAAGTTCGCAAGGAATTATCAATAAAGTTTCTGCGCCAAACCGAGCTGAGCGTCGAAGACATCGCGACGCAGGTCGGGTTCAGCGATGCTGCCAATTTTCGCAACGCTTTCAAACGCTGGACCAGCAAGACGCCCGGGATGTACCGTCCTTAATCGGATCGTTGATGGACGAAATCGGGCCTTTCTATCGTCGCTTTTCGGTCGAGGGAGATGAGATAGTCCGTTCCGTTCGGAAATGATCGGGTACAGTGAATCCCTTGGTCCCAGGTTCGAGTCCTGGCGGGCCCACTATATTTCTTGAGTCAATCTCCAAATGCGTCTGATCCGCCACGGCGAAGGTGTCGCGAATTTTTTTCCTCGCCGAACCCGAAGCTTTCCCATCGCAGTAGTCCGTTTCGACGTTGTTACCGTCGGCCAAAAGTACCGAGATAACGCAGCGGCATTTCCAACGGTCGCCTGGACCGTAGCAATCAATTCGTCAAGTGGCGCCCCACGCTTCGTTGCCTCAAGGTAGCGATCAGACGCGTGTTGACGTTATTTGGATCCATCAGATAAATCTGTCGCACTTCCTAACAGCCTGGCTGCTAACCGGTATATTTGGTGAAGTCAATTCTGTCCGGTTGCTGCGTTCGATCTACTCCGTTTGGTCAGATACGCTAGCCACTACGATGCACCAAGATCAGTCGAAAAAGACTTGAAAATCATATCCCTAAGAATGTTCTTGGAAAGGTTCATTTGAGCCCGAAGCAACCGCAGCGCATCTTTTCGTGATCTCGGATATCTATCACTGGCCATGCAATCAAAGGTTGCCGCCAGCGCAGCGCGCGCGCTCAAGTGATCGTCGTGAGGAGGCGGGCTCAAAATATGGTGGGATCGCACGTCACCAGATCATCGCAATCGCAAGATTTGGAAGCACCTCGAGCTTGCGCGAAAAATGGGGATGCGAACTCCGCAGACTGAGAACTAAAGTATACTTGGTTGACGCGGGCGATAGTGAGCCGCTGTTCGTAACTTGTAACTAGCTAATAACTCTTGCAAAAGCATGGAGTATTGTGAGGATATCGAACGTAAATTTTCACGATGTGCTGGATGCCGTGCCGGACGCAACGATAATCGTCGATGAGGCCGGACAGATCATTTTTGCGAGTACGCAAGTACGGTGTACCTTTGGCTACGCACCAAGTGAACTCATCGGGTTGCCCATCGAAAGATTGCTGCCAAAGTGCTTTAGAGTGGCACATCCGGCCCACCGCGAGGCATTCTTTACTGATCCCAAGCCGCGCCCTATGGGCCAGGGATCAAAGCTTTACGGACTGCGCAAGAATGGTACGGAGTTTCCGGTCGAAATCTCACTGAACGCTGTGAGGTCCGGGCAAGAGTCAGTTCGATTCGAGACGCGACGATTCGGTGGCAGAGAGAAGATAGTTTAACGGGTATTCTCGAAAGTTCTCTGAACGAAATTTACGTCTTCGATGCCGATACCCTGAGATTTATTCAGGTAAACGCCGGCGCGCGCGAAAACCTGGGATATAGTGTCGAAGATCTGCGCGCTCGAACCGCGGTCGACATCAAGCCTGACTTTGATAGGGAAAGTTTCGAGGCATTTATTGAACCGTTAAAACACGGTAGCTCCAGGCTCCTCGTTTACGAAACACGCCACGAACGAAAGGATGGCTCGATTTACCCCGTAGAAGTTCATATGCAGATAATGACACTCGACGAGACGCCTGCATTCGTCGCCATAATCCTCGACATCACCGAACGGCAGAAAACTCAGCGCCTGCTGCGCGAAAGCAATGAATTGCTTGAGCGGCGGGTCACTGAACGCACTGCCGCACTGCGTGATTTTCGAGAACAGGCCGACCGAGCCAATGCCGGCAAGTCGCGCTTCCTAGCCGCCGCCAGTCACGACTTACGACAACCGCTGCAATCGTTGGGTCTTTATCTATCGGTTATGCAGCGGCGGCTTGAACAACTGACCGACCATGCCGATCTGAGGGAGGTCAGCAACAAAATGCGCCAATCGCTGGATACGATGGGTGAACTGCTGGACGCGTTGCTTGATATTTCGAAACTCGACGGGGGTTCAGTTACTCCGGAGAAACGCGATCTGCGCATTCAGGAATTGCTGGAACGCATCGTCACCGACAATTGTCAACAGGCGGAAGAAAAGGGTTTGCGGTTTGAATGCACAACCGAAGACTGGGTCGTGCACAGCGACCCGGCGTTGCTCGAGCGCGTAATCGAGAACTTCGTCACCAATGCTATTCGTTACACGGATCGCGGCCGAGTGAAAATTGAATGTCAAAGAGCCGGTGATATTGCCAAGATCGCGATCAGCGACACGGGTGTAGGAATCACCGAAGAGGAACTGGATAAGGTCTTTGAGGAATACCACCAGCTAGACAATCCCGTCCGCGATCGTCGCAAGGGTCTGGGTCTGGGGTTGGCAATCGTCAAACACATCGCTCGGCTACTCGAGCACCCGCTTGAGGTTTCCTCGGTTCCGGGCGAAGGCTCGACGTTTGCTGTACACGTGCCGTTCGGCACGTCCTGCGCCGCGACAATAGAAGATCGTGAGCCGGCGAGAGCCGAACACCGCGATGGTCGCGAACCCACCGTGTTGTTGGTCGACGACGATCCGGCGATTGTTGACGCGATGACGATCCTGTTGAGTCAATCGAACTTCCAAGTCTGTTCTGCGTTGAGTGGTGACGAAGCATTGGCACACATCGCTAACGGTGTTCGCCCTGATGTTGTTATATCCGATTTCCGTTTACCCGGCTATAACGGTGTCGAACTCATTCGACGCGTTCGCAACGCAACCGTAGATGACTTGCCCACCGTGCTGATAACGGGTGACACGTCGGGGCGGGAAATCGAGGCAGCTAACCTTGTTCGCTGCACCGTCCTTCACAAACCCGTCGATACGGATCGACTCATCTCGCTGATCGAGACCATCGTCGCACAGTAGCAAGGTGCGCTACGCTTCGCATGTGCTCGCCTATGTATAGGTACAAGCCGCAGTGTCTTCCGGTAAACAGTAATTATACGCTGTGTGAATGGGAGAGATCGACCAGCCTGCGGTCGGCACCATCGCGGTCATCGACTGTGATGTTGCCATACTCGACGCTATTCGCCTGGTGCTGGAAGATCGAGGATGGAATGTTCGGACTTACGCCACCGGCGAGGAATTTCTCGCGGATTTCGATAGCTACACTCCAGTCTGTATCATCTTAGAACCGAATCTTCCGGGACACAGTGGCGCTGACGTCGTCCAATCTGTCGCCGGCCGGCCCGGTCACATCCCAATCATAGGCCTGACCGCTTGGCCCGACAGCCTTGTCACGATCGCCGCCGCGAACAGTGGCCTCCAGGTGATGCTGACGAAACCGGTTACCCGCGACAAACTTGTTCACGAGGTACAAGCTGCCATTGCTATTGTCATCGGATAAACATCACCCAGACTAAGTGATCGCGAGGACAGCTGATGAATTCCGGCTTCTCGATTTCTGGCCGGACAAGCCACGGAGCCCAGTCCCCGTGGCCGCTCATTGAGCATTTCTAATTTAAGGTACTGGTGTAACAACCGGCGTGTTTTCCCAGATGCCTCCTCGTTCCTCGGCATGATCCTCCATGGCGCCAGACGGAAACAGCGGCGGGTCTGGCTCGGTGTTGAGCACCGTGTGGCAGGCGACGCAGGCTGTTCCGCTGTTTACAGCTGAGGATCCCGGGTGCGATTGGCCAACCAGCTGACCCTGCGCATTGGTATATTCCTTGCCCAGCGCTTCATTTTCACCAATAAGGAACTCCCAGGTCGTTATGCCGGGCTGGAACAAATTGAGCCGCGTTTTCGGTATTTCCGTCCAGTTGGGTCCTTGCTCGGGACCTACACCTGCAATAGACGTTGCTTCAATATCCGCAACCCCTGGGCCAACGGAGACTGTCGCAGGGAACGATACGTAATGGTCGCGGGTCGTGTACTCCCAGAGATGTACTTCGAAACCTGCTTCGTAAACCTGACCCGGCACCATTGCGATATCATCTGCGTTGCCGGTATCCAGCGCCCGCTGCATCTCCACATTCCAAACACCGTATGATCTGTCAGGCGTCTCTGGAGTAAATGTTGTGCCGAAAGACGTAATGTCGGCGCGGCTGCCGGCACCCGCACGCAAAATACGGCGAGGTACTGTGTCTCCTTCAACGGGTGCGTATCCGAGCGCTACAGCGTCGTCGTAGGCGATAGTACCCGGATTGGGAGCGAGCGGTCCGACCTGCAGCGCATCGTCCCGGGTCATGTAGTAGAACGGCGTCTCCCAGAAACTATCCCAGGCAAACGCAAACTTGCCGGCAGTAGTATCCGGGTCAAGCAAGAACTCTGGGTTGCCGCCGACGATGTTTTGCGACGCGAAGACACTCTGGCCCGCGTCGCCCTTGCGGCCGCCATCGTCGCCGCTACTGCTATCGACGAAGGTCATGGCGAGAACGTTCTGGTCATCGGCCCGGCCGATCGGATTGCTGCGTGCGCCACGCCAGTGCCACAGGTCAAGGACAGGAGTGCCTTCTGCAACACCCGGTGCCTGGGCGGGATCAATATATTTTCCGTCATGTCCCGAAGCCGACGTCCATTCAGGCATGTGCCGGCTCACGTTGTGACAGGCCAGGAAGCAGCCGAACTCGCCGAAGTTGGTAACGTCAGTTGCGGCGTTCGGATCGTTGACCATGATTGTCGTGCGTTGTTCATAGATGGTCGAGTTTACGGACTGATCACCCTGCTGTGGGTCGCCATCAATTGTGGCCTGGGCGTCACGGCGGTCGCCACCTTCACGTTGCCATGCACCATTGGTGTAGCGAATGTATTCGTGACGCTTACCCTCGTTTCCGCGGTAGGAGACCCTCCAGAAAAACGTGTCGTCGTTAAAGGCCGCCTGCACATCGTAGGGCAGGACGCGGTCGTCATCCAGTCCTGTAATGCCGTTGCCGTGAAAATTATCTTCGGGAAACATGGGAATATGCCCCTGCAGCGTCGGCAAGTCGCGAGCAATACCGCCACCGCCATCCTGACCGTCCTGGCCATCGACACCGTCTGAACCGCCTGCTCCATCGACGCCATCTCTGCCGGGTGCCCCATCATCTCCCGCGCAACCCGCAATCGCGAAAGCAATCGCTAAGACGATCGCGCTCAACCATGGGGAACGAGGTATTGGAATCATGACCTTCTCCTTTGAATCAAACATGGGCTAACCTGCGCTGATGATGACTTATACATTGCACAACAGATTCTCGTAATTCGTACTTTCACATAGTGGAAAGCACGGAAAGAAAGGGACGACCACGTAGTAGTTCTAACTATCGAAGAAGAATTGGGTCAATAAAAGGCGGCATAAAATCATCTTTACCAGCCAAAGCGGCTCAGTTGGACGGCGTCTTTTCCGAAACGCCAATCGAATAGCGAAAACTGAAACCGAATATATAAACTTCATCGTCGTAGGGTTGCGCACCAAGACTAAGGACCGACGGAATTGTTGCAGGTGCAACACCTTCCAGAGCCCAATCCTCTGCCAGAAAACTCTGATAACGAAGATTCATGGTTAACACCAATCGATCCGAATGCTGATACGACACAAGCAGCCGTAGATACTCCAGTTTCGATTCAAGATCCGGGAACCGGCTCGGTCCGGAGGCATCGGATATTACATTGATCTCGGAAGTTCCCTCCGATAACGTGTAGTCCATCTGCAGACCAAACTTGCCGACAATCTCCCTGACCCTGAATCCTCCGCCGGCAGTATAGAAATCCTCTTTGTTCGTAGCGTTCCAGTCTTCTCTCGCGAATAATTCGCTGCCAAACTGTTCGGACTCTATATTCTCGAACCCGCCGGTTACGTACAGCGACGTTGAGTTGCTTAGCGCCCAGCTAAGATCCGCTGTCAGCCGGACTTCACTGCCGGAGGTGAGCCCCATTTTTGAACGAGTGTAGCTGTCGTCCGCAAACAAGCCGTTGATCGTTATAGTGACCGGGCTTTCCGGTAGTGATGCCGCCACCGTCAACTCGCCAAAAGTTCGATAGCGATACGCGAGGTTATACTTCCGCATCAGCGGATTTTGCCCGAAAGATGTCGCTACGGTTTCGTCGTAACGGTCTATGTCTCGCCTGGACGCGCCCCCTTTCAAATCGAACAGTAGCGTACCGTTTGGGCGCCAGCGAAGTCGACCCCAACTACCATCTTCGGTCTGTTCAGCGACCTCCTGGAAGTCTCTGTCAATAGTTTTTCGGTCGTAGCCACCGGAGAGACGAACGGTGTCGAACAGGTCATAGTCTGCACTGAGATTCAGGGTGGATCGTTCGAAACTGTATGGAATATTGGTGTCTGCGCCAGTGACAAAAGCCTCGGCGATCACTCCAGTCCAGAGATCCTGCGCTGTCCGATTGTCGCGTTCGTCGTATCGATACGCCAGTTTGAGGCGCGCTTTGTCAATAACTTTCGTTGTCAGACTGAAAGCAAAATTGGTCGTATCAATCCTGCCGTCCAGGCTTTTTCGCGGCAATGGAGCGACGATTGCGTTCGGATTGGTGGTGTATTGCAGAAATGCCTTGTTCTGTTTCATGCGACCGACCGACGCTGAAAATGCCACGACGGTTTGGGATTGAGAAAAACGCTGACCGCCCGACAAGGACAACTGGTGAAAGTTATTGCCGGGGGGCTGCGCCAGTGCGCCAAACTCGGCGCCAGGCGATGACGTAAACGGATTCTCCCAATTCAGTGCGTCATTGTTGCTTTCGAAATCAGACACATGCCAGGCGGCAGACAGGTAGCCGTTTTCGGTCGTGTAGCGCAGGTCGAAGTCCCCCTGATTTGTCACATAATCGATCGGTCGGCTCAACAGGCTTGACTGAAAAAAATAGGAGCCGCCGTAGATATCAACGCCTTCTTGCGTATGTCGGCGATAGTTGGCGGAAAACCGAATGCGATTGGAAGGCATGTAACGACCGCCGATCTGCAGAAAATCGCGATCACTCTTGATATCCCTCCGCGCCAGATTCGTATCGAGCTCGCTGAATCCCGCGGTTGCAGGTGCGCGAACCCAGCCTGAGGGCAGCAATAGTGTGCCGGCAGTAGATTGCTGGAATATCGTTTCGGTCGTGAAGAACTGCGTCCGTGGAATCTCGCGATACGAAAGGTTGTAGTCATATGTGCCCTGGTGGCCGCCCGCAAGCTCGACATATCTTGAAGCAAGACCGAGGTCCTCGACCTGCCAGCGCAGCTGATGTTCTTTGTCGGCGTAGCTGCCCTCACCGTCGACATTGGCGTAAATACGTTGTTCGTCATAACCGCTCGCGCCGCCAAAATATGCTGAATCGTCACTGACGCTTCTCGCGCCAAGCTGGTAGTCGGCGCGATATCCGCTTTCGAATGGGCAAAATTCGCATTCCCAGGCACTTGTATTCACCGCCTGAGACTGAGCGGCTGCCGTAGCCATCGCCATGCTCGTAATAGCAACAAGAATAAAACTGCCGGTTTTCGGCACCGTGTAGAAGTTCATCTTGGTATCCTGTCAGACGTGCTGCATTGAAAATTATCCTTCGTTATCGCAATAGTTTCGAACCGGAGGGGTGGTTGGAACCGTGACTCTGTGAGTGGCAGTTCAAACAACTTTCACCGAGTAAGAAAGGCGTTGGCGCACCACCCGCCAGGCCGTCATCCTGGTAAGCGACACTCGGGTGACCCGACTGGGAGTGACAGCCTTGGCAAAGCAACGGCGCCCGGCGGGTTAGCATGCCTGGGTGGTTGGATCCGTGCGGAGAGTGACACAGCGTACAATCCTCGCTGACCGGCGCATGCTCCCACAAATAGGGGCCACGCTTTTCAGCGTGACAGTCGTAGCAGGTATCGTTCAAAGTTTGGCGGGCGAACGTCGTTGCAACGGTGTCCCCGTGAGGACTGTGACATCCGCTGCAGTCCATCTTTCCCTCGAAGAATGGATGGGAAAACGCTTTCAAGGTTTCGCTGCGCTGCAACTGATGACAGTCGTAGCAGACTTCGGGCTGCGTTGACGTTTGCAAAACGGCATCCCTCGGCGCGTGACTTTTATGACAATCCGCGCAGGCAACTTCTTCGTTATTGTGCGGTCCACTGTGCCAACCGAAAGCGACCTCCCCGTCATGGCAGTCCAGGCACAAGCTGTTTTGCGTGCCAATGCCGGTTTTGTCGTCTGGCCCGAAAGACGTGATAGCGGGTCGCTGCTGTCCGCGCCGCACTCTGGGCGAATGGTCACCGCCCGGTCCGTGGCACGACTCGCACTGCAATTGACCCTGTCCGAACGGGCTGCGTGGATCCGTCGGCACACCATGTTTGGTCTGGAAAATAGCGAGTGATACAGCATCGTCGTGGCACGCTATGCAAGTATCGGCGCCTTTTCTGCTATACGAGACATCGGATGTAGTCTCGTCGGCCGGAACCGCCGCAAAAAGCGCCGTCATGATGAAACCAAGAATCGAGAGTATGGCGATGCGGCCGATCTGTTTCATATCCATTTAAATATGACTCCCTTTCTGAGAATGACCGAAAAACCTCGCCATATTCAAAGCCACCTGCAGGTGACCCCCGGATGAACTGGCAGCACTCTCTAGTATCGAGTTCGTCCAAATCTTTCACGTTGGCCAAAAGGAAATTGACCCTCGCCTTTTCTTACGTATTACAATACTCACATAGGCAGGTACAATCTCTGAATTAGTACTAGTACTTATGACCCCCTCCCCGATATTCGGACCGCCGGTATTAGAAAAATTCACGCTATTGACGTTCCCCCAATAAGCAGACCATTTAGCTTTAGAAAATACCGCATGTCAGGTCGGTAAATATCCGTGCTGAGCGACATACTTAGACGGTGTCAGCTGCCCCAGCGCACCGCGCGGCCGCTGCGTGTTGTAATCGACTCACCAAGCTGCGATATCCAACCCGCTCCGCTCGGACCAGCCACGGAGATTTTTACTCGAAGACTGATTTCGGTAGAACCAGGCTCGGCCGGCGACATCGAGTAAGCAAAATAAACCTTTCCCCTCGTCGCCCTGCGCCGCAAATATCTGTTAGAATCTCGCCCCTTGCGTGGGCCTGTAGCTCAGTTGGTTAGAGCAGGGGACTCATCACATCAGGTGCGCTTGCGTCGAAAGATGCAAAATGAACGGGATGAATTCAGGGAAACCTTAACAGTTCGGCTGATGGCAATCCTGAGCCAAGCCGCGAGTACACTCGCGGACGGTGCAGAGACTACCTGAGGACTTCAGCGTCCTTAATGACAGGCTAGAGCGTCCCGCCCCCTAACGATTCGGTCGAGGGAGATGAGATAGTCCGCTCCGTTCAGAAATGATCGGGTACAGTGAATCCCTTGGTCCCAGGTTCGAGTCCTGGCGGGCCCACCATTTGTAGAGTCGCGGCGTCCGCCGTGTGTCCGAGACCATGAAACGTCCGCTAGATCAGCTGCGAAGTGGCAACCAAGAAGACTTTGCGTCCCAATTTCTCTGCGGCATCAAAGTCCGATAATGATGACGCTGTAATATGTTTCCCAAATCGAACAGATCAGAGCTTCCCAAGATGGCGTTGTGGCGATCAAACATTCTTTTTCTTTTACTTCTCGGTTCGCTAGTCGGCTGTGTAACACCACAGACTGAATTGAACATCAAAAGGTACGGTGGTGGCTTTTTTTGGGTACCGGTTATTTACAATGGCATAGAAACAGAATTTGTTCTTGATACTGGATCGAATATGAATGTAGTGTCGGAAGGGTTTTTAAGCGCGCATAGCGTGGAAATCGAATCTTATGTAAGCCGATCTTCCTTCACTACTGAAGCATCCGACCTAGATTCCATGGCCACTTTGCCGGATCAAGAACTGCGTTTTACTCGGCCAGATTCATTCTCAATTGGTAGTATTAAATACCGTGTTTCTGGCCCATTCCTTCTTCTCGATACGAGTCACTCCGACAAGTTTTTTGGTCGCAGAACGAATGGTATAATTGGTACGCAAGCGTTAATTGTTACTAACTTTTCGATCGACTTTTCGAGCGGTTCTTTAACAATAGGAAGGCAACCAAGAGGCGTCGATCTTATTGAGCCGCTTGTAGTCAAACACGGTTTTCTTTACATGGACGTGTCGGTAAATGGAAAAACGATACAATTTCTAATTGATTCTGGGTCTGTGAGATCGCAAATTTCGATGTCAGACTTCTTAGAAGTAGCGAATGAATCTAGCGATTTTCAAGAATCGCGCGGAACATATATAAATATCGACGGAAAGCGAGAGAGCGTTAACGGTATCGCGAACGTTGATGAAATCAAGCTTGGCGGTGTCGAACTGTCGGATTTCAGTATTTTGGTCGACGATTCCAATATAATTGGCCTAGATATTTTGAGTCGTGGCACATTACATGTTGATCCTATTCGCCAATACGCTTCTTTTGTAGTCCCAGCGACTGGGTCGAAGGAGAACGTCAATTAGCGACTTTGGAGTGCCAGGCTACTTCATTGTTTTCACGAATGTGATCGGCAGGCAAACTGGCGAAGGTGATGCTTAATTTTTGAGTAAGTTAGTCATCGGACAATTCGTAGTATCGGATTCCGGACTTCTCTTACTCCCGGATCCGCACCGCATCGAACACCGTCTGCGAGTTCTGCCCGAATATCAGCGCACGCGCCGCATCGCTTGTTCGCTCATCACGATTCCAGTCGCTGCCAAGTTCGATGCCTTTGCGTACTGCTGGACGTTCTTTTAGCGCATCAAACCAACGTCTGAGGTTTTCGAACTTATCGAGATCGTTGCCCAGGCCGCTGTATGGCCTCACCCACGGAAAACTCGCGATATCCGCGATCGAATAGTCGCCTGCCAGAAACTCCCTGTCCCTGAGACGAACGTCCATCACGGCTAGCAACCGGTCGTACTCGTTCTGATATCGCTGCAGTGGATACGGCATCTCTTCAAGCGTGTAGTTGACAAAATGGCTAAGCTGTCCTGCCATCGGGCCAAGGCCGCCAGCCTGCCAGAATAGCCACTGCAAGGCGTCGAATCGCTCGGCGAGATCTTCCGGCAGCAGTACACCGGCTTTCTCCGCGAGATAGATCAGGATAGCCCCGCCTTCGAACACTGACACCCCGGATTCTTGATCGACAATCGCCGGCATCCGGTTGTTGGGTGCGATCTTGAGAAACGCCGGAGCAAACTGATCGCCCTCGCCAATATTCACCGGGATTGTGTTGTACGGCAGACCACACTCTTCGAGCATGATCGATATCTTGTGGCCGTTTGGCGTTGGCCAGTAGTAAAGATCAATCATGTCGAGCAGTATAGGGTGATCTTCACGCTAGGTGGTACCCGTATGTCCGAGATGCACACTGCGACGATCAAAGTTTCGGCGTCGGCGCAACACACGATTCGAGGCACACACTGGCGTCCTGACAACACCGTACGCGGTGTGATCCAGATATTTCACGGCCTTGGTGAGCATCACCGACGCTACGAACGATTCGCACGACTGGCAACAGCGCGCGGCCTCGCGGTTGTGGCACACGATCATCGCGGTCATGGCGAGCAGGCGGAATTGCTCGGACATTTTTCCGACAGCGACGGATGGCAGCTTCTGATCGACGATTCGGTGTGGGTGAATGACACGATTCGCGAACAATACTCCGACGTGCCAATAATATTGCTTGGTCACAGTATGGGTTCATACATCGCACAATATTATGCGATGCACCACGGCGATCGGCTCAACGCATTGGTGCTCTCGGCATCGACCTGGCCGCAAAAATCGAAACTGTTTCCGGGACGGATTATCGCGCGTATTGAAGCCTGGCGCATTGGCGTTCAGGGCAAGAGCGAGTTGCTGCACAAACTGGGGTTTGGTGCGTTCAACAAGCCGTTTGAACCGGCGCGGACAGAACTTGACTGGCTATCCCGAGATGAGGCGGAGGTCGATGCATACATCAAGGACCCGCTCTGCGGCGGTCCCTATAGCTGCGGATTGTGGCTGGACCTGATAGGCGGATTGGGCGCTGTCGCATCCGACAAAGCGTTGCAGAGAATACGCTCCGATCTACCGATTCTACTGACAGGCGGAAGCAACGACCCCGTCGGCGGCGAGCGTGGCCTTACCGCGTTGGCCATGCACTACGCACAAACCGGGCACAGCCGCATGACGCTGAAACTCTACTCCGAGGGCCGCCACGAAATGTTGAACGAAATCAATCGCGGCGAATTTTCAGCCGATGTATTGAACTGGGTAGAACAACACTTACCACGAGTAGCTGGCGCTTAGGCTGACTTGCCGTCCGCTGGCCGGCGTCCCGGGAAACGGCTGAAATTTCGAGTCGGTCACATTGTCGACGACCAGCGCCATTGCCAGACCCTCCGCGCCGGTCGCGGACCACCGCAACGACAGCGACGCAAGGTAAGTAGAATCCTCACCGATTCGTAGTGGATTGTCTTCCTGGAGCCGATATTCGTTGTCAATACGTAATTCAAACCCCTCTGCAAACCGATACACGAATGCCAACGTCGCGCGATGTCGGGCGAAATTCAGTGCATAGAAACTGGCGTCCACGGCTGCCGATCCGTAGTCCGCGTCCTTGTCGAGGATCGTGTAGCCCATAGCGAGATCTACCATGTCCCAGTTCCGAGTAAAGAACACCTCGAACCCGACAACATCGAGATCCACGGCATTAGCCTGGCGGGAAAACGGCACACTCGTTAGGTATGTCCAGTCAACCAGATTGCTGTCACGGCGACTGAAGAGTGTGGTCTGCAACAGCCAGTCCGTCGTCTTGCGCCGAATCGTCGCCGACAACTGCTTTGCTTTTTCGCGTCCGAGCAGTGAATTTCCGCCAAACAGCCCGCTTGGACGCGAGCTAAGCGCCGTGTAGCCAGGAACCTGGGACGTTGCGGCATATTCCAGCGAGTAGTCGATTGACCCGTCGGTGCTCGCTCGACTCAGGGTCACGCCGAACAGGGGGGACACGGCGCTGCTATCACGATTGCTGTAGTCGAGAGTTGCACCAAAGCGCCATTCTAGCGAAGCACCGTTCGCCAGCGTCTTGCCGATCGCTGGCACCAGAGAAAATGTCGCGTACTTTCTGTCGGTAAAATCGCCGTTCGTCAGGTCGGTTGAACGCACCAACTCGTCCGCAGTGATTTGTCCGCCGTAACGCCAGGACACTCTGCCGGCCTGCCGCAACCCCTGAAATCCGATACCGACGACTTTTGTCTCGTGCTCGAAAGATCCGGGCGCACCCGACTCGACGGTCGTGCGATCGAAATCGTAGTCATCAACAAGGCGTCTATAAAAACCGCCCACTTCGAACCACCCGTTGCGGGTGTCACGGCGATGGTTTGCGAGCAGTAAAGTCGTCTGCGTGTCATCGGTTTCGGGCAATGACGCAAAGCCTGTGTAAGCACCGGGCCAGCCGAAAAATTTGTCCTGGTAGCTCAGGATCAGGTCGGACTGGGATGCGTTGTCTGCATGCTGCAGTTGCAAAACGGCGCGCGAAAACTCGTGATCGCCAAACGGCACACTACCATCACCCTGTGAGCGTGCGAACGAGACGGCGACACCCAGATCGCTGCCGGACGCACTACTCGTTGTGCGGCCGAAGCGCAGCGATTGAAAGTTGAGATCATCACTACCGACGCCCAACGAAACGTAGCCGCCGTCCGTGACTCGTCCAATTCCGTAGGAAACCGTCGCGACCGCGGAATTAAACCCTTCGACCGCACTGTCTATACCGACCAGCACCGCTGGCGACGACATCATTGCCGGGTCCACCGGAAGCTCCGCAACATAGTGACCGGTCTGCGGGTCCATGACTGTCACCGCACCCAGCTTGAAACCGGTGTTCTCAAACAGCCCGCCACGTACCGTCACATCGGATTGCCCTTCCGCGAGACCGCGAGACTGCAGCTCGGTAAGTGGGTCGAAGCGTAAGGTTGTTGCGGCGGTTGCATAGCTGCTTGCCGGCTTGTCATTCGCAACGCGCGCTGCGTGAACCGTTATCTCCGATATTTCTTCGTCATTCTGCTCCGACCATGCCGTGGCGGTACAAGAGACCAGCAGCATCGCTGCACTTAGAGTTTGGGTATATCGCATTGAGTGTTTTCACTAAGAACTGTCGCCCCTGGCTTCGAACTTGGCTCGAAGCTCAGTCGGCAAGTAAAATGACAAATAGGTACGGCAAATTTTCTGCGTTTCAGCGAGTCGCCGTTCGGATATGCGGCCTTCGCAATGTAAGGCGTCAGCGAACATCGTGTCACCGAGGGAAGTATACATGCCGAGAGCCGACGACCAATCGGAACTTTTTGGCATAAAGAAATAACGTTCGAACGTATCCGCAACCGCTTTCGTCAAGTCCTTCAACGCCGCTCTATAGCTCCCGGAAATATTGGATCGACCGCGGGGCAAGGCACGCAGCGCGGCTGCCGTCTCGATCCAGTATGCGGCCGCCTCAGCCACGAGATGATCCGAAAGCTGCATCCACGAACCCGGCTGACGGATTCGCTCCGCACCGTTTACGTACGCAATAAAGCTCCGAATCCAGAAACTCGCCAGGTCCTGCATCAGGTCGTCCATACCGTCGTATATTCGGTAGGCCGATCCGCGAGACACCCCGGCCGCGGCAAACACTTCGCTGAATCGCATCGGCTGACCACCGCAACTCTCAACCAAGCCTTCTGCCGCATCCAGCAATTTTTGACGATTGGCGCGCCCGCGCGTCCTCAGCCTGGGTATTCGCTGATCTGATCGC
This sequence comes from uncultured Woeseiaceae bacterium, assembly GCA_964654975.1. GTDB lineage: Bacteria > Pseudomonadota > Gammaproteobacteria > Steroidobacterales > Woeseiaceae > UBA1847. Next base: position 40,911 of record CAZZKW010000020.1, read on the forward strand.
AATTTTGCAAGTTTCGAGTGACCGTTCGGCATCGTACTATTCCCCGTTCCGTCCCTCAATTTATGCCGCTTGTGTTTCGTATTGTCAATGCGGCGCGGGCCTTACGGGCCCGGGCAGGATCACCGCAATTTCATCATCTTGAGCAGTGCAAGCGAGAGGCTGTATACATCTCCCGGCCAGCGGGCAGACAGGTAGTGCCGATCGGTTACGACGAAACCCCGCTCCAGGCGATCCAAACGGTCGCGCAGAAGCGGCTTCGGTCCACTCAGAAAGTTCTGGCGATCGGCAAGAGCGTCGGTGACTTCGTCCTCGACCGTCGTCCCCGGGTAGGTCAAATAGTAGTCGCCCAACCATAGTCGGGTGAGATTGTAGGCAGCCATTTCCTGTGATTTCAGCAATGCGGTCGTTTTGAAGTCATGAATCACAGATTTCCCGGTTTCCGGGTTGATACTGCGTGCTGCCAGCAGAACTCCGTGACAAATCGCTGCAACAGGCTTTCGCGCCACAAAAAAGTCGACCACAAGTTTCTGCAGCAGGTCCGACTCCAGGTACTCCTTGACACCCTTGTCATGCCCCCCGGGCAAATACAATGCCTCGTAATCTGCTTCCTGCAACGCTTCGTATTTAACCGGATTCCGATACGACGCGTCACCAAGCATCGCCGCATGAGCGTCGAGCGCGTCGCGACTCGCTCTCAGCAGCGGCCGCAGCAATCCGAGTCGCTTTCCACTGACCATCAGACTATCCGCAGCGCCCTGCTCGCCACCCGGGGTCGCAAAGACAACATCAATTCCGCCTTCGGACAGCAATCTCCACGGCACGGCAACCTCCGTCGGATCGAACCCGTAGCTCGGCAGCGGCATCAGAACTTTTGCCGGCATTAGAACCATTGAATAGCGGACGCGGTAAACATTCCAAGCAGGCCGACAACCGACAGGCCGAAGGAAATACTTCGCAGCGTCGACAATCCTGAATAGTAAAAGATCATATGTGCAAGCCGGCCCAGGAAATAGGTCAGCGAAAACGCGTTTAGCATTTCCGGGCTGGCGCCGGACGCTATTCCGAATGCCGCGAACAGAACGAAAGCCGCGACGCTCTCATTGTTGTTCGCATGCGCGCGGGCCACCCGAAACAGCAGATCGTCGTGGTCGACGTTTACCGGATAACCTGGAATCTGTTTTCGAAGGATGCCGACTACATCGGCCACGAGCAACTGAACCAGCAGCAGAAACCCGCTGAGTCCGAGCATCAGTATTGTCATCTTGTACGGTTCTAGTTGTTCCATTTCTACCTTACCCCCGGTTCAGTCTATCGGAAATTTGCGGTGCGGAGCTATGTGCGCTTAGTCAGGACAACGCGCTGTCGAACGACTCTATGCCCCCCAGGTCCGGGCCGACAGGGTGAAACTGCCACCCGAGCGCCAGACAAGCGTCCCGATCCCACGTGCCGTCACCGTAGTAAGAGATCGTCTGAAATTCGTGGTCGCCAAGCTGCGCCAGCGCAATACTCATGATTTCGACCCGACTGGAAGACTCGCTGGACGTGGCCAATGGAAACCGAGTGAGATCAAAACCTGCCGACGTCAACTTCAATTCCGCGGATTCTCGCCAGCCACCGGTAGCAACTGCGATGGCATAGTTGTCTGACGTACACAGGTCTTCAACCCGTCGGCGAGCGCCGGGGGTTTCCTGAAACGGCCCGTTGTCTGCGATATGCGAACGTAGCGAACTCACGAACCCTGTCTTTATTCGCTCCATCTGAGACGGCTCGGCGGTAATCGAGTTGTCATCCAGCACCTGCGTCAATATCCCGGAGTCGGTAACGAACTCATATTCGGCCAGGGTCGATCTGAAATCGACCGGCCCCAGAACGAGATGCACAGCGGCTCTGTACAGATCGTCATCAACCGATGCAGACAGCAGAAGCGTGCCGTCAATGTCGAATATTACAGCGTGCATGTAGTTCACCACTCGGGCTCTGTCGACCCACGGCGGTGTCAACCTGGAAATACGGAGACAATCGCCCTAGCAATGTCGATGAGGCATTCTACGCGAAGGCTTCACGGGCGAGCTCTGACAAATTTTTCATTGAATCGGAGTATGGACCCGGTCCAAAACTCACGCGCGAGACCCCGAGTTCACAAAGACGAACGATTGCGGGCACATCGGGCGTCATCATGATATTTACCGGCAAATCGGTGTGCTCACAGAGTTCGCTAATCAGGCTCTCATCCGATAGACCCGGCACGAAGAAGCCACTTGCACCTGCCTTTTGATACGCGCTTGCGCGAATTTTGGCATCGCCGATCAGATCTGTGTGTGCCTGATCGGGCGCTGCCTGCAGAAACAGGTCAGTCCGAGCGTTAACAAATATTGGCACGCCCAGCTTGTCAGCTACGTCGCGGATCGCCTTGATTCGATCGCATTGGGCAGCAACGCTGTGCAGGCCTTTCCCATTAACGATCTGGTCTTCGAAGTTCATTCCGATCGCTCCAGCGCCAATGATACGCTGGACGTTAATCGCAACTTCGTCCGGAGACTCGGCGTATCCTCCTTCGAAATCGATGGTCACTGGCAATGACACCGCCGAACAAATTTGCCGGGTATTGCGTTCGACGAAGTCAATTGGAATCGCTTCGCCGTCGTCGAAGCCCTGCGCTGCCGCGACTGAGTGGCTGCCAGTCGCGATCGCTTTTGCGCCAGCACTGGCGACCGCTTTGGCGCTGCCGGCATCCCAGATATTAAACAGGACGACGGGGCTCCCTTTGACGTGAAGGTTCGTAAACTGTTCTGCTTTTCTTATCGGGTTCATGCGGGCTTTCTCCGGGATACGTGGCATCCGCATTGTAGCGACAACAGGGTGCGATTCTAGCCAGATTCGGACGTCGTCGATATTCGGAACCTCGGTGATTGTCCATAGCAGACACCGACGATCGCGACACTAATCCCTGGTGGTCATCGCCAGAACAATGGCGCCCAATACACCGGAATTTCCACCGAGTCCCGGCGGAACGATGTACTGGTCGATGCTTTTTTCGATCGCATCAACCGCGATGAATCCGTTCAGAAGTGCCTGAACGTTTTTTCGGATCATCGGGAACAGGTTCTTGTTGCTCATAACACCACCGCCGAGAATGACCTTTCCTGGTGACAGTAACAGGATCGAGTTGGTCACCAAATGAGCGATGTAGTGCGCTGTTTGTGCATAAGCTACGTGGTTTGTCGGTAGTTGATCGAGTTGCTTGCCCCATCGGGCAACGATCGCCGGGCCTGCTGCCATACCCTCGATACAATCAGTATGAACAGGGCAGTTACCCTCAAAATCGTCACCCGCCGCCCGTGGCGCTCGCATGTGTCCCAGCTCCGGGTGCAGCAAACCGTGAATCGGCTGGCCATTGACGACGACGCCACCTCCGATGCCGGTACCAACCGTGATATACACCACGGAATCACAGGCAACCGCAGCGCCCCACTTTACCTCGCCAAGCGCCGCCGCATTTACATCCGTATCGAGTGCGACCGGAACCGTGAGCCAGTCGGCAAAATACCGGTACAAATCGCAGTCGCGCCACAACAGCTTTGGCGTTGGCCCTAATCGACCGTAGTCCGACGCCGACCGGTTCAGTTGCAGTGGTCCGAACGTACCGATACCGAGTGCGGCAAACGGGCCGTGAATATCGATCAGGTTCTGCAGCTCGGCCTTGATGCGAGGTAGAGAATCCTCCGGGGCCTCGGTATCAATCTGAATCCGCTCGAGCAACTCACCGTCGGCCTTAGCGAGAGCGCAGACGATCTTGGTACCGCCCAACTCAACACCCGCGAATAACAAACTCATGAGCTCTGCCGCAGCCAGCAAGCAGATCTATTCAGCCACACGACTCGCAAGGTACTCACTCCTGTCCAATTCAGCGAGGCGCGATTTTGTCGGATTACGGAGCAAGTTAAACAGACATCCTGCGAACAGCAGGCCGGCGTATACCGCCGCAAGCAAGAATCCAACTTTCGGATCGCCGTCGAAGGCATCGCTGACCACGCCCATGCTGAGCGGCCCCACCGCCGCGCCGAGCGCCGTGAAGAACAGGATCACCCCGGCCGCAGAGCCGTGCTTGTTTTTCGGAAAACAGCTGATGCCCTTGGAGTTCAGGGTGGGATAAATTACAGACATGAACAGCCCGGAGAGCGGCAACAAGAACACAGCCCAGTCTCTACCGGCAAAGACGCTGCCGAGGAAACAAAGGGCTATCGCACCGCTGAACAGCGCCAGAACTGCGGCCCAATTGAAGCGCGCCATCATCCAGATCCCGACAAATCGCCCGGCCGCACGCAGCACGAAAAAGATCGTCAGTGCGTAAGTTGCCAGCAACATCGCATTGCCTTCGTAGCCGAGCAGGTAGGTCGGCATCCATACGTAGATGGCGCTTTCCGCGGCGACGTACAAAAAGGCGGCAACTGAGAAACCCAGTGCATAGGGATCTTTTGTCATCGAAAGCGTTGTTACAAAGTTAGTGGGTTCGGCTGTGGCTTTCATCGTCTCCGGGTAATCGATCCGCGTAGCTGTAATAATCAGCAGTACGCACAGAGTCGCTGCGATCACGTACAGCCACTTCCAGTCGATACCCTGACCGAGCAAATAGGTGACGATCAGAGGCCCGATGATCGCGCCCACGCCGAAGAATGCTTCCACACCGTTCATGGTCGCGGTGTGTTCGGTTGTTGACTTGGAAATATCGCCGATCAATGCCAATGCCGCGGTCTTGAAGATGCCGATCGCCAGTCCGGATAACATCATCAGGCTGAGAAAAAAGCCGAAGGAATCGCCGAGTACAAACAGGTAGGAGTTGACGGCAAAAAGGCCAAGCCCGAGTATGATGGTCCTTTTTCGACCCAGCTTGTCGGCAAGATACCCCAGCATTATGCCGGCCAGGGCGATGGCCATCATCGGTCCGTAGTGCAACAGACCGGCAGCCGTCATGCTTAAGTCGAAAGACTTCATGACTTCGGGAATGATCACACCTACGGCGTCGGTGGTCATGGCAAACATCATGAACATCATGTACGTGAGCCAACGAATGACTCTAAGATTATAACCTCGCGATGTACTGTTCATTTACCGATCCTCCGAATGTCTGCAGCTGGTACTTCGTCAAAACTATCGGTGACGATGTACTGGCTCAGCACTCCGTTTTCTTGCCGGGTAATAACGCCGCGCGCTGTTGTCAGGTCGACGAACAGCTCAATACTGGCCTCTGCGAATTGCCATCGCAAACAGAGCTGATCACTTCTGCAGTCTGGCATGTCGAAGTCTCCCTGAAAACCGCTTGCGGAGTTGCGCAAGCGGATCAATGCGAACAGGGACTGAACCACGGGCTTTCTGACCGCAGCAGCGATCTCTGCCTTATCGAAATAGTGCCTGTTGATGTCGCGCCCAACACCGGTTCTCTGCAGTAAATCCATGTCATTACCTTCCGCCAGCAAACCCATGTAGTAGACCTGCGGTACGCCCGGCGCGAAAAACTGAATGGCTCTGGCGAGCAGATACAGGTTATCCGAGCGCCCGACTGCATCGTAGAACGTCGTGTTGACCTGATAGATATCGAGGTTGGAGGCCGCCTTTCCACTTGCGGACCGACTCTGACCGTCTGTCCAATCGCCGATTTGATCGACGAGTGCCTCGATCTGCGAGTCAGTCAGCAACCCGGGACGTTCGCTGTCACTGGCCACATCGACAATTCCGATACCGTCGTGAGTGTCGAGGACGGTAACGCAATTCCGCGGCGATATTGCAAACCATTTTTTCAGCGCTTCAGTATTGGTGCAATAAATCGAGTGCAAAACCAGCGGCGGAAGTGCGAAATCGTAAACCCAGGAGACGCGATCCGCTATGTCAATCTGTGTCTGGTGATGTGAATGCAGCTCCACCAGGGAGTCCATCCCGAGATCCGCAGCCGAGCTTCGAAGCGAGTCGATAAACTCAAACGTCTCCGGCAACATAAAGCAATTCGTTCCCCGACGCTTAACTGCGTATCCGACCGCGTCCAGTCGAATCGCCTTTATTCCGGAGCCTGCAAATCTCTCGAAGATCGATTCGAGGTACGCACGACCTGCCGCACTCTCGACGTTGATGTCCAGCTGCTGCGGACTGAACGTTGACCAGAAATCATACGTCGCCCTGTTGTCGAATCTTACGGTTGTGAAAGGCAGCCCCGGGCGAGGTCGATAGATTTTCTCGAGCTCTCGTTCAGACGCGCTTGTCGGAAACACATCCTCGCGCTTTAGGAAAAAGTCCCAGTAGTCCGATTTTTCACCGGTGCGTCTGACGTCCTGGAACTGTCGCGATTCGCTGGAGACATGATTAACGATCAAGTCGCTCATCACGAACATTCGCTCTGATAGTGTGCGAATTGACTCCCAGTCGCCGAGGCGAGAATCCACTAGTGTGTGGTCTGACGGGTCGAAACCGGCATCCGCACCGTCAAAGGGCGTGAAATACGGCAGCAGGTGAACGCCGCCGAAAAGATCCGCGAGTTCACCGTCCAACAACGACGTCAAACCGCCAATGTCCCCCCCTAGCCGGTCGACGTAGGTGATGAGCTGAACAGCATTGCGCATGATCACGGTTAACAATCCCGGTGTTGACGTTGCCAGCAGGTCTGGTCATTGCAGCTACGAACCGGTACGCCGTAACGTTGAGTCACAGTCTTCTTCATTCTTGTGGTACGGCGTCCGACCGCAGCGCGGCATAGGATTTAGTATCGTCCCTGTGCCGCCTGCGTATTCGCGATTCTAGAAGTTATACGTTACACCGATTGACGTCGATGTGCCGCTAAGCGCTCTTGCCCTGACGATGTCACCGGCACTCGCCGTGCCTTCTTCGGACTCGGTGATAACGAACTCGTCAGTTAAGTTGTTGATATTGAAGTTTAAGGACAAGTCGTCGGTGACATACCAGATACCGTAGAGGTGAATCAGATTGTAACCGTCCTGCTTCAGACTGTTGTTGTCCTGCACGAAATAATCCGTGGACCCTTGCAACGTCGCACCGACAGAAAAGTCGTCAGTACTGTAGTCCGGATTAATCGTCCAGATGAAGTCTGCCTGCCGCCGTGGCGTATTGCCAACGACGCCGGGGTTTGTCAGATCGCTCGATATCTCCGCATCACTCCAGGTCATATTGCCGCTAACGCTGAAGTAGTCACCGACGGACCAATCTCCCTCGAACTCAATACCGTTGGCTTCGTATTCGCGAACGAAGGTCAGGCCGCTGGTGATTTCCGAGTTGGTTTCTTCCACCTGCGTATTGAAGTAAGTCGCGAACAACGACCAGTCGCTGCCGAGGTATTTGTAGCCCAATTCGATCTGCGTAACCTCGTCATAGCCATCCGTCGTGCTCGTGAGACTTCCGTTCGGGTTCAACGAACCGGCGACCTGTGTCAGGCGATCTCCGATAGCGCGACCACCGTCGCTGTAGCGAAAGAACACGGACGAGTCATCGTTGAGTATGTAGGCACCACCCAGTGAAAACGCGGTGTTGTCAGCATCGTAGTTAACATTGGTGACAGCCGCATTGTTTTCGTTGAGACTGCGAACGCCGCCGCTGATGAACCCTGCCGACGTAGCACCCGAGTTTTCGAGCAAGGCATCGCTGTCCAGCCGGGTAATCACGCCGCCAACCACGGTGTATTGGCCAATTGAGCCGTTGCCGTTGAGGTCAGTTGAAACGTTTCCGCCGCAACACGCATCCAAGCGCCGCCCTCTCGCTTCAACAGAGTCGCGACGAACGCTGACATCGATTGAAAGTCTGTCGCCAACGTCGAAACCGACGTTCAGGTAGGGAGCAAAGGTGGTGTACTCGAGATCCCAGTCCCAAGCCAGGAAGCTTTGTGTCAAAGCGCCGTTGTCGGCGAGTACGACGTCAACCGGCGCACCATTTTCGTCAATTCCGGCATTTAAGGCAACGTAGTTAATGTTCTGCGAATTGGTTCCGCTCAACGTTTGCATGCGCGTGTGCCAGCTGTTCCAGGAAATGTCGATGTTCTGTTTGGAGTAGTAGATACCGCCGGTAATAGAAACAGTATCGAGCTGCTTGGTGATTTTGAAATCGTTAACCATCAAACCAACGTCATCAAACGTCGTATCGAACAGCAGGTTGGTATAGGCCAGCTGATTCGGGTCTGCGGCCTGGCCACCGATTGTCGCAACGACTCCACCGGAACAATCAATGTTGACACCACCGACGGTCGCACTGGCGCACAGTGCAGCGCCCTTATTGGCGATCGTATCCGTACCGCCGGCGAAGCCGTCAGTAAACGGTGAGATAAAGCCACCGGTAACGCTGGAGGTTCTGAATTTGTTGTTAATGGTTATGGTGTCGTCGATATCTTTGTCAAACTCAAAGCCGAACGCAGAAACTTTAGACTCGATGCCATCTGATACTGCCCGGCTAACGGGGTTACCGAACTGATCGAATGACGTAATATTATTTGTCGCCTGCGAATGAGGTGTCTGAGTGCTCGCGTCATAGCCAGCCACCGGCCCGAAACTGCCATTACCTTCAACGCGAATCGGCGACGGTAAGTACGTCGTGACCTTGTCGTCCAGATACTTCACGTAGAAACGGAGAAAGCCGTCATCGAAATCCTTCGTGATGTTGAACTTGATCTGGCCGCCGTTATCGCCGTTGTAGCCTGTATCGCGCACGCCCTCACCGTCCCGAAAAAAACCACCAATGTGATAACTAATATCGTCGGCAAGACTGCCGCCGTATTGAAAGTCGGTACGGAACTCATCGTAATCGGCGCCGAAGCTCAGCCCAATACTGCCTTCGTCATTACCACCGGTTCTGCTGATGATGTTGATGATGCCGCCGGGCGAGTTACTTGCGAAGGTAGACGCAGAACCGCCACGTATGGATTCGATACGATCGACGGAGGAGTCAAACCTCACGAAATTATCCGTGTTGGCGAAATTGATGTCACCAAACTCAAGAACCGGCAGACCGTCCTCTTGAATCTGCATGTATTTGGAGCCGCCTGTCGCCAACGGAATACCCCGGATCGTCAGGTTCGCGTTACCACCGCCACCCGAGGATTCCGCCCGGATGCCGGGCAGACTTCGGAAAACTTCGGCTACTGAGCGTGGCGCCAGTTTTCCAACGTTCTCATTGGTCACGGCACTTACTGAAACGCTTGCTTCGAGCTTCGTCGCGCCGCCCGGTGGTACGCCGGTCACGAAGATCTCCTCCATGACTTCTTCGTCGGACTGCGCAAGCGCCGAACTTGGGATTAGCGGCGCACTAAGCGCTGCTAGCAACAGGCCGCCGGTAACACGGCATAGAGTTGAAATGCTCATTCGGTAATACCCCCTGGTATGCCGCGCTACCCGGTTTGGGCAAACGGTCGACCATTGCAGGCTACGGTAAGATACAATCGATTGTCTACTATTGGACGTACAATCGATTGTATCGTCTGGTAACTTTTTGTAATTGTTGACAATTTTAGAGTTATTGTTCAGTCTTTAATAGCTGCTTTCGCGCAAATTGGCGCACACCCGGGGCCGTAGATTACGATACCAAGATGAGCCAGACGAAGACGCCGATAACAATGCAGGACCTCGCCGATATTGCCGGTGTTACGCGAGGCACAGTATCCCGGGCGCTCAGCGACAGCCCTCGCGTCAAGGAGAAGACGAAGGCCCGCATTCGTGCGCTGGCCAAGAAGCACAACTATCGAGTTAATCAAAAAGCCAGAAACTTTCGCCTGAGAAAGACCGGTGTTATCTCGGTCGTCTTCATGCTCAACATCAAGTCCGAGCAGCATATGTCCGACCCGTTTTTTCTGGAGATGCTCGGCGGCATCGCCGATTGCCTTGCGGAACACGACCTGGACCTGTTCCTCGCGCACGCACCGATACCGAATATTCTGGAGTTGGAGGACAGTCGTGTATTCCAGAATTCTGACGGCGTCATTTTCATCGGACAGGGTGAACAACATCGTCAACTGAACGAGATCGCTATGTCCGATACGCCGATTGTTGTTTGGGGCGCGCCGATGCCTGATCAGGAGTATTGCCAGGTTGGCGGCGACAACGCCGCCGGCGGCTTCCTGGCAACCGATCATCTGCTGGAGGCCGGGCGACGACGTGTGGCGTTCTTCGGCGACGTGGATCTTCCGGAGATTGCGTTACGGTTCTCAGGATACAAGAAAGCCTTGAGAGAACACGGCATCGACTTCGATCCCGAACTGCAAATTGATGTGCCTTTCGAAATGGTACACGCACGGGAGTCCATCAATGACCTGCTCGCCAGTCATGCAAATTTTGATTCGGCGCTGTGCAGCAGCGACGTCATGGCACTGAGCGCGATTGCCACGGTTTCCGAGTTCGGATTGAGCGTGCCGGACGACGTAGCGATCGTTGGTTACGATGACATCGGTCTTGCACGCTACGGCAGTCCTTCGCTCACCACCGTGCGGCAAAACATACGGTGGGCCGGGCGAGTGCTCGTGGAAAGTTTACTCAGCATTTTGAACGGGCAAAAAGTCGCAGATACCACGCTCTCCAGCGAATTGGTCGTGCGCCAGTCTTGTGGAGCATTGGGACGCAAATAAGACGACCCTATAAAAAGGGCCGCACCCAAGGGTACGGCCTTTAAAAAATACATCCTGGCGGTATCCTGACCCGATTGGATGAAGAGCATCCCTGTTCTTCACCCTACAGGCAACCTCCGGTTGTCCGAATTCATTCACACGAAAGAGCAGAATCTGTTCAAACGTGTCGACGACTTGTTGGCCGCAGCTTGTCAGACTCAGAAATACCACGCCCACTGGGCGAATACGCCCGCCGCTGTCGACAAATACCGACCGGCTACCGCAGTCTGGGTACCACCGAATTCACTGCCCGAACTTCCCAGCGACAAATTCAGACTTGCCAGTAAACTCATGTTGTCCGACAAACTGTAGTTTGTAATCAACAGCAACAGACCGCTCGGGTCACTGACGTTCATCAACAGCGTCGGCGACAGACTCCACAGCGGCGTCATCTCGGCCGTGACGCTACCGGCGAGGTAGTGCCGCCCCAGGGTAAAGCTTTCACCACGACCGATTCGGCGTAACAGGTCCGGGTTGTTTTGCAAAGAGATCGGATCGTAGTTGCCCGAATGTTGCCCGAACCCATTGAAGTGATACTCAACTGCGCCACTCATATTCTTGCCGGCCCAGACCCATGAGTAGCTCAGATTGGCTGATAGTTGAGCGACCGTATCGCGCGCCGTATTGGTGACCACCAGGTCAGCGCTCAGGTGCGCACCACCCATTCCGCGACTGGCACCAATACCAAAAACATCATCGCCGTAATGCCGAGCAAGCAATACATCAAACTCGCCTTCGCCTGAAAAGCCGTGGTACTTCAGGGCAGTGGTTGCAGCATCACTGGCAACGTCACCGCTCAGGAACCCACGTCGAATCACATACGCACCCTGAACATCGGAACCGTTGTCGCGCAAGTACTGCACGTACAACATGTCGTCGCCGGTTTTGTATTCCGTATCGATGATCGACGGGTCGAAGGGATTCACAAGATCCATCGGCGCGTAGAACAGGCCGTTGCCCCACGACAAAGCCTGGCGTCCAAAGCGGATGACGGTTTTTTCACTGCTGTAGCCGACCCACAAGCGGTCCAGTCTGTGTACAAGCGCCGAGTTGTTACCCTGATCGATAACGGACGTTAGATCGAGAAAGCGACGGCTGTCATCTGGCAGCCTGAACGGCTCTCCATGCAGCGACGCAAGCTGGTAGTTTGTATTGAAGGTCCAGCCGGACTGACGGTATTCGGCGTTCAGGCGCAGTTCGCCCCATACAGCGGTGGAACTGCCCCCGTACAAGTCGCGAAACAGGCTGTCGGACGGATAGCTTTGACCCACGACTCTCAGTTTTGTGTAGCCGCCGAATTCCGGCCGGCCGTCGGCGACAGCCGCGAATGCGGGAAAAATCAGCAGCAACAGGAGGGAGCTACGCCGCACGCTGATCGATGTCATCCACGATTTGCCCATCAAGCATGCGAATCAGCCGACCCGCGTAGGTCATGACGCGCTGGTCGTGAGTTGCGATAACAAATGTAGTGCTGTGACGTTCGTTAAGCTCGGTAAAAAGCTGCATCAAGCCATCAGCAGTCTGCGAATCGAGGTTAGCGGTGGGTTCGTCCGCCAGTACCAGCGCCGGCCGTGAAGCTACCGCCCGTGCAACGGCGACGCGCTGCTGCTGACCACCCGACATCTCCGCCGGTCGCCGGTCTTCAAGACCTTCGAGACCGACTTCCTTCAGTATCGCTGACGATTTTTGTTGTCTTTCAGAGGCCGGCACACCCTGCACCTGCATGACGAACTCGACATTTTCACGCGCCGTCAGCACAGGAATCAGGTTGTAGGCCTGGAAAACAAACCCTATTTGCCTGAGACGAAGATCCGCCAGCGCTCCTTTGCCCAGGTTATCAATCCGCTCACCATCGACGTACACCTCACCGCTGTCGGGAATATCCAGCCCACCAATTGCGTTCAGGAGTGTTGTCTTGCCGCCGCCGGAGGGCGCCGAAAGGCAAACGAACTCACCCTTGGCAATCTCGATGCTGACATGATCGAGAGCCTTGATGTCCTGATCACCCTGGCGGTATGTCTTGCACAAATCCACGCACCGAACAGCACTCATATTCAGACCTTTGTAATCGCCTCGACAGGCTCATATCTTGACGCCCGCCAGGCGGGAGAAAGACTCGCCAGGAACCCAAGCAACAATACTACGACACTGGCGAGCACCATATCGCTGACATACAAGCGCGGATACAGCATGCTGGAAGCGCCCCAAAACTCCATACCTTCGGCGACCACGGACAAGTCGATTCCACCTTCAAGCGGCGTCACTGTCGCCCACGCCAGAAAATTGCCGGCGATCAGTCCCAGGCTCAGCAACAGCATCGACTCGATGATTATCTGACCGAGTATGCTGCCAGGCTTCATGCCCAGGGCCAGCATGAGACCAATCTCGCGTACGCGCTCGAACACTGCCATCACGAGCGTGTTAACCAACCCGAAAGACAGCGCGAGAAATATGACGACAACCCAAATAAGCACGAAGCCGTCCATTACGCCGAGCATGGTTCCCAGGTAGGTATCGATATCGTACCAACGCTGCACTGAGAAACTGCTGCCAACAGCGCCGCTTACGGCATCGTAAACCGGCTCAACCCGTCTGTAGTCGTCACCGAAAAAAATGACTTCTGTTGTCGCGTCGCCAATACGCAACATCTTCTGCGCCGTGGTCTTGCCGATGAATGCGTAGGCCTCCTCGACGGACTTCGTGCTCGCCGTATACAGGCCGACGACTCTGAAACCCCGATCCGCGATATCGTTGTCGGGGTCCTGACTCATCAGAACGACGCGCTTGCCGACTCTCGTCTCGAGTTTGTCAGCCAGCTTCTTCCCGATAACAACTCCGTTGTCTGCCGCGCTCTCAAGAAAACGGCCTTCGACCTCGTCATAGTTAAAGAAGGAAATGTCGCGCTCAACAGCCGGATCAACGCCCAGCAGTGTCACCCCGCGTGATTCTCTCTCACTGCTGATAATCGCCGGTACTCGTACGCGACTGGCCCACACCTCGATGCCGGCGCCGTCGAACTTCTGTTTGAGTTCTGCATCCGTTATCGCAATTCGATTGCTTATGCTCGGATCGTCAGAAAAGTCCGGGTGGTGCATTTGCACGTGACCCGGCAGCACCGCGATGCTGTCAGTAATCATCTGATCGACCATGCCGCGCGTTAGTGCTGTCATGAAGATCATCGCCCACACGCCGACAGCGACGGCGCCGAGCATAATGATAGTACGCCGGTGATTGCGCCATAAATTGCGCCACGCCAGTCGAAACAGGACACCGAAGAGCCGCATCAGGCCACCCTCATCGCATCGACAGGGTTTTGCCAGTGCAGTCTCACGGCAGGATAGATCGACGCGAGCATCGTGAACGTGAACACGATTACCGGACCGGCGAACAAGGTTAGCGCGTTGATATCAGGGTACATTCGCGCCGGCAGATTGAAGCGCGCGGCCATTTCATCCATACCCGGAAATGCCAGGCCGTTTGTGGTGAACCAGGATGTCGCAAAGGCTCCTGCGGCGATGCCCAGAACGGTGCCCATCAGACCCATTATGGCTGCTTCCAGCATCACCAGTCTGCCCAAGCGGCCGGGCTTGAGGCCAAGCGCCATGACGATGCCAAATTCATGGGTACGCTCGAGCACGGACATCAACTGCGTATTGAGAACACTGAAGGACACCAGCACCACAAGAACGAAGTACATGAAAAAGGAGCTGGCCATGTCGGCCTGGATGGCCTGCTTCAGACCTGGCTGCAATGCGTCCCAATCGAGCACGAGCAAGTCACTGTCACCGGGCAACACCGAACGCACAATCACTTGCAGCTCGGGCACAAGCTTAATGTCATCAGCGACGATTACAATCTGGTGACCTCTGCCCTCCATGAAGAACGTTTCCTGAAAGAAGCGCAATGGTATTTCTGCAATATTGCGGTCGATATCATTGACGCCGCTATCGAATATTCCAACAATACTGACGACCGTCGCAGCAAACGACCCGTCAACACCGCTACCCAGCAATGTCATTTCATCACCAACACCGACGTGAAGATTTCGTGCCAGCACACTACCGACAACGATTTCTGCGGCCGAACTGTCGCCAAGGTATCGCCCGTCGGATATCAGGCCCGGTATGTTCGAAACCTGTGGCTCGAAACCCGGTTCGACACCATAAATACCGATACCGAAACTTCTGTCCTCGCTTGAGGCCAGTGCAAACGCCCAGCCACGCGCCGCTACTTTCCGGGAATCCAGCCGCGAACGTATCGCGTTCGCCAGCGGCACAATATTCGCTACCGTCTGGCGCATTTTCTGGTCGTCTTTGTAACCCGGCGCCTGCACCTGCAAGTGGCCGGTGAAGATTTGCAGGGAGTTATCGATCATGAGCCCGTACATGCCGAACTGCAGCGACATCATGAACACCAGCAGGACGTTGGAGAACACCATGGCACCGGTTGTCAGCCAGGTACGGCGTGGTTGACGCCATAAATTTCGCCACGCCAACCGGAAAACGATGCTCACGGCTATCGTTCTCGTGGATTTCGCAGATTGGAAAGTGTAAACAGACTGTCTTTCAATTCGATCTCGTACTCGACCTCGTTCACCTGAATCTCGGTCCATTTGCCAGGCTCATCCACTTTACTCATGCGCTGTCGCTTTGCGATGACTCGTCCACCCATCTCGGCGATTTCCAGCGTCTTCAGACTCTTAACCAGCTCGCCGTCCTGATCGAAGAAAGAGTGATCGAGAACAACGTGATCTTCGCGGATGCGAAGCACCTCACTACCCCATACGACGGCGGCTTCTTCGTGGGGTACTGATTCGATTTCGTAAACGGTGAGACCATCGATCCGGTCGACGCGAAGTATGCTGTGCTCATAGTCATCAACTATTTCGTCCATGCGCGCGATGTCTTTGTTCGAAAAATCGGACCCCATCCAGCTCTGTCCCATCATCGACGACGGAATCTTGATGACTCGATTAATCCGCGGCGAGTACGACCACATGCTCTTGTCTTTGGTGAGTGTGCCGTTACCGCGATCTTTCTTCGGCTCGACAACACGGACCAGCGAATTCTTGTCGCCTTTGGTCCAGGCCCGCATTGTCATCGAACGCTGCCAGTCCGGGCGATGGATCACCATCGTCAGTTCAGTGTAGGAGGAAAGGCCGCGCCAGTGATCGATCGCTTCGCGGACAATCGTTTTCCCGTCACGCTCGGCGCCGAAGACCAGAGCAGGAAAAACCAGGCATATCAGAGCAGGCAGAATCCGCATGTTCACGTTCGAATTGACCAGCGACCATTGTGGTCGTTCAGTATTCCACATTCGAGAAGAGCAAGCCACGAAGCCAGCAACGCTGTGTACGTGTTTGTCGCAATAGTCCTCACCACTGAAGCGGCTAGACTGATCGTTGGAGGAGTAGACTATGTTCAGTATCGATACAATCATGAGCACTGACCTTAAGACGGTGCCGCCAACCGCAACTCTCGCCGAAGCACGTTCGCTGATGCGCTCAAGCAAAATTCACCATTTGCCGGTCACCGACGACGATGTCCTGGTTGGTCTGGTTACGGTTACCAACGTTCTTGCGGCAACGGACTCATTCCTGCGCGATGATCGCAGTCGGATTCACGCCAATGACATCTGTATCAGCGATGTAATGGTGACCGACATCGCAACTGTGGATGTCAACGCAGACTTGCGCGGCGCGGCGCTGTTTCTTGAAAAACACCAGATCGGCTGCTTGCCGGTGATGGATGACGATACACTCGTGGGCATCATTACCAACACGGATTTCGTTGCTGTCGCAATAAACCTGCTGGAGCAGATCGAGTCATCGGAACCGGTTGACGGCGAATTCGACGACGCCGGCGTCGCCTGAATGCTTAACTCGGCTTCAGGTTCATCGAAGTACAAGTCATTGGTACTGTGGAGGAGCATCAGGCGGCTGCGAGGGTGTCGTTTGTTTTGCGCACACAAAAAAAAGCCGTACCCAACCGGGTACGGCCTTTCATAAATAAATCCTGGCGGTGTCCTACTCTCACATGGGGAGACCCCACACTACCATCGGCGCTGTACGTTTTCACTTCCGAGTTCGAAATGGGATCGGGTGGTTCCCGCACGCTATTGCCGCCAGAAAAACTGGTTGGAGTACCGCCCTGGCATTAACCTGGGTGGTACTCCGAAAAAAATAACAATTTGGATTCTGACGTCCTTGTGTCGCATTACTCATATCGCATACAAGCCATTTGTCTATCGCTAAGGACTCTTTGTCACTACGCGACAACCAAAGTTCTTTGGCGTTATATGATCAAGCCTCACGTGCAATTAGTACCAGTTAGCTTCACACATTACTGTGCTTCCACACCTGGCCTATCAACCTCGTAGTCTTCGAGGGCACTTAAGGGAGCTTAAAGCTCCAGGGAAATCTAATCTTGAAGGGGGCTTCCCGCTTAGATGCTTTCAGCGGTTATCCCGTCCGTACATAGCTACCCGGC
>CAZZKW010000021.1:0-56208 GCA_964654975.1 uncultured Woeseiaceae bacterium
GTGCCCAGTATGGGCGGTGTCGCCGGCACTCAGTCACTCACGATCATCACCCGCGCGATGGCACTGGGGCAGATCAACAAAGACAACGTAATGGGCATTCTACGCAAGGAGTTGATGGTCGGTGTCCTGAACGGCATCGGCTGGGCGATTGTCGTTTCGCTGTTTACATTCTGGTGGTTCGAGGAATGGCGAATCGGCGGAATCATCGGTGCCGCTATGATTATCAATCTGATCGTCGCCGCCCTGGCAGGGTTCAGCATTCCGCTAATCCTGAAGCGGCTCAACGTTGATCCGGCGCTCGCCGGAGGCGTCGTGTTGACGACGGTAACCGACGTTATCGGTTACACCGCATTTCTGGGTCTCGGCGCTGCATTTCTGCTTTAGATTCACGCGTTCAGCGGCCCTCCGGGCGAAAGGCACTCAGATCTTTTCTGATCCATTCGGGTGCAAACAACCGCGGGATGTCAGCGCCGGAAACAAAATCCAACAGCTCGTTTTTGACCTTCATCGCATCGCGATAGCCCAGCGCAATCAACTCCTGCGTGTACTCCTTATCGAACAGGAGAAAACTCAACAGTCGATTTTCACCCGGATTTTTACCGCTGATACCGCGGAGCAGAGCCCGCACCGCGATCGGCAGTTGCTGTCGGTGGCGAGAGGCAATCTCCCTGAGGTCCTCACTCGGTACAACCAACATTGTGTCAATCGGCCGGACTTTGGCCAGCGCGCCGCTTCTTAGCTCGGCCGGCACCGCGTCGATCAACAAATTTATGCGGGTAATTCGTTCCAGATCAGAGTACAGCCCATCCATAAACAAAGTGTCGAGCATGTAACCTGCGATTTGCGCGAAGCTCGGCGGAGGACCGCTGCTCGTCGGTTCTTTTTCGCCGGTTTCATCGCGAATGCCGATAACCAGAATCCTGTCGGCACCAAGCTGCACCACCGGACTCAAGGGTGTCGCCTGGCGCATAGCACCGTCGCCGAAGAATTCGTTGCCGATTCGCTGCGGCGGAAAGACCATCGGCACCGCGATACTCGCCATTAAATGATCCAGACTCAAGCTGCAGCGTTTTCCCAGGCGGCGAGTACGATCCCAGTCACGCAGATTTTCAGCACCTTCGAAAAAAGTCGTTGACCGTGCAGAGTCGTAACCCGCAGCCGTAACTGCGACTGCCTCAAGATAGCCGTTGTCGATTGCTCGTTGAATTTTCGCGAATTGCACATTCCGACTCAGGAGTTCCCGTAACGGTGAATTGTCAAGTAACGATTTCGGCGTACCCACGAGCCAGCCACCGAGCACTATGGACGACAACCAGTGCAGGCTACTCTTGAGCATGGTCAGGTGGTCGGTCTTGTATACCTTATTGCACCGAAAATTCGCCCAAACGTGTTCCAGCTCGGCCGCAGCCAATCGAAAATTCTGCGCCCGGGAGGCCAGCACAATCGAATTGACCGCACCCGCCGAGGTCCCGCTGATAACCGCAAACGGATTGGCACTGCCCTTCGGCATGATTTGGGCCAGTGCTTTGAGCACGCCGGCCTGAAAAGCCCCGCGCGCGCCGCCGCCGGGCAGCACCAGTGCTGTTTTGTTGGATTCGGAATAATCGTTCATTCGGCTTTCAAGTTGTTACGGATCGCTCACGACGGCGTAGTATAATGCCATTGTTATCGGCGAGACCCTACTCACATCGCCAGCCCATCAAAACGGACCCAAATAATGAAGCCTTCTAACGTTGTTACTGCCGGCGCCCTCGCCATAGTACTGGGCGTACTGGCAATTACCTCGATTTCCAGCGCCGGTGAGCAACCAGCTGTCGGCAGCCCGGCTCCGGAATTCGAGCTTTCCGATCAAAACGGGCACCTGCACTCGCTGGAAGACTACCGGGATCAGTGGGTGGTGCTGTATTTCTACCCCAAAGACAAGACCCCGGGCTGCACCACCGAAGCCTGCGAGTTTCGGGACAACATATTTGCCTTTCGTGAGCTCGGAGCACAGATCCTCGGCGTCAGTCTGGACGATGTCGAGTCGCATAAAGCTTTTGCTGAAAGCTACAGCCTGCCCTTCCCTCTGCTGGCGGATATCGACGGCGAAGCCGCGACCGCCTACGGTGTGAAAACGCGGAAGTTCGGCATGACCTACGCCAAACGACAAACATTTATCATCGGGCCGGACGGCAATATCGCGAAACACTATGAGAAGGTTGACCCCGATGAGCACTCGGCGGAAGTGCTGGTTGATCTGAAAACACTTGGGGCCGGGTCTTAGGTAGCGAGTTAGTCGAACTTCGGGGTTCAGCGCAGGGATGCTGCTGACTGTGGGTCGCGGAGACAGCTTCGAATACCCCGGATTGACACCGGAAACGAAGATGATTCTAACGCAGCGCCTTAATACCCTCATCAAGACCGCCAATCGTCAACGGATACATACGCTCCTCCATCAACTCTCGAATCAGTTTCACCGACGGCGTGTAATCCCAGCGCTCTTTTGGTTCCGGATTGAGCCATATAGCCTTCGGATAGGCCTTTAACAGACGCTTCATCCACACTGCGCCCGGCTCCTCGTTCCAGTGTTCGACGCTGCCACCGGCGTAAGCTATTTCGTAGGGACTCATGGTCGCATCGCCGACGAAAATCAGTTTGTAGTCGGACGCGTACTTATGTGTGATATCCAACGTCGGCGTTTTTTCCGATTGCCGGCGCCGATTGTCCTTCCATAAACTTTCGTATATGAAATTATGAAAGTAGAAATACTCCAGATGCTTGAATTCACTGCGGGCGGCGGAAAACGTTTCTTCGCATATCCGCACGTGATCGTCCATCGATCCGCCGATGTCGAGACACAGCAGCACTTTGATGGAATTGTGACGTTCCGGGACCATGCGAATGTCCAGCATTCCACCATTTCGCGCAGTCTTGTCGATAGTGTCGTTCAGGTCCAGCTGGTCTGCGGCACCTTCGCGTGCAAATTTTCGCAGGCGGCGTAACGCGACCTTGATATTGCGCGTTCCAAGCTCTACTGAGTCGTCCAGATTCCGGTACTCGCGTTTGTCCCAAACCTTCACGGCACTGCGATTTCGCGAACCGTGCTGACCAATGCGCACACCCTCCGGATTGTAGCCGTAGGCACCGAATGGCGACGTACCCGCGGTCCCGATCCACTTGTTGCCACCTTCGTGGCGCTCGTCCTGCTCTTCCAGCCGTTCTTGCAAAGCCCTCATGAGCTCTTCGAACCCACCCATCGACTCGATCAGCTTGCGCTCTTCCTCGGACAAGGACAGTTCGGCCTGACGTTGCAGCCATTCGTCCGGGATTTCCTGCATCAGGTCACTCAGCGAATCGTCGATGCCCTTGAAGTACGCACCGAAAATCCGGTCGAATCGATCAAGGTGCGCCTCATCTTTTACCAGAGCCGATCTCGCCAGAAAATAGAAGTCGTCCACACTGTGCCCGGCCAGACCGCTCTTTATCGCCTCGTGCAGCGTCAATAGTTCGGTGATCGAGGTTTTCATGCCGCCATCCCGAAGACTGTAGAAAAATGGAATCAGCATGAGGTCTGAATCTCGGAATTATTGCGGGTTAGTGCGCCGGTCCAGGAACACGAGCTGTTCGAACAAATGCACGTCTTGCTCGTTCTTGAGTAGTGCGCCGTACAGTGGCGGTATCGCGTTGCGCGAGTTTTCACCGCGCAAGACTTCCGGCGGGATATCCTCGGCGAGCAGCAGCTTGATCCAGTCCAGCAGTTCGGAGGTCGACGGTTTCTTCTTCAACCCGCGTACGTCGCGAATCTTGTAGAACGCGTTAAGCGCTTCTGCCAGCAGTTCTTTTTTCAAGCCGGGAAAGTGCACGTCGACAATCTTAGCCATCGTTTCCTGATCCGGAAAACTGATGTAGTGGAAGAAGCAACGGCGCAAGAATGCGTCCGGCAACTCTTTTTCATTGTTGCTGGTAATTACAATAATCGGCCGATGGCGTGCCGATACCAGGCGTTTCGTCTCGTAAACGTAGAATTCCATACGATCGAGTTCCCGCAGCAAATCATTTGGAAACTCGATATCCGCTTTGTCGATTTCATCAATCAACAATACCGGCTGCTGGTCAGACTCGAACGCCTCCCAGACCTTGCCGGGCACGATGTAGTTGGATATATCGTGAACCTTGTCGTCGCCGAGCTGAGAATCCCGTAGCCTGGCAACCGCGTCGTACTCGTACAAGCCCTGCTGGGCCTTCGTGGTTGATTTGATGTGCCACTCGTAAAGCGGTTTTCCCAGCGATTGCGCTACCTCGATAGCAAGCTGCGTTTTTCCGGTGCCGGGTTCGCCCTTAATAAGTATCGGCCGCTGCAGCGTGACAGCGGCGTTCACCGCCATGGTCAGGTCTTTCGTGGCGATATACGTACGGGTTCCTGTGAATTTATCGTCAGCCATCTTCGTTTCCGGAAGGGATTAGTTTTAGTGTGTGTGTCGTATCGCCCGGCAAAAATGGACTCGGCAGCCCCTGGACCCAATCCGAGTGACCGGCGTCGTAGAATTCGGAGAGCGGATGGCCGCTTTGACCGGTCGGCATTTGCAGCAGACCATTGCCTTCATCGCCGGGCGCAACCGAAAATCGCTCCGAAGCACCGAATGACGGGCCCTGCGCCTTCGGCATGTTGCTATCGCCATTGAGCGCGTCAACCGGCATATTCAGGCTGGCGCCAAAAACAGGGATGCTACTGGCCAGCGGATGCACTATCGCGGCGCTGTTGACCTCGCCCCAGTTACGAGACGACAGCGGTCCTTCGAACTGCGTCGTGAAATACTCAATATTTTGCATCACGGCAGCGAGCAGGAACTGATCCCAGCTGTCGTAATCCGCTGGCAGCATGTGAAAAGGGCGCTCGGTGAGCAACGACCAGAGCACGGCCTCGAACTGGTTGCTCTTAAGCACGTCGACGTCTTCTCCGTAGGCCTCACGAACCGGCGTCATTAGCGCATGGAAAATACGCTGTTCGACTTCCAGTCGAAACGCGCGTACCAACCGATAGCCGACCGACTCCGGTACCGCACGCGGTATCCAATCGCGTACCAATTCTCGATATTCGGCCAGTTGCGCGTTGCCGGTGATCGCTTCGTCGTTAACGACATCAAGCAGCAGGTCTCTCCAACGCGCCAAGAACAATGCACGGTCATCGTATTGAATCGCCAACATGTCAGCCGGTTCAAAGGTGTTGTGTAGCAACAGGCTGTCGCGGATTTGTCGCGCTCGCGCGCCAAGATCGTAGCCGCCATCGCCGATAATACGCAGCGCTTCGGCGTCGGCAACGCGCGCGTTCGCGGTCCAGATCCGACCGCTTTCCGGGTTGACGATGCGTGGAAAATCACTGCTGGCAACCCAACCCTGCCAACCCGCTTCCTGACTCCAGTCTGCGGGCAACATTGCGTCGAACGGTGACTTCTTCGGGATCTGTCCCGCTATCGTCCAACCGATGTTTCCTCCGGCATCGCCACTCACAAAATTTTGCGGCGGCTGGCCCATCGTCGTTGCGATATCCAGCGCATCTGTCACAGACGTTGCCGTTTCGAGTCGCAGGATATTGAGGTTGACCGCATCCGTTTTGTGGGCGATCCAACTCACCGCCACCTCGCCATCCGGGTAGTCAATATCGTCGATAACCGGGCCCCAGACCGTCTCGCGAATTTTGTATTCGACCGGATCGGCGCCCTTGACCTTGATCACCTCTGTGTGGATATCGAACGGCAAATCGCCCTCCGGGGTCCGGTAACTTCCGTCCTTCGAGCCGGGCCGCAACAACACCGCATCCGTGTAGTCGCCGTAACTATTGGTAAAACCCCACGCGACTCGGGTGTTACTGCCCGCGATAATGAATGGCGTGCCGGGCAGCGTGACACCGGATACATCACGGGGAAATTCACCAACGACACGCAAACGAGCACGATAGTAAATATTTGGCGTACTCAGCCCCAAATGCATATCGTTTGAAACGATGGCTCGACCGCTCTGTGTCAGAGCACCCGACACCGCCCAGTTGTTGCTGCCGGGCAATACGGGGCGCCCTCGCTCGTTCGCAGCGGGTGCGGCGTCAGCGGTTTCTCGCAGGGAATAAACGCTGGCGCCCGGAATGGCTCGGCCACTACGGGCCTCGCCCATCAATGGTGCGTCCCAGGACGTGCCTTGCGGGTACATCCAGGCATAGACCTCCGCAGGCAATACGTTGTGGGCGCGGCCGCGGCCCACTTCCTTGCTGGCACGCGAATCATTGAGTTGCACGAACATTGCATAGACAATGAGTAACGAGTCTTCAGGTAACCACGTCTGCGGCTCGACGCCCAGAATGAAGTATTCAAACGGTCGTGCGGACAGCGACAGACGACCTGCGTTGGCGCCATCGGCGTATCGTTGCAGTAAATTTTTGTCGTCGTTGCTTGCTGCCGCCAGCACGGCTTTGGCGCGTGCACGAAAACGATGAAAGCGAAAACGTTTGTCCATGCCGAGCGCAACGGAGCCGACCATCTCAGACAATTCGCCGGCAGCCTGGCGACGAATCATATCCATCTGAAAGAACCGGTCCTGGCCATGAGCGAAGCCGGTTGCGAACGCCAAATCGGCCCGATTGCTCGCGGTGATCGTCGGTATGCCCGCTGCATCGCGTTCAATGGTCGCCGCATCGCTCAATGCAGTTACCGTCACGCTGCCGTCAAGCTCTGGAAGACTCGCGCGCAGTGCGAGCCACGCAAACAAGCTCGTGATCACGAGCAGCAGCGTGGCAGCAGCGAACAAACGCAAGACCATTTTTTTCACGAACTCGGCCTGATCTCTATGACTGTCATTGAATTCGTACTGCCCGATATGCCATCCAGATCGCCTTTGGTAAGAATCGCCAGATCGCCGACTTCAACAAGCTTGTTGGCCAACAAGGTATCGAAGATGTCCTGGTACAGGCCCCGCGGACGATCAACGTCAACAGCAAACGACACCGGATGCACACCGCGATAAAGCGCAACCCTGCGACTCGTCGCCACGTGAGGGGTAAATGCGTAGATTGGCATGTCGGAGCGAATTCGAGACATCCAGCGCGTCGTCGAACCCGATTCTGTCAGTGCAATTATCGCTTTGACCGACATGTGATTCGCCGAATACATTGTTGCCATCGCGATCGCTTCGTCGACCCTGTCGAAATGATCGTCAAGTCGGTGACTGGTACGACTTACCGGTAACGGGTATTTCTCAGCACCAACAGCAACTTCGGCCATCGCCGCGATTGCCTCAACGGGATAAGCACCGACCGCGGTTTCACCCGACAACATAACGGCGTCAGTGCCATCCATGACCGCGTTGGAAACGTCGGAAACCTCCGCCCGCGTGGGAATCGGATTCTGAATCATGGATTCCATCATCTGCGTCGCAGTGATAACGATTTTATGCGCCTTGCGGGTCTTGCGGATCAACTTTTTCTGAATACCGGTCAACTCGGCGTAGCCCATTTCGACACCGAGGTCACCACGAGCGACCATCACGACATCGGCAGCATCGATAATCGAGTTGATGTTCTCGACCGCTTCAGCGCGTTCCACTTTGGCGACGATCAGCGCATGGCCACCCGCCTCCTGTAGCAAGCGACGCGCCTCATCAACGTCACCGCCATCGCGGACAAAGGACACCGCCAGGAAATCCAGGTCCATCGCCGCGGCGAGTTTAATATTTTCTTTATCGACCTCAGTGAGCGCGGCAGCCGACAGTCCGCCCCCTTTCAGGTTAATGCCCTTGTGGTCAGACAGAATGCCGCCGTTCACGACCGTAGTGTGAATGCGCGTACCTTTAATGGTTTTGACTTCGAGCGTAATCAAGCCGTCGTTGAGCAGCAGGACGTCACCCACGGAGACATCCTTGTGCAACGTCTCCAGCGCCACGCCGACGCCACTTTGGTCACCGTCCATGAGACCCAGCGTGCTATCCAGAAAGAATTCGTCGCCGTCTGCCAATGCCACGCTGTGGTCGCGGAAACGACGGATGCGTATCTTCGGTCCCTGAAGGTCGCCCATAATGCCAACCTCCCGCCCGCAACTCTCCGCGGCCGCACGCAGCAAGTCGGCTCGACGTTGATGATCCGCGGAGTCGCCGTGCGAAAAATTGAGGCGGGCAACGTCCATGCCTGCCTTTATCATCTTCCGCAGTGTTCCGCTGTCGTCTGACGCTGGACCCAGCGTCGCAACTATCTTCGTTCTTCTCAGCATGCGCTCAATTATTGCACAGCCGGTTGACGTTCGCTGATATGCTGTGACCCTCTCGGGTTCAAATTAGCTGGAATGATCGACAGGCGCCGATTTCTTAAGTGCATCGCGGCCGCTGCCACCGCACCGGCGCTTACCCTTTCATGTGTAACCAAGACCTTCGCAAGCGATACCTTGCAAAGTGACAGGCGGCGAATTCTCGATTTACCGCCCGGTTTTCGTTACGACATCGTGTCGCAGCTTGGCCAGGAAATGAGTGACGGCTTGACGGTTCCGGGTGCTCACGACGGCATGGCCGCCTTCGCGGCAGCAGACGGGCGAGTGGCACTCATTTGCAATCATGAACTGGGCCATTTCTCGCGCAATCACAGCGCCTTCGGCGAATATTATCCGTCTCTTGCGGATGAAACCTGGGCGCGATTGTACGATCAAGGCGAGCAGCTAACGCCCGGTCCGGGCGGTACCACGACAACGATTTATAACCCGACGTCGGGCAAGACTGAGCGCCAGTTCTTAAGCCTGGGCGGCACGGAAATCAATTGCGCGGGCGGCCCGACACCGTGGAACAGCTGGTTGAGTTGCGAGGAATGTTTCGAAACACCCGGTATCGAAGAAGAACGCGGCGATAAGATCGTGCGCGAACAGCGGCACGGTTACGTTTTCGAGGTAGCAGCGAACGCGGGTGGCCTGGTCGAGGCGCAACCGATCAAAGCGATGGGGCGATTCCAACATGAGGCCGCCGCTGTCGATGAGCGCAGCGGCATTGTCTATTTGACCGAGGACCGCCAGCACAGCCTGTTCTATCGCTACATTCCGCAGCAGCCTGGAAACCTGCTCGCCGGCGGACGGTTGCAGGCCCTTGCGATCAACGACCGACCGTCGACGATGACTCACAATTGGTCTGACAAGCCGGACATTGACGGCGATGCAGCGCTCGCCGTTCATTGGTTAGATCTTGACAATGTTGACTCCGCGGACGATGACTTGAGACTGCGTGGAGCAGCGAAAGGAGCAGCGACATTTGCTCGTGGCGAGGGACTGTGTGCTGCAGGAGACCGGTTTGCCTTCACCTGCACCAACGGCGGGCGGGCACGCCTGGGCCAGGTGTTTACCTACAAACCCAGCCGATACGAAGGCGCTGCGAACGAACAAGACTGCCCCGGACAACTAACGCTGATCGCCGAGTCCGATCAGGATTCCCTGTTACACCACGCGGACAATCTCACGATGGCGCCGTGGGGTGATCTCATCGTCTGTGAAGACGACTACACCATTAACGGGCTGTCCTCACTGGTCGGAATCCGGCCGGACGGCAGCCAGTACATACTCGCCAATAACGCATATTCCAGATCAGAACTCGCCGGAGCGTGTTTTTCGCCCGACGGAAAAATCCTGTTCGTCAATATTCAGTTCCCGGGCATGACCATTGCCATCAAAGGCCCATGGCCGACCTGACGACACTGTCACCGCAATTCGTTTCTTTCTTGCAGGATCCGGACGGCTGGGAGGGTCTTGCCTTCAACAAACTCCAGGAACGCGCCGCCGCCGGTGGAAATATAGGAAATCTTGTCTGCGACACCGTATTTGTCGATTGCGGCCAGGGTGTCACCGCCGCCGGCGACTGAGAACGCGTTGCTTGCCGCTATCGCTTCTGCCAGGACTCTAGTCCCGGCGCCGAACTGGTCGAATTCGAATACGCCGACCGGGCCGTTCCAGATAACGGTACCTGCACCAGCGATAATGTCCGCGAAATGTTGCGCAGTCTCCGGGCCAACATCCAGAATCAGCTCACCTGGGCAAACCGCACCAACAGGTTTCACTGCGGCCTTCGCAGCGGCCGAAAATTCGCACGCCACAACGACGTCACTGGGCAACGGTATATCCGCTCTAGCGTCACTACTTTCCGCCAGCTCGCGCGCCGTATCGAGCATGTCCGCCTCAAACAGCGAACCGCCAACGTCATGGCCCGCGGCAGCGATAAAGGTATTCGCGATTCCACCGCCAACGATCAGACAATCCACTACGTCGGCCAATGCGCCGAGCACCGTGAGTTTCGTCGATACCTTCGAACCGCCCACGATCGCGACAAACGGTCGAGCCGGGTTATCCAGCGCCTTCGCGAGCGCTGTTAACTCCGCAACAAGCAACGGACCAGCGCACGCGAGCGGCGCATGCTCGGCTACGCCGTATGTGCTGGCGTGCGCACGGTGCGCAGTACCGAAGGCATCCATTACGAAGACATCGCACAGGGCAGCCATCTTCTTCGCCAGTGTCTCATCGCACGCCTTCTCACCTTCGAGAAAGCGAACGTTTTCGAGCAACACGACATCGCCCGTCGCGACCTCAACGCCATCGATCCAGTCCTTGATCAGCGGCACATCACGATTCAGCAACTCCGCCAGCCGGTCTGCGACCGGTTGCAGGGAAAACTCCCTGTCGGCAACACCTTCGACGGGCCGGCCAAGGTGCGACATCAGCATCACCGCCGCCCCGGCGTCCAGCGCGAGCCGGATCGTTGCCAAGGCCGCGCGGATGCGCGCATCCGAAGTCACCACGCCGCCCGTAACGGGAACATTCAGATCCTCTCGAATCAAAACACGCCTGCCCCGCAACTCAAGGTCGGTCATTTCGATGACGGACATCGCCTGTTCCGACTGACTGACGACTATCTGGCGTTGACCAGAGCGACCGTCATATCGAGCATGCGGTTGGAGAAACCCCACTCATTGTCGTACCAAGCGCAAACCTTGACCAGCGTACCGCCAATAACTTTGGTCAGGGTCGAATCGTAGGTTGACGACGCCGGGTCATGGTTGAAGTCTATCGATACCAGCGGCTCGTCGTTGTACGCCAGCACACCCTTGAGCGGACCTTCACTGGCAGCTTTCAGTACCTCGTTGATCTCGTCGACGCTGGTTTCGCGCTTGGCGACAAAACTCAGATCAACCGCAGAAACATTGATCGTCGGCACCCGCATGGAAAAGCCATCAAGCTTGCCGTTCAATTCTGGCAACACCAGCCCGACGGCCTTGGCGGCACCGGTGCTGGTCGGAATCTGCGACATCGTCGCAGAGCGCGCACGGCGCAAATCCGAGTGATACACATCGGTCAGAACCTGATCATTCGTGTAGGCATGAATCGTGGTCATGATTCCGTGCTCGACACCAATCGCTTCATGCAGCGGCTTGACCAACGGCGCGAGGCAGTTGGTTGTGCACGACGCGTTCGAAATAATGGCGTGATCAGCAGTAAGGTCGTCATGATTGACGCCGAAGACAAAAGTGCCATCGATATCCGCACCACCGGGCGCCGAAATAATCACTTTCTTAGCGCCGGCCTCAATGTGCTTGCCCGCTGTTTCCCGAGTCCGGAAAAACCCGGTGCACTCGAACACCACTTCGACACCCAGCTCACCCCAGGGAAGTTTGGCCGGATCGCGCTCGGCAAACACCTTGATGCGATCACCGTTAACGATGATGTTATCCCCGTCGACTTCCACAGTGCCCGGAAAGTTACCGTGCGCCGTATCACGGCGTGTCAGGTGCGCGTTCGTGTTCGCGTCGCCCAAATCGTTGAGCGCGACAACGTCAAATTCTCCGGCGCGACCGGACTCATGAATTGCGCGCAGTATGTTGCGTCCGATGCGGCCGTAACCGTTGATGCCAATTTTGATCGCCATTTCTTAATACTCCAGTTACTGGTTCAGTACGTCTTTCGCAACCGATACTACGTTCTCGGTCGAAAAGCCGAAGTGTTCAAATAATTCGTTTGCCGGTGCCGACTCGCCAAAGCGATCGATGCCTATCACCCGGCCGGCCGGACCTGCGTAAGGCCACCACATCGCCGTAACACCCGCCTCAATAACAACACGCGCGCCGGTTGTGCCCGGCAGCACCGACTCCCAATAGTCTGCGTCCTGAGCTTCGAAGACGTCGGTACACGGCACGGACACGACCCGCACCTTTACGCCGTCGGCGCTCAGGACCTCGGCAGCCGCAACGGCGAGCGCCACCTCCGATCCGGTCGCGATAAGAATAATATCGGCAACGCCGTCCGCATCCTTCAATACGTAGGCACCGCGCGCGATGTCCGATATCTGTGCTGTGCTGCGCTCCTGATGTGGCAATCCCTGGCGTGTGAGGATAAGACTGGTCGGACCATCCTGGCGTTCGATCGCGTAACGCCACGCAACGGCTGTTTCGACGGCATCGCAGGGCCGCCACACGCTCATATTCGGCATCAGGCGCAGCGAGGCCGTATGCTCAACCGGTTGATGCGTCGGACCGTCCTCACCCAGACCAATCGAGTCGTGGGTGTAGACCAGAACATTTTGCACTTTCATCAACGCTGCCATGCGCAGCGCATTGCGCGAGTAGTCGGAAAACGTCAGAAACGTGCCGGAGTACGGCAAGCAACCACCGTGCAAGCGCAGGCCGTTGCCAATCGCCGTCATTCCGAACTCGCGAACGCCGAACCAGATGTAGTTGCCCGCCGCGTCCTCGCCGGAAATTGGCACGGAGCCGTCGTGCTTGGTCAGATTGGAGCCCGTCAGATCAGCCGAGCCCCCCACCATTTCCGGAAGCATCGGTGCAAATGCGTTGAGCGCTATCAACGACGCTTTGCGAGTCGCAACCGACTCCGCAGCAACGTCGATCCCTGCGATCGCCTTGTCTGCAAACGCGGACCAGTCATCCGGCAACGAACCGGCCATTCGCCGCACGAACTCCGCAGCAAGCTCCGGGTACTCGGCACAATACGCTGCGAACTGCTCGTTCCAGCCATTTTCCAGCGCCGCGCCCCTGTCCCCGCCACTCCAGGCGGCGGCAATAGCGTCCGGAATTTCGAACGGCGCGGCCGTCCAGGCAAGTTCCTTTCTGGCTGCGGCGATCTCATCTTCGCCCAACGGCGCACCGTGCGTTGCTGCCGTGCCCTGCTTGTTGGGCGACCCAAAGCCGATAACCGTCTTGCAGCAAATCAGCGTTGGTCGATCGGCCTCGGCGGTGGCCTGCTCGATCGCACGCGCAATCGCGCTTGCGTCGTGACCGTCCACATCGGGAATGACCTGCCAACCGTAGGAGTCGAATCGCTGCGCCGTGTCGTCGGTAAACCAGGCGCCGACCTCACCGTCGATGGAAATATTGTTGTCGTCGTAAAGACAAATCAGCTTGCCGAGCTTCAAAGTGCCGGCAAGTGAGCAGGACTCGTGCGAAATACCCTCCATCAGGCAGCCATCGCCGAGAAACACCCAGGTTTTGTGATCGACGATCTCATGCCCGGGCCGATTGAACTCGGCGGCGAGCCTCTTTTCCGCTATCGCCATGCCGACTGCGTTGCTGACCCCCTGCCCCAACGGGCCGGTCGTCGTCTCAATCGGGCCACCCGGTTCGTACTCGGGATGACCCGCGGTGCGATAGCCGAACTGGCGAAAATTCCTGAGCTGATCCATCGGGAAGTCTTCATAACCCGTCAAATGCAGCAAGCTGTAGAGCAACATTGAACCGTGCCCGTTCGACAGCACAAACCGATCACGATTGGCCCAGCGCGGATTCGCCGGATTGTGCCTCAGGTAATCGTTCCAGAGCACTTCAGCAATATCCGCCATGCCCATCGGGGCACCGGGATGACCGGAGTTCGCAGCCTGGACAGCGTCCATACTCAGGGCTCGAATCGCGTTTGCGAGATCTCGCCGAGCTGGCTGGCCGGCGTTCAGTACATTCTGTGGCATTTGACCTACTTTGTTGTGGGCATGGGTTCGCTCTCGCGAGCGGCGCATTTTCCCTGTTATAGAGGGCCGCATCAAGGGTACAATGCGCCACCCTTGGATCTAAAGAACACGCTGCCTTATGTCTGACGCTTTCCTTTTTACCTCCGAATCGGTCTCAGAAGGCCATCCGGACAAAATTTCCGACCAGATTTCCGATGCCATCCTCGACGCTATTATCGCCGTAGACCCCAAGGCACGTGTCGCCTGTGAAACGATGGTCAAGACCGGCATGGTCGTGGTAGCCGGCGAGATCACCACTTCCGCATGGGTCGACATGGAAGAGATCGCGCGACAAACGATACTCGAAATCGGCTACGACGATTCGAGTAAGGGGTTCGACGGCGCAACCTGCTCCGTCCTGAACGCCATTGGCAAACAATCGCCCGATATTGCGCAAGGTGTGGATCGCGAGTCTGAGGAAAAACAAGGCGCGGGAGACCAGGGCCTGATGTTCGGCTACGCGACCAATGAGACAAACGTGCTCATGCCCGCCCCGATCACCTATGCTCATCGTCTGGTTCAGCGCCAGGCTGAGGTACGCAAGAACGGCACGCTGCCGTGGTTACGCCCCGACGCGAAGAGCCAGGTCACGTTCAATTATGAGGGCGGTAAACCGGTGTCAATCAATGCCGTCGTGCTTTCTTCACAGCACAGTCCGGATATCTCCATGGCCGATCTTCGCGACGGCGTTATGGAAGAAATCATCAAGCCGGTACTACCCGCTGAGTTGCTCGGCGCGGGCACGCAATATCACATTAACCCGACCGGACGATTTGAGATTGGCGGTCCCATGGGCGATTGCGGTCTCACCGGCCGCAAGATTATTGTGGACACCTACGGCGGCTCGGCGCGCCACGGCGGCGGCGCGTTCTCAGGCAAAGACCCGTCGAAAGTGGATCGATCAGCTGCTTATGCAAGTCGTTACGTGGCGAAGAATATCGTTGCCGCCGGTCTGGCAGAACGCTGCGAAATTCAGGTGTCTTACGCAATCGGCGTCGCCGAACCGACATCAATCAGTGTGCGGACATTCGGTACCGGCAGCATTTCGGATGCCAGGATGACGCAGCTTATCCGCGAGCACTTCGACCTCACGCCCTACGGTATTCTGACAATGCTGGATCTGATCAAACCAATTTATCGCCAGACTGCCGCTTACGGACATTTCGGCCGGGAAGACATCGACCTGAGCTGGGAACGCACCGACAAAGCAGAAGCGCTCAAAGCCGCTGCTGCATAAACCGAATCATTCAGGAGAACCACTTATGAGCAGCGAAGCTCACGCCATTCATGGCAACGACTACAAAGTCGCCGACATTACTCTCGCCGACTGGGGCCGTAAGGAAATAGCGATTGCGGAAACGGAAATGCCGGGGCTCATGGCACTCCGCGAGGAATACAAAGGCCAAAACCCGCTGCAGGGTGTGCGCCTGACCGGTTGTCTGCATATGACCATTCAGACCGCTGTCCTCATCGAAACCCTGAAGGACCTGGGCGCAGACATTCGCTGGTCATCGTGCAATATATTCTCGACTCAAGACCATGCCGCCGCCGCTATCGCGGACTCCGGCGTCCCGGTTTTCGCCTGGAAGGGCGAAAGCGAGGAAGAATACTGGTGGTGTGTCGAGCAAACGATTAACGGTCCGGATGGCTGGCAACCGAACATGATTCTTGACGATGGCGGCGACCTCACGCAGATACTGCATGAGAAATACCCGGACATCATGAAGGGTGTAAAAGGTCTGTCCGAAGAAACAACGACGGGCGTGAAACGTTTGTACGACATGATGAAAGACGGCTCGCTCGCCTGCCCGGCCTTCAACGTTAACGACTCGGTCACCAAGTCAAAGTTCGATAACCTCTACGGTTGCCGCGAGTCACTCGTCGACGGCATCAAGCGCGCGACCGACGTCATGATTGCAGGCAAAGTTGCCGTCGTCTGCGGTTATGGCGATGTGGGCAAAGGCTGTGCGCAATCGTTAAAAGGACTGGGCGCCACCGTCTGGGTAACGGAAATCGATCCGATCTGCGCGCTACAGGCCGCGATGGAAGGCTATCGCGTCGTGGAATTCGACGACATCTGCGACCAGGTGGACATTGTTGTTACGGCTACCGGTAATTACCACGTTGTATCCGGCCCGCAGATGGAACGCATGCGCAATCAGACCATCGTTTGCAATATCGGCCATTTCGACAACGAGATTGACGTCGCCTATCTGCGGAAGTTTGAGTGGGAAAACATCAAGCCACAGGTTGATCACATTATCTTTCCGGACGGAAAAAGAATTATCTTGCTGGCGGAAGGCCGCCTGGTAAATCTGGGGTGCGCGACCGGCCATCCGAGCTTCGTCATGTCCAACTCGTTCACCAACCAGGTTCTGGCACAACTCGAACTGTGGCAAAACGGGGAAAAGTACGGCAAGGAAGTATACGTTCTGCCCAAGCACCTCGACGAGAAAGTCGCACGGTTGCACCTTGAGCGCATCGGTGCGAAGGTCACTGAACTGTCCGACGAGCAAGCCGACTACATCGGCGTTGCGAAAGACGGGCCGTACAAGCCGGAGAACTACCGCTACTAAGGAAGAGCTTATTCAAGCCACCGTTGCAGCCACAAACAGCGATTCGATTCAGGTTCTGCACCTGACCGATCCGCATTTGTTTGCCGAGGCAGACGGCGACTTGCGAGGTATCGTCACGCAGGACTCGCTGCAACGGGTTCTGCAGCACTACCAGGCCGGTGAGTGGCGAGCGGACCGCGTGCTGATTACCGGCGATCTTATCCAGGATCATTCCGCAGAAGCGTACGCGCGTTTCCGCGAACTGCTGCTGCCGCTCAATATGCGCGTGCACTGCGTACCGGGCAACCACGACGTCCGCGACCTGATGCGCCCGGTGTGCAGCCGACCGCCGTTTTCGTACTGCGCAAAAGAAGAGATCGGTGAGTGGCTGCTGGTGGGGCTCGACAGTTGCGTATCAAACGAGGCTGGCGGCGAGGTCTCGAACGAAGAAATTGAGCGGCTGGCGGATATCGTCGACGTGAGTACTGCCAAGCATGTTTTGGTCTGCCTGCATCACCCGCCGGTTCCGATGGGCAGCGCATGGCTCGATACGGTTGGCCTGAAAAACGGCAAGAAACTGTTGCGGCGCCTGCAACAACTGAAGCGCGTGCGTTTGCTGCTTTTCGGTCACGTACACCAACCCTACGACAACGAACATCACGGCATTCGCATCGTCGGCACACCTTCCACCTGCCGCCAGTTCAAGCCGGGCAGCAAGGAGTTCGATGTCGACGATCGCCCACCCGCGTATCGACGCATTTCGTTGCACGCGGATGGTAGTATCGATAACGAATTAATCTGGGTAGACACACTATGAACGCATGGCCTCTTGTTTTGCTCGCGCTACTGGTCCTTCCTGCGCATGCCGACGAAACCGCACATCCGGTGACCTTGTGGCAGGTTAAGGGCACCAGCAACTCCGTCTATCTGTTGGGCTCCATTCATCTGTTGCGGTCGCAGGACTACCCCTTGCCAACGGCCCTGGACGCAGCCTATGACGACGCGGAAGTGTTGATCATGGAAATCGACATGGACGATCTTGATCCGTTTGCCACGCAGACCGCATTCACCAACTACGGCGTTCTGCGGGACGACTCGACACTGGAGAGTTTAATGGGTGACGACCTCTACGCAGAAGCCGCGGCTGCCGCGAAGATCGTCAATATTCCGCTCGAAATGCTGAGCAAGACGGAGCCGTGGTACGCCGCCATGACGATAGAGCTTATGCTGCTGGACAGGATCGGCTTCAATCCGACGCTGGGCATCGAGATGTACATGATGTCGAAGGCTGTTACAGACGGAAAGCGCATAGACGGACTTGAGACGATCGAGGAACAACTGCAGTTCCTGGACGGCATGTCCTTGCAAGCGCAACGCAACATGCTGCTCGCGACCCTGGCACAGGGCGCCGATCTCGCCGCGACGATGGACGAGCTCATTACCGCGTGGCACCACGGCGATGCCGACACTCTCTCGAGCGA
Organism: uncultured Woeseiaceae bacterium; assembly: GCA_964654975.1. Lineage (GTDB taxonomy): Bacteria > Pseudomonadota > Gammaproteobacteria > Steroidobacterales > Woeseiaceae > UBA1847. The sequence continues at coordinate 18,029 of CAZZKW010000021.1, forward strand.
AATGTTGGAAGAGCTGGCCGAGCACGAAGAATTGTACAAGGCGCTGGTAACGGATCGCAACGCACGTTGGGTAACGCAGCTACGAGAGCTGTTCGAGCACACTGATGATTATCTGATCGTCGTCGGCGCGTTGCATCTCGTTGGACCGAGCGGCGTACCCCGGCAACTCGAGCAACTCGGATACAATATTCGCCAGTTGAGCGAGTCGCCGTCAATCCGGTAGGATGCGCCATCCCCGGGAGAAATTTCATGAGCCTGTTTTCAGACGCACAAGCCGTAATAGCCGGCGGCGTTAACTCACCCGTTCGCGCCTTCGCAGGCGTTGGCGGCGAGCCCGTGTTCATCAAGAGCGCCGAGGGCGCCTACCTGCAGGGCGAGGATGATCGCCGCTATATCGATTACGTCGGCTCGTGGGGACCGATGATTCTGGGGCATGCGCACCCCGATGTCTTAAGCGCCGTTATCGAAACCGCTAAAAATGGATTGAGTTTCGGCGCGCCCAGCGTATTGGAAACGAAAATCGCGGAAAAGATTTGCCAGCTCGTACCATCCATCGAAAAACTCCGCATGGTGAGTTCCGGTACCGAGGCCACCATGAGTGCCATTCGACTTGCACGCGGTCACACACGACGCGACAAGATCTTGAAGTTCGAAGGCTGTTATCACGGTCATTCAGACTCGCTGCTTATCAAAGCCGGATCCGGCGCGCTGACACTCGGCGTACCCAGCTCTCCCGGAGTGCCGGCTGTGCTCGCCGAACACACAATCACGCTACCCTATAACGACATCGATGCCTTACGAGTCGTATTCGATGAAGTCGGCGAGCAGCTCGCCTGCGTCATCGTCGAGCCGATTGCCGGCAACATGAACATGGTGCCACCGATAGCGGGTTTCCACGAAACACTCCGGGAACTGTGCACTGGCTCGGGCTGCGTTCTGATCTTCGACGAGGTAATGACCGGGTTTCGCGTTGCAAAAGGCGGTGCACAATCGATTTTCGGCATCACTCCAGACCTGACCACTTTGGGAAAGATCGTTGGCGGTGGCATGCCCGCAGCCGCATTCGGTGGTCGCGCCGACATAATGGCTGACCTGGCGCCCGACGGACCGGTTTATCAGGCCGGAACGCTATCGGGAAACCCGCTCGCGATGGCTGCCGGTCTGGCGACACTGCAGCAAATCGAAGTGCCGGGATTCTACGAATCGCTGAGGAACAAAACCGCACGCCTGATAGAAGGGCTGCAGGGCGCAGCTGACGATGCCGGTATCCCGATGGCAACGGAATACGAAGGCGGCATGTTCGGCCTGGTCTTTACCGCGGCAGAATCGGTTCGCAGCTTTGATCAGGTGGCCGCTGCCGATGTCGATCGTTTTAGAAAGTTTTTCCACGGCATGCTGGATGCCGGCGTGTACCTCGCGCCATCGGCCTACGAGGCGGGCTTTGTTTCGTCGGCTCACGGCGATGCCGAAATTGACGCGACCGTTGCTGCCGCCGCCAAGGTATTTGCCACACTCTGAGACCGGCAACACTCCATCCGGACTACTCCATCCGGACTAGGGTGCTTCGGCCACTCCGCGCGTCCTCTGCAGCAACGCCGTTAGCGTTTGCCGAGCCGCGCCAAAACCGCCGTTGCTCATGAAGACTATCTGGTCACCGGCCAGCACTTTCACAGACATTGCATTCACCAGCTGATCGTAGTCATTGTGCACGCTCAACTTTCTGCCCAGTGACTCCAGCGAACGATCAAAATCCTCGCCCATGTCATCGGAGCGGTACATCCAGATCAGGTCGGCGTCTTCGAGAGAGGCGGCAAGCGTTTCGTTGTGCACGCCGAGTTTCATCGTGTTCGAACGCGGTTCAATGGCGACCACAATCCGCTGTCCCGGATAGCGGCGGCGCATCGATGCAATGGTCTTTTGAATCGCGGTCGGATGGTGCGCGAAATCGTCGTGGATGCCAATATCGGCGACCGTCGCCGTGCGTTCCATACGCCGCTTAACACCCTCGAACCGCGACAGGGCATCGACGGCAAGCTCGAACGACACGCCAACCGAAACGGCCGCGGCAACCGCCGCCAGCGCGTTCTCAAGATTGTGAACCCCGCCCATGCACCAATGCGTTTCCGCCTCGTTGCCGGAGGGGCCGCGCAGTACGATCTGTCGCTCAAGCTTGTCGCCGAATCTGGCGGCCCAGTCGGCGGCCTTTTCAGTGCCAAAAGTCTGCACCGGAGTCCAGCAACCCGCATCGATCAGCTTGCCGAGGTTTTCATCGCCGCCGTTGCGGATAATCTGCCCGTCGCCCGGTACCGTCCGTAACAATTGATGAAATTGCCACTGAATAGCCTCCAGGTCTTTGTAGATGTCGGCATGATCGAACTCCAGGTTATTGAGCACAAGTGTGCGCGGGCGGTAGTGAACGAACTTCGCTCGCTTATCGAAAAAAGCAGTGTCGTACTCGTCTGCCTCGACAACGAAAAACCGGGATTCGCCAAGACGTGCTGATGTGCCGAAGTTGGACGGTATGCCGCCGATCAGAAACCCCGGCGTAAGCCCCGCATCCTCCAAGATCCACGCCAGCATACTCGCCGTTGTCGTTTTGCCGTGGGTACCGGCAATCGCGATAACGTGGCGGTCGTGCAGAACGTTTTCAGCAAGCCACTGAGGCCCGGACGTATAACGACGTTCGCTGTTCAACATCGCCTCTACAACGTCGACGCCACGACTCATAACGTTTCCTACAACGATACAATCCGGGTTGTCGCTGAGTTGCTCTGCGTCGACACCCTCGTGAACGTCTATTCCGAGTGCTCTTAGCTGCGTACTCATGGGTGGGTACACGTTGCGATCGCAGCCCGTCACTTTGTGGCCGGCGGCTCGTGCCAACGCTGCGACCCCACCCATAAACGTTCCGCAAATTCCCAGGATGTGTACGTGCATACTTTCTCAACTCAGCCCTGTCACCGCCTGCTCCGACGGCGGCGCGGGCCGCGGATCGATGCTGGGACCGAGCGATGCCAGCAGAAATAACTGCACAACGAAAACAGTCGAGGCAGCAACAAAACCGACATACCAGAGTCGATCGATGGCACGAGCGACGATATGCCCCTCTATCGGCACCGACCATAGCCAGATCAGCGTAATGATCGCCTGCACATGCTCCTTGCCAAGCACATAGGGCAACAGCGCCTCACAAATCAGAATTGCAAAACTGAGTATCGCGCCGCAGCCGATAATCGCACTGAGCGCCTGCAACAGGCGCTCGCCCTTGCCAGCCGCGTTAATCAACAAGGCATAAATGATAAAACCGACAGTGCCGATAACCGCGCCCAGAATGAACGTGTTGCCGGTATAGTTCTCAACCAGAACGAGCGCGGTAATACTGGCAAGCAGCCACAGACCGGCCGAAATTACAAAGACAACCGGCGCCCGCGGCAAAGCCTCAGGGCCTTTCCTCAACAGGATGATTGCGACCAGCGTTCGAATCAGAGATAACACGCCACCGATCATCGCATGTTAACCTCCCCGAATGCCCGATTACCTGCTTGTCGATCAGCCCGACACCATAAAGAACAGACTGACCGGACACGCCCAGCTCGGCGTTGACACAGAATTCATGCGTGAAAAAACCTATTTCGCGCAGCTTTGTCTGATCCAGATTTCAACGCCGGACGATATTTACTGCGTCGACCCACTCGCCGACAGCGAACAGCAGCAATTCTGGGAACAGCTGCTGGCAGGCAGCTGGGTGGTGCATTCCGCGCGACAGGATATCGAGGTCGTTTATCAAACGACAGGCTCAATGCCGAGCGAGATTTTCGATACGCAGATCGCGGCCGCTTTGCTCGGCATGCCAGCGCAAATGGGCTATGCCGGCCTGGTCAAAGAACTGTTCGATGTCGAAATGGCCAAATCGCACACGCGCGCGGACTGGACCCGCCGCCCGTTGTTGGACGCGTTGCTGGACTACGCCGCCGAAGATGTCGAGCATCTTTTACCGGCGGCCGATATTTTGTCCGAGCAACTGCAGCAAAAAGGCCGACTGGAGTGGGCACGGCAGGATTCCCGGTTGCTGCTCGATCCGGCCTTGTATGACCTGTCAGGCGACCAGGCCATCGACCGTCTCAAGGGCGCGCGTAATTTTCGCGGCCACAGGCGAACCGCCGCGGTGCGTCTGGCCGCGTGGCGCGAGGAAGAGGCCATTCGTCGCAACCGTCCGCGACAGTGGATACTGCGCGATAAGGCTTTACTCGACATCGCCTATAACTTGCCGTCTTCTGAGCAGCAGTTGCAGGAAGTAGCCGGTGTGCCTCCGAAACTCGTCAGTCGCTCCGGAAAACACCTAGTAGAAATCGTGCAATCTTCGCACGACGAACAAAACGGCTACCAACCACCGCAGCCGCCGGACGAGTCGCAAAAAGCACTGCTAAAGGAGATGCAGTCCATCGTGGCCGAGTGCGCCAAGGATCTCGAGCTTGCGGCTGAAACCGTAGCATCGAAACGTGAATTGTCAGCCGTGATTATTTCGCGAAAACCGGACTCAAGAGTCTTTCAGGGCTGGCGCAGAGATTTGATCGGCAAACAGTTGTCGTCAATGCTCTGATTTATTCCGGGCCCGGTAACGCCGCCAACAATCGTTCGTAGACTTCATCGATTGTACCCACTGCATCGATAGTGAGGAGTTTGCCGCGACTCTTGTAGAAGTCGATCAGCGGCTCGGTGTTCTCGCGGTATACATTCAGTCGATTGCCGATGGTTTCCTCGGTGTCATCTTCGCGATGCAGCAACTCGCCTCCGGCGCGCGTGCATTCATCCAGCTCATCGCGCGAAGAAAAATAGACGTTTAATAGCTTGCCCGTCAACGAACAGGTGCGCCGACCCGTCAGACGCTTCATCAGAATGTCAAAGTCGACATCCATGAGCACAGCGTTATCCAGCGGCGCGCCCAGTTCGTCCAGCAAATCCTCAAGATCGTTCGCCTGCTGCGTGGTGCGAGGGAAGCCATCCAGTATGAAACCATTCTCCGCGTCAGGCTGCACCAAACGCTCGCTGATAATTCCGAGAACGAGCTCGTCCGGGACAAGATTGCCGGCATCCATTACGGACTTCGCCTTGAGTCCGAAGCGGGTTCCGGCAGCAACTGCCTCTCGCAACATGTCACCGGTCGAAACCTGTGGAATATGTTTTTGTGCCATCAGTTTCTTGGCCTGGGTGCCCTTGCCGGATCCTGGCGCCCCTAACAATACGATACGCATCTCTTTAACTCTCTTAAGTTCGGTCGGTTTTAGCCTGCTCAACGGCCAGCGAGGTACGCTACCGAGAAAGGACATTAACGTCAATGCAAGGTATGCTCTGTCGCCTTCGAGCAAAGCATCAGGGGGGCCAGTATATGTCAGCAAGGAATGCCTTTTACGCGCAGTCCGGCGGTGTAACAGCGGTGATTAATGCAAGCGCTTGCGGCGTCATCGAGACGGCGCGCAAACACCCGAACAAGATCGCCAATGTCTACGCTGGTCGTAACGGCATTATCGGTGCCCTGACCGAAGACATGATCGACACGAATAAGGAAAGCGCATCAGCAATCGCAGCATTGATGTATACGCCCGGTGGCGCGTTCGGTTCCGCTCGATACAAATTGAAAGGAATTGAGGAAAACCGCGCCGAATACGAGCGGCTGATTCAGGTATTCAAGGCGCACGATATTGGCTACTTTTTTTACAACGGTGGCAACGATTCGATGGACACCGCCCACAAAGTCTCGCAGATATCCCGAACACTGGGCTATCCGGTGACCTGCCTGGGTGTACCGAAGACGGTGGACAACGACTTGCCCGTTACCGACAACTGCCCCGGCTTTGGCTCAGTTGCGAAATACATTGCCGTTTCCACGCAGGAAGCCGCGATGGACGTGCTATCGATGGCCAAGACCTCAACCAAAGTGTTCATTCTGGAAGTCATGGGGCGTCACGCCGGATGGATTGCCGCCGCCGGCGGCCTGGCCGGCCGGGAAGCGCATGAGGCGCCGCACATCATCCTGTTCCCGGAGATTCCATTCCGGAAACGTGATTTCCTAAAGCGTGTTCGGGAATGTGTGGACCGATACGATTACTGCGTCATTGTTGTCAGCGAGGGTGCCCGTTACGCGAACGGCAGGTTTCTGGCAGAAGTCGGCACTCGCGATGCGTTCGGCCATGCACAGCTCGGCGGCGTCGCACCGGTTGTTGCCAATATGGTCCGCGAAAACCTTGGCTACAAGTTTCATTACGCGATCGCCGACTACCTGCAGCGTTCCGCCCGCCATATCGCCTCGGACGTGGACGTCAAACAAGCCTACGCGGTCGGCAAGGCCGCAGTACGCTATGCCCTTGAAGGCAAGACCGCCGTGATGCCGGTTATCAAGCGCGTGTCGGACAAACCGTACCGGTGGAAAATCGAATCGGCAGCGTTGGGACGGATTGCCAACAAGGAAAAAATGCTGCCGCGTCGCTACATCAGTAAAGACGGCTTCGGCATCACCGAAGCTGCTCGCCGCTACCTGGAACCGCTGATCAAAGGCGAGAATTATCCTCCATATATCAACGGCTTACCGAAGGTCGCCCGGCTAAAGAACAAGCCCGTCAAGCTGCGGATCGGCACAAAATTTGTGGTATGATGCGCCGCCTGCTGCGGGTCGGGGGTGTTTTTGGGGAACCCGGGAACGCTCGCAGCAAACATAAATAACAACAACGAAATGCTTCCCTCCTCGCGCCTGTTTTTTTGCCGGCTACGGCGGGGCGTTTGATTTTTCAGCACTCAGTCAGGAGACAATCTGATGACTAACGAGATGGCCCTTTGGCTCTCGATCGGCGCGGGCGCGCTCGCAATACTGTTCGGACTCATTTCGACACAGTGGATTCTCAAGCAGCCCGCAGGCAACAGCCGCATGCAGGAAATCGCTGCTGCTATCCAGGAAGGCGCGAACGCCTACATGAATCGTCAATACTTAACGATTGGTGGCGTGGGTGTCGTAATGTTCTTCGCCCTCGGTCTTACGCCGGCCATCGGCTGGGCGACTGCCATTGGCTTTGCGATCGGCGCTATTCTGTCCGCGTTGGCCGGTTACATCGGTATGTACGTTTCCGTGCGCGCGAATGTGCGTACTGCCGAGGCGGCAACAAAAGGTGTCAACCAGGCGCTTGATGTCGCATTTCGGGGCGGTGCCATCACCGGCATGCTGGTTGTCGGACTGGGCCTGATCGGCGTCGCCGGCTACTACCTGATCTTGTTGAAGATGGGTTATACAAGCGAGCACGCAGTCCACGCACTGATCGGCCTGGCCTTTGGTGGTTCGCTGATTTCGATCTTTGCCCGACTCGGTGGCGGCATCTTCACCAAGGGCGCCGACGTCGGCGCCGATCTCGTCGGCAAACTCGAAGCCGGAATTCCGGAAGACGATCCGCGCAACCCGGGTGTCATCGCAGACAACGTCGGCGACAACGTCGGTGACTGTGCGGGAATGGCGGCCGATTTGTTCGAGACCTACGCGGTGACCATCATTGCTACGATGTTGTTGGGCGGACTGATCGCTATCAACACGAGTTACGGCGCTTCCGCGATTGTGTATCCCCTGGTTCTCGGCGCGGTATCCATCGTCGCCTCGATCATCGGTACTTTTTTTGTCAAGACCTCCGATGGCGGTAAGGTGATGGGCGCTTTGTACAAAGGCATGGCCGTTGCCGGCGTTCTCGCGGGTATCGCCTTTTACTTCATCACCAACGCGATGATCGCGGACGCCGATACGGCAACAGGCGTTTTCTACTCGGCGCTGATCGGTCTGGCTCTGACGGCAGCGTTGGTTGTCATCACCGAGTACTACACCAGCACCGAGTACGCACCGGTGAAAACAATCGCCGAGGCATCGCTTACCGGCGATGCCACCAACATCATTGCGGGCCTCGGTATTTCGATGAAGGCGACAGCCTTACCTGTGCTCGCTGTTTGTGCCAGCATCTGGGGTGCGTTTGCGCTGGCACCTGCCGACGCTGAACTGGGCGGCCTGTACAACATCGCTATCGCGGCAACCGCCATGTTATCGATGACGGGTGTTGTCGTTGCGCTGGATGCCTTCGGTCCGATCACCGACAACGCTGGCGGTATTGCAGAAATGGCAGAGTTGCCACCGGAAGTTCGCAAGATCACGGATCAACTCGACGCCGTTGGCAACACCACCAAAGCCGTGACCAAAGGCTACGCCATTGGCTCCGCCGGTCTCGCAGCACTGGTGTTGTTTGCCGACTACACGAATGCATTGGAAGCAGCCGGTATTGATGCCACATTCCATCTCGACGATCACATGGTCATTATTGGCCTGTTCCTCGGTGGCATGGTGCCCTTCCTGTTTGGCGCAATGGCGATGGAAGCCGTTGGCCGTGCAGCCGCTTCTGTCGTGCAGGAAGTACGTCGCCAGTTTCGCGAGATCAAAGGCATCATGGAAGGAACCGGCAAACCCGATTACAGTCGTGCGGTCGATATTTTGACCAAGTCGGCGATCAAGGAAATGATCGTGCCCTCCTTGCTGCCGATTCTGGTGCCGCTGGCTGTTGGCTTGTTGCTTGGCCCCAAGGCGCTCGGCGGGCTACTGCTCGGTACCATCATCACCGGTCTGTTCCTCGCGATCTCGATGACCGCCGGTGGCGGCGCCTGGGATAACGCCAAGAAATACATTGAAGATGGGCATTGCGGCGGCAAGGGTTCTGACGCTCACAAAGCAGCTGTCACGGGTGACACCGTCGGTGATCCGTACAAGGATACGGCAGGTCCCGCGATTAACCCGTTGATCAAGATCATCAACATCGTCGCACTGCTGATGGTGCCGCTACTGTAGTAGCGGCATTGGTCGCAACCGAAAAGTCGCTGTTGGTACGGTACGGTGAAGAACGGCCTCGAAATGATTGCGACGCTCGTGCAGAACGACATCAAAGGGAACGATCTAGCCGAACAACTCCGTGAAACTCAAGTCTGAGTACTCGGAAATGGTATCGGCAAGAGTTTGCATTTCGACGTGCTTGTTATAGAGCTGCGGCTCCGGTCTTAGCATATGATATTGCCTGAATCGCCAAAACGACGTTGCTACAGCAGCATATACCGCGAAGGCCTTCAAAGATTCTCGTTCGACTGACTCAAGAGTCAATTCGTTCTGATAACCGCTGAGAAATTGCCTCACTTTTGGGAAAGAGATACCTTGTCGATTTCGACAAGCACCGACGATTACCATTCCAAGATCGAAACTGCGGTAGTAATGGCAGGCTTCTTCGAAATCAATAATCGCCATGAGCCGCTCGTCCTGAACAATCAGGTTGTCGAAGAAGACGTCACCGTGAATAAGTGTCTTTGATAAATTCTGAGGAATCTGTTCTTGCAAATAGCTTTTCTTCTCCGATAACCAGTCGATATAAGCATGATCAAGATTCGAATTTAATACTTCGGGGAAAGAGCTACGACCATAAGGAAAGGATCTGGGCAAGTAAGAAGGCGCGGAAATCTCATGCAGCCGGGCCATTTCCTCGCCCAACTGAACCAACAGATCCCCGGTTAAGTTGGCGACTATGCTTCCGTCAACGTGATGCTTCAACATGACAGGTTTTTGATCGTGCAGTATTACGATAGGCTCTTCGGGTGGCACGACAACTCTCGAAGTACGAATACCGTGATCGGCCAAATGGACCAATAGACTTGCGAGGTTAGTCGCGTGTTTTAACGACTTTTGATCGCAAAGCGTCAGAACGTACTTTCCCGAGCTCGTCTCAAGGCAATAGTTGGTGTTCTCGCTTCCGCCGTCCATGACAGAGAAAACTGTAATGTCACCAATTCCAAACCGACGAGCAAGACCCTCTACCGCAGCCCTGTCCAGACGAGCATAAAGTGCCATCTCGATACCTGCCCGTGGACTAAGATGGTTTTACGAAATCAATGAGCAGGACATCTCTGTGCCCACCGCCATCGCGCTCGCTTGAGACAATCGGCGAAACGCTGTGCCACAGCGAACGATCAAAATAATATGAATCGAAGTAGGACTTCTGCGTCCAAACGGCTTGCGGAATATCCGTCGGCTCCCGACCATTGCCGTAAAAGTAATTGATACCACCGCCAATGTTGTGGCGAGAAATTAGATGTTGCGAAGTATAGTATTCGTCATCACGGTGGATACCCTCGGGCGTGGGATTACCCGGCACTCCGGGCATCGCGATTATCCGGATTTGATGAACACCGATTAGCCAGTCGTCCGCGATGTGTTTGTTGGACGTCAGCTGAGCCAAGTCAAACAGTATCAGTTCGAGCAGAAACGGATTGTCGACCGTATCGGCACCCAGCGCTGCGAAGTGCCTTTGCTCGCCGCCGTTGAGAGGGTTGATTTGGATGCTTTGATAGAAAGACGCGCCGGGAATGTGGCCCAACTGACCGGTCGTAGCAGACAGCCGGTACAGCCCGTATCGCCTCGATCGGTAACTTCCGCCATCGGCCATGTAGGGATCTGGCTCGAGATGCGCCCAATCCCGCCTGAAGGCCTCACCAGAGTTATTCAAATCTGGTGAAAACGAGAAATCATGCGAAGGAGCGAGTGCGTAATGGTTTTGCTCAATACTGCTGCCTATATCGGCATTAACGGTGATCACTTTCTTTTTTTATCTCGTGAATTGGGCCAATAGTATACAGGGGTGCATCCGTTCAGTCCGATACGTTACTTCCTGCGCAAAAGTGCTCCGTTTGCACGCCTGGCGGATTAATCTGCTGAAATAAGGCGAAGACGAGCGGGTTTTGCTGATTACCGCATAGTGTAAGGCTGCGCTTGCCCCAGAACACGGTGTAAGTATTGCACTACCGCTACGGGTTCAAAACGCGATACGTTCCACCGCTTGACGGCGTACCTAACTTCGATGGCGCCTCAATAAAATAGCCCTGCACGAAATCAACACCGATGTCGCGTAGCCAATCGAAGTCCTCTTGATGCTCGACTTGTTCCGCCACAATACGAAACTGCATGGTTCTCGCCAACTTGATCATCGCAGAGACCATTTCCTGATTGACGAGATCCGTTTTCAGGTTGCGTGTGTAGGCACCATCGATCTTCAAATAGTCGACTGGCAGATGCTTGAGGCTCGAAAACGAGCCCAGCCCGCTACCGAAGTCATCCAGCGAAAACTCACAACCGATACCGTGCAACACCTCAATGAAGCGTTGCGCATGCTGCACGTTCGCAAGAATCGCTGCCTCCGTAACCTCGAAACAGATTGCAGACGGGGCAACGCCTGTACGGTCCAGAGAATCGACAACAAATCCGAGAAACGTCTCATCGCCGAGCGTTTGGCCCGACAGATTGATCGCGCAACTTCGATGCGCGGACAACTTGATTTCGCCGCTTGAAATCGCCGCAAGCGTCGCATTAATCACCCAGCGATCAATCTGCGGCATCATCTGATAGCGTTCCGCCGGACGCAGGAACTCAGCAGATCCCGTATTTTGACCGCGGCTATCGGTGAGTCGAATCAGAATTTCCAGCGACGGTCCGGAATCACCTTTGCCGCTCATTGCAATGATCGGCTGCACAGCGAGTTCAAAACCATCCTCATGCAGAGCCGTCTGTAACTCTCGCAGCCACTGAATATCGCCACGCTCCCTGGCGATCGCCTCATCGCGGGCGGAGTAGACATGCACCTGCCCCCGCCCCTGCTGTTTGGCCATGTAGCACGCAGAATCGGCCGCGCTCATGATGTCCTGCAAGGTGCCGCTGGCATGGCTGATTTCGACCAGGCCTATCGACACGCCAATGTTGAATATTCTGTCTTTCCAGACAAAGCGATAATTCGCCACCGCGTTGCAGATATCCGATGCAATCTGGCGGGCTTTTTCGATGGGACAACCGATCAGCAACGCACCGAATTCGTCGCCACCGAGTCGACCGACAAAATCGGAGTCGCGGACCTCGATCTTTATCAACGCAGCAACTTCACGAAGCATGTTGTCGCCAGCCAGATGCCCGCAGCTGTCATTTACCGCCTTGAAGCGATCGAGGTCCATGTAGAACAACATGTGTACTGCCTCTTCGGCATGCGCGGAATCCATCGCCTCATCCAGTCGCCGTTCAAACTCGCGACGATTCACGAGACCTGTCAAGGGATCGTGAGTTGCCTGATACGACATTGTTCGTGTCAGGCCACGCGCCTCGCTAACGTCATGGAACACCACAACCGTGCCGGAGATGCTGTTACCCGGCCCCTTCACCGGCGACGCCGTTATTTCCACCGAATGTTCATGTTCACCGTCCGCACATACCATCACCGCACGACGCCCCATGTTCACGCGACGGCGCATCGACAAACAGCGATCAACAGGGTCTCCGAGCGGGTGACGGTCCGCATCGTCAACTAGGGTGAACAGTTCGCCAACACGATGTCCGGCAGCATCGTCCCGACTAGCACCGATCAACGTTTCTGCGGCGAGGTTCATGTAGTCGATACGACCGTCGTTATCGGTCGTAATGACACCCTCGGAGATCGACTCGAGTGTGTATTGCGCCTGTCGCTTGCTGCGCGACAAGGAAACTTCAAGGCTTTTCCGATGACTGATATCACGGGCCACGGTCAGGATCGCCAGCCGTCCGTGGTATTCAATATTCGAACTTTGCGCCTCCACCCACAATCCGGTTTGATTGCCATTGATCAACTGGATCTCAATGCGTCGCGGCGCGTTTTCGCCAGCCAGCCGTTTTGCGACGGTTTTCTTGAACAACGCTCGGTACGCCGGCTTGACAATATCCGCGATTTCTCTGCCAACGAGTTGTGCGGGTTCGAGACCGACCAAATTTGCGGCCGACTCATTGGACAACAGAATTCTCTCGTCATGAATGATGACAATTTCGGGCAGCGTGCTAGCGAGGTCCTTAAAAAGCCGGTCACGACCCTGGATCTTTTCGTCACGTTCGCCCAAGGCATCAAACAGGCGATTGACCGTGTGTGCGATCTGCGCAGTCGACGGATCATTCGGTATCGTCAGACGATGACCCACTGACGCATCCCGGGAGGCCTCAAGCATTTCTTTATTAAGACGCCGCACACGACGCGCCAGATTGCTGCGCGATAACAGCAACCACACGATCGCCGCGACGGCGATTGCAACCAACGATGCCAGTAAGGCTATGATGACTAAAGTCGACATTCAGATGCCAGATTCGGCCGAGTTAGTGATGTTCATTTGTTATTATTAGGCTCAACACGGCTCGCCGAGTGCGGCGAGGTCAGGACAAAGAAGCTTACATAAATCAAGCATCAGTAAGCATATCCCAGCAACGTGACGCCGCTGAGGCGATTCACCATAATTCTGCAACAGCTCGCCCTTGATTGTGCGAGCCAGCATGCAATAATGTGAGTGTATTCTCATATTCCTTTTTAATTTCAGTGATTTATAGGTAATACAAGCATGAATACGGATTTCGCTCGCCAACAAATGATCAAGCAACAGGTCCGAGCCTGGGACGTTCTCGACGACACCGTGCTCTCAAGCCTCGGCGAAGTGCCGCGCGAGTGCTTCGTCGGCGACAAATATCGAGCTTTGGCATTTGCGGATACGGAAATTCCGCTCGGCCACGGGCAGTTCATGATGACGCCAACTATCGAAGGCCATGTGTTACAGGCCCTCGGACTGTCCGTAAGCGACTCCGTCCTGGAGATCGGCACCGGCAGCGGATTTCTGACGGCCTGCCTCGCGTACCTGGCAAAGCACGTGACGAGCATCGATATCTACGATGATTTTCTAAGCTCCGCCACGCAATCGCTGCAGAAGTGCGACATCGAAAACGTCGAACTACTGCAGATGGACGCAACGCAGGAGCTCCCCGAGGGAGGCTTCGATGCTATCGCGATCACCGCTTCGGTCCCAAGCTTCGACGAACGTTGGATCGCAGCACTGAACCCGGGCGGCCGGTTGTTTGTCGTGGTCGGCAACGCACCTGCGATGTCTGCAACGCGGGTGACACGCGCGGACAAGGACGATTGGTGCAGTGAAACGCTGTTTGAAACCGACTTGCTGCCACTCATCAACGGCACCGTGCCGCCGCAGTTTTCCTTTTGAGGCGAAAAGAATGCAGTGGGCGAAACCAGTTATGAGTTTGCCGCATCTAAATGCAGTAGCAAGTATTCCGACTGGTTTAGTGATATAGTCTACTATAACACCTAAAGCCGGATAACAGCTCAACTTCGGAACGAGGAATGATGAAAAAAATTAATAAAATCAATATTTTACTGTTGGTTCTCGGTGCTTTTTCGGTGTCAGGCCCCGCCCAGGCAGCTTCGTTGCTCGAGATTTACCAACGGGCGCTACAGGGTGATCCACGGATTCACGAAGCAGAAGCCAGACGGCTGGCGGCCCTCGAAGCCAAACCACTGGCTCGGGGCGTACTGCTACCGCAAATTACCGCGACAGGCGATTGGAGCGAAACGGACGTAGCGGGCACGAGCTTCTCGATTATCAACAACCTAACCGTTCCCTTCAATCAGAACAGCACCTCTACAAACTGGGGAGTCAGTTTACGACAGACGTTGTTCCGCTGGGATCAAATCGTGAATCTCAAGCGCGCGGACAAAACCGTCGCGAAAGCGGAGGCAGTCCGTGAAGCCGCACAGCAGGATCTCATCGTCCGGGTTGCGCAGCGATATTTCGATGTATTGGCGGCCGAAGATCGCCTGACTTCAATCAACGCGGATCGCGCAGCGATCGCGCGGCAATTGGACCAGGCCAAGCAACGCTTTGAGGTCGGTCTTATTGCTATCACCGACGTACAGGAGTCCCAGGCGGCCTTTGATCAGTCCGTCGCCAATGCCATCGGCGCAAAACGCTCGCTCGCAACCGCGCGGGAGTTTCTTCGCGAAATAACCGGTGAGTACGTTTCCGCACTCGATGCGCCCGACGACGACTTTCCGTTGTTGGACCCGGAGCCGAATAACGCCACAAGCTGGGTTGACCTGTCGCTCGCGCAGAATCTCAATCTTGTCGCCAGCAGGCTCGATGAACGTTTGGCGCGCGACGAAATATCGTTTCGCCGCAACGGCCGGTATCCAAGCATTGACCTGGTCGTCAGTACCGGAGAAAACAAGTCGAAAGGTGATGCCATAGCAAACGGTTTCCCGAGCTCCTTCGACGATACGACGACACAAGACCGCGTTCTGGTTCAGCTATCCGTACCACTGTTCAGTGGCGGCGCTACCTCGTCGCGCGTGAGAGAGGCCATTTACCTGCATCGTGCCACTCGTGAACAACTGCACCGCGTGACACGAGAAACCGAACGACAGGCGCGTGACGCCTATCTCGGGGTGCTTTCCGAGATCAGTCGTGTGCGCGCGCTCAAACAGGCCGTTGCGTCCAGCCGCACAGCGCTGGAGGCAACGCAGGCAGGCTACGAGGTCGGTACACGAACGATAGTCGAGGTTCTGAATTCACAATTCGCACTGTATGCCGCGATTACGAATTATTATCAAAGCCGCTACGACTACATCATGAACGCATTGCGCTTGAAACAGGCAGCGGGCACCTTGCAGGTGCAAGACCTTGAGCAGATCGATCAATGGTTGAAAAATCGCCCGAGCCCGGAAGATGTTCAGGCAACCGCCGCGGAAAATTCTTAGCCGGGCATTCCTTCGTCAAGCAGCGGCCCGAGCAAGACCAGCAACCGCTCCAGCGCCCCGCGGTTTTCTTTCAGCACTGTCATTCCGTGCGCGCCCATTTGCTCGGCCTCAGACGGGTTATCCAGGAGCTGCGCTACGACCGCCGCCAATTCGGTGGCCTCAGCCACCACTCGGCACGCGCCCGCCTCGATGAGTTTCTGCGCGATTTCCTGAGCGTTAAACAAGTGTGGTCCGCTGATGATCGGCAAACCCAGCGCGGCCGGTTCAAGCAGGTTGTGACCGCCTGTCGGAACCAGGCTGCCGCCGACGAACGCGATATCACTGGCTGCATAGAACAGTGGAACCTCTCCCATTGAATCCAGCAGAAAAACTTCGGTCGCTGGCTGACAAGGTTGCGTCATCGTTCTGCAAACGAGCTTAAACGCCTGCTTTTCGATGAGATCGCGCACAGATTTGAATCGTTCGGGATGCCGAGGCACTAACACCAGCAGCAATTCCGGGTGAGTGTCGAGCAAGCTTCGATGCGCATCAAGTATCTGCTGCTCTTCACCATCGTGGGTACTCGCCGCTATCCAGACCGGACGCTCGCCGAATAACGCACCTCGTAACTCCTTACCCTGGCTGGCAATGCCTGTGTCCAGTTTCACGTCAAATTTGATGTTACCGGTAACCCAGGTACGCGCCGGATTGGAGCCCAGCTCGAGGAAGCGATCCGCGTCGGCCTGGCTTTGCGCCGCGATCACTATGCCGTGCGACAAGGTCTCACGTATGAGTGGCAATAACTTACGATACCCCGGCACGGAACGAGGAGAAATCCGCGCACTGACCAGAATAAGCGGGATTTTCCGAACACCGCAACCGCGGTACAGGTTGGGCCATATTTCCGTTTCCATAATCATCGCAGCACGCGGCCGAACCGACCTGAAGAAGTTGTTGATGGCATGCGGAAACTCGAACGGAATATAGCTGTGCCAGACTTCATCGCCAAATAGCGCAGCGACCCGCGCAGCACCGGTCGGTGTTACCGTTGTGACGACCAGTTTCACGCCGGGATAACGATTGATCAACGACCGAATAAGCGGTGCCGCCGCCTGCACCTCGCCGACCGAAACGGCATGCACCCAGATACAGTTGTTGAGTTTTGGGAACCCGAAACCAAAGCGTTGCGGCAAACGATCCAGATACACTCGATTACCGATACCGCGAACCAACCAGTAAACGGCGAACGGAATCAGCAGCAGATAAGTCAGTAAGTTATAGAGGACGCGCACAGTGCTCTATCCCTGTAACAATTGCTAGTCGACGAGTTGGTCGATTATTCGGCTCGACGAGTGTCCGTCACGAAATGCCAAAACCCGCACTTCACCGCCGTTTTGCAACACGTCTTCGGCGCCGACAATATCTTCCGGCCGGTAGTCGCCGCCTTTCACGAGAACATCCGGCAGCACGTCGGCAATAAGCGATGCCGGAGTATCATCACAAAACGGCACCACCCAATCGACGGCCGCGAGACCCGCCAGCACCAGCAAGCGATCATCGAGTGCGTTGATCGGCCGCGACTCGCCTTTGAGTCGCCGTACCGAATCGTCGTCGTTTACCGCGACGATCAGGCGATCACCCAGGCTTTTTGCCTCTTCGAGATACGAAACATGTCCGGCGTGCAATACGTCGAAGCATCCGTTTGTCATGACGATACGCTCGCCACGCCCTCGCGATTCGGCAACCATCAGTTGCAACTCGTCCCGCCCCATCAATCCGCGGCCACCCTGACCGCGCTGATGCAACGCAGCGCTGATTTCGCCCGGCGTTACCGTCGCGACACCGATCTTGCGCACCACGAGACCGGCAGCGACGTTGGCCAGTGCCGCTGCCGATGCCAGATTCTGGCCGCTTGCCAGCGCCCCGGCGAGTGTTGCGATTACCGTATCACCGGCACCCGTTACGTCGTACACCTCTCGGGCCTGAGTCGACAGAAACACCGGCTCCTCATCCGCTTCGACGAGCAACATACCTTTTTCGCTGCGCGTTACCAGAATTGCGTCGAGGTTCAGTTCGTCGAGCATTGCACGTGCTCGCCTGATCAACTCATCATCGCTGTCACAAGCACCGGCAACCGCTTCGAACTCGCTCTGATTCGGTGTCATCAATGATGCACCGCGGTATTTGGCGAAATCAGTGCCTTTGGGATCGACCAGAGCAGGAACACTCGCCCGCCTGCAAACCTGAATCATTTGCGCGATGTCCGTCAACGCGCCTTTTCCGTAGTCGGACAGAACGACCGCACCCGCACCCTCGACCGAATGCTCTAACAGACCAAGCAATTCGTTTCCGGACATCACCGAAGTGTTCTCCTGATCGAGACGTATCAGTTGCTGGCCGCGACTCTGCACTCGTGTTTTGGTGATAGTGGGTCGATCACCGACGCGGTGAAAATCACATTGAACTTCGCGCCCTGCCATGATTGCGCACAATGAGTCCGCAGCATCGTCCTCGCCGACGACCCCAAGCAGCCGCGTCGTCACTCCCAGGCTCGCGAGATTAACGGCGACGTTGGCAGCACCGCCAGCACGATCATCTGTTTTTTGCACGTGCACGACCGGCACCGGCGCTTCCGGAGAAATGCGACCCGTAGACCCGAACAGATAGCGATCGAGCATCACGTCGCCGACGACGACGACATGGGTCCTGGAAAAATCGGGTATCGAAATAGTCACGCGCGGACTTTAGCACGATCATGTGCGCTGCTGCCCCGAGCCTCGTTTGTCGGTGTCGTTGTCGCCAGCGCGGCGAGCATTGCCTGGCGAGTTCCCGACGGAACGGCAATCGGCCCTAAAAGAACGCCTGCAGCCCCGTAATCGCACGCCCCAAAATAAGGGCGTGGACGTCGTGGGTGCCTTCATAGGTGTTGACGGCTTCCAGATTCATGGCGTGGCGAATGACGTGAAACTCGTCCGAGATACCATTGCCGCCGTGCATATCGCGTGCGCTGCGGGCGATATCCAGCGCCTTGCCGCAATTGTTGCGTTTGATCAGAGATATGCTTTCAATGCCGAGCTTGCCTGCATCCATCAGGCGACCTGCTTGCAAGGCTGCATGCAATCCGAGCGTGATTTCGGTTTGCATGTCCGCCAGTTTTTTCTGGATCAATTGCGTCTGGGCCAGAGGTCTACCGAATTGTTTGCGATCCAGCGTATATTGCCGCGCCGCGTGCCAGCAAAACTCCGCTGCACCGAGAGTGCCCCATGCAATGCCGTAGCGGGCTTTGTTCAAGCATGAGAACGGCCCTTTCAGGCCTTTAACATCCGGAAACTTATTGGTTTCGGGCACGAAGACGTCCGCCATGACGATCTCGCCAGTGATACTGGCGCGCAGCGAGAACTTGCCCTCGATTTTGGGTGCGGACAGGCCTTTCATGCCTTTTTCGAGCACAAAACCGCGAATGTCACCTGCGTCGTCTTTGGCCCATACGACGAATACATCAGCGATCGGAGAATTGGTAATCCATGTTTTCGTGCCGTTTAACACGTAACCGCCGTCAGCTTTTCTCGCGCGGGTTTTCATTGCAGCAGGGTCGGAGCCCGCATCCGGTTCGGTCAGGCCGAAGCAACCAATATTTTCGCCGCTGGCCAGCCTGGGCAGAAGTTTTCGTTTGACATCTTCGCTCGCGAATTCGTGGATCGGATGCATAACGAGAGAAGACTGCACGCTCATCATGGAGCGGTAACCGCTATCGACCCGCTCCACTTCGCGGGCCACAAGACCATAGGCAACATTATTCATTCCGGCGCAGCCATACCCCTCGATCGTCAAACCAAGCAACCCCAAAGCACCCATTTCCTCGAATATCTCCGGGTCGCACCTCTCATGGCGATTGGCCTCCAATACACGCGGCATCAACTTGTCCTGGCAATAGGCACGAGCGCTGTCCGTGACCAGAATCTCTTCGTCGGACAGGCTATCGGCGAGGCAAAGCGGGTCTTCCCAGTTGAATGATGCGTAGCTCATGAATCTTCTCTGTTTAGTTTTTCTCGTAGCTGGCAAAATTGCCGCTATCCAGTTGACAACCGATTGGCCTGAAGTTTAAGACTTTCGTGAAACATGTCGTTTCAAAACACCTGCAACATACTTATCATAATTACGAATAATTTCAATTGATTTTTCAATTACATTACGTAAACTGTCTAAACAAGCCAACCCGCACTGAGGATAAACCAAGTGGCTGAACGATCATTTCAAAAGGAAGTTCAGGACTTGAAGCTCGGCGCGGGCGAGACGTTTCACGGCGAAGGTATTCTGGCCGTGACCAAGGCCCTGCTGCAGTCAGGCATTTCCTATGTCGGCGGGTATCAGGGCGCACCGATTTCCCATCTGATGGATGTATTGGCAGACGCGGAAACGATATTGTCCGAGTTGGACATTCATTTCGAAGCCAGCGCCTCTGAAGCCGCCGC
Organism: uncultured Woeseiaceae bacterium; assembly: GCA_964654975.1. Lineage (GTDB taxonomy): Bacteria > Pseudomonadota > Gammaproteobacteria > Steroidobacterales > Woeseiaceae > UBA1847. Next base: position 38,130 of record CAZZKW010000021.1, read on the forward strand.
CGGCGCCATGCTCGCAGCATCAGTCAACTATCCACTTCGTGGTGCGGTCACCTGGAAATCCACCGTCGGCACCAATGTGGCATCGGATGCTCTGGCCAGCGTGGCGTCGAGCGGCGTTATGGGCGGGTGTCTGATCATTATCGGCGAAGACTACGGCGAAGGCTCCTCCATCATGCAGGAGCGCAGTCATGCCTTCGCAATGAAATCGCAAATCTGGCTGCTCGACCCGCGGCCAAACTTGACCTCTATTGTTGATATGGTTGAGAACGGGTTTGACCTTTCGGAAGCATCCAACACCCCGGTCATGCTGGAGCTGCGTATTCGCGCCTGTCATGTGCACGGCCAGTTTACGGCCAAGGACAACAGGCGCCCCGGCTTTACCCTGCGCCAGGCGATGGAAAACCCGGTGCGAAACTACGACCGGGTAGTGCTGCCGCCATCCAACTTTGCACACGAGGTCGAGAAAATCGAGCACCGCTGGCCGGCCGCTGTAAAGTTTATCCGGGACAAGCAACTCAATGAGTTCCTGGGTGGGCACAAAGGCAGCCAGGGTATTATCGTGCAGGGCGGGCTTTACAATACCTTGATGCGGGCGCTAAAAATCCTGGGGCTTGCAGACATTTACGGCAATACGGACATTCCGATTTATTGTTTGAACGTCACCTATCCAATGATTGATGATGAGGTGGCGGGTTTCTGTGTAGACAAGAAGTCCGTACTGGTGGTCGAGGAAGGTCAGCCGGAATATCTCGAGCAAAATATCAATACGATTTTACGCCGCCAGAGTATCGAGGCTAGAATTTACGGTAAAGACGTATTGCCCATGGCCGGCGAATACACCGGACAGGTTTTGCTCGAAGGTTTGCAGAAATTCTTCAAGCTACCCGCTAAAACGCCCGCAACCGTTCTCACTAAAACCGACCAGAAATCCTTGCTCAACACCGTCCCGCCCCGCCCGGTCGGGTTCTGCACAGGCTGTCCGGAGCGGCCTGTATTTACGGCTATGAAACTGGTGCAGCGCCAACTTGGCGATATCCACGTGAGTTGCGATATTGGTTGCCATCTATTTTCCATACTGCCGCCGTTTAATATCGGCAATACCACTATGGGCTACGGGCTTGGCTGGTCGGGGGCGAGTGCGTTCAATGCCAAGTCGGACAAGCGCACGATCTCGATCATGGGCGACGGTGGATTTTGGCACAACGGTCTGACTAGCGGCGTGGGCAATGCGGTGTTCAACAAGAACGACAATGTTTTGGTGATTATCGATAACGGTTATAGCGCCGCCACAGGCGGCCAGAACATTCTATCCTCCCGGGCTGTTAACAAGACCAAATGCACCAACAACCCTATTTCCAAGGCCATTGCAGGACTGGGAGTCAAATGGCAACGCTCGGTGAACACTTATGATCTAAGGGCCATGATCAAAGTGCTGACCGAAGCGTTGACCACTAAGGACAAAGGCCCGAAGGTTATTCTCGCCCAGAGTGAATGCATGCTCAATCGCGAGCGCCGGGAAAAACCAATCCGCAACAAGATGATCAAGGATGGCAGGCGCATTGTTCGATCGCGCTTCGGCGTTGACCCCGATACCTGTACGGGTGACCACGCTTGCATACGCCTGTCCGGCTGTCCGTCCCTTAGCATTGTGGACAATCCTGACCCCTTGCGTGAAGACCCTGTTGCCCATGTCAATAACGATTGCGTCGGTTGCGGCGTATGCGGAGAAGTGACCCACGCCGCCGTGTTGTGCCCGTCGTTTTACCGGGCAGATTTGATTTATAACCCGAATATTTTCGACAAATTTCGCGCCGGGTTTAGAAACCGGGTAATCGGGTTACTGCAAAAACGGGCGACGACAAAACGAGCCAAATATAGCTTTGGGAAGACATGAGGTGGCGGTGCGCTCCAGTGACAAGTCGATAAACATCGCCATTATCGCCATGGGTGGGCAAGGTGGCGGCGTGCTCTCCAGGTGGATATTGAACATGGCCCGGTCCCAGGGCTATCTGGCCCAGTACACGTCCGTTCCGGGTGTCGCCCAGCGCACCGGCGCGACCATATACTATATCGAGCTTTTTCCAGCGCATCTGGCCGACGACCAAAAACAAAAACCCGTTCTCGCGCTCACCCCCATACCGGGCGATGTTGATATTGTCCTCGCTTCGGAAATGATGGAATCCGGTCGCGCGCTGATGCGTGGCTTTGTCAGTGGCAAGACGACCCTGATTGCATCCGATCACCGCGACTATGCCATTGTGGAAAAACAGGAGATGGGAGACGGGCGGCGGGAGCTTTCGAACGTTCGCGAGCTGTCCGAGAAAGCCGCCGCCAATTATATTTGCTTTGATATGGATAAAGCAGCGCGAGAGGCCGGGACGGTTATCAGCTCGCTTTTGTTTGGCGCACTGGCCAGCTCTGGCGCCTTGCCGTTTGAGCGCGAGGCCTTTGAAGACACAATCACGAAATCCGAGCGCGCTGTTCGGGCTAACCTGCGCGGGTTTGCTGTGGGCTATGCCAAAGCACTTGCAAAGAACGAGACAGCAGATGAAGTCCACCCGGATGAGCAAGATACGCCGTCTCCAGCCGTCGCGCCTTTACTGGCCCGTATGAAAAAGGAGTTTCCATCCCGTGCTCATTACATGATCACGGAGGGTCTGAAAAAGCTGGTGGATTACCAGGATCTCGAATATGCCGACCTCTATCTGGACCGGCTCGGCGAATTTGTATCGCTGGACAATGCGGAAAGAGATTGGCGCTTGACCGTAGACATGGCCAGATACCTGGCCCTGGCCATGAGTTATGAAGATACGATCCGGGTGGCGGATTTAAAAATCCGTGGCAGCCGATTCGATCGCTTTCGAAATGAAGTGAAGGCTGCGGAGGGACAAATTGTCCATGTCTCGGAATATATGCATCCGCGCCTGCAGGAAATCTGTGACATCTTGCCCGCATCCATTGGCAAACCGGTCCTGAAAATGAAGTGGCTGAATATTTTCTTCAAGAAAGGCCGCCGCATCACCACGACCAGCTTGCACGGTTTTTTGCTGCTCTGTTTAATAGCAACGCGCAAAGCAAAGCGGCGCAAGAGTCTGCGCTTTGCTCTGGAAACGTCCCGCATTGCGGCGTGGAGCGCAGATGTGAAAATGGCAGCCGCCCATAACTATGATCTTGCCTGCGAACTGGCCGGACTGCGAAGACTGGTCAAGGGCTATGGCGATACCCATGAGCGCGGTGTGGGAAATATCGCAACAATAATGGCCGCTTATTCGAACTTCAAAGCACAAGAGGATGCGGCGGACAAATTGAAGGCGTTAAAAACTGCCGCCCTCAAAGATGAAGAAGGTGCGGCGCTCGCCGAGGCATTGGCGAAGGTTTAGGCGGCTCATTCCTGCGTCGCACCGACGCCTCCGTACTTCCATTGAACGAACAAACGCTAAGGTACGAGCGCCAGAACCCGCAAGGGTGAACCGGAACCACGCACGATCTTGAGAGGCGGGGCAATGACGATTGAACCTGTTGGCGGCAACTGATCCAGATTGGCCAAGCTGGCCAGACCAAATTTGTTGGCGCCATGCATCAACACATGACACGGAAAAGCTGGCTCGAATGCAAACGCCTGCCCGGCGTCCGTGCCCACCGTTTCTACGCCAGCGCCGAGTATGTCGCGCTGTTCGGCCAGGAACGGAATCACGTCCGGGTGCCAGCCCGGTGTGTGGGCGCCGTCTTCGTGGCAGTTTAGAAATTCTTCCGGATCCAGGCGTTTTGACCAACCGGAGCGAAACAGAACCCAGGCTCCCGCCGGGATGCGGCCATGCTGTTGCTCCCATTTTTCTACAAATTCAATGGTGATCAGAAAATCGGGGTCTTTTTCGACTTCGGCCACCGCATCCAATACACAAGCGGGACCAATAAACTTTTGTACCGGAATTGTATCCGTGGCATTGTTCTCGAAATCCTTGCCTGTGACAAAATGGACTGGTGCATCAAAATGGGTGCCCGTATGTTCACCGCATTTGAACCAGTTCCAATACCAGGCCGGGCCGCGTTCGTCGTATTCCGACAATGTATGAATTTCGAACGGCGGGTTTTGTACGTATTCAGGTGGCAATTGCAGGACGGGGGTTTTCGGTTCCAGTGGCTGTGTTAAGTCCACGACCTTGACGGAACCGCTTGCCATGGCTGTTACCAGATCGGTAAGTAGTTGTTCTGAACTCATTACGTCCTCCTGCATATTTTATTGTTTAGGCGAGACTACTTGAATTTATTTCCGTTCTCAATTAAATATTCATCTGATTGTTTTTTCATGTATTGGAGACCGCTTTGAGCACATTCTTAGATCAGTTGCCCGGACAGGAAGATTTCGTCCTTGATGACTATCCCCTGTACAACCTCAACCGCACATCCGCGACCTATATTGACGAAATGTCGAAAGCGCTCAGCCAGATCGGCATGAACCAAACCCAGTGGCGCGTGCTTGGGATCTTGGGTGACAACAACCCCAGCACGGTTACGAGCATTGCGCGGCGAAGTGTCATCAAGATGCCCACACTTACCCGCATGCTCGACCGTATGGAGCGGGATAAATTGATCCGAAGAAAACTGTGGGCCAAGGACAAGCGCATCGTCCATGTTCACATTACCGCGAAGGGACGAAAATACCTGGGTGAAGCTCTGCAGGTCGGTGCGAGTATTTATGAGCGTGCTTTTGACGGCATCTCAGAGCGCCAGACCGGTCAGATGTTGAAAACGCTGAAGAAAATGCGTGAGAACCTAAGCCGTTCCCCCTACACGCTGAAAGCGCAATAAACGTACGGAAGTCACCGGAAAACACACTAATCTGCGGCGAAATTGTATATCTTGATGTCGGTATTGGCTTGAAGTCCTTCAATACCGAATTCGACACCTATGCCTGAACCCTTGATCCCGCCGAACGGAACACTCGGGTCAAGGACACCGTGTTGATTGATATAAACCGTACCGGCCTCGATACGCTCTGCCACGGCCCTCGCACGTTCTTTATCAGGAGACCAGACGGACGCCGCTAGTCCAACATCCAGTCGGTTCGCATCTGCGATCGCTTCTTCAATATCCGTGTAGCGAATAATTGGCAAAGCCGTGCCAAACTGTTCTTCATCAACCAGCCGTGCACCCGGCTTTATGTCGGCGACCAGCGTTACCGGATAAAAGTAGCCCGGACCTTGAAGTGGCGCACCGCCTGTCAGAATTCTAGCCCCGCATGCCTTGGCGTCCTCAACAAGAGACGACACGATATCGAGTTGCATTTGGTTCTGGAGCGGACCAAGAGCAGACCCTTCATCCAGCCCGTTTTTCATAGGAACGCCTTCGGCGAGCTTCACCAATTCAGCGCACATGCTGTCATAGAGGTTATCCGGCACGTAGAGACGCTTGAGTGCCGCACATGTCTGGCCACTATTGATAAAGGCTCCCCAAAACACACCTTCCGCGATCGTTGCCGGATCACAATCATCAAGGATAATGCCGGCGTCATTTCCACCAAGCTCAAGGGTCAGTCGCTTCAAGTTTCCGGCTGACGATTTCATGATTTTCTTGCCGGTAGCAGTCGATCCGGTGAACACGATTTTACTGATGCCATCATGCGAACTCATCATGGCGCCAACATCTCCATCGCCTGCCACTGAGTTCACGAGACCCTTTGGCAAGACTTCGTTAATAAGCTCTACCAAACGCAATGTGCTTAGTGGCGTGTACGGCGACGGCTTGATGACAACTGCATTTCCCGCACGAATGGCGGGGGCAATGTGCCAAATCGCGATCAAGACAGGCCAGTTCCACGGCGTTATAGACCCAACGACACCGACCGGAGTGCGATGCTGCTCAATACGGCCATCTACACCGTCCTTGAGAACCTTCACAGGCATCTCCAGCGTACTATTGTATCCAGCCCAGGCCGAAGCACCGCCCAATTCGAACTCCGAGCCAAGACCCTTCATCGGCTTGCCTTGCTCACGCGTTAAGAGCTCTGCAAGTTCACTCGCGTGTTCCGAAATAATGGCTGATATTTTGGCACACGCATCTTTGCGCTCTTGGTCCGACGTCAAGGCCCAGGCAATTTGAGCTGCGTTTGCGGCTGCCACTGCCGCATCCAAGGTCGCCGCGTCACAGATTGGAGAATACCCAACAAGGTCACCCGTCGCGGGGTTACGAACAGGCGACTTCGCCTCGGTCAGGTGCGCCTGACCATCGATAATCATCGGAAATGACCTGGCTGTTACACGACTTGTATCTTCAGTTACCGAGGAACCCATAATCTTCCTTTATGTTTCTTGAACCAGACCCTGATTATTGGCTACGCGCTATTGGTAGCAGTTGCCATCATGCTACTCATCAAAAGGCGCGCCTTTAATTTTACCGGCAAACCCCAAAGCCATGTGGCCTGCAATGTGGCAACTGTTGTCGTTGGCAACTTCCTGCTCTAACAAAGATACAAACTCTTGCTTGAATTGCACCCTTGGGTATTGGGCGACAATGGCACGCCTGAGTTTCTTGGAGATGTCCTCGCTGCGAAAGCCAATGACGTCTACGCCAGCACCAAAATGAACCAGGCGAACCTCATTCGTTCCCTTGTCAGCAATTCCAACGCTTGAATGCAGAGCGATCGCTTCGTGGATCAACTCGGCCCTGGGTCGCTCAATACCACTTTCAAGAACGTGTGATTTCGCCGCGCGAGCGCCCCTGATCTCAAAAGATTCCGACCCCTTTGCATGATTTGTAAGACCAAGATCATGCAAGACAGACGCGATAAAGACGACCTCCTGATCAAAGGTTAAAGCGTATTTCCTGGCGATCGCTGATGCGAAACAATAGGTTCTGTAGCCGTGATTTACCAGGAAATCCGGGGACACCGCACGGCACAGTTCTATTGCGCGAACAATGGCCGCGCTATCCGGCGGACGCACATCTTCAAAGTCGAGTGCCGGGGGGTGGCCTGCACCCCAGATTTGACAAAGCCTGCGCCAAAGCCCCCCGGCTTCAAGCTTCGCAAATTTCAAAATGAGGTCAGGAGCGGCGCGCCTTCTGAGGGATTGCGTGACCACTTCGCTCTACTCAATATCGACGAGTTGTTGCAGAATATTCGGCGGCCCGTTCAGATGACCTGCGTACTCGACTTGATCAAAGTACTCGTACCAACCAGACTCAGTTATGGCGCCCTTTAATGCCTCGAATGATTCGTTTGACGCAATTCTGTAAACCGCAAAATGCGTCATATCCGATGACAGCTTCACCTCAAGATCGCCGAGCGACCATGTCACAACTTCTATTGTTTCATCCAGAATCGACTGCACATAACCCATGAGACGATCTACATAGGCTTTTCGATCATCTACACTCAAACTCGTCCACGCCTTCTTCGGACGCCACGCTTCAACAAAACAGATAGAAAATTGTGTCATTTTGTCCTCTTTTGAAATCTCTCTGACTTACGATTTATTTTTGTACATACAGCCTGATAAACGGCCTTTGATTCCTAATAGTTCGCTGTGAAGCTGAGATACCATTCGCGAGGGCGACCATAGGACCCGTAAGCTGCGCCAACAAAGTTCAAGTCTGCATAGCCTCCGACAAGATATTCTGCATCACCTAAATTACGCCCCCCCAAGGTGGCACTCCAGGTTTCGCTGGCCGACGTATAGGTCAAACTCGCCGAGAACAAGGAATATCCACCCTCTTCCAGTACGGCCGTGTTAATTGCGTCCTTGAAATGTTCTCCACGGTAAGACCAGTCCGCACGCCCGTTAACACGCCCGGTACTCCCCGCCCATATTTCAATATCAGCACCGAGTGAAGCGGTCCACTCCGGTGCATTAACCAGATCGCTCTCCAGAGTCACTGGCGCAGCGGCTGGATCTACCTCATCGTACGTACTGTTCAGGTAGGCTAACGAACCTTCGAGTTTAAATCGATCGGATACGACCGCCTGAAACTCGCTTTCAATTCCCCAAAGACTGGCGGCACCCGCATTTCTGACTTTGGGCGCGAACCCGTCTGCGACAATAATTTGCAGGTCCGTATAGTCGCTAAAGAACAACGCGGAGTTCCACCGAAGGCGGTTCTCCAACAACACAGTCTTGAGCCCGAATTCGAATGACTTTACGTACTCTGGCTCAAACGATGGAGCCGGCGGTGGAGAGGTCGGGTTGGCAGGGACAGGCGCCTCCGGAGGAAACAAACGCTGGGTAAAACCGCCGCTTTTGAAACCCTCGGAGTAGCTCGCATAAACGAACACACTTTCATTTAGTTCAAAATCCAGTGATATCGAAGGCGTGAACTCACTCACCTCGGTTTCCACCCTTTCATTTAGAATAATGGAATCACCTGCTCTGATAGGCTGCGGTATGCCTGATATTATCGTCGTCTGCGGGTTCGTCAGGAAAAACGGGAACGGGCTACCGGGAGGCAGAGGTGCTTGCGCCGCCGGATGTACGGCAGCAACAACTTGGTTCGGCGTAAATGCTTTCGTCTCATCCGTGTAACGCCCGCCAAGAGTGACACCCAATCTATCCGTCACATCTATGTTGATTTGCGTAAAGACTGCATAGCTTTCATTGTCAACGGAACCACCGCTCTGAAATTGTACCGGAGATACTATTACTTGATTTATGTCTGTCCCTGTTTCTTCCAGATAGAAAAGACCCACCAACCAGTCGACGCGCCCATCTCGAGCCTCACCTGATAACTGCAACTCCTGGCTGAATTGATCTTGTGTGTAGTCGTTTAAGGACAACACGATTGCTATGGGAGAATTGTCTGTATCCAGTCCAAACGTGCTTTCTAGATCACGATAAGCCGTAATCGACTTTATTTGTACGGCCCCGGCATCCCAGTTGGCGGTGAGAGAGGTTCCCCACAGATCTGTCTTCGACGGTGTATTGCTGCCAAGATTCGTTGTGAACGGATCCCCGGTTATCCAGGAGGCCGTGTAACAGTTTGAATTCGCCTCACGTCCCGGTACACCCGGCGCACAAGTCGGGCCATTCAGAAAAATATTACTGAACACAGGAAATACTGCACCTTCTTGCACCTGTAACAACGACGACACAACGGTATTTTCGTCAATCGACGTGCCATCGACTGATAGACGAATATCAAAGCTGTCAGTGATCACCCAATCTACGATGGCCCGACCGAAAACCCTGCTTCTGTCGCCCAACGCCTCACCATCGAATTGTAAAAGATCGACATATCCGTCCTGATTAGTCGATGATCCTGTCAGTCTTACGTTCAATTTATCAGTTATCGGAATGTCCGCCGAACTCGATACATCAAGACGACTGTCTGAACCGACGACTACCCTGCTCGAACCGTTAAACGTATCCGATGGCACCCGGGAAGTAATAGATATTGCGCCACCAATAGTATTCTTGCCAAACAATGTTCCTTGCGGGCCGCGCAGCACTTCAATCGATTCAATATCAGCTGTGCTAAGTAATCCGCCTACGGAGCGACTGATGTAAACACCGTCAAGATATATTCCAACCCCGGGATCGATCGTAAGGTTAAAGTCATTTTGCCCGACACCGCGAATGTAAGCCGTTACGCTAGCGCTCGATCCTGAAATGGGCGCACCGGCGTCAAGGGACAGGCCGGGCGCAAACCGACTTATCTCGGTAATGTTGGTAGCACCAACGGCATCCAGTTTGTCTCCACTGTAGGCAGAAACTGCTATAGGAGTTCTTTGCAAATTTTCTTCTTTCTTTCGGGCTGTAACAATTATTTCTTCCAGCACGCTGTCTGAAGTCGCTTGCGTCGATAAATCCTCTTGCGCCATTGCGGTTGAATGCGCTTGTGCGATCGCCACTACAAGTATTGATGCGCATATTAACAACGCTCTTTTTCGAACTCCTAAAACGCTGTCCTTGTTTTTCACCGACATATTGCTAGCCCTCGTTCTTGCGCTATTGATGGTAATTTCACTGGAACTACCACATAATAGCGTCGCCAATATTGCGGACGATACTCATTATCGGAGGTAAGTTATGACAATTTCGGAGGTGCCTCTTTCAGGAGTCTCCAAAGACCTCACCTTTACTACACGCAATACAAGCGTTGCGAAAAAAGCCAGTGCGTGGCGAACCCAGGTCAACGAAATCTTTTTTCACATGGATACGAAAGTTCATGATCGCAGCGAGTTCGAAGGGGATATTCGTTTAAGGCACCGCGAAGATAGAGCAGCAGCGCTTATTGAAGCCGGACCACAAATGGTTGTCAGGACGCGACAACAAGCACAAAGTAGCGTTGAGCATAGAACTATTGCCGTCTTCCAAATCGCTGGCACATCAAAATTTGAGCAATCGGGTCGTCAGGCGCTATTGAACGAAGGAGATTTTTGCTTCATCAATAACAATTGCCCCTATACGATGGATTTCAGGGCTAAATTTTCTCAAATTTGTTTGGACTTCCCTTCTGAATTATTGATCAACGGGTTTCAGTGGGCGGAGGATTTTACAGCCATAAACCTCAACGAAAATGGACCGTTTTCGAAGCCGGTTTTCGAGTTGTCGAAGTCTCTTATAAGCACGAATCAACATCAAAATAATAATTGGACCGTTTATTATTCGAAACTGATTGAATTGCTCGCATTGGCAGCGACTGATGTATATAAAATGACCGGGCGCGGATCACTAAGCTTTTCTAAAGAGCATCTTTTTCGCGCCTCAGAATCTCAGATATTAACTTCGTTAAGAAGCAGCGACCTGAGTGTGGCGTCACTCGCCGCCAAGCTGGGCATATCGGAACGTTATCTGAGAGAAATTTATAACGGCACGAACCTGACACCCCACTCCAGCATAGTAGAGAAACGCCTGACCCACGCGAAAAATGAACTCATTTGCGGGCACCCAAAAGGCAAAACGATCAGTGAAGTCGCTTACCGGTGGGGGTTTTCAAACTCCAGTCATTTTTCTCGATGTTTCCAAAAAAGGTATGGAGTTTCCCCGTCAAATTATAGACGCGCAATCGCCAGCAACGATTCAATAGTGCATTAGACCACTAACGTATTGCGATGATCTGATCTGCCATCGCGGGCAAGATCACCTGTTTGACCGCCAGTAGCTGAAACCGCGCTCGCGGATCTCACCATACTCACATCACCCGTCGCGGTTTGCTTTCGCCACCACTGTGCGCCTCAGGAGTATTTTTGCCAGTATTAGCGAATTTAGTTGAAAATTCAAATAAATTACATTAGAAAGTACATTACACGGTAATCATGGGCAATGATGCACCCTTCAGAACTTATTCCAGTCAGGATTACGGCTTCGGTTCTCGCCACGCAAGAGGTCAGGATGATTTCTCTTGCTCGCGGCGATGGCAGCCTCTTGCCGGACTATGCGCCGGGCGCGCACATTGATATTGACATTGGCAGTGGTGAAAGCCGCTCTTATTCTCTCATGCCGATGCCCTTGAACGGGGCCAGTCCTGCCACTTACACACTCGGTGTGCTGCTTGAACAAGATAGTACGGGCGGCTCCAAATTCATGCACAACCTTAAGGTTGGAGACGAAATATCCATCGCACTGCCAAAAAACGATTTTCCCTTGCACGGCGATGTACCCTTTAGTCTGTTATTTGCGGGCGGAATCGGCATTACACCGATCCTGGCCATGGCGGTGCACCTGCAAAATTCCGGAGCGAAATTCGTACTGCATTATGCCGGCCGCAGCCGTGCGAACCTGGCTTTCGTCCCGTCCTTACAAGCGCATATAAATGACAAATTGCATATGCACTATGACGACGAGCTTAGTGCACTGGACATTGACTCCGTGTTGCGTGCCACACCAAAACCAGCCCACATTTATGTTTGTGGTCCCAAAGGCATGATCGAGGCGGTACAGAAGCAGGCTTTGGACTGCGGATTTGCGCGAGAGCAAATCCATTTCGAATTGTTTGCGTCTCCGGCCTCGCATAGCGGTGACGCAACGTTTGAAATAGAGCTGGCTTCGTCAGGAAAGACGTACACCGTGCCGGTTGGAAAAACCATTATCGAAGTTCTGGAGGCCGCAGACGAAGCCCCCGTATACGATTGCTCGCGCGGCGATTGTGGCGTTTGTCAGACGGGAGTTATCTCCGGCGAAGTCGATCATCGAGATGTTGTATTGAGCGATGCCGAAAAAGCCGCTGGCGATGTCATGCAAATCTGTGTCTCGCGAGCCAAGGGCGAAAAACTTGTGCTGGACTTATGAGGAGGATGTATGAGCGGAGTTGATTTAGGGGCTTTGGTGAAACCTGGCGCAAGCGAGGTTCACCGTGATGTCTTCTTGAGTCAGGGCGTGTTTGAACAGGAAATGAAAACCGTGTTTCGGCGCACATGGGTATATGTCGGACATGATAGCCAGGTTCCCGAAAAAGGCGATTTTACGACCACGACGATCGGCACCCAGCCGGTGATTATGGTGCGCCATAATGATGCGACGGTACAGGTTCTGCTGAATCGCTGCCCCCATAAGGGCACACAACTGGTGAATTCCCCCAGCGGCAATACGGGCCGGTTTTTCCGGTGCCCTTATCATGCCTGGTCATTTAAGACGGATGGTAGCGCGCTCGGCATTCCGTTCAAAAAGGGATATGAAGATACCGGCTTTGATAAGTCGTGCGCCAACGAAGGCATGTGCAATATCAGGAATGTAAAAAACTATCGCGGCTTCATTTTCGCCAGCCTGAGCGAGAACGGCGAAAGTTTTGATGATTTCTTCGGCGGTTCCTTGTCCAGTATTGACAACATGATTGACCGCTCCCCCGAAGGCAAGCTGGAGATCGTTGGCGCACCGCTTCGCTATCTGCATCATTGCAACTGGAAAATGCTGGTTGATAACCAGACCGATACCTGCCACCCGATGATCGCCCACGAAAGCTCTGCCGGAACGGTCAAGAAAATCTGGGAAGCAGCGGCAGATGAGGACACCCCCAAACCCATGGTGGTCGAGCTAGTCTTGCCGTTCATGTCGTCCTACGAAACTTTTGAGAAAATGGGCATTCGTACATGGGATCACGGCCACGGTCATACGGGCGTAAGCTGGTCAATTCATTCCGAATACAGCGATGTGGAGGGATATCTTACGGCGATGATCGAGGCCTACGGCGAAGACCGTGCCCAGAAAATTATTGCTGAGACCCGCCACAACACCTGCTTTTTTCCCAACTTGATGATCAAGGGCGCTATCCAGACCTTGCGGTTGTTCAAGCCCGTTGCGGCGGACAAGACCGTTGTTGAAAGCTGGATATTCAGGCTCGTGGGCGCGCCTGATACTTTCTTGAAGCGTACCGCCATGTATAACCGAATCATTAACGCACCGACGTCCATTGTCGGTCATGACGATTTGGAAATGTATGAACGCGCCCAGGAAGGGCTGAAAGTCGATGCAAACCCTTGGGTAAATTTGCAGCGCCATTACAGAGAGGACGAGTTGGGCGGCGAACGGCTTCACCCGGGTACATCTGAGGTGCAAATGCGCAACCACTATGTCAGTTGGGCCAAATATATGAATGAGGGAGTCGGCTCATGAGTATGAAAGAGCAAGATATTATCGACTTTATCTATACCGAGGCCCGGTTAATTGATGAACGCAAATTCGAGGACTGGCTCGAACTGTACGCCGATGACGGCATCTACTGGATGCCGCTCGAATTCGGGCAAACCGAAGAGCATCTCGCCACATCTTTGATGTATGAAGACAAGCTCCTGCTCACAGTGCGGGTTGAGCGCTTGAGTGGCGCACGCACATTTTCCCAGCGCCCCGAAAGCCGCTGTCATCATTTGCTGCAAAATCCGCAAATACTGGAAATCGACGAGACCGTAAAAACCAGAACCTCGTTTCATTATACGGAGACCCGATTGGACGAGAAATTTTTCCTGGTTGGCTGGGCTGAGCACGTCTTGAGGGCAAAGGGTGATAGTTTTGAGATCGTCCAAAAGCGAGTCAATCTCATCAATCCGGAATCTGTCCACCGCAATATTCAACTTTTCGTTTAGAGTCCGTCCGTGACAACGTCTTTATCACCGCCCTTGAAATATGCGAGTGTCGCGCAATTATTTGCGGCGACCGCGCGCAAGTATCCAACACGGCCTTTCTTGAATGTATTGTCGGAAACGGCGACGGCGTATGAAATCAGTGCCGGGGAAATCAGTTATGAAGCTTTGCAGAATGCGGCGAATAGCAGAAAAACTGCCTACGCAAATGCCGGATTTGGACCGGGCCACCGTATCGGTTTGTTACTGGAAAACCGGCCGGAATTTTTCGAACATTGGCTGGCCTTAAACGCGTTAGGCGTCTCCATAGTCCCTGTAAACCCGGAGCTGCGTGCCGCCGAGCTTGAATACATGATCGCCCATTCCGAAATGGTTCTGGCCGTTGCGTTACCGTCCCGACAAAAAGACTTGCGCCAGGCCGCTCCTGAAAATTTCGAAGTCATCGGCTCGGATGACCCCATTCCCACACCGCCCAGTCCAGCACTTACAAACCCGATCACCCGGAACAGCGAAGCTGCCTTGCTCTACACATCGGGCACAACCGGTCTGCCAAAGGGCTGCGTTTTGAGCAATGCCTATTTTCTCAACTGCGGACAATGGTACAAAGATGTTGGCGGGCATTGCGCCCTCACCGAGAACGGCGAGCGCATGATTACTCCCCTGCCGCTGTTTCACATGAATGCACTGGCCTGTTCAAGCCTTGGCATGATGGCGGTTGGCGGCTGTGTCAGTTTTCTCGACCGCTTTCATCCCCGTTCCTGGTGGGCGAGCGTGAAGGAAGCACGGGCCAGCATCGTCCACTACCTGGGCGTAATGCCAGCCATGCTCATGGGCGCAGAGCCCGGCACACAGGATAAAGATCATCGTGTGCGCTTCGGCTTTGGCGCCGGAGTTGATCGCAACCTGCACGCAGGATTCGAAGCCCGCTATGGTTTCCCCCTGATCGAAGCCTGGGCCATGACCGAGACTGGAAATGGGGCGGTAATTGCAGCATCGCAGGATCCTCGCCATGTGGGGACGCATTGTTTCGGCACCCCTGCGCCGGACATTGAAGTGAAGCTCCTGGCGGATGATGGCACCACCGCACCAGCAGGTATGCCGGGCGAGCTACTTGTACGCAGGGCAGGGCCGGACCCCAAATTCGGTTTCTTTGACCGTTATCTTAAAAACCCTGAAGCCACGAGTGAGGCCTGGAAGAATAACTGGTTTCACACCGGTGATCTTGTGCGGGAAAACGAAGACGGTACATTCGTATTTGTCGATCGAAAGAAAAACGTCATCCGGCGTAGTGGCGAAAATATCGCCGCTATCGAAGTGGAAAACGCGCTTGCACGGCTCGATAGCATCGAAGGCATTGCCGTTGCGGCCACGCCAGACCCGGTACGCGGCGATGAAGTTTTTGCCCTGATCGTCACCAATGACAGCTCTACCCCGAGGCAGCAGCTCGCCGAAGATATTGTCGAATTCAGCCTGTCCCGCCTCGCCTATTACAAAGCACCGGGCTATATTGCGTTTGTCGACGAATTACCACTGACATCCACCAATAAGATCAAGCGGGGAGATTTGAGAGCCTTAGTGGATAACCTGAGACAGCAAACCTCAACAATCGACGTGCGCACGCTTAAGAAGCGCTCCGCATGAGCCGGCCGTACGACGATGTTGTGATCGCCGCGCCCGTCAGCGTTCCCTATGAACGCTTTTCCAGGAGGCGGGCGAACTACTGGCTTGGCCGGGCGTTGGGCATGTTGTCACAAGCAAGCGGATTAGGTCCGCAAGATATTGACGGCTTGTCCGTAAGCTCTTTTACCGTTCGCCCCGATAACGCGG
Source organism: uncultured Woeseiaceae bacterium (assembly GCA_964654975.1). Taxonomy (GTDB): domain Bacteria; phylum Pseudomonadota; class Gammaproteobacteria; order Steroidobacterales; family Woeseiaceae; genus UBA1847. Next base: position 53,962 of record CAZZKW010000021.1, read on the forward strand.
CCACATTAACCCAACATTTCGGTATGTCACCGCGCTGGCTGTCCCAAGAGGTGACCGGCGGGGCAAGCGGCATTACCGCACTGCGCAAGGCGGCGCGAGCGGTGCAAATGGGGGATGCCGATATTGTCGCGTGCATCGCGGGAGACACAAACCCCGAGGACGGGTTCGCGGCAATGCTGGATGATTTTTCCACCGATATGAGCGTCGCCGCTTTACCTTACGGTGCCGGCGGGCCGAATGTCAGCTTTGCCTTGATCACACAAACGTACATGGAAACCTATGGGGCGACGCGGGAAGATTTTGGGCGCCTTGCCGTTTCCCAGAGAAGCAATGCACTGACCTATCCTCAGGCCTTGATGAAAAAATCACTTTCCCTGGCCGAGTATTTGCAGGCGAAACCCGTTTCCAGCCCGCTGCATTTATTTGATTGCGTCATGCCGTGCGCAGGTGCGGAAGGGTACCTGGTCATGAGTAAACAGGCGGCTAGAAGCCTCGGTCTTCCCTATGTGCATATCCGCGCCACCTGCGAACGGCACAATGCTTTTGCAGGCGACGATGTACAAATGCGAACAGGGCTTGCGACGGACGTAGACGCTTTGTGGGAACAGGCAGACATGAATTCACAAGATATTGACGTTGTGCAGACCTATGACGACTATCCTGTCATTTCGTTTATGCAACTGGAGGACCTCGGATTTTGCCAAAAGGGCACGGCCAAAAGTTTCATCAAAGAACATGATCTGACCGCAACTGGAAATTTTCCGCACAACACATCCGGCGGCCAATTGTCGTGCGGCCAGGCCGGGACGGCAGGCGGGTTTCTCGGGCTTGTCGAGCTTGTACGGCAACTTACCGGGACAGCCTTGGGCGCACAGGTTCGAGATGCGCGGCTTGGTCTTGTATCGGGCTTTGGCATTATCAACTACGACAAAGGCCTGTCCTGCGCCGCCGCTATTTTGGAGCGTGGCCATGATTAAACTCCAGGTCTGTGACAACTGCCAAGCCGTGCATTATCCGCTGCGCGATATTTGCCCGTCCTGCTGGCAGGAAAGCCTGGCTTGGAAATCCGTTTCGCCCGAGGGGCGGGTAAGCAGTTTCACTGATTTGCACGTCAGCGCTAAAGCCGAGTGGGCAGATAAACTGCCTCTGCGACTTGGCTTGGTTAAGCTGGATGCAGGACCGAATATTTTGGCGTTCATGAGTGCTAATACATTTATAAATGCGCCCGTCACTCTTGTATTCGAAAGCGACGCATTCGTAGCAAAGGAACGAGCATGAGAAAGTACTGCGCGGTCATAACCGGGGCCAGTAGCGGTATTGGCAAAGACTTGGCTATGCGGATGCTGGATATGGAGTATGAAGTCGTCAATATCTCGCGCCGCGGTGCCGACTTCACCCATAGTAATCTTTGTGACGTCAATTGCGATCTTACCGATGCCAAGGCGACGCAAGCGGCGGCTGACGAAATTGCCGCCAAGTACGACGTTACCCACTTCATTCACAACGCGGGCATGATATTGCCGAACCTGCTGGAAGATGCCAGCCACGAGGAGATCGTCCTGCTGTCGCAACTTCATGCGGGTGCAGCGCTGATCCTTACTCAGGCATTTACGCCCGCAATGAGAGCTGCAGGGTTTGGCCGGATCGTTTTCAATTCTTCGCGAGCTGCGATGGGCGCTTCCACTCGAACGGCTTATTCATTTACCAAGGCCGGCTTGCACGGCATGGTCAGAACATGGGCCCTGGAGCTGGGGCCGTCAGGTATCACCGTAAATGTCGTCGCGCCCGGCCCCGTCTTGACTGATAATTTTTGGGATATTGTCGACAAGGGCAGTGAACGCGAACAAAAGCTGGCGGCCAGTCTTCCGGTGCGCCGCCTCGGGACACCCCGCGATGTCAGCAATGCCCTGTTATATTTTTGCGACCCCGCCAACGGGTTTGTCACAGGGCAAACCCTTTATGTCTGCGGCGGTGCCAGCATTGGAGGCGTCACGATTTAGGCAGCAGGTTTTGTTCAGTCACAACGTGTGGGAACGCGCATAAGGTGACATTGATCACTCAGCCAAATTAAGGGCTTATGAGAACGCAGTCCACCATAAGATGACATAAATATCCCCCATAAAGTGACATATTCACAGTTCACGGACGCGTAAGCTGACATTTTCACGCCGTGATGAGAAAAGTGCCGACACGATGCTGCGGATGCTTCTTGGTGGTCTTTGGCTTGCGGTACAAAGCCTCGAAACC
>CAZZKW010000022.1:0-46259 GCA_964654975.1 uncultured Woeseiaceae bacterium
ATGCCAGCACCTAACGCGATCCCTATTCCAATGTAATTACTTTGAGGCTTCTTGTTATTTTGACTGTCGGATTCCGGGCTCACTATTTTCTCCTCGACTTCCAGTTAGGAATATTACTCTAGCTGTCTATGGAAATAATGATCTTACCCTGCACTCTTCCAGTCATGCTACGTTCGAACGCAGCCCGAACCTGGTCCAGCGGGTAGGACGAATCGATGACTGCTTTGATCTTCCCGGCTTCGATAAAGCCGGCAATTTCTTTCAACTGGCTACCGCTCGAGTACATCAGGTGGTGCCGGTAGATTGCGCCACATTTTTCAGCCTGCCTTCGCTTCTTCCAGTTATAAACACTGGCAACAAGCTTGACAAGAAAACTTGACGTGTATTCAGCGACCGTTTCGCTGTCAGGTATGCCCAGAACCGTCACAAGAACACCGCCAGTCTTGAGAGTCTTATAGGATGCATTGTGTACCTCGTCTCCCAAGGTATCGAGTACGATATCGTACTCACGCAAGACATCTTCTATGTGCTGAGTGTGGTAATCAATTCTCTTTTCCCTTTTTGATATTTAACGTGTCACCTTTAGCAAGCGTAAGCGTAGCAAAAGCTGCACCATGTGCTTTTCTACAAAAGGAGCAGTGACAATTAAACGTCTTTTCAGGAATAAGCTCTACCTCATATTCTATCTGTCCACACAGACAGCTGCCTGCTACCACCACTTGAAATTCCTCTGCGTATAACGCCTTGAACAGCGGCGCCACGACCGCGCAGCGGGTTTGGCGTCTGTCTGCTTCAACTTGTTATGTTTTAGAATATAGATTTCAGTTACTTCCGGATTCTCATCCATTTCAGCACCCTCCATATTCAGGACCTATACTTATCGTCTATTGGCCTTTTTTTCCTTTTTCTCATTGCGCTTTTCTTTCAAGGTTTTTTCAGGCTTCTTTTTGTCCGCCTTTCTTGCATCCTTTCCCTTAGCCATAAATCTCTCCTATATTTTTGTTAGGTTGAAATTAATCGTCTGTTACGCTGACTGTATTTGAAACATAACGCCTTGAACAGCGGCGGCAAAGCCGCGTAGCGGGTTTGTCGTCCGTCTGCTTCAACTTGTTAGGCCAATCCGATTGCCGCACGGAGATCTTCGACGAGACGCTTTCGGCTGCTAATATTATACTCAACTGGGGAAAACGGCATCGTCGCCTCCGCGAATGCATCTATGAGGTCCAAGATTGCCTGCGCTTCAGCCGAACGGAACTCAGAACGCGCCCCATCATCACTCAGCCAAACGAGCTTTTCCTGCAGCACCTCTTTGCGTGCTATCGCGGCTTCCGAAAGGGGTTCTGCAACACACAAACCAAAGGTGCCGTGGAGAAAATGGTCCCAGGTGGAGTTGGTTCGGTCATCCAAGCCAACCGCAATCGGTGAGCCGTTGTCATCGAAGCAATCTCGTAGCCGCCAGGTCGTAGCATTGAGATCTTCGAGCGCCGCCTGAAAATTCTGTGCAAATCGCGCCTTCAATTTTTGATGAGTTGTGCCGGCAGTGTATCTGCCGACTAATGCGCGTGCCAAATCGACCCAGACTTGATTGGCGGGATGGAAGTAGCGGCCAGAGGTGGAACCATGCGCCGCCATTTCACCAAACACGAATGAACTGACCGAGGACGATTCTGTGACGGTATACGACGGTGCGGGAATCAGGCGCCATTCAATCCAGTCGTCGAGCTCGTTCACGGATATGCCGCACGCGGCAGCAAACCGCGGTGCATTCAGGAAATGCTTCGTTAAATAGGTATCAAGAGCGGAAATGGTCATCTTTCGATCATGCCCTAACAGCTGATTCTATCGCGGCCGCTTTTGAGCCGCTCGCAATATAACCAGTTCATGTTGTTTCTCAGAAATGGCACCCAGACACCTAACTCTTTAACCTTCGGAACGATAAACGGCCATTCTACTCTCGTGCGAACACAGCGTGCGCAACAAAACCACACTCGATAACCACAGTATAACAAGAGCACCTGAAACAGGTCTTACTCCTTGATACATAGGAAAAGCAGGTACTTTTGGCAAGATATTTACTGCGGGTTTTGCTGCGAGCGCGGTATAACTACGGTTGAATTTCTACCGGTACCGACGCTGTCGGTCCTCTGCAATACGCGTACTAACGTTTCTTCGGAATGTACAAATCCGTCAGCGTGCCCTCGTAGGCTTCGGACGCGAACGCGATCGTTTCGGATAACGTCGGGTGAGGGTGAATCGTCAGACTGATGTCTGACGCATCTGCACCCATCTCGATAGCCAGTCCGATTTCTGCAATCAGATCGCCGGCGTTCTGGCCAACGATCGCGCCGCCGAGCACACGGCCCGTCTTCTTGTCGAACAGCAGCTTGGTAAACCCTTCCGAACGACCCAGAGAAAGCGCCCGGCCGCTGGCGGCCCAGGGAAACTGTGCCTTTTCATAGTCGATCCCCTGCGCCTTGGCATCGATCTCGGTCAGACCAACCCACGCTATTTCAGGATCGGTATACGCCACTGACGGGATGCCGCGTGCGTCGAAATGGCTTTTCTGCCCCGCCGCAACTTCCGCGGCCACCTTGGCCTCGTGGGTCGCTTTGTGTGCCAGCATCGGCCCACCGGCGAGATCGCCGATGGCAAATATATGCGGCACGTTGGTTCGCATTTGTTTGTCGACTGCGATTATTCCACGTTCATCTACCGCAACGCCGGCCTTCTCGGCGTTCAGCGCGCCGCCGTTCGCGCGACGACCGATCGCAACCAGCACACGATCGTAAATACCCATCGACGGTGCATTGTCACCTTCGAAACTGACCTCAATCCCGGGCACCGTTGCGCGCATGCCCGTCACCTTGGTCGAAACCATGATCGCCTTGTAGCGTTGTTTGACGATTTTCATGAACGGACGCAACAAGTCTTTGTCCGTGCCCGGCATTAGCGAGTCGGTCAGCTCGACGACGCTGACATCCGTTCCCAGCGCGCTGTAAACGCAGGCCATTTCAAGGCCAATAATTCCACCGCCAACAACCAGCATCTGCCTGGGTATGATGTCGCACTCCAACGCACCGGTCGAGTCGACAATGCGTGGGTCGTCCGGTAAGCCCGGCAACATCGAAGCTTCTGAGCCAGCAGCGATAACGCATTTTTCGAAAGCAACAGTTTCGCCGTTGTCGAGCAGCAAACGATTGGCGGACTCGAACTTTGCAGTCGCAGTGACGATGCGCACTTTGCGCTGCTTCGCCATGGTCGCCAGTCCGCCGGTGAGCTTTGCGACAACCTCGTTCTTCCAGTCACGAAGCTTTTTGCCATCGATTTTCGGCGCACCGAAACTAATCCCGTGGTCCGCCATCGCCGCCGCATCGTCGATGACTTTCGCCGCGTGCAGCAATGCCTTGGACGGAATGCAGCCGACATTAAGACACACACCACCGAGTACCGGCCAGCGCTCCACCAACAGGACGTCCATACCAAGGTCAGCCGCTCTGAATGCCGCCGTGTAACCGCCAGGACCTGAACCAATAATAACCAACTGAGCAGAATGCGTAGCATCCCCTGTTGCCGGAACACCCGTCGCCACCGATATCTCACTCGATGACATTCTCCTGGTCTGCTCCGTGGACTCTATCGGCAGATCAAGCGTAATTTCGTCTGCTTCGATGGTTGCGACGACACTGCCGCTCGATACCTTGTCGCCAACACTCACATCGACTGACACGATCTTTCCGGCACTCGTTGCAGGGATGTCCATCGATGCCTTGTCGGTCTCGATAGTTAGCAGCGGATCCTCCACCGCTACGACATCTCCAAGTGCCACCAGTACTTCGATGACTTCAACATCCTCAAACTCACCCAGGTCCGGAACCTGCAGCTGTACCGTTTGGGACACTAGGGAATCGCCTGCAGCAACGAATCAACATCGGCCAAGGTCTTACCGAGAAAGGTCGTGAATCTTACTGCTTGCGCGCCATCGATAACCCGGTGATCGTAGGAAAGCGACAACGGCAACATCAGTCGTGGCTCGAACTCTGCGCCGTTCCAGACCGGCTGCATCATCGAGCGAGAAACACCGAGAATCGCGACTTCCGGCGCATTCACAATTGGCGTAAACGCCGTTCCGCCAATACCGCCGAGGCTCGAAACTGTAAAGCTCGCACCCTGCAGTTGCGGCGCCTTGAGCTTGCCTTCACGCGCCAGCGCAGACAGCTCGGCCAACTCAGAAGCAATCTCGTACAGGTCTTTCTTGTCCGCGTCGCGAATCACCGGCACCACCAGACCCTGCGGCGTATCGGCAGCAAAACCCAGGTGACAGTACTTCTTGTACACCAGACTCTCGCCATCATCCGACAACGAAGAATTAACGGCCGGAAACTCATCGAGAGCCGCAACGCAGGCTTTCATGACAAACGCCAGTGGGGTTAATGAGATACCCCGTGCTTTCGCCGGTCCCTTCAACGCCTGCCGCCGCGCTTCTAACTCAGTGATATCCGCAGCATCGTGCTGAGTGACATGCGGCAAATTGATCCAACTCGCCTGCAAGCGCGGTCCGGCAATTTTTTGAATGCGTGTCAGCGGCCGAATCTCGATCTCGCCAAACTTCGAAAAATCGATACGCGGCGTCTGTGGCAATCCACCGCCGACCGGCGCTGTACTCTGGCCTGTCAGGATCGCCTTCACGAACGCCTTGATATCGTCGTGCAGTATTCTGTTCTTTTCACCCTTACCGGTGACGCGAATCAGATCGACGCCCAGTTCACGCGCGAGTTTTCTGACCGACGGGCTGGCGTGCGCTTTGGAAAAACCCGCCTCGTTGATCGCCGGTAACAATCGTGATTCTGCCGGGGCTCTTGTCGGTGAAGCCGGCTCCGGTGTTGACACACGTGCCGCCTTTTCTGTCGACGTCGATGCGGCATCAACGACCTCTGGCGTCGGCGTTGTCACGACCGTATCGCCAGCCACGACGGCCAGTTTTCCAATGACGTCGCCACTTGAAATGTTGTCGCCAACGCTCACTGTCAGCGCTTCGATCACGCCGTTTTCCGGCGCCGGAATGTCCATCGACGCCTTGTCGGTCTCGACGATTATCAGTCCGTCTTCGCGTTCGACGGTCTCACCAACCTTGACCAGTAACTCGATTACCTCAACGTCTTCAAAATCGCCAAGATCTGGAATCACGATGTCAATTGTAGTCGCCATCTTCGTATTCCCCGGCGCTACAGGGTCACCGGATCGGGCCGATCCGGGTCGATGCCGTATTTCTCGATTGCCGACGCAACGGTCTTCTGGTCCAGGACACCATCGTCAGCCAGCGCCTTGAGCGCTGTAACCACGATGTAGCGTTTGTCGACCTCGAAGTGCTGACGCAACGCTTTGCGAGCATCGCTGCGACCGTAGCCGTCGGTACCCAGCGAAACGAACCGGCCCGGCACCCAACCCTGAATCTGATCAGCCATTATCTTCATGTAGTCGGTCGCCGCGATATACGGACCGGGCCGTTCGGCGAAACATTGCTGTATATAACATTGGCGCGGTTTTTCTGCGGGATGCAGCTGGTTCCAGCGGTCGACGTGCAGGGCATCGCGTCGCAACTCGTTGAAGCTGGTAACCGACCAGATGTCTGTCGGAATGTCGAAATCCTGCATCAGCAAATCGGCGGCACCGAGAACCTCGCGCAGAATCGTACCTGAGCCCATCAGTTGTGCGCGAATCTTGCCCTGTCCACCGACATTGAGGAGGTACATGCCACGCAGAATACCGTCTTCAACCCCGGCCGGCATTGGCGGATGCGCGTAGTTTTCGTTCATGCAGGTGATGTAATAAAAGATGTTTTCCTGTTCGCCGATCATGCGTCGCAAACCGTCCTGGATAATGACCGCCAGTTCGTAGGCGTACGTTGGATCGTATGACCGACAGTTGGGAACGGTCGCCGCACTCAAGTGGCTGTGACCGTCCTGATGCTGCAAACCTTCGCCCGCCAGCGTCGTGCGGCCGGCAGTACCGCCAATCAGAAATCCTCGCGACTGCTGATCGCCCGCTGCCCAGATGAAATCGCCAATACGCTGGAAGCCGAACATTGAGTAATAGATGTAGAACGGAATCATCGGCACGTCGTGATTCGAGTACGAGGTTCCGGCTGCGGCCCAGGAGCAAAATGCGCCACCTTCGTTGATGCCTTCCTCAAGAATCTGGCCCTTCTTGTCCTCGCGGTAGAACATGAGCTCACCGGAGTCCTGCGGCTCGTACAACTGGCCCTTGGAGGAGTAAATTCCGATCTGACGAAACATGCCTTCCATGCCAAACGTTCGTGCCTCGTCGGGAACGATAGGCACGATATGTTTGCCAATTTTCTTGTCCCGCGTTAACGCAGTGAGGATGCGTACGAAGGCCATCGTAGTGGATGCGTCGCGCTTCCCGGTGCCTTCAAGCTGTGTTTTGAACGACTCCAGCGGCGGCACCTGCAACGACGTTGACTTGACGCGGCGCGCCGGCAGAAAACCGCCCATTGCCTCGCGGCGCTCGAGCATGTATTCGAGCTCAGCGCTATCGGCAGCCGGTTTATAATACGGCACCTCTTCGATATCTTTGTCGGCTATCGGAATGTTAAAGCGATCCCGGAATTTTTTGAGTTCTTCGATGTCGAGTTTCTTTTGCTGATGCGCCGTGTTCTGGCCTTCACCTGCCGATCCCATGCCGAATCCCTTCACGGTCTTGGCAAGAATTATTGTTGGCCCGGCTTTGTGCGCCGTTGCCGCAGCGTAGGCCGCGTACACTTTCTCCGAATCGTGGCCACCGCGATTCAGGCGCCAGATTTCTTCGTCGGACATATTGGCAACCATCGCGGCCGTTTCCGGATACTTGCCAAAAAACGTATCGCGCACGTACTTGCCGTCCATGGATTTGATCTTCTGATACTCACCGTCAACCGTTTCTTCCATGATCTGGCGAAGTTTTCCGGACTGATCGTTGGCGAGCAGAGGATCCCATTTCGAGCCCCATACAACCTTGACAACATTCCAGCCGGCACCGCCGAAGGCAGCTTCCAGCTCCTGAATGATCTTGCCGTTGCCACGCACCGGGCCGTCGAGACGCTGCAAATTGCAGTTCACGACAAACACCAGATTGTCGAGACCCTCGCGAACCGGCATGGTGATTGCGCCCATTGACTCGGGTTCGTCCATCTCGCCGTCGCCAAGGAATGCCCAGACCTTACGATCACTCGGCGGTGTGAGACCGCGATTTTCCATGTAACGCATGAACCGTGCCTGATAAATCGCCATCATCGGGCCCAGCCCCATCGACACGGTCGGAAACTGCCAAAAGTCGGGCATTAGCCAGGGATGCGGATAGGAGGACAAGCCGCCACCGCCGACTTCTTTGCGAAAACGGTCCAGTTGAGCCTCGTTGAGGCGTCCTTCCAGAAATGCGCGCGCGTAAATCCCGGGAGACGAGTGACCCTGCATGAAGATCATATCGCCGCCCTGCCGCTCTGAATCGGCTCGCCAAAAATGATTGAAGCCGACTTCGTAGAGGGTAGCGGAGGACGCGTAGCTCGAAATATGACCGCCGTACTCGCTGCTTTGGCGATTGACGCGCATCACCATCGCCATCGCGTTCCAGCGAATATAGGCCTCGATGCGTCGCTCCATCGAACGATCACCCGGATACTCAGGCTGACGCGCGGTCGAGATCGTATTCAGGTAGGCCGTGTTGGGGCTATAGGGTAAATACGCACCCGAGCGCCGCGCATGATCGATCATCTGATTGAGCAGGAAATGCGCTCGCTCCGGCCCCTGGTGTGCCAGCACAGAGTCTATCGATTCCAGCCATTCGGTGGTCTCGACCGGATCGATATCATCGAAGGGATTGAATGTGCTCATACATCTGTCCACTGAGCGCCCGGCAAAGCTTCCTCTGCTGGGTCGCGTGAATTACCTGGGGTGTCCTGCTAGGATCACCGCTCTTACACCGGACCGTGCGATTATCGCTGCGGCCGCCATCTTCAGGGTTTGCGCCGTTGGGGTCAAGCAAATCGGGCCCGTAGAATAGGTAGTTAAATGAACCCGCCTGACATCAATAATCTCCGTATCTTTCAAAAGCTTGGCCGCGTCGACGCGAAGTCCGTCGAGAACTGCGATCAGTTGCTTTTGATACTACCCGCGAAGCCCGCTGACCGCCATTTCCGGCAGCTTCCAGAAGGCAGGAAATTACAGCAGGTCTGGCGTAAATCGATACGCGATTCCGGTCCGGCTTTTACTTCGCGCCTCTCCAACAATAAACAGACCTTGGTCATTGCAGGCACGTTGGCAAAAGATGCCAGCACTTTCGAACAACTTTCGCTCGGCCGCGAGTTGCTTACCGCTGCCGTCGCCGAAAAAGCAGGCAACCTCGGTATTTGTGCGATCGGATTTGACGGTATCGAGCAAGCACGTCTTTACAATAATATTCTCGCGGCCGTACTCGCCGCGGCATTCAAACTGCCGTCGTTCAAGAAAAAGGACGCACCGGCGACGATCCGGAGTGTGCGCCTTCTCGGCGTGGATGAACACATCGACACCGCGCGAACCGAAGCAGAGGCTCGTGGCAACAATCTGGCCCGTTGGCTGACCACAATGCCGCCCAACAAGATGGATGCCCTCGCTTACGCTGGACTTGCACGCGCCCTGGCGAAGACTAACGGCTGGTCCTACAAGCGGTTCGATACGCGGGAGCTGTCGAAACTGGGCGCAGGTGCATTCCTTGCCGTTGCCCAAGGCAATGACAACGACAGCGCCGGGATTATCCGACTTCGCTATCGGCCCGGAAAAAAGGCTGCCAAGGCAGACCTGGGATTAGTCGGAAAAGGCATCATGTTTGACACTGGCGGTACGAACCTGAAACCGTTTCAGTCCATGCTGGACATGCACGGCGACATGCAAGGCAGCGCCGTCGCGCTGGGAACGCTACAGGCGATTTCCGATCTGCAGTTGCCGATTGCGGTCGATTGCTGGCTGGCGCTCACAGAAAATCGTACTGGCCCGAATGCGTACAAATCGCAGGACGTCGTTAGCGCCGCAAACGGCAAGACTATTCAGACCGTGCACACCGACGCGGAAGGGCGTATGGCATTAGCCGACACCCTCGTGCTCGCAAGTCGCGACAAACCGGGCATCTTGTTCGATTTCGCAACTTTGACCGGAACCTGTGTCAGCGCGATAACGAATCGCTATTCCGGCGTTTTCACCAACCGCCCGGCCCTGCATCCATTACTCGAGCGCACAGGACAGAATTGCGGCGAGCGAGTTTGGCCGTTTCCGATCGGCGAAGAGTTTATGGACGCGCTAAAGAGCAAGACCGCCGACTTCCTGCAGTGCTCACCGAAAGGCGACGCCGATCACATTCTTGCCGCGAGTTTTTTATCCGAGTTCGTCGAAAACGATACGCCCTGGGTTCACATGGACCTCAGCGCAAGTGACAACGACGACGGACTTGGCCACATCGGCTCGAAGTTTACCGGTTTTGGCGTACGTTATACGATGAGCGTTATCCTCGATGAGAACCTGTTCAAGGCGAACCTATAAGTGACAGATGAAGTGGTAATGGCGAACCGTTTTCGCGGTTTTCTTCCGGTCGTAATCGACGTCGAGACGGGCGGCTTCAATTCCAAAACGGACGCGCTGCTGGAAATCGCGGCTGTACTCCTTGAAATGGACGAAGAAGGCCTGCTAAAACGCAGCGAAACGATTCGCTATCATGTAAAACCTTTCGAAGGCGCGAATCTCGAGGCAGCGTCGCTCGCGGTCAACGGCATCGATCCACACCACCCCTTGCGCCCGGCTATCGATGAGCGGGACGCACTGCAACGTGTTTTTCGTGAGGTTCGACTGGCGGTACGGGAACAGCGCTGTAGCCGCGCCGTATTGGTCGGGCACAACGCGCATTTTGACCTTGGCTTCGTGAACGAAGCGGTGCAGCGATCGTCGATCAAACGCAATCCGTTTCACCCGTTCAGTTGCTTCGATACTGCCACCGCCTGCGGCATCGCGTTCGGTCAGACCGTTCTGGCACGCGCGGTAGTCGCCGCCGGTCTTGAGTGGGATGAGACTCAGGCGCATTCGGCTGCCTACGATGCCGAAATGACGGCCGAAGTATTTTGCGAAGTCGTGAATCGCTACCGGGATGTCTTCGAGGTATCGCGGCGTAACGCCCCACCACAGAAGTAGCGGTGGAGGCTTACTGTTCCAGCAATTCTTTCAGCTCACCCGAGCGATACATTTCGATCATGATGTCGCATCCGCCGACCAGCTCGCCCTTGACGTAGAGCTGCGGAAACGTCGGCCAGTTCGAGTAGGTCTTCAGGCCTTCGCGAACTTCCTGATCTTCGAAAATGTTCACAAACGAGTACGGAGTGCCAATAGCATTCAATGCGGCAATAGCCTGCCCGGAAAAACCGCACTGCGGGAAGTCCGGCGTACCCTTCATATACAGCAACACGTCGTGAGATTTCAGTTGGTCTTCGATTTTAGCGGTGATATCCACGGTCAATCCTGTTGGTTCGATGAGTTTCGGTGCATTGTCTGGGGACGCTTTATCATTCTACAACGATTTGATTCGTGACGGCCGTGACGCCCTTGGTCGATTTCGCAATACGGCCTGCCTGCTCACGCACGACGTAGGAATCCACGGTACCGGTCAGTGTGACCACGCCCGTGTACGTGCGAACGCCGATAGCAAATACGCTAACGGTGGAGTCGGCCACGAATTTACCCTTGACCTTTGTCGTTATCGCGGTGTCCGAAGCCACAACCGCCGGTTCGCGTTCGTCTTTGCCGAGCTGATAACCGCCTGCCGCAGCGCCGCCGACCAACAGAGCGGTACACCCGGACAGTAGTATCAGGGCAAATGCTGTAACGATGAATCTCACGGTGATCTCCCTTGTCGGCGGCAATTGTAGCCCGTTTTGACGGTTTGATAGCGAATTCCTGTCAAATCAATTCCTTACGATTCTTGCTGCTTTCGTGCCCGCAACCCCTATAATACCGGCTGCGCGACAGCGCTCAATTTCCCGAACCTTATCCATAAGAACAAATCCTCGGAGAAGCGAACCATGAATCCCCTCAAGACCATAGGCGGCACGATCATCGGTGGCGTCGCATTGGCAGCACTCATCCTGTTTTTCATGCCGGGCGAGCATGTCGTTATTGCACCGCTGAAGTCTCTCGTCATTTGGCTGCATGTCCTATCCGGCATTACCTGGATCGGCCTGCTTTACTATTTCAATTTTGTACAAGTTCCGGCACTCGGCGAAGCCGCGAGCGATGAAGGCGGTCCGGGTGGCGCCGGCATCGCAAAGTATGTCGCACCGCGCGCATTGTGGTGGTTCCGCTGGGGCGCACTGGCAACCTGGTTGACCGGTGCAAGTTTCCTGCATCTTCAGGGCATGCTGCATCAGGCATTCACCCTCGGCCTGATGGGCGATGCACCGAATCCGTACGCAACGACGATCGGAATCGGCGCCTGGCTCGGCACCATCATGCTGTTCAACGTCTGGGTGTTGATCTGGCCCAATCAGAAAAAGGTTCTCGGCATGGTCGAAGCCACTGCTGAAGAAGTCGCCAAGGCCAAAAGTATCGCCTTCATGGCGTCACGATCCAATACCTTGATGTCGATTCCGATGCTAATGAGCATGATCGGTCCGGGCCACGGCTGGATCATGTAACTACTGCGACTTCTTGGTACACAAGGCCCGGCCGGTCCGTAACGGCCGGGCTTATTTATGTCAGAACCACTATGAAACTTTCCGACCAGCAAAAAGCCTCGATCGGACCGACGGTCGCCCACGCACTTGCCGAAGACATTGGCAGCGGCGACCTCACCGCATCTTTGATCGATAGCGACGCGATCATCGGTGCCACCATCATCGCCCGAGAAACGCTGCTGCTCTCTGGGCATGCGTGGGTCGACGAAGTCTTCGCTCAGATCGACGCTGCGGTGATCATCGACTGGTACATAGGCGACGGCCAAACGGCCGCAGCTAACGATGTGATATGCAAGCTGGTCGGCCCCGCCCGGGCGCTGCTAAGCGGTGAACGTACCGCACTAAACCTGTTGCAAACGCTGTCGTCGACAGCCAGCACCACAGCTCAATACGTCGCAGCCGTAGCCGGAACGGGCGTCCGCCTGCTCGATACGCGCAAGACGATTCCAGGCTTGCGGCTGGCGCAAAAATACGCCGTGCTCTGCGGTGGCGGGTCTAACCACAGGGCGGGCTTGTACGACGCGGTTCTGATCAAGGAAAATCACATCAAGAGTGTGGGCGGCATCACTGCCGCTTTGAAGGCTGCTCAGGAACTCGATGGCGACGTTCTGATCGAGGTGGAAGTCGAGAGCCACTCCGAATTGCTCGAAGCGCTGGAAGCGGGCGCGACCCGCATATTACTCGACAACTTTTCCGTCGATGCGCTAGAAAAGGCGGTAAAAACCAATCAGGATTTCGGTTACCTGTCGGCCGAACTCGAAGCCTCGGGCAATATCACGCTGAACTCGATCCGCGAGATCGCCGAAACCGGCGTCGACTACATATCAACAGGCGCCCTTACCAAGAATATCCAGGCGGTTGATCTCTCGATGCTCTTCAGGATCGACTAAAGTACGGTGTTTTAGCAGGCAACCGCGCGGGTCACTCGTTTGGGTTCGGATACGCCGTATCCCTGGGCATAATCCACGCCCATGCCGCGGAGCATCGTGATGATCTCCTCGTTCTCGGCAAATTCTGCGATGGTCCGTTTGCCGGTCAGGTGACCGATCTCGTTAATCGATCGCACCATTTCACGATCGATCGGGTCGTGCAGGATTTCTTTCACGAAACTGCCGTCGATCTTGAGAAAATCAACCGGGAAGTGTTTGAGGTAACCAAATGACGACAGCCCCGTACCGAAATCGTCCAGCGCGAACATGCAGCCGAGTTCCTTCAGGGCATTGATAAACCGATTCGCCTGCGAGTAGCTCGCGATAGCCGCAGTTTCGGTTATCTCAAAGCATATCTTTGTCGCGTCTATGCCGCTCATCTGAAACTGATCCACAACAAACGGCAGGAACTTTTCATCGCCGAGACTTTGACCGGAGAGGTTGATCGAGCACATCGTCAACCGCTCGCGTTCGTCAGCCTCGGACACCAGCCAACGAAAAGCACTGCGAATTACCCAGCGATCAATACTCGGCGTAATTCCGTAACGTTCCGCGGCCTCGATAAACAGACCCGGCGCTATGATGCCGCCGTTTTCGTCCCGCATACGCAGCAATATCTCGTAGTGAGCGCCCTCTTCTTCCGCTTGTAACGGTAGAATCGTCTGGCGAAACAATTCGAAGCGATCTTCCTCAAGCGCATTGTTAATACGCGCAGCCCACTGCATTTCACGACGCCGACGCATGAGGTCGATATCGTTTTCCTGATAACTGTGGATGCGATTTCGGCCGGCCTCTTTGGCGGCCGCGCAGGCACTGTCAGCCGCGCTTAGTAGTGCGGCCACATCTTCGTTATCAGCCGTAATCGGCACGACACCGACACTCACGCCCAGGCGGAAGTTTCTTTCTTCCCAGACAAACTTGTAGTCGCCAATAGCCATACGCAAAGTTTCGGCCGTGTTCATGGCCTCCTCAAGCGCACAGCTTTCCAACAACACACCGAATTCATCGCCACCGAGACGCGCGAGTGTGTCTCGCCAGCGAATTTTTGACTTGAGAAGCGCACCCAACTGGCCAAGCAACGCATCACCCGCACTGTGACCGCAGGAGTCGTTAACAATCTTGAACTGATCGAGATCCAGATACAGCAGCGCATACGATGTTTCGCGCGCACGCGCGCTTTTCAGAGCGCGCTCCAGACGGTTCTCAAACTCACGGCGATTAACAAGGCCGGTCAGAATATCGTGGCTGGCATGATAGCTCAGGCGTCGATTCAGCTCGCGCGACTCGCTGACATCATGGAACACCAGCACACCACCCGTGACACTGCCCTTGCCGTCACGAATCGGCGATGCGGTGCTTTCGATGTAGAGCTCATTGCCATCGCGGCGAATCAGCAAGGTGGGTCGCACCGACTTGATCGCACGGTCACGGCGTATGGATACCGCCAGGGGGTTTTCGAGCGGCTCGCAGGTTTCCTCATGAAACCCGCGGAAAATTTCGTCGATCGACCGACCGCTGGCGTCGTCGACTTTCCAGCCCGTCAATTCCTCTGCGACCGGATTGATGTATTCGACGTGGCTACTGGCGTCAGTCGTGATCACACCGTCGCCAATGGACTGCAGGGTAATCTGTGCGCTTTCCTTTTCCCGAAACAACGCGTCTTCATACAGTTTGCCTTCCGTAATGTCGACCTCGACGCCTAGTAGTCGTAACAAGCGGCCGTTGTGGTCGAGTACCGACTTGGCACGGCTCCTCATCCAGCGCCAATCGCCACTCTGATGCTTCATCCGATGCACGGACTCGAAAAACGGCGTCTCACCTTCGAGATGCTGACGCATTAGTGTCTGCACACGAGCAATATCATCGGAATGAACAAGGTGGTACCAGTCCAGTTTGACATCGTCGTCATCCGGGTCGTATCCCAGCATGATTTTCCAACGCCGCGACAGTGTGATGCGTTTAGTCTCGCCGTCGAAATCCCAAATGCCATCGTTCGCCGTCATCGCGACCAGTGAATTGCGCTCCTGCAGCTCATCGAGTAATTCACGATCGCCGACGCGCTCCAGACCGACGGCAAGAGATGAACCGAATAGTTTCATCAGCAAATGCAGATTCGCATCCCAGCTTTCTACCGCGCGTTCATCGACGAGTCCGCAGAAGCCGGCGATCTTGCCGCGCACCGAAAACCCGATAAACAGGGCGGCGCCAATATGAATTTCGTTTAATCGGAGGAGTTCACTTGTGGCCGACTTCGGACCACCGACCGTATCCGCGACCTCTATCACCCGCAAATGGCCCAGACGCTTGCAGAGCCACGGCCAATCCTCGAGATTTTCGCCCTTCAGTACGGCCGGATTGCACTGCGCAAAGCCGTTGCAAGATGACATAACCGTTTCGATCTGACGACCGTCTTCACTGATCAGCGCGATGAAAGCCGCATCGGCACCCGTCGCCTCCGGCAGTTCATCAACATTCGACTGCAATTGCTCAAGGTACCGATACACATCGAGGTTCTGCAAACCAACAGCAATCTTGGTTTGCAGGGCATCCAGAGCACCCCGGGTTCTCTCGCCGGCACGTGGGCGCCGATGATGAATACCGGTAGAAGTAGCACTGTCGGGCGGATGCGTCATTACGGCTTGATAGTTTGACACGTTACAAGAGGAATACAAGATAAGTTGCTGTTTTTTTTGCCTATGTAGGCGGTCGGACCGTCTTTCGTCAACGCTTTCCCGGCTAGAGCGTTATTGCCCCTAGGAACCTACTTTTGGGTACAAGGAGAGACACACATGAACCCCAACGTCAAAAGCCTTCCAGGATTTACACGGAACGGAAAACTCGCGAGTTGGACGACAACGCTGTTAGCGCTCGTCGTATTGACCGCCTGCGGCGGTGGCGCCTCGACAACGGCCATTAATGACCCGGTTGCGGTTGCAGAATGCGACCCGGGCAACTCGGCAACATTTTCCGAATGCGGTACGGTCATGCTCGCGCTGACAGACGCCGACGGCGACTTCCTGAACTACACAGTCGACGTTCTTTCGTTAACACTCGAAACCGCCAATGGACGTATCGTTGAGACGCTGCCGGGCGCAACGCGGATTAACTTTACCGACTACATCGATCTGACAGAACTCGTCGCAGTCGCGACGATTCCACCGGCGACGTATGTTTCCGGCACGATCCGTATCGACTATTCCGACGCCGAGGTGTTCGTCGAAGCTGACGGCGCAGCGAAACAGGCAGTCGTTACCGACCTTGATGGCGTCGCGCTGACGCAGACCGAACTCAGGATTACGCTGTCGAACCGCGATCAGCTGACTATCGTGAGAGGGCGATCTGCTCTATTGCAACTCGACTTCGATCTCGATGCTTCGCATATCGTCGACATCGTACCCACACCCGCGACCGCGGCATCGGAACAATTTATCGTTGCTGAAGTATCGCCGATCGACGAAAAAGACATTCGTGTGCGCGGCCGCTTAGCCGCTGTCAACGAAGATGAAATGACGTACACCGTTGCCGTTCGCCCGTTTCACGACCGCAACGGCGACTTCGGTCGTATGAAGGTGTACATAACCGACGAGACCGAGTTCGAAGTGGACGACGCAGTCTTTGTCGGTGTCGAGGGATTGCGCGCACTGAGTGCCGCCGGCACCGGTACGCCGACAATTGCTCAGGGCACCCTGAACGTCGCGGAACGTAAATTCACCGCAAACATCGTTCTGGCAGGATCCAGCGTTCCCGGCACCGGCAAAGACGCTGTTGTCGGCAACGTAATCGCCCGCGACGGAAACTTGCTAACAATCCGCGGCGCCACGATTATTGCCTCGGATCGCCGCGCACACTTCAACGATGACGTCGTCGTTGAGATCGGACCGGATACCAAGGTCTTCAAGGACGGCGACCGTATCAGCGACCTGCGCATCGACGCTATCTCGATCGGACAGCGCGTTACGATTCGCGGCACCTTGGCGCAAAACACAACGGACGCACTCACGACCGGGATTCGCATCGACGCGACAGCCGGTGCGATACGCATGCACGTGACTCATCTGCTGGGCATCGTCAACACCGTTCTTCCAGGCCAGGCGGATATCACGCTGCACGCGATAGACCGCCGTCGGGCGCAAATCTTTGACTTCGCTGGAACTGGCGTATCGCCGAACATGGATGCCGACCCCGACAACTACGAGGTTGCTACCGGCGTCCTGCCACTCGCGGATTTCTCCACCGGCAAGCCAATCGTCGCCTGGGGTTTCCCGACGGCATTCGGCATGGCACCGCCTGACTTCTTCGGCCGCACTATCATCGACTTCACGGCCGTTCGCAGCGCTCTGGGTGTTGGTTGGGGTGCTGCAGGAACGGTAGCTCCGTTCGTCAGCATGGGCATTGAGGGTCTGATTCTCGACAACCAGAATCCCGATATCGATCAGCGTCACTTCATCAAGACCGGCCCTGTTCTTATCGATCTGACCGAACTGGATTCGAACACGACCATCGTGCCGAGAACCAGTGATCGCAGCTTGTTCTACATCAAGTCAGCGGACAGCCTGCGCCAGTACTCGGACTTTGGCGATTTCGTAGACGATCTGAGTATCAGCCTCAACGGTGCGACAACTGCGCGTTCCATGCACGCACGTGGCCACTACGACTCGGACACGAACACGCTGACCGCGTACAAGATTGGCATCTACCTGCTTGAGCCCTGACACGAGGAGGCAGGCCTCCCCCTGCACCTGCCACCTCGCTGGCTCCGCCCCGCTACCGAAAGGTGGCGGGGTTTTTCTTTTTCCCGAGGAAAACCCACAAGTTTTCTGCGAATCAGGGTAATGCCGGCAAGGATTCCGGTTGTGACAGCGGCGTTATCTCACCGCCCAGCGACCAGCCTCGTGCCGCCGCGTGTTCCCGCATGTCGACAATGCGATTACCGCTGTCCGGGTGCGTGGACAAATAGCTGGTCAAACGGCTCATCGCGTTGTCCTCCGCACCCCAACGCTCGAACAAGCGCCAGGACTCGTTCACATGGCCATACTCAGCATTGACGACCGCCAGTCCAAACTCATCCGCCCGGGTTTCCTGGCGGCGACTAAAACCGCGCAAGGTCAAATCGGCGGCTGTTATACCGATACCGGCTACATCGCCGCCGGTCGTTGCCAGGAAAAACATCGACAAGACGATGCCGCGACCCAGCGCTCTCAAATGATCCCTGTTCCTGAAGTGCCCGAGTTCGTGACCAAGCACAAAGGCCAATTCATTCTGCGATTCGACCTGATCAAGCAGTCCCTGGGTCACAACGATCAAGCCACCCGGGAAGGCCATAGCGTTCGCGACGTCCGAGTCGCTGATCACAACACGAAAGTCGTACGGCGATTCCGGCCAATGTGCTGCCAGTCGATCAACCAGTAATTGCGTGTCGTTCTTGCGTTCATCCGCATCGGCGACGCTGACCAGATCGTCCGGCATCCAACCGTCAAACAGCCGCGCTTCGTCTTCTGCGGTGACAAAATACAAGGCTAACTCGATCATGAAAACAAGCGTCAACGCAATGACAACGAAGATGACGCCCAGACCAACAAGCAGCGTTCCCGCTTCGACCAGCGGATGCGTATCGCTAACGTTAATGCCTTCCCGCGCTCGTTTGGCGACGAACCTCATCGCGAATTCGCAAACCTGCTGGCAAATTTAACAGCAGTACCGAAGGCAAGCATCTCCACCCCGGCAACGCCCTTGCCATCGCGACTGGCACTCGCCAGTCGTGAGGTTTCCAACCGCACGTTGAATACAGCATCGAAGCCCTGTGCGCGCGCCTCTTCGGTCATGCGCAACATCGCCTCGCGTCTCGCCCGGTCAAGCAAGGGCTCGTAGGTCTTGATGCGACCGCCAACCAATCCCCTGAGGCTGGCAATGACGCGTTTGAAATAGTCCAGGGAAATTACGATGCTGCCAGTCACCAGTTGTGACGTGCTGACGTTCCAGTTTTCCGGCATGGTATCAAACGATACAACGGCAAAACCGTGGAGATCCGCTTCGCGTTGCCGAATATTCTCGAAATGTTTCTTCTCTATTCGGTTGCCTATCAAATAGGCAGTCATCAAGATAAGCAGCGGTAATCCGAAAGTAACGAACATCTGCAAATTCTCCAGTATGCCACCCACCTCATTCGACCCGTACGGCAGTACCATACGCAAACAACTCGGCCGCGCCCTGCGATATCGAACTTGTCGCGAAGCGGATATTGACGACCGCGTTTGCGCCCATCGATTGCGCCTGCTCTACCATTCTGTCGGTCGCCTCCTTGCGGGAGTCTTGCAACAACTCGGTATATCCTTTGAGTTCGCCGCCGACGATGTTTTTCAAACCCGCCATGATGTCGCGACCGACGTGTTTCGCCCGCACCGTATTGCCTGATACGACGCCATAAAATTCGACTATTCGCCGACCCGGTATGCTTTCGGTATTGCTGATTATCATGAGAGTTCCCGCTGCAGGATAGGAAAGCCCGAATCATAACATTGCTTTTCAGGTGACTTGTGTACACTGCCACAGTGAACAACGGCCATGACAACAGCACCTACCCTGCCGCTGAAGAACGAATCAACATTATTTCACACGCGCTCGGATTGTTACTCAGTGCCATTGCCACGGTACTTATGGTAACGAAGGCGGCGCTGTACGGACCGGCTGTAGAAATCGTGAGCGCCGCCGTATTCGGTGCAAGCCTGATAACCCTGTATGCCTCTTCGACGATTTATCACAGCGCCAAAGTCGGCACGCTGCGCAAGGCGCTGCGGACAGTCGATCACGCTGCCATTTACGTGTTGATCGCCGGCACCTACACACCGCTCGCTTTGGTGGCTCTCGAAGGCTGGGTCGGCTGGAGTATATTCGGCGTCACGTGGGCAATGGCGTTAACCGGAATCTCGCTGAAACTGTTTTTCACCGGTCGTTTCGACATTCTCTCTACGACGATGTACGTCTTCATGGGTTGGGTAATCGTTTTCGCGATCAAACCACTGATTGCCAACCTCCCCCATGCGGGACTGATGTGGCTGTTTGCAGGGGGTGTTTCCTACACCGTCGGTGCGCTCTTTTACAGCATCCGGAAAATGCCCTACGGTCACGCGACCTTTCACGTTTTCGTTCTGCTGGGCAGCATTTGCCACTTTGTAACGGTTTACTTTTTCGTGCTCTCACCGGCTGCGTAAGGCCCGCTTGCCTGCCGCAGCAATCCGCATACATCGAATCAGCATGGTCTCGTGATATTTGCGTGAGACTTTCCGCCAATACTTTCCTCGTCAGAACTCATCAACCGACTGAGGAAACTCTTATGAAATTTACTTGTACAGCTGCGCTCGCGATAGCGAGCCTGTTTGGCGCCGGTGCCACGAGCGCCGCCGACTTCAACGTACGGATTATTAACCTCACCAACGGCATCACGTTTACTCCGTTTCTCGTTGCAGCACACACCGACTCCGACAGCCTTTTCATCATCGGACAACCCGCTTCTGCCAATCTGCAAGCGATGGCCGAAGGGGGTGACATATCTGGCCTGGTGTCTGATATGCAGGCCGTCGGCGCCACCGTTGGTGAAAACCCTGCGGGCGGTTTGCTCGGACCGGCCGCCAGCACCAACGTCGACCTGAACACCGACGGCACCAGCAACGTCCGGCTCTCGATCGTTGCCATGCTACTGCCCACGAACGACGCGTTCGCCGGCCTGAACGCCATCACAATCCCGACCACCCCAGGAACGTACACCTACAACCTGCCCGCGTACGACTCGGGAACCGAGGCAAACGACGAGCTCATTACCGGCGGCGGTGCTCCAGGGGTTGCCGGCATTCCCGCAGACCCCGGTGGCATGTCCGGTACCGGTGGCAGCGGTGCGGCAATGGCCGACGCTAACCCGAACGTTCATATCCACCGCAACACCCTCGGCGATACTGACAACGCGGCAGGGGCAAGCGATCTCGATAGTCGCGTCCACCGGTGGTTGAACCCGGTCGTTCGTGTCGTTGTTACAGTACGTTAAGGAGATCACTGTGAAAAATCACTTTCGACTGCTCGCACTCATGACTGCGGCGCTCTGGCTGCAGGGCTGCGATAACGACGATAACTTCGTTGCTCAGCCACCACCGCCGCCGCCACCACCACCCGCGATGGCCAGTTTCGACATAACCGTCGTCAACCTGACAAATGCCCAACCGCTATCTCCCGTTGCAATTATCGGACACAGCAGCGGCTACTCTGTCTTCACGGTAGGCGATGCCGCTACTGCAGGTTTGGAGGAGATGGCTGAAGGCGGCGACAACACCGCACTGATTAGCGAAGCCGATGCCGACACGAGCAATGTATTTGTCACGGGCAGTGGCGCCGCGCCTATTGCTCCTGCCGGCAGCGAAACCGTGTCGATCACATTACTGGAAAGCGACGTGGCAGCGCTGCGGATCAGCGCCTCGGCAATGCTGGTTAATACCAATGATGCGTTTTCGGCGCTAAACGGCTTTGACGCATCGCCGATGGCCGTCGGCGACACGATGACAATCAACGCGATTGCCTACGATGCCGGAACCGAAAGCGATACCGAAGCGGCTACCGACATTCCCGGGCCCGCTGCCGGCGGCGAAGGCTTCAACACGATGCGCGACGATGAGGCCGATCGCGTCGCCATGCACGCAGGCATCGTGAGTCAGAACGACGGTTTTTCGAGCTCGGATCTGACGGAGCAGCATCGTTTCGACAACCCGGTCATGCGCGTACGAATAGAACGAACACAATGACTTCCCCGCAGCCCGCCACAAGGAAGCGGCCGGCGCTGCATTTCGTCGTGATAAATACGTGAGGTTTCCGGTCTATTATCCCGACAAGGGGGATAAACCAATGATCGGACGCCGTATTCTGATCGTCGAAGACGAGCAGGACATCGCGGAACTGGTTGGACTGCACCTCAGCGCACTGTGCGACCAGACGATTATTGCTCGTGATGGTCATGAAGGTCTGAAGCTGGCGACGTCCGAGCAATGGGCGATGATTATTCTGGACCTGCGATTGCCAGGACCGGACGGGCTGGCGATTTGCCGTGCGGTGCGCCGCGAACGGCCGTATCAGCCGATCCTGATGCTCACATCCAAGTCATCAGAACTCGACCGCGTTCTCGGACTGGAGACCGGCGCGGATGACTATCTGACGAAGCCTTTCAGTGTTCTGGAGTTGGTCGCGCGGGTGCGCGCGCTGTTTCGCCGTATTGAGAATATCCAGCAAACCCAGGCCAGCGTTTATGGTGGAATGACGAACATCGGACCTCTCAGCATCAACGCCGAAAGTCGCGAAGTCGTACTGGATGGCCAGTTGATTGAATTGACCGCCCGCGAGTTTGATCTGCTGAACCACTTCGCCAGGAATCCGGGGCGCGTATTCCGCCGAGCCGATCTGCTCGACAAGGTGTGGGGCTACGGCCATGAAGGTTACGAGCACACCGTCAATTCCCATATCAATCGCCTGCGGGCCAAGATTGAGGACAATCCCTCGAAACCGGAAATGATTGTTACCGTGTGGGGCGTCGGCTACAAATTCGCAGCATGAAATTGACGCACACCCTGTTTGTAAAACTCTCAATCGCGTTACTCACGATCGTCGTCCTGATGGGCGCCGCATTTTTTGTCGTTGATCGCATCAATACGCGCGTGTACTACGAAGAACTGACGCAGAAACTTAACGCGCCAATCGCCATGTACGTCACCGCGCAGCGCGAACTCATCACTGCAGGGAAACCCGACCTCGAAAGCCTGGCTGATCTGGCCAGTCACGCCATGGTTATAAACCCGACAGCGGAAATATACCTGCTCGACAAGAATGGCGGCATACTCGGCCACGGCCTGCCTCCGGACACCGCCATCAGCGACAAGGTTGACCTGGGCCCTGTTCACTCGTTACTCAACGAAAGTGCTGAGATGCCGATCCGCGGCGAGGATCCGCGTAGCTCAACTCGGAAAGTATTCTCGGCGTTCGAAGTCAGAACCGATGGCCAACTCGAAGGCTATCTCTATGTCGTACTTGGCGGCCAACGATACGAGCAATTAGCCAGTGACATTGGCAGCTCTTACGCTGGAAAGGTCAGCGCTTATGTAGCCATCGCAATCGTCGTTCTCACAGCGCTTGTTGGCTTGCTGGTATTCGGTCTGCTGACCCGGCGACTGAAACAACTCAGTAGTGAAATGCAACGGGTCGGTGCCGCCGGGTTTACGTCCACTCCAAACCTCGCAATACCTCGCGGCGATGGTGACGAAATTGACCAATTGAGCCGCACATTCGTCACTATGTCGGGGCAGATCAAGTCCCAAATCGAACAACTGCAGGAAAATGATCGGCTGCGACGCGAACTGATTTCAAACATCTCTCATGATCTGCGTACACCGCTGTCGGCGATGCAAGGTTACCTGGAGACGCTGATTATTCGCGGCGAGACTCTGTCCGAGGAAGAGCGCAGCCGATACCTGAATATCGCGCGTAAGCACGTCACTCGACTCGGCGTCCTGATAGGGGATTTGTTCGAGTTGTCCAAGCTCGATTCGGCGAGCGTGACACCCAAGCTCGAGGCATTCTCGTTGCCGGAACTCGTACAAGACGTCGCTCAGGAGTTTGAGCTCCAGGCGAAAGACAAAGGCGTATCCGTTGTTATCGACGCCAGATCCAACTCAGCATTTACGCTGGGCGATATTGGGCTCATCCAACGCGTGCTGGAAAATCTGATGCGCAACGCAATTCGATTCACGCCCGACGGCGGCACGGTGACCTTATCGATTCAGGACCGCTCACAAAGTATCGCTGTCGCGGTTTCCGACACCGGCAGTGGAATACCGGATAAAGACATTCCGCGAATATTTGATCGTTTCTACCGCGCGGTCTCCGGTGAGGAGGCAAAATCCGACTCATCCGGACTGGGACTCGCCATAGTGAAACGTATTCTCGACCTGCACGATGCGAGCATTTCGGTCGAGAGCAAGCTCGAACACGGCACTCGATTTGAGTTCGAGCTACCGATCTACCAGAAAGCGGCTTAGTTACTCAACTGGTCCCACAAATAGCTGTAGATCAGCGCCTGCAATCGAGCGGCCTGCGTATTATCCGACGCACCTGCGTGACCACCGACGGTATTCTCAAAATAGTAGAGATCGTGCTTCATTTCCTGCAGTCGAGCGACCATCTTCCGGGCATGCGCCGGGTGCACGCGATCATCGCGCGTCGACGTGGTGAATAACGCTTTCGGATATTCGGCGTCCGGATCAATATTATGATACGGCGAATAGTCCTTGATGAATTCCCAGTCTGCGGTGTCAGGGTCACCGTATTCGTCCATCCAGGATGCGCCCGCTAGCAGTTGGTTGTAGCGTCTCATGTCCAGCAACGGCACCTGTACGACCACTGCACCCCAAAGATCCGGTCTTTGCGTCAGCATGACGCCTGTCAACAATCCACCATTCGATCCACCGCGCACGCCGAGGTGCTGCGCGCTCGTCACCTTGCGCGCGATCAAATCCTCGGCGATTGCCGCCATGTCGTCATAAGCGCGCTGCCGATTTTCCTTGAGCGCTGCCTGATGCCAACGTGGACCGTATTCACCTCCGCCACGAAGGTTCGCAACCACGTACGCGCCACCGCGCTCAAGCCAGGCATGACCTACCGTGGCACTGTACCCGGGGGTGAGACTGATCTGAAAACCGCCGTAGCCGTATATCAGGGTCGGAGTATCGCCGCTCAGTTCGAAGTCTGACGGCAAAACCAGAAAATAAGGCACGCGCGTGCCGTCCTTACTGGTCCCGAAATGCTGCTCGACGACCATGCCCGTGGTATCGAAAAACTCGGGCAGGGAGAACAGAGACTCAACCGATTCGCCACCATCGTTCGCCACGTACAAGGTGCTCGGTCGCAGGAACCCTTGGTACGTGAAAAAGAACACGTTGGAGTCCTCGGCGGCTGTGACCAGCCCGATATCGCCCAGCGATTCGGTCTCGACCGCCATTGAAAGCCATTCGCCCTCGACAAATTCGAAGCGCAGCAGCTTGCTGGTGACGTCTTCGAGGGTATTGACGATCAGATAGTCTCGCGTCGACAAGACGTTGCCGCGTTTGATCGCACTGCGGTCCGTCGGCACATAGATGACGTGGAATTCCCGATCACCGGCCGTGAAAGATTCGAAGTCGATCGAGACCAGGCTGCCCTGCAGGTACTCGACACCGGCAGGCTGCCAGTCGCTCTTTAATTCGAGGATCATCTGGCCGTTCACCAAGCCGTGAAACGAGGAGTCGGCCGGAATATCGATCTCACGATGATTGCCATCCGCCGCGAAAACGTAGCGAACAGCGGTAAAAAAGGTCGGCGAGCGATGCACGATGTCGTAGTAGTCATCGCCATCCCAACCCCGATACACGGTCACGGCGACATCTTCTTTCTCGCCAGCGAAAACCTCCTTCGCTTCGAGCAACGGCTCGCCGCGCCGCCATAACCGTGCTGTACGAGCGTAGCCTGAGTCCGTCAAACTGCCCTCGCCGAAATCGCTGCCAATAAACAGTGTGTCCTGATCAATCCAATTTACGCGCGTCTTGAACTCCGCAACAAAAAAGCCATCGTCGACAAAACTCCGGGTCTCAGTATCGAACTCCCGAATAACGATTGCATCCGCACCGCCACGCGATAGACGCAATAAACACCGGCGATACTCCGGACGCAGGCAGGACGAGCCCTTCCATACCCAATCCTCGTCTTCCTCCAGCGCCAGCGCATCGAGGTCGAGAACGACCTCCCAGCTCGCGTCACCACTGACATAGTCTTCAAGAGACGTGCGGCGCCACAAGCCGCGCTTGTTGGTGGCGTCTTTCCAATAGTTGTAGACGTACTCGCCCATCAGCGCCGGCGACGCAATACGCTCGGCGGAATCGTAAATCTCCAGATTGCGCTCGTACAACGGCTCGAACGTCGGCAGCGCTTCAAGATAACCAAGCGACGCCGCGTTTTGCGTCTCAACCCAGGCCAAGGCCTCTTTTCCGTCGACCTCTTCCAGCCATAGATAAGGGTCTTGGGCGCTCGGCTGTGCGGAACAAGCCAGCATATTGGCCAGCAGCAGAAATCCGGTTATTTTCCTTAACATAAGTACGGTCCAGGCGGGATGAGAAGGCGGATTCTAGCATTCGAGTCCAGATCCGCGTCTATTGGTCGTTTGCACCCGATAAACGCGACATAAGTCGCGTAATTATCTCGACACTTTCATTGACTTGCGATATTCGGGGGCTATACTGCCCGCAGCTAGAATGATCGGCTGAATTTATGCACACCATTACGATGTTCCTTTTTGACCCTCGTCCTGATTTTCATAAGTTTCAAGCAGCATCTCTTGCGGAATCGCCCTGCTTTTGGGGCAATAACTTTTGACAAATTTAGGAACGATAAAATGTCTACAGTAACCGGAACCGTAAAATGGTTTAACGAAGCCAAAGGCTTTGGCTTCATCGAGCAAGAGTCAGGTCCTGACGTATTTGCTCATTTCAGCAACATCACTGGCAGCGGATTCAAGACTCTGGCCGAAGGCCAGAAGGTCGAGTTCACTGTTACTGACGGCCAGAAAGGTCCTCAGGCAGAGAACATCGTACCGCTCTAGTCCTAAAGACTGGTAGCGATACGAAGCTGTATCGGAAAGGCGAGGTCTTCGGGCCTCGCCTTTTTTTATTCTTCGGCGGCCGGAATCTTCGTGGCCTGCCAGGCAACCACTTGCCAGACACCCTCGCGCTTGAGGAAAGTGCCGGTATTGAAATAGTAGGACTCGCCGTTATCCGTGGACTCATCCGACGGCGTAGCAACGAGTTTGAACGCAACGACCGCCGTATCGCCGTACAAGCGAATATCGATGTCCCGGCCTGAATAGACCACGCCGGGTGTTACATCAGCGGACGGCGAATCCTCGGCAGAGTTTTCGAATCCGCTCATGATTTCGGCCTTGCCTGACCGCGTTCCTGCGGACGACGTGTAGACGAGATCCTCCGCCCAAAACAGGTCGTGAGCAGCCTCGGAATCTGCCGCACCCAGAAACTCCTGCAACATCGACTTGAGTTCGTCGGCATCCGCCGCGAGTGCCGGCCCGAAACTGAAAACGACAAGACCAGCCAGGGTTGTACACAGAGCAATGATCTTCATATCCACTCCTTGCAATTCGAGTATTCTAGGCGGCAATGGCCGACAACAACAACTCTTCCGCGGGATTTCTGAGTCGCGCGCTCGGCGTTTTCGGCTACAGTCGCCGTGCGCTGACCCTTGTTTGGACCACCAGCCAGATGCTGACAGTGACGCTGGCGCTGCTGACGCTGATCGGCGGCGTATTGCCAGCGGTGATCGCATATGTCGGTCAACTCATCGTCGATGGTGTGGTTAGTGCCTCGCAAGCCGCCAACCCCGAGATTGCGGGCGTTCTGAAGCTTGTGGGCCTCGAAGCACTGGTGGTGATTGCCGTTGCCGCAACGCAGCGCGGTATTTCAGCAAGCCAGTCCTTGTTGCGTGCCCTGCTCGGGCAGCGCGTGAACGTCATGATCCTCGAGAAGGCGATGACGCTCGACCTCGCACACTTCGAAGACTCCGAGTTCTACGACAAACTGACGCAAGCCCGGCGCGAGGCATCGAGCAGGCCGCTGAGCCTCGTCACTCGAACTTTTGGTCTGGTACAAAACATGATTTCGCTGATCAGCTATTCGGTACTGCTGTTCGCGTTTTCGCCGTGGGCCGTAGTTATATTGATGGCTGCCGGTTTGCCCTCGTTTTTCGCGGAGGCAAAATTCTCAGGCGACGCGTTTCGACTGTTCCGCTGGCGCTCTCCCGACAGACGCATGCAGTTGTATCTCGAGACCGTCATCGCGCGCGAAGACGGCGTTAAAGAGGTGAAATTATTCCAACTCGGAGCACGACTGCTGCAGCGCTACGAGGACATTTTTCGCAAATTGTTTGTCGAAGATCGCAAACTCACGCTGCGACGAGACGGGTGGGGTTTCTTGCTGGGCCTGCTGTCCACCGGCACTCTTTACGCAGCCTACGGCTGGATCGTCGTAACGACAATTGCCGGTGCAATTACGCTGGGCGCAATGACCATGTACCTGGTGTTATTTCGGCAGGGCCAGTCCGCAGTGTCCGCCATCCTCACCTCGGTCAGCGGCATGTACGAAGACAATTTGTACCTTTCCAATCTTTACGAATATCTGGAGCAGCCCGTTCCCACGCGGCGCGGTGAATCTGTTCGCGGCCCCCAGCCCGAACGTGGACTGGAGTTCGAGAACGTCTCGTTCGTATATGCGGGCGCGAGTGAAAAAGCGCTTAGCAACGTCAGCCTGCAAATCAAGCCCGGAGAAAGTCTGGCGCTGGTCGGCGAGAACGGCTCGGGAAAAACGACGTTGATAAAACTCCTCACCCGCCTCTACGACCCGAGTGAGGGCCGCATCCTGCTGGACGGGCTCGATTTACAGGAGTGGGATGTCGAAGCGCTGCGACAGCGGATCGGTGTGATTTTCCAGGACTTCGGGCGCTACCAGTTCTCGGTGGGTGAGAATATCGGCGCCGGCGACGTTCGACATTTTGAAAACAAGGACCGCTGGCGGGACGCGGCGACGACCGGCCTCGCGGCGCCCTTTATTGAGGCCATGCCGGAGAGTTACGATACGCAACTGGGGCGTTGGTTCAAGGGCGGGCGAGAGCTCTCCGGCGGGCAGTGGCAGAAAATCGCCCTGTCACGCGCGTTCATGCGCAGTGATGCCGATATCCTCGTTCTGGACGAACCAACGGCCGCGATGGACGCATCGTCGGAGGCCGAAGTTTTTGAACACTTCAGAACGGCGAGCAGCACCAAGATGACCATACTCATATCGCACCGCTTCTCGACGGTACGAGCGGCGGCGCAAATCGTTGTAATGCACCAGGGCGAAATTCTGGAGCGCGGCACCCACGAAAGCCTGCTCGCAAAAGACGGGCAGTATGCGCATCTGTTCAAGCTACAGGCACGCGGATACCAATAAAAGGACCTGAACGACAATGTTTGGAAGTGGACAAATAGCAGCACCCCTTATTTTCGCAGCGACAATCGGTATCAGTCTGCTGGGACTGTTTCGGTTACCGAAAATCATCGACGTGTGTCTGTTTCGCCCGTATCACTTCTTGCGAAAACGACAATACGAGACGATGGTATTGAGCGGCTTCGTGCACGCCGATGTCGGCCACCTGTTGTTCAACATGTTTACCTTTTACTTCTTCGCCTTCCCGATGGAACAATTCATTGGCACAGTCCAGTTTCTCATCCTGTATTTTTTTGGCCTGGTGATTAGCCATACGTGTACCTGGTACAAACACCGCGACAACCCCGGGTACGCATCCCTCGGTGCCTCCGGTGCGATCTCCGCAGTGCTGTTCGCGTACATCGTTTATTTTCCGAACACAACGCTGATGATCATTCCAATACCGGTTCCGATCCCCGCTTTCCTGTTCGCCATCGGCTACGTCGCGTATTCCTATTGGGCTTCAACACAGAACACAGGCCGTATCAACCACGACGCACACCTGTGCGGCGCGGCTAGCGGCCTGATATTTGTGGCGCTGACAGACCCGGGCGCGTTTGCCCGGCTGTTCGCGTAGGACTGCGAAGATCGCGCCAGAGGCACCGAGGCCGGCGGCAAAAACCGACAACGGCAACAGAAACTGATAGGCTTGACGCAGGATTACTCAAGGATACTGCCCGTGAAATATTTTACGATTATCTTGCTGCTGTCTCTTACCGCTGTTGCCCAGGCCGACAACGAAATCGACGCGAAGTTAGCCGCCGCACTGACTGCCGAATCGCGCCCGCAGGCCGACCGCGACCGTGACCATAACCGGCTGCCACTGGAGACGTTGCAGTTCTTCGGCCTGCAGGACAACATGCGCGTTCTTGAGCTGTTTCCAGGCGGCGGATGGTACACGCGAGTTTTAGCACCGGTGCTGGCCGACAACGGCCAACTCTATATTGGGTTGGGCACTGGCCGCGTTGAAGAAAACATCCTCGGTACCCCTGGATTCGAGAAAGTCACTGCTCTGGAAACGAGTGCCAACGTTCATCGGCCCGAAGACAGCCGTTTCTATGCGCTGGACGACTTCGAGTTCGGTATTTCGGATCTGGACATGGTCCTGACGTTTCGCAACGTTCATAATTTCGACGAAGAGTCTCGAGCACTAATGAACCAGCAGGTTTTCAGAGCCCTCAAAGCCGGTGGCATATACGGCGTCGTCGATCACACTCGCCGTCACATGGAAGCCCTGGACAACGAGAATATTCGCCGCATCGACCCGGTGCTGGTCATCAAGGAAATGCTCGATATCGGCTTCGAGTTTGTCGACTATAGCGACCTGCACTTTCGGGCGGACGATGAACTTGAATATGAAGTCGGCCGCCGCTCAGTGAGTGGCAATACCGATCGTCATACTCTGCTGTTCCGCAAGCCGGAATAGCGTCGGACTTTTTTCAGCCAGTGCAACGAGGGTCTTGCGCCTGAATGCCGGCGATCATCTCGCGCGTTATCGGTATCGGATCGCAACCGTGGCCAACTTCGCAGATCAAATCGTATTTGGGTTCTGCCTTGATATGACAGTCAAGGCAGTTACCACCGAAGCGATTGATGACGTCAACAAAACCTCGATTGCGGATACTGCTGCCCTCGGCTGACACATCGAGCTCAAAAAACTCCCAGTCGCGCGTTGCCGCATTCCACCCGGCGTCGTGCTTGACCATCACCTCGGTCGGGACGAGCTGAACCACCGACCCCGGCGGGTAAACACCGCCATCGGTGGATTCGGCAACCGCAACTGTGGCGGCAAGGTCGCCCAGCAGGTTATCAACGAAAAAATGTCGCACTGCGGTCATTTTTTCCAGACAGACGAAAGAATCAGCATCAACCGACAGCCCGGAGGCCCCGGTGTCAATTGTCGCTGCAACGACCGCTGGCGCCTTCTCTTCGACAACAGCTTCGCTTTCTGCGGTGTTCTCGCTACAGCCCTGAACTGACATCAGCACCAATATGAACAGCGTAATTTTTCCGGAAACGGCGCCGCCGCACTTAATTTCGACCATGAGACCCTCCCTCAAGCGTTGCAGGCATCGTACTGGATTAGGCCGCTGGTGTCGCCGCTGGTCCAGGTTAGAGTATTGCGTTTTCCAGCACCGCACCCTACGCTGCACACTTGGACTGCTCGCGCCGCAAAGACGCGACTTCAGGCAGTCGCACGGTACGGACGATGGCCGAGCAAACCGCAAAAAAAGTACGCACGCCGGATAGGATCCTCTCGACTGCGCTGACGTTGTTCAACGAACTCGGCGAACCGAATGTCACCAGTAACGACATTGCGGATGAGATGGACATTAGCCCGGGCAACCTGCATTACCATTTTCGAACCAAGAGCGACATCGTCGAGGCCTTGTTTGCACGCTGTGACGACGAGGTTTCCGGTTTACTCTCGTCGGACCGGGACCAGACGATGGACGTCGAACGGGCGTGGTTTCAAATTCACGTCTTGTTCGAAACGATGTGGGCCTTTCGCTTCGTCTACCGGGATATCGCTCAGCTGATATCGAAGTACCCAAACGTACAAAGAAAAACCGCGCGGTTGATGCACCGAAAAATATCGGTACTGGAACAGGGGTGCAAGGCGTTCGGAGTTGAGACGCAAGGTGGCGAGGCTGACACATTGGCGCGCAACATGACGCTGGTTGTTACCTACTGGCTGAGTTTCGAACTCGCGTGCGGGGTTGAAGGCACTGACGGCGACCGATTTGGTCGCGGCGTTTATCAGGTGATGTCGATTTTGCTGCCGTACCTGGATGCTGAATCTCAGGGAATTCTCCAGCGCCTGGCGAGCGAATACACTTGAAATGAGTGACATTTGAGTTCGGCGCAGGGATGCTGCTGATACGCCCATGACTTCTCCACGACACACAGTCGAATTCATGGGCGTATCAGCAGCATCTTGTGAGTCGGGCACGTATTTGCTCTACCGGCGAAGCGCTAAAGCAGGTGTCGATCCGGGGTAACCGAAGCTGTTGACTGTGTCCCGTGGAGACGGCTTCGGTTACCCCGGATCGACGCCGGAAAAGTATCTCCACCCGCAGACAGCGAGTAGAGACTTCCCCTTCAGCGGTTAAGCCGTCTTCTTCTTGGTAGCCGCAGACACTTTCTTCTTAACCGTCTTCGATTTTTGCGCATTCACCTTCTTGTTAAGAGAAGCGAACTGCTTGCTCGTCGGATAACCGAGTCGCTCCAGCGCACGCTCAACACGACGATCGAAAATCTGTTCAATACCGAGCGTCTCGGCGATTTTCTCAACGTTAGCTTCGGTTTGCGAAACAGCACGGTCATAGGTGTTCTTCGCCTGATCGCGAGCAGTGTCGAATGCACCCCGGATAGCTTCACGAGTATTTTCAACCTGTGACTCGCCACTGCGCTTTGCGCGGTCGGCGAAATCGCGGCCGGCATCGACAAATTCGTCAAACACCTTCACTTTGTCTGCGCCGATCCATTCACGGCCGTCTTCCTGCGCACGAGCCAATACGCCCAGCCCGGCCAGCCATACTTTCTCGCCCTGCTCGATCGCAGCTTTGGCAGTGGACTCAATTGCGCTGAACGCGCCCTTCTCTTCAGTGTTCTTCGCGGTGTTCTTGGTCATAGTTTGGACCCTCCTTGACGAGCAGTCTAAAGGCACAAATTAGAGCAATCACACTAAAACGACCGTTCAGGCCAGATGCTCGTCCAAAACCGCCGAGATATGCGATTTTATCGGGCCTTCCAGCATCATCATCGCGAATCCCAGTTTCACATCGACCAGAACACGCTGCTCTGACACGCTGATCTGACCATTCACTCCGGTACCGGTCACTTTCAGAATGTCGCCCGCCCACACACCGGACAGGCCGTATTTCGCTTCGACGTCGCTGCGGACCCGATCAACCCGTCGTTTCGCCTCGTCGATACCCAAGGAATGGTCTCGTTCTATTTTCATCGTCCTCTAAGCTCCCGCCCAAACATCCAGGAGGTAGCGCCCATCCTTCGCAAACGTCTCCATCCAAAGCTGTGCCTGCTCAAAACCAACATCCTTTTCTTCAGCGTAAAGCGTCGTGAGCGAGCGCTTGATGTCGGGTTCCATGGCAACACCGTCACCACACACGTACACCACCGCGCCGTCTTCTATCAGGCTCCAGACCCGGTCGCGATTGCGGTTCATGAGGTCCTGCACGTACACACGAGTTGCATCCTTGCGTGAGAATGCGACGTGAAGTTCTACCAGCCCTTCCGCTTCGGCTGTTTCGAGGTCTTCGCGATAAATAAAATCATGCTGCGGATGACGACAACCGAAAAACAGCATCGCCGCGCCGAGGGTCTTCCCGGACGCTTTAAGTGCTCGCCTTTCTTGCAGAAAGCCACGAAACGGTGCCAACCCAGTGCCCGCACCCACCATGATGACGGGCCGCGCCGGATCTGCTGGTAGCCGAAAATCGTTGGTCGGTTGTTTCACAACGGCCTTGATTGTCCCGCCGACGGCAACGTCCGCCAGGAAGTTGGAACACACACCTCGGTACTCGCCCACACCGGATCGCGCTGCTCCCGCGACCACTCCCACGGCAATGGAACATCGTCCGGGATTCTGCAAGGGGGATGACGAAATCGAATAATATCGAGGCGTCAACCACGGGATCATTTCGAGAAACACGGCAAACGGCAGATCGCAGGCGGGGAACTCCAACAGCAAATCGAACACCGACTTTTGCTGCAAAAAAACTTCGGACCGATACGCGTCCTCATCGCCCTCTGCGCTCGCAGCGAGTCGTTCCAGCGTCTTACGCGTATCCGGGCACTGCGTATGTTGAACTAAGGTCGCGACGTCCTTGCGACTTGCGACGGCTTGCAGCTCACCGTAGACATCCGCCAGACGCTTTACCGAAAATGTGCTGTTGTCCGCAAACGGGCTGCGACGTCCGCGCGTCGTGTGCACACGAATGTACGAGTCTTCGTCAAAACCGAAGCGTTCAAGCACGCTTGCAACGAGCTCGGCACGATTGACCGGTACGACGCACAAATGGTCACCCGGTTCATACTGCACGCCCTCAGGAAGCTGTAACTCGACATGCCGGGTCGAGCGCTGCGACGGTGACGCGCCGTCGTGATTTTGCAACTCGCGGTTTTCGACCACCGTCATCTCAACCGCGCCGGTAGCATTGGCAACCGGGTTGGCGGTGACGGAATCGGCGATTTCGATCTGGTAAAGAGGCTCGGTTTCGGTGGCGACAGCGAAATCAATGTCGAGGTTGAGGCCTTTGCCGACGGCCGGCCAAAGCGTGGAAGACCACGCCTGGAATTGGCCATCCAGATCCTCACGTGCATCGGACTCTCCACGCTCGGCGATCCGGCTCGCGCCGATCTCTTTGAGCCTGGCGTCAACGTGCCGCGGCATCGACTGGAAAGTTGATGCCCAGTCCCGGTTACCGCAGCCAAAGACTGCGTAGGAAACTCCTGCCGCCACGCCGGGTTCCGCGCTATCGAGCCAGTCAACAAACTTCGCTGCGTTGTCCGGCGGTGCGCCGTTGTAAGAGGCAGTCGCGATAATTACCGCACCTTCGGTCGGCAGTCGGCCAGCATACTCGTCGAGAGATGCCAGCGTTGTATCGAAACCGTTAAGCTCGCCGGTTTGTGCAATTTCGCGCGCGAACGACTCGGTAGTCCCCAGATTCGAGCCGAACAGGACGCACAACGGCGTACCGTGTTTCGGCCGCGAAACCGCCTTCGCTACCGTTTTCGATGGACTCGCAACTGCGGTCTCCCTCGCTGCAGTTGCGCTGGTGCGACCGGGGCGAGGTTTCACTTTCATCGTGAACCCATCGGGCTTTATGGACAGCGACTCGCGAATTTTCAGCTGGTAGTCTCTGTGATCGAATAAGGAGAAACGCTGCAGGATCATTGCAATTACAAGTATTGCCTCCTGCATGGCGAACTGCCGTCCGATGCAGGCGCGCTGGCCGTTACCAAAGGGCTTATAAATGTGTGAAGGGCGCGAAGCCTCGGCCTCGGCCGAGAAGTTGTCCGGATTAAAGCGCTCGGCGTCTTCGCCCCAAACAGAGGTATCCCGATGCAACATCAGTGTCAGCAATGTAGTGAGCGTGTTTTTCTTCAGCGAAAATTCACCGCCGATAACTTCGTCCTCGTAAGGGTAGAGGCCGATTGCCGGCGCCGTCGGCCACAAGCGCAACGATTCCGAGAGGATCGCTCGAATGTACTTTAGCTGACCGATCTGTTTGTAGCTCGGCGGATTCGAAATATCCGTGCCGAGAACGCGGTCAACTTCTTCGTAGGCCTTCGCAAGAACGTCCGCATTGTTGAGGAGAAAGTACAGCGTAAAAGAAAGCAGTCCGGACGTCGTCTCGTGACCGGCGATAAGAAAAGTATTGATCTGATAACGGATATTTTCGTCCGAGAGACTCTCGCCAGTTACCTTGTCGACGCCGGCAAGCATGTAGTTCAACAGATCTTTTTGCGTCTTCTCAACGCTGCCGCGTCGACGTTCACGAATAATGTCGTCAACGAGTTCGTTCATGAAGCGCACATCTTTCCCAAGTTGCTGCAGGCGCGCGCGCAGCACAAAATGCTCGAACGGCAAACCACGCTGCAGCATGCACGTTTCCAGAGTGCGGGTAAGCGCATCGATAAACGGATGAAAATCCCGCCGGTAAAAGGAATTGAAACGATAGCCAAAACCGCAAACGCCGATAGTATCCAGTGCCAGACCCGTCATGTCGCGGACGACATCGATCTCGTCATCCGCGTTCAGGCGCTCCCATTTCTGTACCAGCTGATTGGCGACATCGATCATCATCGGCAGATAATCGACCATTGCACTTTGACTGAATGTCGGCAGCAGCATGTTGTGTGCTCGCGACCAGTTCGGCTCGTGCGTATCGGCGGTAAACAAGCCATCTCCGGCTATGGCCTTCACCCGTCGTAGAGACCCGCGAACCGCTTTGTCAAAACGTCGCTCGTCACAGAGCTCTTCCACCAGGGAGGCACCGGAGACGACCACTATGGGCTTGCCCATCAGGTCGAGTTGAAATATCGGCCCCAGCTTGCCGGCAATTTCCATCAGGCTCTGCAACGGCGTTTCAGCGTCAACGGTAAAGGCATTGCCAACCAACAGTTGTCCAGCCGGACTCGGTATCTGTCGGAGTGGGCTGTTGCCTGGCATACGGACACCTCAGGTCGGTAGATGAAGCCTATATTCTCGACTATTCGCGCGCCGGACACCACGGTTTTATACTAGACTGGTGCGCTGCCTCCCCGGCAGGAAGAGATCAAGGAATAATGACGTGGCAAAAAAACTGACTGACCTGTTCGACGAGTGGGCGCCGGAGCAACTATCGGGGCTGGATGCCGTGTTCCTGCACGCGGAATCCGCGCGAACCCCCATGCACATTGGCGCCTGCGCAATTTACGACCCTGCTTCGGCGCCAAACGGCGAGGTCCGCCTGAAGGACATTCTGCAATTCGTCAACGACAGAACTCACCGGGCCAAGACCTTTTGCCAGAAGCTCAAGCAAGTGCCGCTGGATTTTGATCGCCCCTACTGGGTCGACGATCCGGATTTCGACGTCGAATTTCACGTCCGTCATATCGCATTGCCGCAACCGGGCGACTGGCGGCAACTTTGCATTCAGGTCGCGAGGCTGCACGCACGCCCGCTCGATTTGTCGAAGCCGCTGTGGGAGTTCACGGTAATCGAGGGACTGGACAACGTTTCCGGGATACCGAAAGGTTCCTACGCCGTGGTATCGAAGGTGCATCATTGCGCCATCGATGGTGCGTCGGGCGTGCAGATCACCGAGGCGATCCACTCTCTCGACCCCGTAGACAAAGTGGGCGCTGACGAGCCTGAAAAGCCGCCGGGCCGCGAAGTCGGCACGCTGGAGCTGCTGGCCCGCGCCAACTACAACAATCTTGTAAAACCGTTTCAGGCACTGATGCACGCCGGTCGCATGGCGCCGGGTGCGCTCAAATACGCGGCCGGGTTGAAGCGTGACGATCTCAAATTATTCGGCTCAAACGTGCCGAGAACGAGATTCAATGCCGTCGTATCCGGGCACCGCGTGTTTGAAGGCATCGCATTCAGCCTCGCCGATGTGAAGACGATTCGTCAGAAAATTCCCGGCATCACCGTTAACGACGTCATGCTCGCCATTGTCGGCGGCGCCCTGCACCGCTACCTTGACAGCAAGGGCGAGCTGCCTGAGCAATCGCTGGTCGCGATGGCGCCGGTATCGGTGCGCTCGACTGGCGAAAAGCGCTCTTTGGGAAACGAGGTTTCGGCGCTTAGCATTGCGCTCGGTTCGCACATCGCGGACCCTATCGAGCGCCTCGAATTCACGCACGAAAAGGCCGTTAAATCCAAGGAAATTTCAAACGCCATCGGCGCCCGGGAGATTTCGGAGATGTCCAAGCTCGCGCCGGCTATGATCTCCGGTATTTCTACGCGGCTTTATTCACGCCTCGGCCTCGCCAACCAACTGAGTCCGATGTTTAACACCGTTGTCACTAACGTGCCCGGCCCGGCGGTGCCGCTCTATATGGCAGGTGCTCGGATGGTTCGATCCTTCGGACTCGGTCCGGTCATGGATTCCATGGGATTGTTTCACGCGGTCACGAGCTATTGCGGCGAAATCGGCATAGCGGTCACTGCATGCCGCGATATGTTGCCCGACCCCGCGTTTTACGCCGAATGTCTGCAAACGTCTTTCGATGACATGCTGGCCGCATCGTCCGCAAAAAAGAAGCGCCGGAAAGCGCGCGCGCCGGCGATGAAGCCGGATGCGTCTATGACTCTGCAATAGACCGTTAGCATGGCAAAGTTTATCTGCAACGGTCTTGAGATCGAGGTCGAGGAATACGGCAAAGCATCTGATCCGGCCGTGTTGTTAATCATGGGTCTCGCCGCGCAGCTCACGCGCTGGCCGGAAGCCTTCCTTGAGCGTTTGGTGGACGCGGGATATCGTGTCATCGCTTTCGACAATCGGGATATCGGCCTTTCAGAAAAATTGAACTCAGAGCGGGCCGCACCGCCACTGCTGGTAACGCTTTTCGACAGCGTCGGCCTGGCGGGTCTACTCGCGCCGTACAAACTCCCCGACATGGCGAAGGATACCGTTGGCGTCCTTGACGCACTGGACATTGAGCGCGCACACGTAATCGGCGCTTCGATGGGTGGCATGATCGGACAGATTCTGTGCGCTGAATACCCGCAACGCATCCAAAGTTTCACCGCGATCATGTCATCGACAAACGGTCCGGGCTTGCCGAAAGCCGAACCGGAGATCATTAAGGAAGTATTCACCGCTCGCAAACGCGCGAACACTCGCGACGAACTCATTGAGATCAATTTTCGAATCTGGAATCTAATCGGCACAAAAGACAGCGGCAGAGACCCCGTACAATTTCGACAGCAGGTCGCCGCTTCCGTTGACCGAAATTCCTCACCGTCCGGTGTCCGGCGGCAGATCGCGGCTATCGTTGCCACACGAAGCCTTCGTGAATGGACGCGCAAGATCAAGGCACCCAGCCTGGTTATTCACGGCTCCGTCGACCCACTTGTGCCGTTAGCGAACGGACTCGACATCGCCGCACAAATCCAGAATGCACGCATCGAGGTTATTGAGGGCATGGGGCACGATTTGCCACCGAGACATCTTTCGGTCATCACCGATCATGTACTCAACCACTTACGCTCAACAGACCGTAATGCCGAGGCAATGGGCTCCTCGAACAGAGCGGCGAAGTGGGCTAGCCTGGGCTAGGAATATTCATGGCCACAGGTCGGATAGGCAATACGGCGCCATGCCGAGGCCTCACGGTCGAACGGCAACCATTCCTCTTTTCGCAGCGTCAACCTGTCCGCTATGGCGTAGTACACGAAGGGATTGAATCCCAGGCCGCAGTGGCTCGCGTAGACTTCAATATTGTCGGTCAGCGGTCCTCGATGCTCGATACAACTGCGCCATCCCACAATACCGTCCGTCTTGGAAAAAATGGCAGTAGAGGGAATCGCCGCAGGTGCTTGCTGCAATTTACGACGGTAGTTCTGTAGTTCGGCAGGACTCGCAACCGGGCCGGCAACTCTCTCGTACAACCACGCCAGATTGGTGGCATGCACATCGCCTGAAATCGGACTGCCAAGTGTTATCACCTGCCGAATCGCCTCGGCAGCACATTTCGCAACCTCGCGAGCAAGTACTCCGCCGAGGCTCCATCCGACCAATGTCACTTTGCGTCCGGACTGTCGATGAATCGACCGGACGCGCTGTTCCAGGCCGTCCAAAGTCCGGTCGTTCGGCCCCGGCCCCAGATTCGAGCCCAACTCCCAGGGATAGACATCGTAGTTCTTGCTTTGCAGGAAGTTACGTAACGACAGGGTCGATCGATCACTCGCCAGGAAACCGGGACAGACCAACACCGGATGACCGTCACCGTTCGGCGCGTACCGCAACGGAATCTTGCCAAACTGCAGCAGCGAGATTTCGGCCAGCGTTCGACCGGGTTCAAATAATGCCAGTGGCAGTGCCGGGCGGGACATTTCCAATGATCTTCCTCGAATTATTGTTATAAGGCCGATTCCATACCGTAAGCCGACATTTGACGATGGACACGTTCCACATCACACGACAGCACGACAATATCATGAGTTTTGCCCTCACGGTCCAAAACGTGGTCTTTGAGCAGCGCCTCGCCCCGGAATCCCAATTCTTCAAAAATTGCGACCGCGGCTTCCTGGTCAATCGTCATCT
The DNA here is from genome assembly GCA_964654975.1 of uncultured Woeseiaceae bacterium. GTDB lineage: Bacteria > Pseudomonadota > Gammaproteobacteria > Steroidobacterales > Woeseiaceae > UBA1847. The sequence continues at coordinate 39,539 of CAZZKW010000022.1, forward strand.
GCGCCATCAACTTACGCAGTCCGAGTTCGATCGCTATCAGAAAACACTCCTGGATCAGCAGTCGGCCCAGCCCCTTATGTCGCATCGTCGGCGCAACCAGCACTCGCAACTCGCCCAGATGTGGCGACCATGAGAGCGGATCGCGGAACAATGCTCCGCAGCCGACGATCACCTCGTTTTGCACGGCGACGACGGTGTTCGCGGAACCATCCTCGATGGCTCGTGCCCACGCAGCCACCACCTTCGGGTTCGTGATATCGCGCTGCACATACAACAGATCATGCGGTGGTAAGGCGCGGGCAAACTCTAGCGTCGCCTGTTCGTCTTCTGCGTTCATCAGGCGGAGCTCCAGCTCCTCGCCTTTTGCTGACACGGATTTGGGGTACGGATTCTTATTGGTCATTTCTACACCGATCTTTCTGCAAGCCAATGATCAAGTTTCGGCCAAAGCCGTCGTACGGCGTTGGGGCCGGCCACCAAGCTGATATGCCCGCCTTTCAGCACGAGTTCTTCTTTGTCCTCAGAGCCTGCCAACGGCACCAGGGGGCGACTGGCCTCGCGTGGAATAATATGGTCGTGCTCTGCGACAACATGCAACAACGGAACGTCGATATTGCCGATGTCAGCACGCTTTCCACCGACGATCAGCTCACCCTTAAACAGCTTATTTCCCCACAAGAGCTCTTTGGTCGTCTGACGAAAGTACTCACCCGCGAGCGGCAGTGTCTCGTTAACCCAACGGTCGAATTTTCGAAACGATTCGACGAACTGATCGTTCCACATATTTTCCCAGAGCTGCAGTCGTCCTGAAATCTTGTCGGCGGGTCTTAGCATATCGAACGCAGAAAGAATCAAATCCGGCGGTACGTTGCCAACGGTATCCACCAGTCGATCGACATCAAAAAGGTTCTTGTCGGACCACGCACTAAAAAGCCCCATTTCGTGCCAATCGATGGGCGTTGTAAAGCACACCAGATTCTTTAGCGGCCCGTCAGTATGTGTCGCTGCGTAGATCACGGACAAAACGCCGCCCATGCAGTAACCCAGAATCGTTACGTCCTGCTCACCGCTGTCGTCCTGAATTCGGCGTATGCACGACGGAATGAAATCCTGTGTGTAGTCATCGAGGCCCAGCGATTTCTCCTCCGCTCGCGGTGCCTCCCAATCGATAACGTAGACATCGTAGCCGCTCTTCACGAGGAACTCGACGAGACTGTTACCAGGCGCCATGTCGAGCACGTAGGATCGATTCGTTGTGGCCATCACGATGAGGATAGGCACACGGTATATCTCGTCGGTTTGCGCGTGGTAGTGGTACAAATTCAGTGTGCCGCGCTTGTGAATCGTATCCTTCGGCGTCAAGCCGACCGACGGCGCTGTCGATGCGAAATACTCAACACCTTTTATGTTGCGCTGGATCGTCCTGCTGACAAGATCGCGCAGGCGCTTGGCGTTGTTGCCGGAATCCTGAGACGACGATGACATGAGATGCGGCAGCTATTTTGCTGCGGCGTCGGCCGACCTGGCCTTGGTTTTTTTGGCCCCAGTTTTTCTAGCCCCAGGCTTTTTTGTTCGCGGCGGACGGTTCGAGAGCGGTGCGGTTTCCGTCGCATGCACCTGCCGAAGAATTTCCTCAACCCGGATCAGTCGATCATCGATGCTCATCATGCGCTCGCCCAGCGCGGCGATGTCGTCTCTGCTCGGCATATTCAGACGCTCTAACTGTCGGGCCATATGGTTTCCCAACGCCTTTTGCAGCTGCGTTCGCACATTCGATATCAACATCGCAGTCCTGGCAAACTCTTCGGTGCCCAGGAGTGCCGTCGAAATCGCATTAAACTCCTTCTCCAACGTCGCAATCGCCTCACGAAGACCGTCCCGGGATTCACTCGCATTTTCACCTGTAATGACCGTATCCTCCTGCACCCTGCGTAGCGGTATTCTTTCAGCTCGGCCGAATGATCGCAAGCGCAGACGAGCTGCGACGATGTACAATCACCGCAAATGCCAGGCTGGGCAAGTGCAGCCCTGCTGTAAGAACAATAATTCCAGGAGAAAAGAATGCGCGGATTGATGATGGACACTCCACTGATGATTGCAGGGCTGCTGCGATCCGCGGACAGGAATTACCCCGAACAGGAAATCGTCTCGGTCACAGCGGACAATCCACGACATCGATATACGTTTCGCGAGTCGTTCCGTCGCACGCGGCAGTTGGCAAACGCACTTGATCGCCTGGGCGCAGAAACGGGTGATCGCATTGCCACGCTTGCGTGGAATGACTATCGCCATCTCGAGCTGTACTACGCAGTTTCCGGCAGCGGCATGGTTTGCCACACCGTCAATCCCAAACTGTTCCCCGAACAGATCGCCTACATAATCAATCACGCCGAGGACAAATTCGTATTTGTCGATCTGCTGGTAGTGCCTCTGCTGGAAGCTCTGGCGGATCAACTGCAGGGCGTGCAGGGATTCGTCGTAATGACTGACGAAGCGCATATGCCGAAGACCTCGTTACCAAACGCTTTGTGTTACGAAACGCTGCTGGCCGCCGAAACGGACGACTACGAGTGGCCGCAGTTCGACGAAAACACCGCCAGTTCCCTGTGTTACACATCCGGCACCACCGGTGATCCAAAAGGCGTCCTGTACAGCCACCGTTCAACGCTGCTGCACTCCTATGCCGGCTGTTTGCCCGATGTACTCGGCCTGTCCAACCACGATGCGATCATGCCAATTGTGCCCATGTTTCACGCCAATGCCTGGGGCATTCCCTACAGCGCCGTTATGGTCGGTGCGAAAATTATTTTGCCCGGACCCAAAATGGGTGACGGCGAAACGCTGCAAAACCTGATGGAGGAAGAGTCGGTCACCATCGCATCGGGTGTTCCAACGATCTGGCTGGGATTGCTGACCTACCTCAAGGAGTCGGGCAAGCGCATCGACAGCGTACAGCGACTCAGCGTCGGCGGAGCCGCCTGCCCGCTATCGATCATCGAAGGTTTCCGCGACGAATTTGGTATTACCGTGCATCAAGGCTGGGGCATGACGGAAACCAGTCCGCTGGGAACCGTGTTCAGCCTCAAGCCAAGTAACAAGGATCTTCCAGCCGCCGAGATCGCGCAAATACAAGCCAAGCAGGGCCGCGGTGTCTTCGGCATAGAGATGAAAATCACCGACCAAGGCGGCGAAGAGCTGCCCTGGGATGGCGTCGCATTCGGGGCGCTCAAAGTTCGCGGGCCCTGGGTTTGCAGCAGTTATTACAAACTCGACAACGATGGGGTCCTCGATGCCGACGGCTGGTTTGAAACCGGAGACGTCGCGACCATCGATGCCGATGGCTACATGCAGATTACGGATCGGACGAAGGACGTCATCAAGTCTGGCGGCGAGTGGATCAGTTCTATCGAGCTGGAAAACGCCGCGGTTGACAGCCCGCACGTTGCCGAAGCCGCGGTCATCGGTCGCTATCACCCAAAATGGTCCGAACGACCATTGCTAATAGCCGTCAAGAATTCCGGCGCCGAGGTCGATAAGGATGAGGTTCTTTCCTGGCTCAGAGATCGAGTCCCCAAAATGTGGCTACCCGACGACGTCGTTTTCGTTGATGAGCTGCCGCATACGGCGACCGGAAAAATCAATAAGCTCGCGCTGCGCGAACAATTCAAAGATTATGAATTTCCCGGTGTTTGAAGAGTAGCGGGCGGAAAAGAATGGCAAAAATGGTAACACTGATACTGGTGCTCGCTGCGGTCAGCGTCCCGTACATCTATGCCGGCTGGTCGGAGTTGCCGTTCGACGACGAAGCCAGAAGTGCCGCCCCCGGCGAATTTGTCAATCTCACAGACGGAAAATTGCACTACCTGTGGCAAGGGCCGGAAAACGGCGAAGTCGTCGTCATGGTTCACGGTGTCAGCGTGCCGAACTACGTGTTTGTACAGGCGACCGATGCGCTCGTCACGTCTGGGTACCGCGTCTTATTGTTCGATCATTTTGGCCATGGATTTTCTGATCGACCGACCGCCAGCTATGACGCCGACTTTTTCGATCGCCAAATGATTGAGTTCCTCGACGCACTGAACCTCGACGCACCGGTTAACCTGGCTGCCCTGTCGATGGGCGGCATCGTCGCTGCCGAATTCGCCGCTCGCCATCCGGGACGTGTCAAATCGCTGGCCTTGTTCGCGACCGCCGGGCTGCGCCTGGTCCTCGAACCCGAAGACGAGAGTACGTTTACGAAGATGCTAAAGTCCCCGGTTCTCGGCAACTGGCTGTGGCGAATAATCGCACGACGCATATTCTTCGCGCCCGACGACGACCTGAACAAGGCGGAAGCGGCCGCTGCCTCTGGCGAGGCATTACGCGGCGTCCCGGAGCGACAAGCCGATTACGAAGGTTACCTGATGGCCATGCGACAGATTTTCCGCAATTTGCCGCTCACTCACCGCGATGATTTGTTTGCTGCAGTCGGCGCCGCCGGCATCCCGGTCCTCGCCATCTTTGCAGATGCCGACAAAACCATCAGCATCGAGAGCGCCAGCGTATTGGCGGACTTAATCCCGGCCGCAAGAATTGAGATCATTAAGGGTGCAACGCATCATCTAAACATTCATCGCTGGGTCGAAATTCATGAAATGTTACTGTCGTTCTATCGGAACAGCGATGCGAGCAGCAATACCGGTATGCCACTATCGCGCGAGTCGACCGCCTTCGACCGGTAACACCGAACCTGTGGTAAAACTCGACGCATCGGAACACAGCCATTGCATCGCCGCCACCACTTCTTCGGCCGTACCGATGCGATTCATAGGATGAATGCCCGGCAGGTATTTTTCGATACCGGAATCGCCTTTCGCGATCGCGCGCTCTGTCATCGCGGTATCGATCACCCCGGGGCACACCGCATTTACTCGAATCCCCGACTTCGCGTATTCGACCGCGACTGACTTTGTCAAACCGATAACGCCGTGCTTACTCGCCGAATATGCCGCCATATTTGGCGCCGCCGCCATCGCGGCGATCGAAGCCGTATTGACGATTGCGCCGCCATCCTGCGTCAACATTTGCCGCACCTCTGCCCGCAGGCAAAGCCAGACACCTTTCAGGTTAACCGCGATGATCTTATCGAACAGGGTTTCGTCGCCTTCGGCGATCGGTGCCCACTCCAACTCGACGCCGGCATTATTAATGGCGATATCAACTCGGCCGAACGCGCTAACGCATCGCTTCAGCATCTTGTCGACGCCCGCAGAATCTCCTACATCGACTTTGACAAATTCAGCTTCGCCGCCCAACGCCCTCGCCTGCAACGCTGTCGCTTCACCGGCCTCGGCATTCTGGTCAGCGATCATCAGCTTTGCGCCAAGTTCGCAGAACTTGTGTGCAGCAACGCGTCCGATACCCGCGGCACCGCCGGTAATTAGTACGACTTTGTTTTCAAATTCCATCGACACCAGACTAAAACGCCGCCGTATTTTTTAGTATGAGTTTGCCAAAGTTTCCACCTTCGAATAACTTCAGAAGTACGGACGGGAACTGATCAATGCCCTCCTCGATTTGCTCTTTTGACTTCAGCTTGCCTTCCGCAAGCCATCCGCCCATCGCCTTGAACGCCTGCGGAAACTGTTTTTGGTAGTCAAAAACAACAAAGCCCTCCATGCGCGCGCGCGACACCAACAAGCTCAGGTAGTTACTCGGACCCACCACAGGTCCGGTGTTGTTGTATTGAGAAATAGCGCCGCAAATCGCGATGCGGCCGTGCATTCTCATCAACGGTAAGACCGTGTTGAGCGTCTCGCCACCGACGTTGTCGAAAAATACGTCGATGCCCTTCGGGCAGTGCTCGCGCAGCGACTCGCGCAGATTGTCCGCCTTGTAGTCGATCGCGGCGTCGAGTCCGAGTTCATCAACGAGATAAGCGCATTTTTCCTGGCCGCCCGCTATTCCAACCGTCCGACAACCCTGAATCCGGGCGATCTGCCCGGCGACACTGCCGACGGCGCCAGCAGCTCCGGAAATCACGACGGTATCCTCAGGCTTGACCTCGGCCACGTCCAACAGTCCGAAATATGCCGTCAATCCGGTCATTCCCAAAGCACCGAGATAGGTCGGTAATGGCGCGACACTGGCATCGACTTTTTGCACGCCCTTGCCATCACTGACCACGAACTGCTGCACGCCGGTAAAACAAAAAACGTGGTCGCCGACCGAAAACTCCGCTAGGTTTGACTCGCGGACGCGTGCAATACCGCCAGCACGCATGACAGCGCCGATCTCGACCGGTTCGATGTACGATTTCGCGTCGTTCATCCATCCACGCATCGCCGGATCGAGCGAAACGTACAATACTTCCGCGACGAACTGGTCCGCGCCGGCCTCCGGTATCGCTGTTCGTCTGATTTCCCAATCAGAGCTCTTTGGCAGGCCTGTCGGCCGGGCGGCAAGGCATACCTGGATATTTTCGCCGGTCATGATTTTTTCCTTCTCGGTGATAGAGTATTTTCGTGAAGCCAATCATGCCCTGTTGCCTCAGGATTCGAAACTGCTATTTCGGCGCCGGGCGGCAAATGTTGGAAAACGCTAGAATGCGGCATAGCTCTCCCAAGAAATCATCATGAACAAAGCCCATACGCTGCTCTTTCTCCTCCTCCTGTCTCCTTCTTACGCTCAGGAATCGCCACCGCTGGAGGCCTACGGCGCGATCCCGGAAGTCAGCCTGATG
>CAZZKW010000022.1:46359-54781 GCA_964654975.1 uncultured Woeseiaceae bacterium
AGCCTGATGTTTGTCGACGACGACAGCCTGTTGCTCGTTGCGAGCGATACTATACGCCGGCGAAATATACGAGGACCGTGGGAACACAGCGAAGCATGGCTGCTGAACGTCCGCAATAACTCGCTCCGGCGACTGCTGGACCGTGTGGATAACCTGTACCCCACCCAATCCGGCCTCGGTAACATTATCGGCGTTCGGGCAGAGGACGACGAGGTTTACATGCCGGCATTCGTCGATATCGGCGGCAGCACGCCACCGTACAGTTTGTTCAAGGTGGGTACGAACAAGAGGGTCGAGCGTGTTATCAGTCGCGGCAAGGCCAGCACAATTGACTGGTTCGTCGACGCAGATGGCGAAGCGTTCATTCGGGAAGATTTCGATAATAAAAAAAACCTCCATGAAATATACGTCGTGAACGAACGGCCACATCGCCTGCTGTACCGAAAAGAAACGAACCTGCCCGCAATCAGTCCGATAGGTTTTTCCGCCGACTATGCCGCACTGGTCTTTGCAATGACTGAGCAAAGCTCCGATTTCCGAAATTTGTACAGAATGAGTCTTGAGGACGGCAGCATCACTGGCCCCATCATCGACGGCAGCCACGCTGGCATCGAAGACATCATCATTGACGCCAATCGATTGGTGCACGGCGTTGAGTTCGAAGGGTTTTACCCGAGTTACGAGTTCTTTGACGAGGCGTTGTCCGCGCGGGTCGCGGCAATACAGGCTGCGCTCCCCGGCTCACACACACGCATCGTCGGCTGGAGCGACGACTTTGAACGCCTGGTGGTGCAGGCGAGCGGCGGCTGGACCGCGGGAATCTACCTGATGTTCGAAAACGGCAAAAGCGCACCGACTGTTTTGTCTCACCAACGAACCGGTATTCCAAGAAAACATATCGCGCCGGTTATCGTCGACAATTATCCGGCCCGCGACGGATTGACTATCCCCGCGCTGATCACCGCTAAACCGGAAGTCCTCGACAGTGGCAACGCGCCCCTGATCGTCATGCCCCACGGTGGTCCCGCCTCATACGATAGCGCGCAATTCAACTGGCGTGCGCAATTTTTCGCGAGTCGCAACTATGTCGTACTGCAGCCGCAGTTTCGCGGCTCGGACGGATTCGGGTGGGACTTCAAGGCAGCCGGCTACGGCGAGTGGGGCCGTAAGATGCAGACGGATCTCGACGACGGCGTCTTGTATCTGACGGACAAAGGCTACGTTGACCCACAGCGCGTCTGCATCGTCGGCGCCAGCTATGGTGGCTACGCGGCTCTCGCTGCCGGCGCGTTTTCACCCGACCTCTATCGCTGTCATATCTCCATCAATGGCGTATCGGACATTCCTGCCATGCTGAGACGTGACAAGCGCGAGCACGGTGCTGATCATTGGATCGTCGGATACTGGGAGCGCTCGTACGGGGTCGAAAGCGATGATAAAGACGCGCTTGATTCTTTGTCGCCGGTGTACCACGCGGAATCGTTTACAGGTCCGGTGTTGCTGATTCACGGCAAAGACGACACCGTCGTACCGATTCGGCAAAGCAACGACATGCGCAAGGCGCTGGAACGTGCCGGCAAGGATGTTGAGTTCGTGAAGCTACGAGGCGAAGATCATTACTTGTCTCGCCCTGAGACTCGCCTTGAGACCTTGCGCGCGATCGAAAAATTCATTGAAGAGCACTTGTAGGGTTGACGGTACATCGAGCCTTACGCAAGAGAGGACATCCAAAACGGATCAGCTGGCGCTTTTCGTTCCTGGCGGCAACAAGGCGCGAGTAGACAAGCTATTGACTTCGTTGCTTTTTGAACCCGAACCTGTCGCTTTTTGGCCACTCCCAGTCTACCGGTATTGAATGCTAAGATTATTCGTGCAACGAGCGACATCATTGCAGGGAAACTTCGGCCATGATTGTAGATCATCAGAAAAGTCGCAAGCGCAGTGCGATCACTCTCGCTACCTTCCTTGTAATTGCCCTCTCTATGCCCGCCCATGCAGGGATTACGTTCGGTATCTACGATGCGCGTACGCTCGCGATGGGCGGTGTGTCGGTTGCATCTGCAAACAATGACAACGCGCAGTTTTACAACTCCGCCCTGCTCGCCTTCAATGAAGAAATTGAAGAACGGACGCAAGATTCGCGCGTTCTATTGCCATTACTTATTCCACAGGCGGCGGAGTCCGCGATCACGATCGAAAAGTTTTCCCGGAACAATCCCAGTCTGGCAATTACACGCGCCGTTGACGCCTTCAACGCCGCTCCGAATCCCGGCACCGCGCAGACGGTCGTCGACGCTACCGCGAGTCTGGATGCTTCTCTGAACGATATTCAGGGAGAAGATGTAGTTGCCGACATTTACGTCGGTCTGGCCGTCAGCGAACCGGGAAAATTCAGTGGCGCCGGATTTTTCTTCGGAACTCGGTTGTTGGCGGGCGGGCGATCAGCGGTTTCGGACTCAGATCGCACAGTGCTTGGCGCGTATCAGGAGGGACTCGCGTTCGTAGCCTCCGGCGGCGCTCTGGGTGCGGAACATCCTGAACTGTTCGATGCCGATGGAGCGTTGCTTAACCCAGGTAATGACTTCAACTCAACCATCAGTGCTGCAGGCGCGGCGATTACGGAAGCTGGCGTCGCCATGTCACGACAGATTCACTTGTTTGGACAACAGTTCGCTGCCGGCGTTAGCTTCAAGGTGATGCGCATCGATACATTCGAAGATGCACGACGTGTCGTCGATGGCCGCATTGACACGGAGCGAAACAGTCAAAACTTCGGAAACATCAACTTCGACGTCGGTCTTGTAAAGGAAATCGGTAATCACTGGCGTATTGGGCTTGCTGTCAAAGACATCATCCCGCACAACTACAACACCTCACTCGATGCAATTATTCGGCTTCGCCCGAGAGCGCGAATTGGCGTTGCCTATCAAACAGGCCGCATACAGATAGCGGCAGATGCTGACTTAACCCGCAGCGAACCGCTCGGTGGCGAACGGCCGACACAAGACGCGGCTATCGGCGCGGAATGGACATTCACCGCACCGGTAAAGATGCGCGTAGGTTATCGGCACGACATTCGGAGTATCCGAGGCGGCGTCGCGTCGCTCGGCCTCGGCACAATGTGGAAACGACTGGTCATCGATTTTGCCTACGCAGACGGCAGCGACACCAGAGCCGCAGCATTACAGTTTGGGGTTGCGTTTTAGAACATAAGTCTACGCTCGTATTCTCGAACGGATCCGGCTTAACGCGACCGGCGTTATCCCAAGATATCGAGCGATATCATTCTGTGTGACACGCTTTAGTAGCTCCGGGGCCGTGTCCATGAGAGTCTCGTAGCGCTCTTCGGCGGACAGACACAGAAATTCATATTCACGCCGCTCCTTCTTTGCCGCCAGACCCGCCAGCAGCCGGACGAGTTGGTTGGCAACGAGTGAGTCATCCTCCGCCCGATTCAACAACTCGGAAAACCGAACACGTATCAACGAAGACGGCTGCAAACAAGTCAGCGTAAACGAACAGCCGCCCCCCGACATCAACGCAGATAAGTTACCGATGACGTCGCCTTCCAGGAGAAAAGACTTAATGCGCTCCTTGCCGCTAGTGGTGACATAAAACGCCTTCAAGAGTCCCGCCTGGATGAAATAGAGGAAATTATTCCTTTCGCCCTGACGAAACACGACATCACGTTCGCCGAACTTGATCGGCTCCCCAAACTCCTTGAAGTAGGCCGACAAACCGGAGCTTCGCTGCGTGTTCTCAACTGCATCGGATGGATACGTACTCATGTTTTGATCCAGGTTAATTACAAGCGAGCCAGGCAAGAATAGTATGCCCACACACGATCATTAGGGATAGCTATGTCCAACTTAACATCGCGCCGTGACTTTGTTCTTGGATCAATCGCATTCGGCCTGCTCTCGACAGTTCCGAGGTCTTTGGCGGCGCAGGGCTTCAGTTTTCCTCAGAGCGAGTTTGACGACGATTCAACCGCCGAGGAGGTCACCTTCGGGCTGGACTTATCCGGCAAAACGATTCTCGTAACCGGCGCCAACTCGGGACTGGGTTTCGAAACTGCGCGCGTGCTTGCACTCAGAGGCGCTCACGTTCTGGCTTCGGCCCGAACTCTGGAAAAAGCGACGACAGCAGCGGCAAATATCGAAGGCAAAGTTACACCCCTGGTGTGTGAACTGACCGATTTCGAGTCGGTTGTAGACTGCGCGACCGCTGTCGAACAGCTGGGCAAGCCTCTCGATGCATTGATCTGCAACGCAGGAATGATGGGGACGTCTGATCGCGAAACCGTGCGTGGACTCGAAAAACAGTTCGTGGTCAATTATCTGGGCCACTTCCTGCTCGCGCAACGTCTGCTGCCGTGCCTGGAATCGGCGCCACAGGGCCGCCTGGTCATGGTTGCGAGCAGCCTGTATACCAAAGCGCCCGATGCTGGCATTGCGTTCGACGATCTTTCTGGCGAAGAGTCGTATGGCGCGTTCTCAGCCTACGGTCAGTCGAAACTCGCGATGGTGTTGTTTTCGACCGAGTTCTCCCGCCGCTTTCCTGACTCGAGCATTACCGCCAACGCCTTGTATCCTGGCGTCATCAACACACCACTGTTCCGGCAACAGCCCTGGTATTTGAAAGTCGGACTCAAACTCGGGGGCTGGGCATTCACGAAGTCGGTCGAAGAAGGCGCGGCAACGCAATGTTACGTCGCTACACACCCCTCTTTGGCCGAAGTTTCCGGTGAATTTTTTGCGGACTGCAACCCGATCATCGCCGAAGGACCGCATGTTCTCGATCGCAAATTGGCCGCGAAACTCTGGGACGTCTCCATGGCGCTAACGGAGGAACATCGGAGATAGAAAGACCAGAAAATAGGGGTCGTCCAGCTTGTAGGTATGTTCTGTGTGCAGTGATTGTCCAGCCGCATTGTTCGTACTCATACCCAAAATTACGGCAAGCAGAGCAATCAGGACGCGCCGCTTAAGATCAACCATTCTGTGCCAACAACTGCGCGAACATCAGTGTATTGCCGTCTACATCATAGAAGGTCAGCAGACTCACCATATTTTCGATCGTGATGATCTCACCATCGATCCGAACATCATTGCTCTCCAGGAATGCCTTTGCCGCTTCGATATCCTTAACACCGAATGTTGGCGTCGCACCGCCGGGATTGGGCTGCTCAACTACGCTGAGACCAACGGTCACTTTATCGACCGGGGACTTGAGCTCACACCAGCCGACATCATCCATGCGGAAGTCGAGGCGAAAACCCAGCACTTTCTGATACCAGTCGATCGCTCGGTTAAGGTCTGCAACGGGTAATGAGAGCGTTAGCTCACCGTCAAAATCGAGTTTCCCAGACATCGCATTATCCTTTTCGTTGTTGTTAGTGGTTCTATTTTTATACTTAATATATAATTAGTCAAGTGATGTCACCTCTCGAACACTCTGATCTGTCCCGGCTAATCGGTTTCGTGCACCATCGGTGGAATGTCCCCGTCGTCGCGGAGCTGTATCGCCATTCGGGCGCCAGGTTCGTCACGATGGTTAATCATCTGGGTGTTGGTCGCGCCTCTCTCAGCACATCTCTCGCAGACCTCATCGATCGAGGCCTTGTAGTCAGGAATCCTGGATATGGACATCCGATGCGGCCCGAATATCTCTTGACCAAGGATGGCGAAAGTATCGGCGACCAGTGTCAGGCACTGACACACATTGTTCGCCGGGGCGATGAAGCCGATCTGGCTTTTCGAAAGTGGACGCTACCATTGGTCGTGGCGATCGGCGATGAAACACGCCGTTTCAACGAAATACGTTCGCTTCTTGTTGGCGCCAGTCCAAGGGCGATCGCAATCGGTCTGAAGTCTTTATTAGAGCAACGATGGGCTTCGCGATCGTTGATTGACGAGTACCCGCCGACGGCAGGTTACCGACTGATGCGCAAAGGCCAGCAAGTTCTTGGCTGTGTCGACGGTCTCTATTGATGGCCCGCCCTCACCTTACGGGGTGCAGCGAACTAACGATTTCAGCCATAGGCTCCAAGCTTCGAAACCATCAGATAGAAAATCACAATCACAGCACTGAACGCTGGTACTCCCAGCACTACCCAGGCTCGCATTAGAGTCTTGTAGTCTTCCCGGGGGGAACCATCGGCGATCAGATTTCTGATGCGAATCTGAATCCACACGACGGGAATCCAGCAAAGACCGACGAGTGCGTATAAAGAAATAACTGCGACAAACCAAGAAGAGTCGTACGCAATGTTCATTCTTGATGTCAGCCATAGACCGGTTGCAAGCTGAATGACCACGGCTGGAGTCGTAAAAAACCAGTCTGCCATTACCACTGTATTTACCGTTACCTTCATCGCTTGCTCGTCCCGACTAAGGTAAGCCTTGAGCATAAAAAAGGCCGTACCCATTCCAGTACCGAATAGCACGGTTGCGCCTAAGATATGTACAAGCTTTATCCAAAGATAAAGATTCATCATTTGTTAGGACTCATCAATATTCCACTGTACGTCAAAGTCGGACAATTCATTTTCGAAATCCGACATCGAAAACATTCCGAGACAGGAAAATGCGCCTCGAGTGGAAATTTTGTCGGCAGCCAACCTTCTCGCAAGAATTAGAGCAGGACTACAAGGTATTTCTGGACCGTGATTCTGACGCGCAACCAGATTCCAGGTAATCACCTTCGGTTCGTTATCTATCGACGTTCCTGACATGGTGATATGCATCCCTCCAACATCTGACCCAAGTCCGACGAGACGATCGCTAATTTTCTGAAACAAAGGAACAAACCGATCCCATTTCTTGATGATACCCGCGCGTGTCAGCCACCCCATCTTCCAAAGTGCTAATTGCTCCCACGTCGCTTCCAACGCAGCATGAAACGTAACTGTATCCACGCCAGCTACGTAGTCAGGCAATAGACCGAGATCAGGAACATCACACGCAGCGCTCAGTCTTAGACCGAAGTCCGGGTAACGGTGTCGTCTAAGATCTTGCCAACCGTATTTCGTTACCCAGTCGCCGTCGACCAACACCTGGAACGGCATTCCACAGTAGCTCAATACCGCAGCGATCGTACTCGCACCCCGTGGCGTTTGATGAGCCGGTGCGATTGATATTTCGATTTTCCGAATCGTTTGAAACTCGCGACGCAACGAATCGACTACGACGCTGGACAAACCCGGAAGAGTACTTGCTCCGGACACCAGTAATAGGTCGTTTCGCCTGGCCTCGTCACCAAGCGAATCGAACCCCTGCACAAAATCTCTACCATCAGCCAAATCGATGTAGTGGCTACCCGCTCGAATGCATGCCTTAGCTACGCGGTAATCCTGGTCTTGATAGGGTCCTGCCGTATGAATGACTATGTCAGGACGCAGTGCCAACAGGTCAGTCTCGAAGTCCTGTAGTGACTGGTCAAGCGCGGCTGCGCTGATTACCGCCGCCGAGTTCGACTCCTGTAATTCATCGACAATCACCTGGGCCTTGGCCTGGTCTCGACTGGTAACAACCAGCTCAGTATTGGGCTCTCCGACGATTCGACGGCAAATCCTGCCGCCGAAATGCCCCGTACCGCCGACTACGACAATTTTTTTCAAGACGATTCGTCTTGCAGGCAATCACAATGAGGAGGTCTGACTTGGCTATTCAACGTATTCGGCTACGTTCGATATTCATCGCACCGATTCTAGTTCAGTAACTATTTGAATAATAGAAACGTTTCGTTGCCATGAGGCCTGGTTCGAAGAAGTAGAAGTAGATAACCGACCTAATAGAAACAGTAAGTTAGATGGCCAGCCTCCTTCCTGAAGCGGTCATAACGGGCGCAGTCTGCAATCGGCGGTTCGCTGAGCTCCAGGTGGGCCGGGATCGTGACGATCTCGGGATCCGGTCCCTGCTGTTGCCGGGCCAGCAGGTTGATAATGACGTCGCGGCTTACCGAGCCATTGCTCAGCACCTCATTGCAGGCATTGGCAACGGCGTCTAATCCATAACCTGGCACGCAGGCAAGGATGTCGACCAGCTGCCGATCCCAGTCAGGGTAATGCTTCAGCCGCTGCCAGGTGCGATGAATGGACCGGGGCAGATCCCAGTCCTTGAATGGTGCACCATTGCGTAACGCACCGGGCTTCTTCTGCAGCACCGGCAGGTAATGCCAGGGGTCGAAGATCATCTGGTCACGCCGGAAGCAGCGTGAATGCTCGGCTACGCACTGGCCGTCGTGCATCACCACGATCTTGTCAGCGTAGCTTCTGAGCTCCGCGGTCCGTCCCGCCGCTTTGCAAGCGACGCTGTAGCGGTTGCGGTCAAAACTCACCAGCGAGGTTGAGCTGACGCGCACGGTGCGTTCAGCATAACCGTCAAAGGCCCGCGGCAATGTCAGCAGCGAAGGTCGTTCA
>CAZZKW010000023.1:0-54313 GCA_964654975.1 uncultured Woeseiaceae bacterium
TGTCAAACTGTGGCTGCCTCCCCGGCAAAGCCGGGGGGTCTCCCGGTTACACTAGCGACCATTCGATCGCGCTGTGTATTGATATCTAGTTACGATTGAAGAGCCAAATCATCCCAAGGCGATAACTATCCGGGCTGTTCGCAGCGTGAGTTCCACCTTCAATTGTGGCTGTCTTGATTGTCCAGGGAGCGTCGTCACGATCTTCCCAAGATTCGAACCACTTCAGCGCAGCTTTTCGCAGTCGTGGCATATCACGTGAGCCGCTGGTTACTACCAATCCCAAGTCCGTGCGGGACGAGGGCGCGCCCTGGGAGAAGAACAATTCACGACCGGGGTCGAATGAGGCATTGCTGGCAATACGTCCCCAAAATAGGTCCGGGTCAGCGAATGCAGAGTAGAGAACCATGTATCCCCCCCTGCTTTGGCCGAAAATGACACGGCGAGCCGGGTCGGCACGATACCGTCTTTCCACCTCTGGCAGGAGCTCCGATTTCAGGAAAGACAGAAACTTCGGCGCTCCACCTTGTTCGCTCGTCGCGTCGGAAGCTGGTGCCGAGAAATCGAATCCACGCTTGTTCGTTGCTGGATCAAACGAACCGTAAGCAATCCCGACTATGATCGCCTGTGGCAAGTCTTCGTCATAGGTAAGAAACAGATGATTTGTTGCCAAAATCGGATATAGCGAATCCCCATCGAGCACGTAAACGACCGGATACTTCGTACTTTCACTCGCATCATATCCGTCCGGCAAACTCACATAGATATGAAACGACCGGCCAACAGCACGAGACTCGAACTCGAAATAGTCGCCACTAATGGCGGGCAAGTGGTCAAGTGGAAGGGATGACTTCGACTCGACTTCAGCGGGCGGCGCCGCAGTCTGACACCCAACGACACTAATTTATCGCCAGCAGCAGGATTGAGTATTGATATCTTGATCTAAGCAATCGAATTACCCACCGAAGTTTGCTGTTTGGCGACCGCGCGGACTGAGTCAGCATCATATCAGGCGAGCGGCTGGAATCCGCCGACGGTGCGCTGTGTTGACCCCGACGGACCGCCGAGCCACGGGAAATACAGGGGCAGAACTCGCCTCCATTCGTGCTCTATACTCAGACACTAAATGAGCGAAGACCGAAACAATCACTTTCCCATGCCCGACGGCGACCCGTGTTACTTCTGCCAAATCGTAGAGGGTGCTAGCCATCAGTGGCAGATTATCGATCAATGTGAATCGACAATGACGCTCCTAAACGGTCGCCAGTTCGAGATTGGGCAGTGCATTGTGATTCCGAAGCGACACGCTCCGACATTGCTTGACCTGTCTGAACTGGAAGGGGCTACGATTCTTTCTGCGGCGAAACGACTAGCTCGAGCCCTAGTGGACGCTTACTCGCCCGACGGCGTGTTGTTGTATCAGAACAACGGGATGGGTAGCCGACAGGAAGTTCCACACTTTCACTTACACGTTGTACCAAGGCAACCTGGTAGTGACTGGGGATTCGGCCCACCGCACCTTGAGCGGCTCGAGAAAGAAGGTCGACTGCGACATCATGATCATTCGATCAAGACGGAGGAAAAAACCGGTTCAATTGAGTCAATTCGCCAGCATCTTACGAAAGCCAAAGGTCGCAAGTCCTGACCCTTTCTAAGCACCCAATCTGAAGGGCTGCTATTCCTAAGACTCGCCGCTCGCAAGTTTACAACCTCAACTTCCGGGTCCGGCCAATTGCAGACTTTTGCGGATCAGCGGCACTACGCGCCGTCTTCGATAATGATGTCAATGATCATTTTCGCCTTCGCCCCGCAATCTCCCGCTCCGAAGTTCGCGAGGCAGATGACAGTCACGTTTTCTTCGGGAATTCTCGCCATGTAGGTCGAAGCGCCGTAGTCACCGCCCTCGTACCAAATCGTCTTGAGACCGCCGTGCGAACCATGTACAAGCCCAAAAGCATCGTTGTCCTTTGAGTGATCGAAGCGTCGAGTAGACAGGAGGATTTTCTGAAAGCACGGCCCAAAGGCGTCATCCTTGTATAGTGCTGCATCCCATTTTGCAAGATCGTGAAGCGAGGAAAATACGCCACTGCCACCGTAATGCGGCGAAAGGCGCGGCGCTATTTTATAGTTTTCTGATAACTCATATCGCTGAAAACATCCCTTATTGTCAGCGCTGTTGGCCTGAAGATTCCTTCATTAATTTGCTTTAGATGAAAGAATGGGCTGCCATAGAAAGCAAAATAGTCAGCTATTCCAGTTCACTGTTAGTCGTTCTCTTAGTGCCCTCAGTTCTCATCACGGCGCGACAGAACCAACCGCGCTATCGAGTTGAACGGCGACCGAGTATCGGCGGCCGTTGCTTCAACAATTTCGCGATCTGCGTCTCCACCCGTAAAGAACAATCCACGAAGCGCCTGGCTGCGGTAGCCGAAATCGAAGTTTTCGACAGTACGCGTAACGAAGCCCTCCTCCGATCGTGTTTTGTAACGGGCAAGATCTTCGTCAGCGAGTCCAAGGCTCTCTGGATCATTCAGTAACTCGCGATTGCGCTGATACCGCTCTGCTGCTGCGCTGCTCGTCTCGCGAATTTGCTCTTCGGACGGACCCTCTCGCCAGGCACTCAGGAAAATCTTTTCAAGTGCTTCGCCACGTCGGGCCACCGCAACCTCAAGCTGCAACTCCTCATCGATACCGCAGTTGCGGGTCAGCCAGGTATCCGCGAGTACTTCCAACGGTAGGCTGATGAATCGATTTGAATCTTGCGCTATCGCCGGTACTGCCAACAAAAGGACGGACAACGCCAATATGTATTTTCGATAGTTCATTGATCAGTCCTCAGTTCGCAGGAAATGTGCCGTCTGCCCAGATGCGTGTGTTAAGTACCGGGCAATCGTTGGTGTCAGCCCCATGCGCGCAGGTCCGTGTGGGCTCCCCGGCTCTGGCTCCGTAGATCGTGTTGAGCGCGGAATTGTCGTTCAGGTGTGCCCGGTGAAGCTGTCCTTCGGTAATAAATTCTCGCGTACTGCTCGCGCTGTCCATGATGTTGGTATTGTCGAACGTCGCCTGACCATCGACATGGCGCAGGTCGAAATTGTGGCCAAACTCGTGCACCAGCAGCTCGTCGTTTGCGGTTCGTCCCATCGCAACGAAGTCACTGCCGAAAGCACAAGCCTGCCCTCGCCCTGTGCCACCGTCGACGGTGTCCACCCAATACACGTTAACACGGTCGTTACGCTTCCCAATGTCGTTCTGGATGCCAGCTCGCATTGAACAGTCGAAATCGAAATAGTTAGGCGCATCCGGGTCGTTCGTGGCATCAATGATTTCAAATTGCGAGAAGCGTACACCCATACGATCGGCACGCCAGACTGCAGAGGTCGTCACACAGTGGTCGATTACCAGGTCACGCTGCGTGTCAAATGGTCCTCGTACGATCCAGACCGTAAACGGCACGGCGATCTCTGGAGAAAATGAAATCCCGGCGATATCGTCATCGCCGCTTGTCCAGTTGACGTTCTCCACGAGCTTCACCGGTCGTCGGCTGGTGAACGCTGTCACTTCTTCGTTAGACGCTCCGCCGGATGTGAAGTTACCCACGGTGCGAGTTTGGTCTGTATCCGTGTAGCGGGCGTCGTTAACCGCCGCGCCTGCCTTGGTCCCGTCGACCAATGCGCCCCATTCCGTCGGCAACGGAGCGTTAAACACGCGAACCTTGTCGGCGCAGCCGCTGGTGAGAAAGAGGACGGGCGCAGCCAGTGCGAAAGTCCGGATTAGAGCCGGTAGCGATTTCATGATCAACCTCCTGGGTGCCGCAGGCCAAGGCCTACTCTAATTGGGTATAGCTGTCGGCAGCCCGTGGGCACTCGCCTGCGGGTGCTTCATGTACTAGTAGCGTGAATCAGCCTGAAATCACCTCATAACGAAAACAAAGGTGTCAGGTCACTGCTGTCCCATAAACTCATCATGCGAGCCAAGTCTGGAATCGAGAATGTCGTTTTCCACGACCTCAGAAGGAGGTCTATAGTCCCAAAATCACAAGAATAGGAGGCGCCAGTTCCGAGATGTCGTGCTATTCCTTACGGATTGACAGCGCTGTCAAATTGCGATAACGTTCATGACAGCGCTGTCAATCTGGCCTGTGAACCTTATGCTTTACGGACCGGTGCGACAGTCAAATTGTCGATAGACCGCGAAGATGATGGGCGAGTGTACGTGCGTCTTGTCTTGCAGGTATCGACTTCGTTGAAGTCGCAGGTCTTTATTAGGGGGAATACCAAATGAATCGCAGGCCAGCGTTGTTACCAATAATTCTGACATTGTTTGTTGTTCAGGGTATCGGGGTTCCCGGTGCACGCGCGCAAGCGGTAACACTTGAAGAGATTGTTGTCACCGCAACAAAGCGCGAAACTAATCTGATGGATACGCCGGTGATCGTCAGTGCGTTCAGTCAACAGACACTGATCCGTGAGGGTATCCAGGATGGACGTGATCTCGGCGAGTTGGTTCCGAACCTGTTCGTCTCACTTGATCAGTCCCAAAATCAGGTTGAATTCACCCTTAGAGGTGTTGGTTCCGGCATGCTTGAGCAGATTTCAGATCCTACCGTCGGCTTGCATGTTGACGGAGTTTATCAGCCCCGCCCGCAAGGTGCTTTGGCGCTGATGTACGACCTCGAACGGCTTGAAGTTTTACGCGGCCCTCAGGGTACGCTCTTTGGACGAAACTCTACCGTCGGGACAATCAATATTATTCCGGCGAAACCCAGCTTCGACGACGTCGGCGGCTCCGTGCAATTGGATATTGGTGCTTACAACAAGCGGCAGATTCGCGCCACGATTAACGCGCCGGTAAGTGATACTCTGGCATTCAGGGCCAACTTCATGGCTGATCAGCGCGACTCGTACATTACGCAGGGCTCGGATACAAGCAGCCCCGATCAACGCCGTAATCTGCCAAGAGTGGGTCCACGGGACTGGTACTTCAACAACGATCAAAAGGCTTTTCGACTGAGTGGTTTGTGGTCTCCGGTAGAGAACTTCAATTGGCTGCTGGCGTATGAGAAGTTCGAAGATCAGGGTGCTGGCAGTACCCGACTGCGCAACTGCAGAGACTTCGACTGTACAAATAGCGGAGGAACGCCAGAGCGGCCAGCGGCTACCGCCCGAATTACGGACTCTTCCGATGTTTTCTACAATAACGTCGATACCATCGGAAAGCTGGACGTTGACCAGGACAGCATTCGCAGCACGGTGAGTTATGACTTTAAGGATGCTGTGGAAGTAAAGTACACGTTCGGATATACCTCACAGGATCGCAAACAGGTTGCCGATGACGACGCAGGCTGGGGATTTGATGGTCTGCAGCAGGTTCTCGACACAGTACTCAGCGAAAACGAATCGCTCAGCCACGAAATTCAGGTTCAATCAACTGGCACCGGTCCGTTACAGTGGACCGCAGGCTATTGGTATTTTGAAGAAGACAACAATCTTCGACTCGATATCGACCTGCAGTTCATCCCGGGCGCCGTTATCCTGCTATGGCCGGAGAACGAAGTGCAGGCCGATGCTTTCTACGTTGAAGGCAATTACGCAATCAACGATCAGTGGACGTTGACAGCAGGCGTACGCCAGACCAATGACAGCAAGGATCAGGTTCAGTTCACGATTCTCGGCTTCGGCGGCGAGCAATACCTGAACAACGAACCCACTTTTTCAGCGACCAATGGCACCTTCGGATACACCTCGTTTGACGGCGTTACCGGAAATTTTGGCAACTTTTTCGAGGCCGCCCGCACAGTACTGACAAAGGAATCGGACAAGCTGACCTGGAAGCTGGGTTTGGATTGGCGGCCGAACAGCGATTCCCTGTTATTCGCGACGTTGGCGACCGGATTCAAGGCCGCGCCCTTTGATAGTGCCCTGACAGACCCGTCCACAGGCGAAACGCGAATACTTGAAGTTAAGCCGGAAGAGATCACGAACCTTGAGTTCGGTTACAAGGTTGCCTTACTGGAACATCGACTGAATCTAACGGCTAACGTTTTCTTCAGTGAGTATAAGGACCTGCAAAGGACGAGTCTCGTCAAGGTAGGCGTGGATCCGATACTGGGTCAGGACATCTTTACCTTGCTCACCGTAAACGCAGCGGAAGCAACGATCTATGGACTGGAAGCCGAAGCAGACTGGTTGATCGGCGAAAAGGGACGCCTTTCCGGGTACGTAACCTGGCTCGACGCGACCTTCGATGATTTCCCCGGGCAACAGGACGCTTTCTTTTGTGCCGAACGATTTCCTGGTAATCCGGTTGTAAACGGCAGTCAGTGTCCGGTGGAAAACCTCAATGGCAATACGTTGGCCAAAGCACCGAAATTTTCCTTTACGGTTACCTATGAGCATACATTCGACCTGCCAAATGGCGGCAGCCTGATGCCATGGGTGAATGTCCACTGGGAGGACGAGTTCTTCCTTCGCGATCAGAATGTCACCATTGCGCCTTACCGCGATCAGCAGGATTCGTGGGCGACCGTTGATCTGAATCTGCGTTATAATGCGCCGGGCGAGAAATGGTATGCGGAACTGTACGGCACAAACGTCACCGATGAACTGGTAGCAACACGCATCGATCAGTTTGGCGGTACCGTTACC
Source organism: uncultured Woeseiaceae bacterium (assembly GCA_964654975.1). GTDB lineage: Bacteria > Pseudomonadota > Gammaproteobacteria > Steroidobacterales > Woeseiaceae > UBA1847. Next base: position 6,642 of record CAZZKW010000023.1, read on the forward strand.
AACAACTACAATGAGCCGAAAATGTGGGGTGCGCGCGTGGGCTTCAAGTTCTGATCGCGGTTGGGAAACACGATTCAGCTGTCGCATGTACTAGGTTAATTTACTAAACTCTCGCCGGATAGTTCGGGACATGCTGAATCGTGAGGCCTATGCCAAAAACTACTATTGACGACGTTGCCAAACTTGCCGGCGTATCAATAAAAACCGTATCCAGGGTGGTTAACCGCGAACCGAATGTTCGCGCCGCGACCACGGCCCGCGTTAGCGCGGCTATAGCCACGCTCAACTATCGCCCCAATCAGTCCGCACGCAGTCTTGCAAGTCGGCGGTCCTACCTGATCGGGCTCTTGTACGATGATCCAAGCATGTACGAAATCCCAAGTTCCGGCTACGTCATCAGCATGCAACAGGGCGTTCTTAAAGCCTGCAAGGCGGCCAACTACGATTTACTGATTCATCCCTGCGAGTATCGCGACAAACACATTGGGACGGAAATACGTACACTAATCGAACACTCGCGGCTTGACGGGATCGTACTCGCACCGCCTCTCTCGGATATGCCAGGGATCATTCGTGCGATTACGAAAACCGATACACCGCTGGTGAGGCTTTCGCCCGGTGGCCAGACCACTCATCAACTCGCCGTATCGACAAATGATCGCGAGATATGTGCAGAAATGACGAAATATCTGGCGTCGCTGGGTCACCGAAGAATCGCTTTCATTACGGGCCATCCAGACCACGCAGCAGTTGTAAACCGGCACCTGGGCTATCAGGACGGACTCCGGGAAAGTGGCCTCAGGAGCGCGAAACGCCTGGTCGTAGAAGGGGACAATTCCTTCAAATCAGGCGAACGCTGTGGAAAGCGGTTGCTACAAAGTAATTCGCCACCAACAGCGATATTCGCCTGCAATGACGACATGGCCGCCGGCGTGCTGCGCGTCGCGCTGCAGATGGGCATCGACGTGCCAAACGAGCTGTCAGTTGCAGGGTTTGACGACGTGCCTCTCGCTCAGCAGACATTTCCGTTACTGACTACCGTGAAACAGCCGCTGGAAGCCATGGCAGAGCAAGCGGCAATAATGCTGATTGATGGCATCACTACAAAATCGGCAACGACAGGGGTACAGACGATCCCCGCGACTCTCGTCGTTCGCGAATCCACCGGACCCGCGCCCACCCAAGCCGAATAGCCTGATCCAGGCTCGTCAGGGTTCGACGTAAAAAGGGATGTTTGCATGTGCGGCGTGACCTTGCCCGTCATAAGCGTAGACGAACAGCCGGTAGGCGCCGAAAACCACTGGAGCCGTTATGCTAACTGTGGCGGCTGACGGATTGAGGACGATACCGGCAAGGCTTTCGACGATCTCCTCGTGGTCGCCACCGGACTGCGTCGCCGTGCTTTCTTGTTTCACTTCCCAGCGGTAAGAAATCGGATCGTTCTCATTATCCACGACCTCAACCGCCGCGTCGTAGACTCGCCCGGCGCTTAGAGAAACATTCTCATCGGCGCTTTTACCGTCCAGACGCATCGATCTTAAGAGCGGAGAACGATTTTCAGGCCATTCGCCGTTCCAGATATAGTGCATAACATCGACAGTCTCTGTCTCCTCACCGGTTTCCGTAAACATGCCGTACCAGGTCGGTGTTCTTTCCTGTTTCTGCCCCCACAGGAACACGTAGGAACCGATTGCCTGATGTGGGTAGGGTTCCAGCACTCTCCTGTAGCTTTCGAGATAGGTGTTTGCTTTCGTCGAGCTGTCCTGTTCAATCGGCGCGCCCCAGGTCGTGTTTGCTACCTCCCAATGCCCCATCGCACCCCATTCAGTGACGAAGTAGGGTTTGCGAAACCCAGCGTCGTGGATATAGTCGGGTAGATTCACGATATCGCCATACATCTGAATGCTCAGGAAATCCAGGTCGGGCGCCCTCTTGCCTATTACATCGACGAGGTCCTGACTAAACCCGGCCAGTGCCGTTGTCGTTGGATGGTTTGGATCCAACTCGTGGATCATCACCGATATGTCATTGATAGCGTCGAAAACTTTTGGGTTCGCATACTCGAGGTTTGCTTCGTTTCCGATGATCCACGTCAGTAACGCGGGGTGGTCCTTGTACGCCAGCACCTGCTGCCGCGCTTCCTCGAGCTGTGCGGCAACAGCATCGGCGTCGTTATAATCGAAGCCGTGGCGTTCCCGGCCAATTTCGATACACATAGAGACGGTGACGCCATTGTTCTCCGCCCTGTCGAGAACCTGACGCCCGGTATCAACACCGTTGTCGGTTCGCCAGGTGCGAAGTGAGTTACCTCCATGAGCTGCAAAAGCACCCACATCGCCGAACTCTATTCCAGCACCTTTGATCTTGTATGGCGTACCGCCACGAAGAAGAACGTAGCCCTCGTCCGTTGTAGCAATTTCGACTTTGACCGCGCGCAAAGCGCCATCATTCTCAAGTGCGCAACCCTGGTTGAAAATAGCGCCAGCGGAAATAAGCAGACAGGCGATTGCCGTTTGCGCAGAATATTTCTCTCCTGCCGGATGCTGCCGACAAAGATTCTCAATGGCGAACGAGAATTTGTTCGAGTTCTTCAAGTGATTTACCTTTTGTTTCGGGCAACAGCCGCATGACGAAGAAAAGCCCAACGATCGCAAAGAGTCCGTAAATCAGAAATGTCACCGCACTACCGAGATTGGCGAGTTCCCACGGAAATACGAGTTGGACCAGGAAACTGACGGCTGAGTTGATCAGTCCGACGAACGATATCGCAAGACCGCGGATTCGATTCGGGAATAACTCGGAGAACAGTACCCACATCACCGGACCGATCGATATCGCAAAACTGGCGACGAACCCCAGTATGCCGATTAGGATCAGTGACTGATTCACGCTGATCGCCGCAGTCACAAACTCACTCTCGAAATCCTGTAGCGTTTCAGCGCCGAATGTCGAAACGATTGCCGACTTGAACGACAGATCACTGTCGTAAGTGGTATCGATCAACGATGCAAGTTGTACCTGGTCAATATCGACGGGTAATGCCGCGGCGGATTGCGCCGTAATCGTGTAGGTCGCAGAGCTAAATCCGTAGGCAAGTAGTAGCGTGCACACCGCGATTCCAGCCATGCCAAATCCCAGTAAGGGTCTTCGGCCGAGTTTGTCAATCAACGCGATCGCGATAATCGTAAATACCACATTGACCAGGCCAACGAGGATGGCCTGCATGAACGAAGCGTCGGTACCGATACCGGACTGCTCGAAGATTATGGGCGCGTAGAAGAACACGGCGTTGATTCCAGTGATCTGCTGAAGTATCGCCACTGAGATACCGATTGTGATTACCAGTCGCATTGCTGGCGCGAACAACTCTTTTAGTGGGACCCTTTCCGTTCTGGTGTCGGCCGTCACGCTTTCGCAGATGGCCTCGAAGTCCGCGGAAACTGCAGCAGCGCCGCAGGTTTTCTCCAGGATTCTCCGAGCCTCATCTTCGCGTCCGTGCATGATGAGCCAGCGAGGGCTTTCAGGCACAAACCACAGGGCGAAGAAGTAGATAACCGCAGGCAGTACTTCGAGGCCGAGCATCCAGCGCCAGTTCAACTCGCCGAATTTCAGTGCGAGAGCCCAGGCAGCGTCGGACTGCCCAAGCATCAGGATCAAATAGTTGCTGAAAAATGCAACCGAGATACCAATGACGATATTCAACTGATTGAATGAAACCAGGCGACCGCGCGATTCTGGCGGCGCAATTTCGGCGATATACATCGGCGCAATAATCAATGCAGCGCCAACGCCAAAACCGCCGATCATCCTTGCGATCACGAGAGCCGTGAATCCCGGTGCAATAGCGGACAGAATGGCAGAAACGGCAAAAAGTACGGCTGCAATTCTTAGTACCGTTCGACGGCCAAGCTTATCGCTTAACGGCCCGCATACCATCATGGCAATTGCGGCGGTCAGTGTAAGAGATGCGACCGACCAGCCAAGCTGCAGTTTCGTCAACTCAAATTCAACTTCGATAAACTTGACGACACCGGAGATAACCGACGCATCGAATCCCATCAGGAAACCGCCGAGTGCAACAGTCAGTGCAACTGTTACGTTATATCGGACGCTCTTGTCGATTGGCGTTCGTGCCATTTTCTAGCTCGCAGCAACAATGCGGAATTCGGTCCGCAGGTCGGCATCGGAACTGCCGCCGATCCAGACGTAAAAATCGCCGGGCTCGGTCATCAAACGCATGTCCCGCCCGTAGAATGCCAGGTTGTCAGTGTGCAGATCGAACAAGATGGTCTGGTTTTCGCCGGGTTTCAAACGCAGTCGCTGAAACCCTTTTAGCTCCTTGACAGGACGGGTCACGTTACCAACGAGATCCCGTACATAAAGCTGTACCACTTCGTCCGCCTCGAAGTCGCCGACATTGGTCACTACAGCACTGACCGTTACTGCATCACCTGTCCGGATTTCATCGGCACTGGTCTTGATATCTCTGTACTCGAATCGCGTATACGACAGGCCATAGCCAAAAGGAAACAGCGGCGTGTATCCCGCATCGAGATGAAAGGAGGTCATGCCGAACGAGGTCTGCGGTGCATCAGCATCGATATCATCGATGTGAACGAATGACTCGGGCGTCGCTGGTTTGCCCGTATTCTTGTGTGCATAGTAGATCGGCACTTGCCCGACCATGCGCGGAAACGTGACGGGCAGCTTGCCGGAGGGTGACTCGACGCCGAACAACAGGTCAGCGATTGCAGGTCCTCCCATGGTTCCCGGGTGCCAGACATAAAGAATTGCATCGACTCTTTCGACTATATTGGCCAATGTCAGCGGTCGTCCCGCCATTATCACGGCGATAAGCGGTTTACCTGTCTCTGATATCTCGCGCACCAGTTGCGCCTGAACACCCGGAAGATCTATGACAGCACGGGAGTGCGCCTCGCCGGAGAGGATTGATTCCTCACCGAGGAATAACACAACTGCATCGGCAGCCTTCGCAGCCTCGACAGCCTCGGCAAAACCTCCCGTCGATTTGCTGCGCGTAGTCTCTACGGCACGTGAATAGTGAATGTCGAAGGCGTTACCGGCAGCTTCGACAATAGCCTGCAAAGGTGTCCGGCTAAGCGCAGGGTCGCCATCGAAAATCCAGGTACCGAGCTGCTCATACGGTGCGTCGGCCAGCGGCCCGATAATCGCGAGCGAATTAAGTCTTTCCCGATGTAACGGCAATGTCCGATTGTTATTCTTCAGCAGAACGCTGCTCTGCAAAGCACTAAGCTTGGCCGTCTCAAGATTATCCGGGTTGGCAATCGACGGGAAGTTGGCAGGATTCGTATGCGCGTTTTCGAACAAACCCAGTCGAAATTTTGTCCGCAGGATATTTCCTACCATCTCATCAATTTGCGAGACGGTGATCCGGCCTTCGTCGATAAGCGACGCCAAATTGTCCCTGTACGTTGTGCTGGCCATCTCCATATCGATACCGGCGTTGGCTGCCTCGTATGCGGCAGCTCGGTCGTTTTCGGTAAAGCCATGCACGGAAAGTTGCCGGACCGAGTCCCAGTCGCTGACGACAAGTCCGCTGAACTGCCATTCGTTTCTTAGAATACCTTTCATCAGAAATTCGTTACCGGTCGCTGGAACCCCATTCAGATCACTGAACGACGCCATGAATGTTGCGACCCCAGCATCCAGGACTGCTTTGAACGGCGGCAGGTGTACATTGCGCAGCTCGTTTTCGGGAATATTTGTAGTGTTGTAGTCGCGGCCGCTCTCGCACGCTCCATAGCCGGCGAAGTGTTTGGCGCATGCGGCTATCGACCCACCTCGTGCCAGGTCATCGCCCTGAAAGCCCTCGACCATTGCTGCTCCGACGACACCGCTAAGATGGGGGTCTTCCCCCAGGCTTTCGGCAATTCTGCCCCAACGAGGGTCGCGAGAGATGTCGATCATCGGTGCGAACGTCCAGTTGACGCCCATCGAGGCGGCCTCCTGGGCAGCAACTCGGGCGCCCTGTCGGACAACGTCCGGATTAAACGTAGCCGCCTGGCCCAGCGGGATCGGGAAGACAGTCCTGAATCCATGAATGACGTCACGCCCGATCAACAGCGGAATGCCGAGGCGACTTTCTTTTACCGCAATGCGTTGCAGTTCGTTAACGACTTCAACCCTGACTTCATTCAGGATGGAGCCGATCGCCCCACCCCGAATCGACTGTCTGAACTCATCGGGAATCGTTCCATCTGCTGAATTGACCTGACTCATCTGACCGACCTTTTCGGTGAGGGTCATTTCACCGAGCAAGTCGCTTATCCGCCGTTCGAGTGCCACTGCGTCATTAGGGTCGATTGCCATTGACAAATCCATACTGATTGACTACGAGCAAAAGACGGACATGAACTTCCGGTACCGATTTCGCACACTGTGGCACGCAATCTGGCGATTCTACCGGCTATAAACCATCGAAGTCGCGGCTATGCGGTTGTCGATTCCCGACGCGAGTCCCCTCGGCGGGTCTATAACATCCAAATCTGACAGCGCTGTCATAGTGTTGTTATAAACCATTTATGACAGCGCTGTCAAACGGCGGTTGCCGACAACTGTCGTTGTTGTTGAAACTATTTCAGCCCTACAAGCGCCTGAGAGCGATTGCACAGACTTTGCGTCGTTTGGAAAAAACCGGAAGGCGCCGAAAGGTGGGCGGCCACGACCGACTACAACACGGCGGCAACTTCTTCGGCGGTACGGCGCGCCTCATGGAACACTCGTCCAAGGCTCGCTTTCGGCCCTGCAGCGACTGCGAGTACGCCCTTGGCCCCGATCTGGACTACCAGCATTACTCCGTCTGTCCCCTGTATCAAAACGAGCCGCAAATCACCTCGCCGGGTTTCTATGGCCGCCGTCTTTGCAAGCCCGAGGATTGAGGCGCACATTGCTCCAAAGCGACTTTCATCCATGCCCTCTCCCAGAACGGCGGCCTTGGTAATTCCGTCCGTGGATACAACAGCGCAAGCCTCGATTTCGGGAAAGCTAACAAACAGGTTCTTTATCGTCTTGATCAGTATTTTTTTCTGCGTGGCCCCCTTCTCCAGGTCGCCCAGTCCCACGACTTCGATCGTTCCCTCAACGATAACGGTGACCGCCGCCGGGTCGTCAACTTCTTCTGTCGCCATCAGTACACTCCTAGCCCTGAACCATGCGTAATCGGTCCATTAATGATATTGGAAAACCGCTGCGTTCCATAGCCTGAATCGTGCGCGCTGCATCGTACGGCACACTGTGAAAACTCAATTCAGCACCATCGATATTGAAAAGTGCGAACTGAGCGCCGCCGCCTCCGGTCCGCGGTTGCCCAACTGCTCCGGGACAAATCAACCAGTGTTGTGCGCCACTCACGTCCTGTATTTTCTCGGTCGAATGAAGGTAGTCGTCGCCGTTCAATCGATAGGTACCTTGCATATGCGTGTGGCCGTGAAAGCAAAACTTTATGCCGCGATCCCTAAGATAGTCCAGATTGTCACGATAGGTCATTTCATACACATAAGCATTAAAAAAGGTCTTGTCTACCGGCGCCCCATGCACCGCGTACCAGTCCGGCCCATCAAGATACAGACTGAGCTGACTCAGCCACTCCTGAGCCCCATCATCGATTACGCCAGCGGTCCACTCTAGCACCCATCGGGCAACCGAAGAGAACCCACGGCCGAAGAACCCGGCTGCGGCACCGTGATCGTGATTGCCCTTCAGTACGTGAAATTCCGGGCGCGCTTTCACCAAGTTGATACATTCAACGGGATGTGGTCCATAACCTACAATATCTCCCAGGACTATCGCCGCAGTTATTTGCCGTTGATCAAGGAAATCGAGTACTGCTTTCAACGCCGGTTCGTTCGCGTGTACATCGGCCAGCAGAGCGAAAACACGCGAGCGATTCGCACCGTTACCGGCATTCGCGCCAACCTGTACTTTCTGTTTCGTAAGCGCCCCGGAAAAAGGAACCGTGATCGTGGCCTGCTCCCTCTTGAGAGCCGCTTTCCGGTTCTTCCCAAGCAAGCTCGCAACAAGCCGATCTCTCGAAGACTTCCTGCCATCGGGCATGAATTTCGAACGGATGTCCTCCGCAACAACCTGGCACCAATGGGCATCCTGAAATGCACTGATAATGCTATCTGACATCGCCCTGCCGAGCTGATCCCACTGTCCGACGTCCAAGTGGACCTGGGACCGAACGATGTTCGCGACCAGCGTAGCAAATGATCGAAAATCGTCCCACCGATAGAACTCATCGTCCAGATAGTAGACACGTTTGTCCGAGTCGACGCCGAAGTTTGACATCGAAAGGTCCAGCAGCACGTTGTGTCGGGAGCCGGTTGTAATACAAAGATCGAACATAGCCTCTAATAGCGGGACGATTTCATCTTCGGAGGAACGCTCCTCGGCAGCAATCTCGTTAATCGGTACGAGAACCTTGCTTATATTGGCGATTACAACGTCGTCATCTGGCAACGGCGCATTGTCCGACAGCAAGAACCACGTTTTCGTGGGATGGTGCAATCCCATCTCCCGCTCGGTGTCCAGTGCGGATTTGATGAAACGTTCAGCGGCTCGCCTGACAACCGAATATTCGGTTCGAAGCTTTACAAAAAGCTTTCCATCTGAGAAAACCCGAGTTGCGGGTCGACCGCTTACCGCGCTGCCGTATGCAAGAGAAATTTCCGAACATCGAAGGACAGACTCGATTTCGGCAGCCTCAATAGCTTCGCCAGCAATCGATCCGACGACCAGTATCCCCGGCACGCTTGCGAGTGATGGGTTGGCTGCGATCTTCACAGCTACTTCTCAGTACCGGTGGCGACGCTGTCCTGTGCCGCCAAATACACTTCGAACCGGGATACGAATTCCGTCTGCTCATCGGTCTGAATGTACTTGGCGTTCTTCAGGCGAATAGTATCGATCGCGTCTACCGCGGACGCACCGCGATAAACCTGTACACAGGCTAGAATCGTTCCGGTACGTCCCAGGCCCGCCTTGCAATGGACGATGAACGAATCGCCCGTTTTCATGCCCTCCGAGATCAGTCGGCATAACGGTTCGACAAGCGCAATATCCGGTATCGACATATCGACTATCGGGAAATGAATCGGGCGAATTTCGTACTCGGACAGTTTCGCCTCGTCGAAGCTCTCCTCCGTCAGCGTGACCAGCGTCCTCACACCCAACGCTCTTAGTCCCGCGAGGTCGTCATCGAGGTCCCGTAGCAACCCCGGCTTGTGCATGCTTCCCAGTTCCCCCTGCACGATCCAGTGCATGCCTAACGGCGGCAGCACCGTCCCGTCGACCTGCCCGCTTTTCTTATCAGCCTCGGTCTTATCAGTTCTGGCCGATTTCTCCGTTTCCGTATCACAATCTCGCTCGGCCTGCTGTAGCGTATCGTTTTGATCAGTCGGCCAGACGTTACCGCAAGCGACGAAAATTTTCGCGAGTTCGTTCGGCGGCGATTCGAAAAACTCCGGGCATCGTCCCGACGCAACGACTCTTCCCGCCGAGAGTAAATAAATGCGGTCGCCGATTTCGCGTGCGTAGCGCTGGTTGTGCGTAACCACAACCACTGCACGCTCTTCAGCGATCTTCAGGAGTAGGCGCACAATCCGCGCTTCGTCCCCTGGCCCTATGTCTCGCAACGGTTCATCAAGCAGCAAGCATCTCGGACCTTGGTTCACCAGGCGTATCAGGGCCAAGGTCCGTTGCTGTCCAATCGTCAGCGAAATCACCGGCACATCCAGCACAGCCGCATATTCTTGAAGTAAACCGTACTGCTCCAGCACCTGCCGCGCATTTTCTCGTTTTTCTTCGCGACTGACCGGCTTGTCATTCGAACGACAGTCAACGATGTTATCGGTAACCGAGGCAGTGTAGAGTCTCGCCTTCTGCACCAGTAAACGTACCAAGCGACCCGCCTCGTCAACGCTCACGTTGCGAAGATAGTCGCGCCCGTCGAAGTCGATTCTGCCGCGCCACCAATAGGAAGGAAACGCGTCATTGAGTCTGGCCAAGGTCCTGACAAGCGTCGTCTTCCCTACCCCCCCAGGTCCCATCAGGCAGGTGATTCCGCGTTCCGGTATCGTCAGCGATACATCGCTCAACACGGTTAAGGAATTGAACCCGGCGGCGAAATTTTCCAGTCGAATTAACTCGCGCATATCAGCAACCGCCGAATGAGCACCGGACCGGCTCAATGGCCGATCAAGACGCTGGACGCAACATCGACGATCATCGCCGACTCCGCGTCGTCTTTCGCATGCACCTTCAGGCGATCAACAATGAGCGGAACGCTCAGAGCAGTCATATCCGGGGTCTCGCCAAACATGCGTCGTATTTCAGTTCTTACCAGGGTGCTCGCTGAGGAAGCATTTTCGGTCTCCCGGCTACTCCCGTAGGGAATGCAGCCCAGATACACCGGGTCTCCCTTAGAAGCTCCGATCGTCGATGCCTCTACCGGTAGTGCGACGCCACTTGAACCGAAAAGCTTCGAGGCTCGCACAATCAGTTCGCCGTAACGAAAGATCAGGTCGGCAATGCGTACCGCATCTTTACTGCGAAAGAGATACTTCAGCGCTGTCGCGACAGACTGTTCCTTTCGAGCAACTTGCCACAAGCGCCACTTGTCTCGGTCCGGCGATAGCGCGACGCAACGCCCACTCGACAACAAGCCTTTGAGCTTAATGTGGTTCTTGACGAGTTCGATCAACGCCGGGCGTGCGATGCTGGGATCGTCGAAGGAATCCGCCTTTCGTGATACTAGCGTCCATTGTTTTGACCGTGCAAGCCAACGGTCACCCGTCCCACCGATTACCAAGTCAGTATCGCTAGCAACTTCGTTAACAATCAGTCGGCCCTCAACCGGCGGCCAAATAAAACCGGCTGGCACGTTCACCGACGGAAGAGCTATCGAGAGATCATCGCCGGAAACGGACAACTCTCTTTCTGACAACAGTCCGACGCCGTCCCGGCCCAGCTGGCCGGCGATTCCTGTCTGTTTACCGCCGGAGTCATCGTTGGCAGCGACCGCCCTGTCTTGTCGCTGTTCGCTGAGCAGCGCGGTAAACCTCTTCGCGATAGCCGTATCACCTTCCAACGACGCAACCTCATGCACCTGATGCTCGTCAATCGACACACGCTCATGGAGATCGACAGCTCCCTCTTCGCCGCGCAGCCATTGCAACAAATCCTCTCCAGTGTCGATGTCTCCATCCGTCCTGTTCGGAAGTTGCCCGGCAGCCTGAAGCGCAGCGATTCGATCAAGCGCGAGTCCGACTCCAAGTACAAAACTATGTCTAACGCCATCGCCGCTAACTGCGGAACTCTCAATAATCCCGACATTTCTCGCGTCGCCAACCGCCTCCTTTAACTCTGTCATTGGTACCGCCGAGACAAGATCACGCTTGTTGGCCTGTAACAGGATACCCGGCGCCGTCTGCACCTCATCAGAACACGCGGAAGGCAGGTCTCGAAAATATTCGAGGGACTCCCGGTAACGATCCTCAGTGCTATCAAACACAAAGACGATCGCATCGGCCGTCGATAAAAGCCTTTGACGGCGATCATCCAGCGCCTTCTGGCCAGGAACGCTGACAATCTGACAGCGAATACCCTTGCCGTTGAAGAGACCACCCTCGTAGTCCAGCCAATCGAAAAACAAGGTCCGGCCCGACGCTTCGCCAGGCGAAAACACCGCGGAGTCGCCCTTTCGCCCGAGCAAGCCAGCTAGTGTAACCAGGCTCGTCGTCTTTCCGGATAAGGGCGCACCGTCGTACACGATTCTAACAACGTATTTTCCGAGCCCCGAGTCGTAGTAAGCCACGCTAAAGTCGCCCCTGAGGAGCAACCACCGGCACGGGTACCCAGGCCCACCCCACAGGCTCCGCCCAGGCGCACACCTGCCGTCTCTGACTCACGCCTTGCATCGGTAGCGACAACCGCCGAATCAGACGGTATCCGAGCTACAAATGCTTCGCGTCTTCATCAATACCGCACCAAGATTCGCGTCGACACGACACACGACGATGGCAACGACCGTCGGCATCGACTTCAACCTCGCGAATACGTGCAACAGGTTTGTCGACGTTACGATAATCTCCTGGAAATAGCGCTCATCACCGTCAACGCCGCGTACCTTCTTAAAGGTGTTCTCAATCGTTGTTACGTTGTCACCTTCGAAAAGGTCCTTGGTGGCCGCCGAAACGAGATCAAGCACTTCCTGTGGATGTGACTCGACCGTGCTCACATGCAACAGCATGCCCGTTCCCATGTCGACCACGCCTGCTGCTACTGCTTTTGGCACATCCGTCATCAGGCCCTTTACAATCGTCTCTGCACTCATTTCAATACTTCCTTCTACGTAGTTGTTAGATAAAATCACAAGAAAAGCGAAAACCTGCCACAAAACGAGAACAGGTATCCGTAAACCTTCCGAGTATTATGGACACCCCGATGCCATACCTGGCAGCGCGCTGCGAAGGGCTGCCCAACCCATACCCAAGTTGGCCTTCTTTGTTGTTATCAAGATTGCCAACGCATTCGGTTTTCCAGGCACGATGGACATGAAGTGGTACGTATTCGAGGTACCCATCTGCACCTCCTGAATCGTATCCTTGACTTCCGTACCACGCTGTTGCGACAGCATCTCTTCGACGTTCGCAACTGCCTTGCCGCGGAACATATCCACCGCCGACGCCGCTACCGCGTCCAGGTAAGACTGTGTGAAGTACGGTATCGTGTGGTGAATACCAAGCAACAGGCCGGTCGACAAATCCACTACTGCTGCGCCGACCGCGCTGTCGGTATTTCCGACAATTTCCTCGCATATTTCGTTTAAATCCGCCATCTCTACTTCCTCCGTAAATTCCTTAACAAACGGCTTTCTCGACATTCGAGAAAACTCATGTTCCTGATTCCACTTTTTTGCTCATACCTGAACTCCGGTATGTACGTCACCACAACCAACCAGGGGGTCCAGTGTAACCAGCAACGCCATCAAGAGTGCGCGGACGTCCTTCGGCTCTCGCGCGTCTACCTCGAAAACCGGGGTCACCATACCCAGCTCCTGCAGCTTCCGGTTGTAGTCCTCAAGGCTCGGCTTGCGGCTGACGTCCATACGCGTAACGCCAATTACGACATCCGTTTCATCGATAAACTTTTCGAATGCCTGCAAATACGACACCATATCGCCAACGGGATCCTCTGCTGCGTTGTCGATCACGAGTACCAGGCCGAAGCCACCTTCTACAAGTATCTCCCACATAAAGTCGAAGCGATCCTGCCCGGGTGTCCCGTACAGATGCAAGACCGCTCCGTTGTCGAGGGCCAGCGTCCCGTAATCCATCGCTACGGTTGTGTTTTCCTTCCGCTCGGCAGTCTCATCACTTGCCGCTGCTTCAGTCTGCAGCGGCGGTACATCGCTAATAGACGCTATGGCCGTGGTCTTTCCAGCACCGACCGGACCTGAGAAAACTATTTTGTGCATCGCTGACATTTGTGTCACAAGCTCCGGAGTCGGTCCAATACCCGGCCAAAAATAGAGCTATTGCTGTGCGGTTTCAGGTCCGGCTCTTCTATGGCTTCAGTCCGGCTCAATACCTTCAGGCTGCGTGCGGCAAAAGCGGCGCTGCAAAACTGGTTTATCTCTTCAGCGCTTACTCCGGTTAATCGCCTTGCGATACTGATATGAGTCGGATAACGGCTAAGTAATGCTGCGATGGACATCGCCGAGGGCGTCGCGGGAAGGCGAGTGAGGTTTGGCCATCGTGTCAGTTGCACGACATCGTAGCGACCGCAACCTGCTATTAGCCGCCCTCTCGAACTGAAGAATCCCGCTTGCCACAACAACTCGAACATGCACCGCTGCAGAGTCTTGCTGCGCTCGAACTGTTTTCGATAGTTTGCATCGAGACACTTGACCGTATATTGCTCAACCTCGGCTTCGCAAAAGACTCGCATATCGCTTGCATACCCGACGTACTCACCACGACTGGGCACCAGGACTATTCCGGCGCCGCTTTCCAGCGTAACCAGAATATCTTCGTTGTGCGCAATAGCTCGCCAGAGGATACCGATCAGCCCATCACTCGGATCGAATGTTTCCGACGCCGGCGATCCGTCCTGAATCGGTTCCGGGACAGTGGAAACTGCGTTCACGTTGTTGGTCTGCATTCGTTACTCTCAGCGCCGGGGTATTATCCGGTTATCGACAGATACTGGCAGAACTTGTCAAAACCCCACTTGATGCAATTCACGTTAGCACCTGATTATGTTGAATCTGTGACCGAGTTCACTTCTTCGGCACGACCGGCGCAGCCACGGTCATCACCGCTTCGCTCATATGGTTTAGCTCTACCAGTCGGGCGGTATCTTCAGTGAATTCGGTCGATCGTGGCCCCGATGTGAAGCAAGAAACGCGGAAAAGGTCGGTTTCCACTGTAAGCCCGTGTGTCACCACACGGCGAAAGTCGGGGCATGCGTCACAGATACCGACAACCAGTCGACGTTTGAGGTTCCAAGGTACGCACGCGTGACACCGATCACATCAACTGTGTACGGATTTTGTCAAATTGGCCGATTGTTGTCCGAACTAGAGTACGGAGTGAAATCGAATTAACCCTGCCGAGGTCGAACAGAAATTGAGGGTAGGTCCCTTAATCTCAGGCGCGATTGAGACACCGCAAGGTGACGGCACGGCCGTGTCGAAAGTCAGGACCATCGTCTACAAGGGAGCCGGACACTTCTTTCTTGGCCTGGGCATCTTCGGCATTTTCGTACCTTTGTTACCGACGACAGTTTTCTGGATACTGGCCACAGGATGCTATGCCAATAGTGCCCCGCATCTGCGAGAGAGGATTCTCCGACACCCTCGTTTCGGACGACCGATATCCGATTGGCTTGAGTTTCGCGTAATCGAACGGAAACCGAAGATATTTGCCGTTGCAGGAATAATCGTGGGCTGCGGCATCAGCGCGTTGAGCGTGCCGAGCGACGTATTCGTCATAGCATGCGCACCGATGCTCGTATTGATTATGTACCTCGTTACGCGCCCTGAACGGCACTCAGGTACGCGAGCAGAACAGGTCGCGTCATCACAAACCACCGTTCGGTTCTACAGTGCCCGGAGCTCTTCCTCAACACGTCGCAGGTCATCCGCGACGTCGACGCCGACGCCGGGCCTGACTGCAGGAATACCAACCGATATTGTCATACCCAGCGATAAGGCACGAAGTTGCTCCAGTCTCTCACTGACCTCGAGTGGCGATACCGGTTCACCGACCAGTCGCCGCAGTATGCCGCAACGATAGGCGTAAATTCCGTGGTGATGTAGCGCAGACTCCATCGCCAGATCGTCGTTGCCGGATTCACGCGCATACGGAATAGCCGCCCGTGAGAAGTAAATCGCATGCTGGTTGTTATCGCGTATGACTTTTACGAAGTTGGGATTTTCGAAGTCTTTCCGGCTCAGAAACGGTGAGGCCAGAGTGGCAATATCTGCGCGCGGATCATCCAGCAACTGCGCGCAATACTTGATCAGATCTGCCGGCATCGACGGTTCGTCGCCTTGCAGGTTGACGACAACCTGCGAGTTTTCCCAGTCCATCAGATCGATGACTTCTGCAATGCGCTCGGTGCCGGAATCATGATCAATTCCAGTCATGCAAACCGCCGCGCCAAATGACTCCGCAACTGCTGCGATACGATCATCGTCCGTCGCCACTACGACTTCTGTCGCTCCGCTTTCCACCCCACGCTCGTAAACGTGCTGAATCATCGGCTTGCCGTTTAACTCGCGCAGCGGTTTTCCGGGCAAGCGTGTCGATGCATAACGAGCCGGGATAACAACAATGAAGTCACTCACCGCGCAGCACCGTTTGCGTGCAAACGAGATTCGATGTCTGCGATCAAACCAGCCGCGGCATCGGAATCCATAGTCAGATCTACAGCCACATACCAGTACTTGTCAGAACGCGATCTGCCCAGTTTAACGGCATCTTTCTCCGTCATGAAAACGTCAAACTGATCGCCGAACTGCAGATCGGACGTCGTTAACGCCGCATGGTCCGGAAAACTGTGTTCGATCACCTGTATTCCGTAGCCACGCAACATATCGAAAAAGCGCTGCGGGTTACCAATACCAGCAATCGCATGCACGGTTGTGTCCTTGAACTTCTGCAGCGGCCGCGCCAAAGAACCGTTAAGACGGCTGGCATCTTTCGCCTGCAACTCGAAACCGATAGAGTTCGGTCGCGCTCCGGCACCGTTCACCAACACCTGGTCAACGCTCTGCAGTCGATCCGCTGACTCTCGCAACGGGCCAGCTGGCAGCAGGCGCCCGTTGCCAAGTCCGCGCGCGCCATCGATCACGCAAATCTCATAGTCGCGCTGCAACCGCAGATGTTGCAGGCCGTCATCCGCAACGATTACATCGACACCGTCCTCAACCAACATCGCGGCTGCTCGTACTCGGTCAGAATCCACAGCAACGGGGCACTGCCCGCGCCGCGCGAGCAACACCGGCTCGTCACCGACGACTGTAGCGTCGCTGTCAGCATCAACGCGCATCGATGTCCCGGACCGGCTGCCACCGTAGCCGCGGCTAACTACGCCGGGCACAAATCCTCTGCTACGCAGTTCGCTGACCAGCCAGATCACGGTCGGTGTCTTGCCGGTGCCACCGGCTGTGATGTTGCCGACTACAATGACCGGAACCTGTGCCTTATGAGTCTGGAGCATACCGCGACGGTACAGCAGTGATCGAACGGCTAACGCCAAGCGGTAGACGCCGCTCAGCGGCAGCAGCACCCAGCCAAACGCTCCGTCTGCATACCAGACTTTCTGTATCCATCGGTAAAGTATGCTCACTGAATACTATCCGTCGCTGAACTGCATGCGATACAGCGCGGCGTAATGTCCGTTCTGCTCGATCAGTTCAGCATGCGTTCCGGATTCGACAATGCGGCCAGCATCCAACACGATAATGCGGTCGGCCTTTTCCACCGTCGACAGGCGATGAGCAATTACCAGGGTCGTTCTATCCTTCATCAGCACGTTGAGCGCATCCTGAATGCGCCGTTCGGACCGGGTATCCAGAGCCGACGTCGCCTCATCCAGTATCAGCAGCGGCGCATTCTTCAACAGGGCTCGACCAATAGCGATTCGTTGTCGTTGACCACCGGACAGCAACACGCCACGATCTCCTACCATAGTTTCCAGGCCGTCCGGCAGCTCATCAACGAAGTCAAGCACGTGCGCCGCCTCAGCGGCCTGCAATAGCTCCGCCTCTGAACACGACCTGAGCTTCCCGTACGCAAGGTTGTTGCGGATGGTGTCGTTGAACAATACGACGTCCTGGCTTACCAGACTTATGTTGTCGCGCAAACTGGCGAGCGTGAAATCGCGAATCGACACATCGTCGATCAGTATGTCACCCGAACCCAACTCGTAAAACCTCGGCAACAAGCTTGCCAGCGTCGATTTTCCACTGCCGGAATGACCGACGATCGCCAGAGTCTGCCCCGCCGGAACATCCACACTGATGTCGTCAATAACCGCGCCGCCGCCCTCACCGTACGAAAACGCGACCTTGTCAAAGCGAACGTCACCGCGAACTCGCCCGACCACCGTCGTTCCCCGGTCTTCTTCGTCGAGTTCGTCGATGACGGCAAACAGGCTATCCGCTCCAGCAACGCCGCGCTGCAATGTCGCATTGACGTTTGTGATGCGTCTGACCGGTTGCAGCATCAGCATCATCGCGGAGAAAAAGGCGATAAACTCACCGGCGCTCAGCTGGTTCTGTAGCGATTGCCGACCGGCCACATAAATTACCATCGCAATACCGAAACCGAACACGACCTGAGTTACCGCGACGCCAAAAGACCGAACGCGAATCAACTTCAGGTTCTGTTTGCGGTTGCGCTCATCCACATCGCGCATTCGGCCACGCTCATAGGCGGCCCCTCCGAAGGCCTTGACCACCCAGTTGCCGCGAATCACCTCGTCAGTGACCTGCGTTACTTCGCCGACGGAATCCTGGATTCGGCCACTGTAGCGGCGAAATGCCACGCCCAGTAAACGAACCAGAACGGCGACGATCGGAAACAAGACGGCGACGAATATCGTTAAGGTAGGACTGAAGTAAAGCATCACGGCAAAGGCCGCAATCACGGTAAGCGTATCTCGCACCGCGATCGTCACCACACTCGTCACAGATTCCGCGACCATTTCGACGTTGTAGGTCATGCGAGATAACAATGGACCGGCAGCCTGAGAATCAAAAAATCGCGTTGGCAAGGTCAGGAATTTGTTGAACACCTCCAAACGCAAATCACTGATCACCCGCCGGCCGATCCAGCCCAACGATGCCTCGGTCGCGAACCCGGATATCCCACGCAATACGAAGATGACCATGAACGCAAACGGAATCCACTGCGCCGTTTCAAGGTTTTTCGCAACCAGCGCTTCATCGGTCAACGGTTGCAGCAAAGCAACCAGGCCCGCTTCGATAACCGCCGTCGCTGCCATGCCGGTCACAGCGATGCCGCCGATCAGTTTATGCGGTATTACGTAGTGCCATAGCCGCCCGTAGATAACACGAACTTCAGGATCGATACGCTTACTCACCTCTGTATTGTTTCCTCGCTACTCGGCCGGGTCATTCACGGTTGCAATGCTGATATGGGTGAATCCGAGGCGTCCGGCAACATCCATAGCCGTGACAACGTGCTGATGTTTGGCGTTAGCGTCGGCACTGATCGTTAGTGGTAAATTGTTGTTCCCCGCTGACACTTGTTGCAAAGCATTGCGAATCGTTGCCGCCCGGTTATTGATTAGCTCACGACCGTTGACGAGGTAAACCCCGGTCTCGGTGATCATAATGTCGATCTTTTCGGGTGGTTCTTCCGTCACCGCCGAACTGTCCGCTTGCGGCAGACTGACATTTATCTGCGACTGCTTCACGAAGCTGGTCGAAACCATGAAAAAAATCAACAGTAGAAAAACCACATCGATCAACGATGTCAGGTTCACCTCCGGCTGCGTTCGCGCTCGCAGGTTGAGTTTCATTTTCCGGGTTTTTCGCTGCGACGATGCAGCGCCTCGACCAGTTTGATCGCTTCTTTTTCCATACCCACGACCAATGTATCGATACGGGTACGGAAATAGCGATAACCGATCAACGCAGGAATAGCAACGCTCAGCCCGGCCGCCGTCGTAATCAACGCCTCCGCGATGCCACCGGCCAGTACTGTGGGGTTGCCGACACCGTGTGTCGTAATTGCTGCAAACACCTTGACCATACCGATAACCGTACCGAGCAAACCGAGCAGCGGACTAATGGCAGCAACGGTGCCAAGGGTCTCAAGATAACGCTCCAACTCGTGCACAACGTGCCGCCCGGTATCTTCGATAGAATCTTTCAACACTATTCTGTCGCGGTCGCGATTGATCAGGCCAGCGGCAAGTATTTGCCCCAGCGCGGACCCCTGATGCAGGCTCTGAATTTGTTTCTGATCGAGCTGGTTTTTCTTTACCCATCCCCAGACCTTGCTGGTCAGGTCCTCCGGAATAACGCGCTTTTGCTGCAAAGTCCAGAATCGCTCAAGAATAATACCCATGGCAATGATCGCGCACAGGATGATAGGCAACATCAGCCAACCGCCGGACTTAACTATCTCAACCATGGGAACCTGAACGTGGTGGAAAAAGGAAATATACAATGACGGCGCAGAAACTTCTCGCCGAATAACGCCGTTTCTCGCTAGCGGACGCTACCGGCTATCGTGCCAGAAGCGCTGCTGCTCCCGACGCTCCTCGCGTAAGCGAGTAACACCGTTTGCGGCGCACACGCGTACGCTTACGGCACCGGATGTTGCGGTGTCCAAAACCGAGGCGCCGACACCCTTCCAGCGCTGTATGACCCTTTCTTTCGGGAATCCCCAGCGATTACCGTAGCCTGCCGATGTGATCGCCAGGCTGGGCCTCAGGCGATTGACGAAAGCCGGGCTGGAAGAGGTCAAACTGCCGTGATGCGGGATTACGACCACGGTGGCGGGCTCCAGGCTGGCCAAAAGATCTTGCTCCGCGATTTTTTCGATGTCACCGGTCAACAGGAGCCGGTATTGGCCCGCGCTGACCGACAGCACACATGAGGCGTCGTTTCCCGCGCGGCGCTGATCGGTCTTCGGATACAGGAAACGGTACTCAACCCCATCGGCCTCCCACACCTGGTCGGCACGGCATGGTAATGCACTCAAGCCGCCCGACCGTAGCGGCTCGCCAACGTAGGTTTGCCCGATCGGTAGCTGTCCGGTCAGCGCGCCAACACCGCCCGCGTGATCGTTATCTGCGTGCGATACGACCAGCCAGTCGATCGCAGCGACGCCGCGATGACGAAGGAAGGGAATGACAAGCTGTTCGGCCGCACTGCCGCCACCGCGATAGGACGCACCGGTGTCGAACACCAGCGTCCGCCGGCTACTCTGCACGAACACTGCCAGCCCCTGACCGACGTCGAGAACGTGGAGATCGAAGCACGACGGTTTCGGCGTCGCCGGTCGGTAAATCAACAACGCGAAGACACCCAGGATTGCCAGCCACCGACCGGGCCAGCCGCGCGGCAGAATCACCCACAGCACCGGCAACAACACGACCCAGCTACTGATCCCGGCCGTGGCGACGGTGATGTCCGCCAGCGACAACTCTGCAAAGAGGCCGATGATTTGCTCGATCATGCCGATACTCGCGGCAGACAGCCGCAGGAGCGGCGCGCTGCCCGGAGCATCGCCTAGATGCAAGACCATGCCCGCCAGCGTGAGCGGCACGGTAAGCAGGCTGAATATCGGAACGGCTATCAGATTCACGACCGGCGCGAGCAGCGCAATACGATGAAACAAGATCACCGTCAACGGCATCAGCCCAAGCAACAACACGCCCTGCATTGCGATGAGCTGCCGAAGCGAGGCCGCGCCCCTGCTGATATATCCCACGCCGCCAAGAGGCCTGCGATAGCCGCGGGCAAACCACAGCAACACAATCACCGCCAGGAAAGACAAGCTAAATCCCGGCGTTATCGAGGAAATCGGGTCAATAAGGAAAACCAGCGTTGCCGCCAGCGCAACTATCCGTCCCGGATGCGAGCGACGTCGGCAAACGAAAGCCACCGCAACCAGGGCCAGCATGATCGTCGCTCGCTGCGATGGGACTGCGAAACCTGACAGCGCCGCGTACGCAGCGGCCGTGAGTGCGCCGCCAACGACGCCTCTATCCAGATGATTGCCGCGCAGTCTGAGGGCCCCCGACAACAGGGCAACAACCGCAAGTGCGCACGCCGCTGCCAGCCCGATGTGCAGACCGGAGATCGCCATCAGGTGACTGGTACCGGTCTTCGCGTACCGCTGCCACTGCTCACGCGAGATCAAATGTCGTGCACCCACACCGATCGCCGCCAGTACCGGCGCGGACTTGCCGCCGTGAGTCTCGACGTGATCGACAAAACGCTGTCGCGCACCCGGCAGCACCGAGAGCTCTGCCGGCTCGAGCAATCGGTTGCGCTTTCCAGCGACGACGTAGCCACTGGCCTGCAGGTTTTCTCGAAACATCCAGTTTTCGAGACTAAAGACCCCGGGATTGCTGTTGCCGCGCGGCCGCCGCAGTCGCAATTCGAGCTGCCATTGCTCACCGATTTTCGGGATTCGCGGCGGGTCCAGCCAGGTGACCCGCGACCGAGCCGGTAGGCGCATATCATTGACCGGCTCTACTGTCATACTGACCGTCGCGTCGCGCTGACGTGGAAAATCGGCAATGCGAACACGGGTGAGCATGCTGTCCCCTGCGTACTGCGCATCGAGACGGGCATCTGTAACTTCCATCCCCGCGCGCATGAACAACACAAAGCCGAGCAGGAAAATCGCCACCCGGCGACTGCGGCGCGAACAGAGCAACACGATGGATGTCACAAAAAGCCACGTGCACAGGTCCGGGTCTATCGGAACCCTGTTATGCTGCGCCGCGAAGCCGCCCGTGAGCAGCAGCAGGGAAGCTCGAATCGTCGTTGTCGCTTTTGTCGGCACATTCCATCAGAACCGGACCGCAGGTCGATGCCAAGGCGCTTTTTCAGGAAATTCGCATTTAAACGCCACCACGTCAGCGAACAATGGTTCATGACGCCGTTTCGGCATTTACTGCACGATCACCGACTGTGGGGTATTCGGCGCAAGACGGTCGTGCCTGCGTTTGCGCTCGGGGTCTTCATCGCCTTTATGCCCACGCCGGGCCATACTTTGACGGGGATCCTGCTCGCGCTCACGCTTCGCGTCAATATCCCGGTCGCCGCGCTCGCGACCTGGGTCAGCAATCCACTGACGATGGGACCAATCTACTATCTGGCGTATCGACTGGGGCAGCGTTTACTCGGCACTCCATTGCGGCAATTTGAATATGAGATGTCCTGGAGCTGGGTGAGCAATACCTTCATGACGATATGGCAACCGATGTTGCTGGGCTGCATTTTGCTGGGCGCAGCAGCCTCGGTAGTCGTGTACATAGCGCTCGATCTCCTCTGGCGTTCGTCGATCGTCAACTACAAATCGCGCAAGCGGAACAGCCGTCGCGACCGGCAGCGTTAGCTCGACGCTTTCAAAGTTCCGTCTTCGAGCACCAGAATGCGATCCATACGTGCCGCGATCGAATGATCGTGCGTCACAATGACCAGGCTGGTTTTCAGCTCCTGATTCAGCTCAAGCATCAGTTCGAGTACATGAGCACCGTTTCCTGAATCGAGGTTGCCGGTCGGTTCGTCGGCCAGCACCAGCTGCGGACGCGTGATCAGCGCCCGGGCAACGGCCGCGCGCTGCCGCTCGCCGCCCGATAACTCTCCCGGTTTGTGATTCAGGCGCTCACCCAGGCCGACCCTGCCAAGCAGATCACTTGCCTGCTCGATCGCGGCCGCCCGCGGCTCACGACGAATCATCAGCGGCATCGCAACATTCTCCGCCGCGCTGAATTCCGGCAACAGATGATGAAACTGATAGACGAAACCGATATTCCGGTTTCGCAGATCCGCTTTTGCTGACTCGTCGGCACCGTGCATCGGCTCGCCATTGACGAAAACCTCGCCCTCATCGGGATCATCAAGTCCGCCCATGATCTGCAGCAGCGTTGTCTTACCCGAGCCTGAGGTACCAATAATTGCGACACGCTCGGCAGCTTGTATCGAAAGATTGACGCCGTGCAATACCTCGAGCGTCGAAGCGCCTTCGCTGAAGCGACGCACAACACCGCGGCAGTCGAGAACAGGACTAGTCATATCGTAAGGCCTCCGCCGGCGCCGTCTTTGCAGCGACCCAGGCCGGGTAAATAGTTGAAAGCAGTGCCAGCGCCAATGCAATTACAGCGATAAACGCGACATCACGGTAATGCAGATCCGAGGGCAGATCGCTGATGAAATAGACGTCGGCGGCGAGAAACTTGATGCCAAGTGCTGTTTCGAAAAAGCCAATAATGACTTCGAGATTCAACGCCAGCAGAACACCCGCTGCAACACCGATTGCCGTACCGGCAACGCCGACAATAGTGCCCTGGGCGACAAACACTTTGAGGATACTTATTGGCCGCGCGCCTATGGTTCGCAGGATAGCGATATCCGCCTGCTTGTCCTTGACCACCATGACCAGCGTCGAAACGATATTGAATGCCGCAACCGCGACGACCATCATCAGGATTACGAACAGAATGGACTTGGTAATCTGGATAGAGCGAAAGAAATTTACGTGACGACGAGTCCAGTCGCTGACTAACACGAGCTCGCCGTTTTCCAGTGCAACCTCACGGACTATTTCCGGCGCTTCGTATATTTCAGTAACGGCAAGGCGCAAACCCGTTACCGCGCCCCCCATTCTGTATAACTTTTGTGCGTCGCCGATATTGATAAACGCCAGGCGACGGTCAAACTCGTACATCCCGACTCGATAGATTCCGCTGACCGTGAACCGCTTTGTCCTCGGCGTGACCCCGGCCGGCGTCACGCGTCCCTGAGCGAGAGTGACCGTGACCTTATCGCCGATCGCGACCTGCAGCGCCTCGGCCAACTCAATTCCGAGAACGATGTTAAATGCCCGATCTTCGAGATCGGCCAGTGTCCCTTCCTGCATCACCGTCGCAATGCCCGATACCTTGCCTTCCATCTGCGGATCAATGCCACGCAGCTCGACACCACTGAGCTGCTTTTCGAACACCAGCAATGCCTTGCCGTCGACGTAAGGTGCGACTGCGCGAACTCGGGGGTTCTCCCCTGCTATGTCGATCAAACTGACCGTATCCGGCAGCCGTCCCTCGATCCCCTCGATACTCGCATGTGCCGTCATCGCCAGCAGCCGGTCTTTGAGTTCGCGCTCGAAACCGTTGACGACCGACATGACCACGATCAGCACCGCAACCGCGATTGCGATACCCAACATCGATATCGCCGAAATCAGCGAGACGAAACCGTTGCTACTGCGCGAACGCACATAGCGTTGGCCGATCCAGAGCTCGAAACGATTGCCCATCACAATGCCTACTCGTACCGCAGCGCCGCCGCCGGATTCACCAGCGCCGCACGTCGTGCCGGGTAAAGTGTTGCCAGCGAAGTCAGTACGAAGGCGGAAACGGCAATAATCCAGACGTCCTGCGATTCAAGCTCCGATGGAATCTCGGTGACGTAGTAAACATCGCCAGGCATGATCTGGAAACCAAAGAACTGCTCCAGTAGCGGCACCAATGTCGGAACGTAAATTGCCAGCGTGACGCCCAGCGCAACACCGATAGCAACACCGAGCCAACCGATAACAGCGCCCTGCACGAAAAATACTTTTACCACCCCCTGAGGGTCCATACCGAGTGTACGCAACACCGCTATATCCGTGGTCTTGTCGGTAACCACCATCACCAGACTGGCGACAATATTGAAGGCCGCAACACCGATGATCAGAGACAGGATCAACGACATCATCATTTTTTCGAGCCGGATTGCGCGAAAGTAACTGCCGTTTTCCACGGTCCAGTCACTAACGTCGTAGTCTTCGCCGAGCTGCGTTTGCAATGAGTGTGCGATCGCCGGCGCCTGGAGTACGTCGTCAGCCCGGAAGCGGACTGAGTTGACCGCATCGCCCAGGCCAAGGATAGCCGCAACATCGTCGGCATGAACAAGCGCCAGGACGCCGTCGTGATCCTGCAATCCAACTTCGAATATTCCGCGCGTGACAAATCGTTCGAGCACCGCCTCCAGAGTACCGTCGCCCAGCGGCTTTGGTACCAACAAGACGACGCTGTCGCCCATACGGGCGCCAATATCGTAAGCCAGAGTTCGGCCCAATATGATGCCACGCTCGCCGGGCCGCAAGACGTCGAGATCACCGTCGATCATGTTAATGCGATCCCCGGACAATGCCTTCTCGTAACCCGGTTCCACACCGTGCACGAGCACCGCCAGCAAATCCCTGCCGGACTGAATCATGCCCTCCATCTGAATGAATGGCGCGACGGCCTTAACGCCCGGCTCTTCCCGGACCCGCTGCAGTAACGCTGGCCAATCCTCGGTGCTGCCGTCGCTGGCCGCCACCGAGCCGTGTGCCGACATACTCAGCAGGCGGTTGCGCAATTCGCCCTCAAAACCGTTCATTACCGACAAGATAACGATCAGCGCCGCTACGCCAAGCGCGATCCCGAGCAGGGAAATCAGCGTAATAAAGGACACGAATCGAGTGCGCCGTTTTGCCCGCAGGTAGCGCAGACCGACAAAGAGTTCGACAGGGTTTAGCATCGGCTGGCATTAAACCACATTCGACGACTTGTGACGCAGTTCGCATAGGGTGAGGTAGCGAGCGGTGATATAGTTCTGGAACCGCAAATGGGAGTAGTACCGATGAACAAGCTGCGAATCGTATCTGCAATCGCATTGCTGTCTGCCTTTGGCGCAATCGCAAGCGCTGAGACCGTCGCTATTGGCGGCGCGACGGCCGCGTCAAACGACGGACGTCCATCTCGTGGAATGACGCAAACCCGTGTTGAGTCCACATACGGCAGCCCGATCTCGGTCGTGGCACCGGTGGGTGAGCCGCCGATCACGCGTTGGGAGTATTCGGATTTTGTCGTATTTTTCGAGTACGACAAGGTTATCCACGCTGTTCTGAAGCGCTAGTCGAACAAAATCGTCGAGCCCGGGCCGGAAACGGCCCGGGCTTTTTTGTGTCTGTGTAATAATCGCGTCCCGCGAAGACAATCCTCTCATCCCTGACCGAAACACTGCCTTGATCCGACCCCTACTCATTGCTGACAATACGGTGATTCCAACGGCAGAAAAAGAAGCTGCCTGGGGTCGCCTGATCGGTGCAAGTACAGCGCTCGCTGCAGCCGAACTGGCGCAGCGTCTGCAAACCGAAAACGGCCGGCCCTTGCTGCTGCTCGCTGAGGACTCGAGGCACGCCGACCAGCTGGAGGCCGAGCTCCGTTTTTTCGCCGGTACCGAGCTGCAAATCGAGCACTTCGTCGAGTGGGAGACACTGCCCTGGGACAGTTTCTCGCCGCACCAGGACATCGTCTCGCAGCGCCTGCGCGTTCTGGCCACACTGCGTAACATGACCAGCGGCGTCGTCATCGCGACTGTCGCTGCGCTGCACCAGCGCCTGCCACCGCTGAACTACGTCGCCGCACACTCCTTGTCGCTGATCAAAGCTCAGCACTTGCCGCGGCAGGACTTCACGCAGTCACTCGTCGCCGCCGGCTATCTGCGGGTTCCACAAGTCTCGGAGCATGGCGAGTTTTCCGTCCGCGGATCACTGATCGATATCTATCCCATGGGCACCAACGCACCGGTGCGCATCGACTTCTTCGACGACGATATTGAGTCACTGCGTTACTTTTCGCCGGAAAACCAACGCTCCGGCGAGCAAATCGATGCGGTCCGTATTCTACCGGCCCGGGAGATTCCGCTGGACGCAGATGCCATTGCTGCATTCCGGCACCGATATCGTGAGCGCTTTGACGGTCAACCCGGAAAATCGCGCGTCTATCGTGACGTTTCGGACGGCATCGCGCACGGCGGCATCGAGTACTACCTGCCATTGTTTTTCGAAGACACCGCGTCGCTAAGCGACTATTTGCCCGCCAATAGCGTGATATTGAAACCGGAGTCGATGGAACCCTTGTTGCAACAATTCGTCGCCGAGGCAGCCGAACGATTCGCAATGTGCAGTCTCGATCCCGAGCGCCCGATCCTGACTGCCGAGGAAACCTTCCTGATGCCGCAGCAGGTCGCATCCAATCTCGCGAACTTCCCCTGCATTCGCTATTCGGCACAGACGCTGTCCGAAAATTCGATCAACCACGACACTCGCCTGCCGCCGGCCATGAAAATCGAAGCACGATACGAAGACGCCGCTGCCGCACTGCATGGATTTGTTCAGGGTTTCGATGGCCGGGTGCTTTTCAGCACCGACTCTGCCGGCCGCCGCGAACAACTGTACGACCTGCTCTCCGGTCGCGGCCTCGACCTCGCGCGCGTAGACGGCTGGCAGGCGTTTCGTACGGACACTCATCGCATCGGCGTTGCAATCGCACCGCTGGACGATGGTGTAGTGCTGCCCGCCGCGAAGATTGCCATCATCAGCGAACAACAACTGTTCGGTGAGCGCAGCAAGGCGCACGCACGCAAACGCCGCAAGGACCGCGATCCCGAGACCATCATTCGCCAGCTCAACGATCTCGAAGAAGGCTCGCCGGTGGTGCACGCCGAATACGGCGTCGGGCGCTACCTCGGTCTTATCACGCTCGAAACCGGCGGCATCAAGGGCGAGTTTCTGCACCTCTTATACGCAGACGGCGATAAGCTGTACGTTCCCGTGCACGCTCTGGAACTCATATCGCGCTATACCGGCGCATCCGCAGAAAACGCTCCCCTGCACCGTCTCGGCAGCGATCAGTGGGAGAAAGCCCGCAGACGTGCCATCAAGAAAATTCGCGACGTCGCGGCGGAATTGCTCGATATCTACGCACGCCGCGCCGCCAGACCCGGACATCGGTTTCACTGGTCAGAAAACGACTATCGTGCGTTCGCATCCGGGTTTCCGTTTGAACTGACCGAAGATCAGGCGCGCACGATTGACGATGTGCTCGAAGACCTCGGCTCCGACCAGCCGATGGATCGCATCGTGTGCGGGGACGTCGGTTTCGGCAAGACCGAGGTCGCGATGCGAGCAGCGTTTGCGGCAGTACACGGCGGCAAGCAGGTCGCCGTACTGGTGCCAACCACCTTGCTGGCACAGCAACACGGGCAGAGTTTTCGTGACCGTTTCGCCGACTGGCCGGTACGGGTGGAGGTGCTGTCAAGATTTCAGAGCGCGAAACAGGTAAAGGACATCGTGCAGGGAATGCGATCGGGAAACGTCGATATCGTCATCGGAACGCATCGCCTGCTGGGACATACCCGGGACTTTCACGATGTCGGTTTGATCGTCATCGACGAAGAACATCGTTTCGGCGTTCGCCACAAGGAAGCCATCAAGTCCTTACGCAGCGACATCGACGTACTGACCCTGACCGCAACGCCCATACCCAGGACATTGAACATGGCGCTGGGCGGTATTCGCGAAATGTCACTGATCACAACTCCGCCGGCCGAACGACTCGCAGTCAAGACCTTTGTTTTCGAATGGAATGACGTCGTTATTCGCGAGGCATGTCTGCGCGAGATCAAGCGCGGCGGCCAGGTATTCTTTATCCACAATCGTGTTGAAGACATTGACCGTATCGAGCAGCAACTGCAAAAACTGGTACCGGAGGCCACGATCCGGGTCGGGCACGGACAAATGCGCGAACGTGATCTTGAGCAGGTCATGCTCGACTTCTACCATCGGCGCTTTAACGTCCTGCTGTGCACCACGATTGTCGAGAGCGGCATCGACGTGCCGACGGCGAATACGATTATTATCAATCGTGCCGATCGCTTTGGCCTCGCGCAACTGCATCAGTTACGCGGGCGTGTCGGCCGCTCACACCACCGTGCTTATGCCTACCTCGTTGCGCCGCCAAAAACCCTCATGAGCCCCGACGCGGTGAAACGCCTTGAGGCCATCGATTCGCTTGAGGACCTGGGCGCAGGTTTTACACTCGCGACCCACGACTTGGAGATTCGGGGCGCCGGAGAACTACTGGGAGACACGCAAAGCGGACAAATACAGGAGATCGGTTTTTCGCTGTATACCGAACTGCTGGGACGTGCCGTGGACTCACTGCGCGCGGGAAAAGAACCGAACCTCGATGCACCACTCGATACCGGCATCGATATCAAGCTGCACGTCGCGGCGCTGTTACCCGAAGACTACGTTCCGGACGTGCACCTGCGACTGATACTCTACAAACGCGTCTCTGCCGCGAGCGACGCCGAGGAACTCCGAGAGCTGCAGGTCGAACTTATCGATCGCTTCGGCCTGCTGCCGGACGAAGCCCGAAATCTGCTGCGAATCGCGGCGCTCAAGAAATCGGCGGCACTGCTGGGTATTGAGAAAATCGACGTGGCGGATGCCGGCGGCTACCTCGTATTCGCGGACCAAAGTCACATTGATCCTGTCGCGCTGGTGCAATTAGTGCAAAATGACAGCCAACGTTACCGCTTGCAGGGATCACACCGGCTGCGGATCAGTGACGATCTGGGCGACATTGAGAAACGATTCCGCGCCATCGAGAACCTGATGCAGGTTCTTACGGTCAAAGACAGCGAACAGAAAGAGACCTTGAATGAATAAACGCCTTCCACTGCTATTGCTGCCATTGCTGATATCCGGCGCGGCTATTGCGGATGACCGCGACGAAACAGAACGTGAAGTGCGACGCTATGCGGTCGAAATGATTATTTTTTCGTACGCAGAAAACGTCTCTGCCGGTAGCGAGATATTCGTTCCGGACCACCCCCCCGTTGAGGAAATGCTACCGGATGGTTTGTCGCACGGCGATATTCCACAACCGACCGACGAACGGCCGACAGTTAGCGGCGACCCCAGGGCATACAAACTTGCAATGCTCACGGAAGAAGACTTTAGCTTGCAGGAAGTTTTCGAGCATCTGCGGCGACTGGAAGCCTACCAACCGCTGATGCACTTTGGCTGGACTCAGTCCACCTATCCAGACGAGAAAACTGTCGCTCGACCGCTAAGCTCGTTCGCAACTCCACCGAAAGGGCTGTCGGGCGATCTTACGTTGCAGCTGAGTCGATACCTGCACCTCGCGGTCAACTTACAACTAGACGCACCGGCGAACGACAATCCCACGTTCGGCAATGAACGGTCTCTGACTGCTCCGATACGCTATCGAATCACAGAGAATCGCATTTTTCGCAGCGGCGATCTGCGCTATTTCGACCATCCAAAATTTGGCGCAGTCGCAAAAATAACGCGCGTTGAGGAAGATGACCCTGACGTCGGCGACACCGAGCTACTCGGCTACGACGGTGAGTAACTCAGCCAGAAACTGTTGTGCGTCGCGTCGCTCCTCGCTGACATCAGCGACCGATACCTCGTAGGAAACCGTCACGAATTTCGATGAGTTCGAACGCGGATGATGCAATCCGAGTTCGCGCACCGCCGTCGATATGCGCCCGGCGAACTCGCGCACTCCATCTTCGTCCGAGGCATGCGACAACACCACAAACCGTTGTCCGTCCGGTCGCGCGACAACGTCGCTGGCGCGCCGCAGGCAGCGACGAATCGCCTGCCCTACTCTGCGCAGACACGAGTCGGCGGCATGTCTGCCGAAGACCTCCTGGTAGTCGGAAAATTCCTCCAGCGTAAACGTCACCAGCGACAATTTACCTTTTTCCCGCTCGGCAACGGCCCAGTCGTGGGCGAATACGTCAGCGAACGCCCGACCGTTCAGCAAGCCGGTTACCGGATCATCACGTGACAGATCACGTATGCGGCGCTTTGCCCGCAGCAGCGCATGATGTACCTCCGCGCCCTCAGCAGTCCCGCCTCCCGTGCCAGAGCGCCAATACACGGCATAAAAACGTGCCGCCTGTTCACTTTCCAATTGCAGCGGCCGCAGCGCCAGCAAGTACTCGCGAGTGTTCGCCTCGACCGGCAAGTTGGTTTCTTGTTGTGCCCGAACCGTCTCGCTCACCTCCAGTGCCAGTTCGCGCCCCGCAAGTTCCTCGATGACATCCGCGAAGGGTTTTTTCAGTACCGCCTGGTCAGAAATCGTCGCAAATGCCGGGTTTGCCAGAACCACCGGCCAGTTCGGTTGATCGATACTGACGACGAGCAGCGGCTCGGTAGTGGCCGCGATCACTTGCTCGAGGATTTTTCGGTTTACGGCCCTCATATTCGCCCGTTGGAGTCGGCATCGAAAAACGGCTGCGGCTGCAGGTCCGGTCGCTCGCTCCAGTTTGCAAACATGCGATTCGCTGCCTGCCACTGTTCACTGGCCTGCAAACTCACAAACGAACTGCCGCCGGTGCCGTGCAATCGCGCCAGACGCACCAGCGATAGCGGATTGGAATAATCGTTCAATGCATCCACCGCCTGAAGTGCTCTGTCACGATCGTTGCACACCAATATCATGTCGCAGCCCGCAGCGAGCGAGAGCTGCGCGCGCCGTGACATACTGCCGTAGTTCGTCGTCGCCTGCATACTGAGGTCGTCACAAAAAACGGCGCCACCAAAACCGAGTCTCGAGCGCAACTCACGCTGAATCCAGTATTCGGAAAATCCGGCGGGAGTAGCGTCAACCTCCTGGTAGACAATATGGGCAAGCATGACACCGGCAACCACGCCGGTGTTAATCATGCGCTCATAGGGACGCATATCCTCAAGAATCAGGCCGTACTCACGCCGGTCCACGGGTAATCGCAAATGGGAATCCGCAAGCACCGCGCCGTGACCCGGGAAATGTTTGGCTACCGCGGCCATTCCTGCGCTGCGCAAACCGCGCGCAAATGCGCTCACCAGGTCGCTCACCGCGTCGGGTTTTTTGTGAAATGCCCGATCACCGATGATTTCGCTGATGCCCCAGTCGATGTCCACACAGGGCGCGAAGCACAAATCGATACCGGCGGCGCGCAGCTCCGCAGCAATCAGCCAGCCCGCCTGCCGGGCGAGCTGCAAGCCGGAATCGCGGTCACGATCAAACTCCCGGCCGATACGCCGCATCGGCGGCAACACCGTAAAGCCTTCCCGAAATCGTTGTACACGACCACCTTCGTGGTCAACCGCGATCAATAGCGGCGGGCTACGCAGCGCGCGTATATCGGCGACCAGTTCGGTCAGTTGTTTTACAGACTCGAAATTTCGGCTAAAGAGGATAACGCCGCCCACAGCCGGCTCCCGCAACAGGTTGCGATCTGCCGGGCTCAGTGCGAGCCCCTCGATATCGAGCATCACGGGTCCCAGTGACATCCCTTACACCTTTGCTAGTCCGGGCGAGTGCCTACTTTCGTACGAATACAGCGATTGATTCTACATGCGCCGTGTGCGGGAACATATCGATGATTCCCGCAGACTCCAGCTGATAACCATGCTCGTGCACCAACACGCCGGCATCGCGCGCCAGGGTACCGGGGTGGCAGGAAACGTAAACAATGCGCTCGGGGTCAAGGCGCCGCATCTGTGCGATGAGATCCACTGCCCCACTGCGTGCCGGATCGAGCAACAGACGATCCCAGCCGGCATTGATCCAGGTTTCCGTACCGTCGATCTTACTCAGGTCCGCGACCCGGAATTCGACGTTCTTCAGACCATTGCTGCGGGCGTTTGCCGCCGCACGTTCTACCAGATTTTTCTCCCCCTCGACACCCAACACGGTCCCGGAACAGCGCGCCAATGGCAAGGAAAAGTTCCCGATCCCGCAATACAGGTCGAGCACCCGATCATCGGGGCCGGGACGTAATTGCTGAATCGCGAAATCCACCATCTGCCGATTAATCTCACTGTTCACCTGTACAAAATCGATTGGCTCAAAATCGATACGAATATCGTACTCCGGCAGCGTGTAGTACAACGACTCCTCTATCTCCCGCGGCTGAATCAAGCGCAACGAATCGAGGCCGCCTGGCTGCAAATATATTCGGCAATCGTGGGCAACGCCGAAAGCAACAAGATGCTCCTCGTCCGTCGCGCTTGGCGCATCCAAAACCCGAAATACCATCGCGATTGAATTCTCGGCCACCGCGATTTCGATTTGCGGCAATCGCGCACGAACCGACAACTTGCCGACCAGTTCGCTCAATTCGTCCAGGAGGCTATCGACAGGTTCTGCCAGCACCTCGCAGCGATGCATATCGACGATGAACGGCGCATGGCGTTCGCGGAATCCGACCAACACCCGCCCTTTTGCCGAGACATCCTTCACCGCCAAACGCGCGCGCCGACGATAAGCCCACGACGGACCGGTCATCGCCGGCAGCCAGGTCTGCACTTCGAGCTTGCCGATGCGTTCGAGGTTGTCCTTCAGCGTTTGCGCCTTAAGGCTACGCTGGTATTCGTCGCTGACGTGCTGCAGCGAACAACCTCCGCAACGACCAAAGACCTCACATCGCGGCTCGATTCGATCGCCGGAGGCATCGATGACCTGCAACAATTCCGCTTCATCAAAATTACGACGTGATTTGCGACGAATAAACTCGACGGTTTCTCCGGGCAGCGCGCCAGCGACGAACACTTTCTTGCCGCTGACAGCCGCGATGCCGCGACCATCGTGGGTCGCGGATTCTATGACCGCCGTTTCCGGCTCTCTGCGTTTTCTGGCCATCGGCGACTGTTACTCGGCCCAAGCCGCCAGAAATTCGTTCAGGTGTGGCTGGTCCATGTCCAGAAGCGTTGTTCGAACCAGCTCGTACTCGCGCGCCAGTTCGGTCTGATCCAGGTTGCCGCGCATGAATTCGAAACGCAGATAAACCAGCCAGGTATTCAGCACGTCGGTTTCGCAGTAGTTACGAATCTCGCGAATTCCGCCCTGCTGATACGTATCCCAGACTTTGTCGCCACTCATTCCCAGCTTTCCAGGAAAGCCAAGCAATACCGCTATCTGGTCGAGGCTTGCCCGGGCGCGGGGCTGAAACCCGGCTAACACGTCCATCAAATCCACGTGCCGCCAGTGAAAACGGCTCATGTAGTTATTCCATTTGAAATCGCGGTCATTATCGCCGGTTTCCCAATATCGCGGCGCTTGTATGTTGTGCTTCAGGGCGCGGTAGTGCAGAACCGGCAGGTCAAAGCCGCCGCCGTTCCAGGACACAAGGTCGGGCGTGTATTTTTCAATGCCATCGAAAAACCGTTGCACAATTTCTGCTTCGTCGGCATCTTCGTCGCCGAGCGTCCAGACCTTAAAGGTATCTGCGCTGCGAAAGGTCACGGAGATTGCGACGATTCGCTGCAGGTGCAATGGCAGGAACTCCGATCCGGTCTGCTGCAAACGCTTGAACATCATCGCTGTAGCGACTTCGTCGTCCGGCAAGCCGTCGAGGTTCCAAAAGCGCTGCCCGAATTCAACATCCGGAACCGTTTCGATATCAAAAGAAAAACTGTGCATTACTGACGATCCATATTCATTCCAGCATCCGCCGTTTCCACCACTGCAAATGCCACCACCAAACCGGCATCGTCAGTCAAACTGACATGCCCCGCACCAACTCCCAATTCATCACACACTTTTCGGCCACGCTCGGACCAGATGATCAACGGCCGGCCCCTGTCATCGTTGCTGATTCCCACATCTCTCAACCACACCCCGTGCGCAAATCCGGTACCGATCGCCTTTACCGCAGCTTCCTTTCCGGCAAAATGCATAGCCAGGAAACGTACCGGATTCCTGGCCTTCTTGAAGAGTGCCAATTCCTCTTCCATCAGAATCCGCTCTGCAAATTTTTCGCCGAACCTTGCCCAGGTCGCCTCCATGCGTGACAGCTCCACGATGTCGGTGCCGATACCGAAGATCATAAAGCCTTCGCTTCCCGGGCGTCGCACATGAGTCGCTTCATGTCGCTAACAGCCAACGCCAGTCCGTCGAATACAGCCCTGGAGACTATCGAATGCCCGATATTGAGTTCGACCACTTCGGGGATTGCTGCAATCGCAGCCACGTTTTGATAATGCAGCCCGTGACCGGCGTTGACCACCAACCCGAGACTGTGCCCGTATTCTGCCGCAACGATAATACGCTGCAACTCGGCAAGTTGCTTGTCACCTTCGGCATCCGCGTAGGCGCCGGTATGCAACTCAACGACGGGCGCCCCTGCGGCAAGCGCGGCATCCAACTGCGACGAATCGGGATCGATAAACAAGGACGCGCGAATACCGTCCCCGGCCAGGCGATCACAGGCCGCCTTGACCTTCGGCAGCTGTGCACCGACGTCGAGGCCGCCTTCGGTCGTCAGCTCTTCTCGTTTCTCTGGAACCAGGCAAACGTCGGACGGCTTCACCCGAGACGCTATTCCGAGCATTTCGTCGGTGACGGCCATCTCCAGATTCATGCGGGTGCGCATGACCTCCTGGATTGCCTCAAGATCCGCGTCCTGAATATGGCGACGATCTTCCCGCAGATGCACAGTAATGCTGTCCGCCCCCGCATGCTCTGCCACGACGACTGCGTCGGCCGGTTCCGGGTAGCGGGTTCCACGAGCTTGCCGCAACGTGGCGACATGATCGATGTTCACCCCGAGCTGCAATTCCTTGCGATCAATCACTTTTCAGGTCCTTAGGTTTCGACGCTGCAATTCTACCGCGATGCAGGTCCATCAGCACCTTGCGACTCTTGAGTTCCTTGCCGCCAAGATGAAACTCGATGATCGCCCGCAGCAGGCCATTGGCCGCTCGCAGAATGTCCTTGTCTTCAAAGCGCTGTTCGGCGATACCGGTCAATATCGCACCGGTGTACACCAGGGTGCCTTCGCAGCGCTCAACTGCCACAGGCCCCTGCTCCATACGGAATTCGTAATAACGATCGCCTGCAAGCGGATCAACACCGCCGAACTCGTGGTTTAAATTGACGCCATAGCCAAGCAAACTCAGAAATTCAAGCTCGAACGAGCGCAAGCGCGCCGCAATATTCTCACCGCCGGCAAGAATTCGTATCGTCGCCTCGTAAAGCGCGAAAATTTCCGCCTGCGGGTCGTATCGGTGCAGAAAATGGAGCAGCAGTTCGTTCAGATAGTACGCGGATAACAAAGCATCCCCCGCCATGCTCGCCGGGGGACCTGCGGCCTCGGCGCCCGTCAGCGTGCCAAGGTCAGACTTCGACACCCACGACAAACTGAGCGGCAGAAACGGCCGCAGCAAGCCCGCCAGCCGCGACTTCGAGCCGCGACTGCCGCGCGCGACCAGCGCCAGCTTGCCGTGATCGCGAGTCACTACGTCGAGGATCAGACTCGAATCCCGGAACGGGCGATGGTGCAGGATATAAGCCGGTTGTTGCTGAACACGCCGCTGAGAACTCATCTCCCAAGCACCGGCTACGGAGCCTCATAGCCAAGGCTCATCAAGTCATTTTCGTTGTCAGCCCAGTTACTCTTGACCTTCACCCACAATTCAAGATGCACACGCTGACCCAATTGCTCAGCTATTTCCAGGCGCGCGGCACGACCGACTTTCTTCAGTACGCTGCCGTTCTTGCCGACAGCGATACCTTTTTGGCTGTCACGCTCGACCCAGATGATCGCGTTAATCGCGATTCCACTGTCCTCTCTGACCAGGCGCTCGATCTGCACGGTAAGCCCGTAGGGCATTTCCTGATGCAGCATCAAGGTCAGTTTTTCACGGATGACCTCCGCAACGTGAAACTCTTCACTACGATCCGTGTGCATATCCTCCGGGAACAGCGGTGGCGACAGAGGTAAATAGGCCGGAATCATAGTCAACAGATGGTCAAGGTTGTCATTCTTGAGCGCCGAAATCGGTACGATCTCCGCAAACTCCATTCGCGCCGATACCGCCGCAATCACGGCGAGTATTTTTTCCCTGGGATGCACCTTGTCGACCTTGTTCAACAGCGCAATGACCGGGACCCGACTGGACTCGAGCCGGGTGAGTACATCGTCATCTTCCTCGGTCCAGCGAGTTGCGTCACTGACGAACAATATCAGGTCCGCGTCCGCCAGCGCATTAGCCGCGGTACGATTCATCAGCCGATTCATGGCTTTGCCGGCCTTCCTGTGCAGGCCCGGTGTATCGACGAAAATGATCTGCTGTTTGTCGCCGGTATGCACTGCCAGGATGCGATGCCGGGTGGTCTGCGGTTTGGCGGTGACTATGCTCACTTTTCGACCCATAACCGAATTGATCAACGTCGACTTTCCGACATTCGGCCGGCCAATAACGGCGACCAGCCCACAGCGGTAATCCTCTGGAAGAGTCATCGCTGCTTTTCGCTGATCAATGCAAACATCTCTTGTGCCGCTTGTTGTTCTGCTTTGCGTCGGGTCGTTGACGTTCCCTGGGTAGTCGTGCCTTTATTGCTAACCGTGCATGAAATGGTAAAACGTTTGTTGTGATCCTTGCCCGATTCGCCCACCAGATCGTAGCTTGGCAGTGCCATTTTTCGTGCCTGCAACCATTCCTGCAAGCGTGTCTTCGGATCCCTGAGGTCAGCGATGTCCGGCAAGTTCATGATTCGCTGTTCGTAAACGCGTTCGAGCACTGCTTTGGCCGCCTCGATTCCACGATCAAGGAACACCGCGGCGAAGATAGCTTCCAGTGCATCGGCGAGGATTGACTCGCGCCGATGTCCCCCGGCCTTGCGCTCCCCGCTGCCAAGAATCAAGTGCTCGCCCAAACCCAGCCCAAGCGCCAGCTCGGCGAGCGATTCATCTTTTACCAGAGATGCACGCAGTTTGCTGAGGTCGCCTTCCGGAGCGTCCGGATGCAATCGATAAACAATGTCAGAGATAACAAAACCCAGGATCGCATCACCGAGAAACTCGAAGCGTTCGTTATTGTCGTGGCCTGCGCTTCTGTGGGTTAGCGCTTGCCGCAACAGTTCTGCATTTTCGAAACGATACTGCAAAGTGTTGGCTAGCCAACTCGCGGCTTTCTTCAATGGATTCGCTCTTCGTTTGCCAGGATGCCCGCCTGACGTTTTATCGACGCACCACCACCCGCTTATCAAAATCCACTACGAAAGAAACGTTGGCGATAAACGGTGCCTTGTGAGAATACGTAGCGGCAACTTCGTGACCACCGTCCACCTTCGTCACCTTGACGTCCTTGGCGGTAATCTCGCCAACGCTTTCGATGTCAAAACGACGTGAGATGGAACTGCGAATCGACGCTCGGGTGGCATTGCCACCATCGAACTCTCTGTAGATTCCGGAAACAACGCCCGAAACTTTCATATAATTGAGATAGATCGGTGTCAGGCGGATTCCTGCAAATGCGAACAACCCGATAAACGACACCAGAATAATCAAGCCAAGTGTTGTCATACCGGACTGGCGGTGTTTCGAGCACTGCCTGTTATGGGGTCTGGCGGCCATACCTAATTTCTCCGAATAAGTGTATTGCTATTTGACAATATCGAATACCAGCGTAGCTCGATTCTAGCCGCCAAATCGGTGACTGACACCACATTATTCGATTTTCGTCCCGATTCGGCTCCAATCCGGCATTTCCCAGGGAATAAAATGCATCCACACGCGCACCGCTTCACCCACGAGGTACTTCTCCGGGATGGTGCCAATAAAGCGGCTGTCCAGACTGCGGTCCCGGTTATCACCCATCACAAAGTACTGCCCCTCAGGAATAACATAAACACCGTCTTTTTTCGAATACCCGGGGTCGTGAATCAGGGTCGCGTGCAAACGACCATCGAGGTTTTCTTCGTAGATCGGCACATCTTCGTAAGTCCCGCTCGTGGCACGAAGATCCATCGTAACGCCGTTGATTGTCAGACGTTGTCGCTCATACCGCACTTCGTCGCCGGGCAAGCCGATGACTCGCTTGATGTAATTGACGCTCGGATTGGACGGCAGTCGGAAAACCATCACATCACCGCGTTCCGGTTGGCCGGTCTCAATAATTTTCGTCTCGGTAACTGGCAGGCGCAGCCCGTAGCTGTACTTTTTGACGAAAATAAAGTCCCCGACCAACAACGTCGGCTTCATCGAGCCGGTCGGTATTCTAAACGGTTCGAAAATAAATGAGCGTATCACCAATACAAAGATCAACACCGGCAGAAACGAGCGCGAATACTCGACCAGCGTCGCAAGACCGCCGGGAGCAGCGCGACTGTCCTGTTCCGCAGTTTTCCAGACCAGTTTGTCCATCGCAACAACAACTGCCGCAACGACGGTCAGCACCGTCAAAATCAACGCAAGATTAATAGCCAATACAGGAACTCACTTTTCAACTCGTAGTACTGCAAGAAATGCTTCCTGAGGGATTTCGACCGAACCCACTTGCTTCATCCGCTTCTTGCCCGCTTTTTGTTTTTCCAGCAGCTTTCGCTTCCTCGAAATGTCGCCACCATAACACTTCGCTGTGACGTTTTTACGCAACGCCTTCACATTGCTGCGCGCAATGACCTGGCTGCCAATCGCAGCCTGAATCGCAACATCAAACATCTGTCGCGGAATCAGCTCACGCATTTTCTCAACCAGATCGCGACCGCGGCTCTTTACATTCTCACGATGCACGATGATCGACAATTCATCGACCCTGTCCTTGTTAATCAACACGTCCAACCTCACCAGCTGCGCTTCCTGAAAACGCTCGAAATGATAGTCAAACGAGGCGAAACCCCGGCTTACGGATTTCAGGCGATCAAAAAAATCGAGCACGACTTCTGCCAACGGAATTTCGTACACCAGCGATACTTGCCCGCCAAGATACTGCATTTGTTTTTGCACACCGCGTTTATCGATGCAAAGTTTTATGACTGCACCAACGTATTTTTCAGGAACCAGCACGTTCGCGGATATGACGGGTTCACGCAATTCTGCAATGTCGTTGGGCGGCGGCAACTTCGACGGATTATCGACGTGCAGAACTTCACCGGCCGTATTGACGACTTCGAAAATCACCGTTGGCGCGGTAGTAATAAGTTCGATATCGTACTCACGTTCTATGCGCTCCTGCACAATTTCCATGTGCAGCATGCCGAGGAAGCCACAACGGAAGCCGAAACCCAGCGCCGCCGAGGACTCCGGCTCGAAATGCAGGGCAGCATCGTTCAGGCGTAATTTCTGCAGCGCTTCGCGGAAGCTTTCGTAGTCGTCCGAACTGATTGGAAACAAACCGGCGAATACGCGCGGTTGTACTTGCTTGAAGCCGGACAACGGCGTCTCACAGGGCCGGTGTGTGGCGGTTAGCGTATCGCCAACCGGCGCGCCGTATATGTCCTTAATGCCGGCGATCACGTATCCGACCTCGCCGGTATTCAGGCTATCGCGGTCCTCCATCTTGGGCGTAAACACACCAACTCGATCCGCGACATGACTGGTGCCGGTCGACATCACCTTAATCTTGCTGCGCTTGGCCAGACTGCCGTTGACCACACGAACCAGCGACACCACACCCACATAGTTATCAAACCACGAATCGATGATCAGTGCCTGAAGTTCGCCGTCAGGTTCCCCTTCCGGCGCTGGAATGACCTCAACCAGTTGTTCCAGCAGGGCCGGTACACCCAGACCGGTCTTCGCACTGACACGGATAGCGTCCTGCGCATCGATGCCGATGATGTCCTCGATCTCCGCGACCACTTTTTCGGGATCCGCCGCGGGCAGGTCGATCTTGTTCAGCACTGGCAGTACTTCGAGCCCCTGATCGATCGCCGTATTACAGTTGGCTACGCTTTGCGCTTCGACGCCCTGCGCCGCGTCAACCACAAGCAAGGCGCCTTCGCAGGCGGCCAGGGATCGGGACACCTCGTAGGAGAAGTCGACGTGCCCGGGCGTATCGATGAAATTGAGCTGGTATACCTCCCCGGAATCGCTGGTGTAGTTAAGCGATACACTTTGCGCCTTGATCGTAATACCGCGTTCGCGTTCGATATCCATCGAGTCGAGCACCTGTTCTTCCATCTCACGATCACTCAATCCGCCACAATGGTGGATAAAACGATCCGCCAGCGTGGACTTACCGTGGTCGATATGGGCGATGATGGAAAAATTGCGAATATGCTTCATAACAGGGAATTCTTGGCGGTGGCCGGAATTAAGGCCAGAGCGATGCAGCGGCGAAGTATACCGACATCGACGCCCGAGTTTCGCACCTTATGGCTTGTCTTGCGGCAATTCGGTCAACACCGCCTTAATGGCATCGAAATCGAGCGGGTACTCGCTGATTACCCGCCCCTCATATTCGATTACCGGTACTCGAACGTCGTACTTGTCACGCCATTCGGGGCGCAGGTCGATGTCTCGAACGTCA
Source organism: uncultured Woeseiaceae bacterium (assembly GCA_964654975.1). Lineage (GTDB taxonomy): Bacteria > Pseudomonadota > Gammaproteobacteria > Steroidobacterales > Woeseiaceae > UBA1847. Next base: position 48,059 of record CAZZKW010000023.1, read on the forward strand.
ATCCTGATCCGAGCACGCACAAGCGGCAGAAGCTCCTCGAGCATCAGCTCACACAAGTGGCATCCCTGGCGCGTGTAGTATTGGAACTCGCTCATTCAGTCGCTTGACACTGCCAGCTTCTCCACGACGATCGGTATGAAATCGCGCAGACAGCGAGTATTTCGCAACCGCAGTCTGGCGAACAACAGCCCGGCACAAAGTCCGATCAATGCCGCAGCAGCGCCTGCTACATCGCCTGCATCCGCAGCGAACGCAAGACTGGCCGCAAGCACGGCACCCAGCAACGGATAGCCATAAACGACTATCGCAGCACGCAACAGGTTTTTCGGCTCCAGGACAAGCCTGACCGTATCGCCATTCCTGACATTCAGGCCCGCGCTTAGCGATGCTTCGACCCGGCGGTCCCGCGGCCCCCCACCCAACAACCCGGCGCCGCAACCCTTTCCGGCGGCACAGCGAGCGCAGGCAACGGTGCCGTCAACTTCGACAACGACATCGGCGCCGCCATTATCAGTACCCACGGATACGATTCGGCCCTGAGGATTTTGCATGCGGGTAAGTTTACAGGATAGACCGGACCAGGGCGGTCCAGGAATTGAAGGCTGGACGCCGTTGCCGGGCGATCAGCGTTGGCGCACGGTCGTTGCGATTTGTTTGACGGTGATCGCCGGTACTTCACCTATCACCGTTACTTCAAACTCACCGTATTCGATCACGTAAGAATTCGAGCCACCAAGTCGTGCGGGCCCGGCGATTACCTCGCCACTATTTGCTGCGATAAAAACAGAAACGTCAGCAAGGCCGTCACTGAACAAGATATGCGTAACGACCTCGTCACCGCCCGCCATGGTTTCCTCATGGGTCGATACGGCAACAAAACCTTTCGGCAACTCGTCGCTAATCCAACTGGTCACAACATCGGTTCCGTGGTGACCGGATGACTGTGTGAACCAGGTAAAATGCTCGGTGCTGTAGGACGAGGCCAGCGCGCTGGCCTGGATCTCCTGGTTAAGGGTGATCTCAGCGAATTTCACCTGTTCGATTACGGCTCCGTCGTAAACTAACTGGGTCTGTAGCGGAAAGCTGGTTTCCGTGTCCAGCCAGATTCGATGCCCATACCGATAGGCATCGTGTGGGCGGATCGCCAGCACAATTGCTTCTCGGCCAGCGACTCGATCCTCACGATCAAGCGCAATGTCATACTCGGTACCGAAACGGATATCGCTGGTCGGTAATCCGGAAAACAGTGTCGACTGATCGTCCCATTCCTCAACCAACACCGATTTTCGGTCCGGCAAGATACGGTGCACTTCACTACCGTTGCGAATGATCTCCAGCCCGCTGCCCTCCTGAGCAACGACTTTCTCAAAAACGACACCGTCGTTGACGGCGTGGACGACCTTTAGAGCCTCAGCTCTACCGTCCTGAATTCTGATGACCGTACCCTCGTAACTGGTCGATTGCACCGCCGCTCCCATGCGGTTCAACCAGTCGAGCGGCGTGCGATTGCGATCAGCGAGCGCCTGACCGCTAACAAGCGTCGTGCCAATAACAAGCGCAAGCATCAAGGTACCGCTGAGCTGTCGTCGCGGCATTCGCATCAGGGTTGGCTCGCTCTCGGTTCAGAATCGTCGGTGGGCGTTTCCTCCGCAGCCGGATTCTCCTCAAAGCCTTCGCTGAATCGTAGCGTCACTAACAGTGAATTCATCCCGTTCGCCCCGAACCGCGACGAGGTTTCAGCGTGACTGCGGAAATACTGGCGCTGTCGTTCCAGCTGCGCATCGATGCTCGGAACTCCGCTGGCAAGCAGCTCGGCACTACGCGCTACCGGCCTTTCCATCGGCAGTTCGTCAATGCCGCCGGGTTGTTGCAACGCGAAAATTGCGACCAATGCCACACTCGCGGCAATTGCAATACCAACCAACGGCCTGACGCTGCGCACGGCGTCGCGTTTCTCGGCCGGATCATCCACGCCCACAGGCCGATCATCGACGACGGCGGCGATTCGTTCGTGTAGACGATCAGCACCGGCAAGTCCCGATTGCCCGCGCATTAACCGACCCAGCGCCAGATGCTCAGCGACTTCCTGTCGGAGTTCTGCATCCTGGCTCATTCGGCGCAACAACAACTCGGCTTCGTTCTCCGGTAGTTCACCGTCAACGAAAGCGGACAGTTGCATTCTTATGGCGTCATTCATGTTTCACCCAAAAATAAGAGGCACGCGCCTCGCTACCGTATCAACGACCCGACCTTCTTGCCGATCGCATCGCGTGCTCTGAATATCCTTGACCGCACCGTCCCGACGGGACAATCCATCGTCTGTGCGATCTCCTCATAACTCATGCCTTCCAGCTCTCGCAAAACAATCGCGGTACGCAAGTCCTCAGGCAGTGCCGCAATGGCCCGTTCCACGGTCTGCTGAAGTTCATCACTGAGTGCTATTCCCTCCGGCGTATCGGTCTCCTTCAGCTTAGCATGAAGCTCATACTGCTCAGGATCCTGCAGGTCAAGATCGACGTCCATCGGGCGGCGGCGTTGTGCTGCCAAGTGGTTCTTCGCTGTGTTCACTGCAATCCGATACATCCAAGTATAAAACGCGCTGTCTCCGCGAAACCGCGGCAACGCACGATACGCTTTTATAAATGCTTCCTGAGCAATGTCCAGTGACAGCTCCGGGTCACGTACGTAGCGCATGACCAAATTAACAATCTTGTGCTGGTACTTGAGTACCAACAGGTCGAACGCGCCGTTGTCACCTTTTTGGACCCGCTCGACCAATTTTTTGTCGGATGCCTGATTCGACATTCAGCACCGTCCCCGGAAGCTGCAATACAGCCATTCAACACCGGGATAGACCGGCTGCAATGCGATTAGTTCTTGGATTTCCACCTTATTCATCTTTGTTCTGTGACGCCTGTTCGAAAGTCATCGGCAGACCGAGCGTCAGTCCTGCTTGGAATGTGGATTTTCTTCGCAAGGACAGCATGTTAGCAGCTTCGTCAGCCCGCTCCAATGTGTCGCCAGATCACCTGCAAACGGCGCCAGTCGTGGCACCGCCGGCCGTCGCCACGCAGCAATTCGACAATTTCTGCGCCCTCGGCGGTCCGCAGCCGCAGCCAGGCAAGGTTTTTCAGCACCACGCTCCCGGAAAGCACGACTCCGGACACCCACTGCCCGGCACTGGTGAGCACCAGTGCATCGCCGCCTGCCAGCAGGCGTATTTCCCGGCAGGACTCGTATCCGCGACGCAAGCGACGCAGCTCAAACCACCCGTACGCAACCCACAACGCGCATGCGATGCCGCGTGCGGCAGCGTTGAGAGACAGGGTTAGAATCAGAACCATACCGGCAAAAATCAGCATTTGCGCGGATATCACCACAGCGATCCGCAACCACGGATCAGGTTTGAGGCAACTTGAGTATGCGTTCGATGACACTCGCCATGGGCTCCGATGAGGGCGTTTGCCGCTGCAACAGATAGCCGTTTAGCTCAGGATCCGGAAGCTCCAAAATAGCCTGAAATGCCGCTTTTTCGTCGTTGTCGGCGCGCTCATAACGTGCATCGAGATAGCGGATCAGGAGTTCGTCCAACTCCCGCATGCCGCGTCGGCATTGCCAGCGTAGCCGTGATGACTCGGCCAACTAATATTTTCGCTCGACCAACATCTTCTTGGTCTCGGCGATTGCCTGCGCCGGATTCAGCCCTTTTGGACAGGTCTGCGTACAGTTCATGATCGTATGACAGCGATACAGGCGAAACGGGTCCTCCAGATCGTCGAGGCGCTCACCGGTTGCCTCGTCGCGGCTATCGACCAGCCATCGATAAGATGCGAGTAACGCTGCCGGACCCAGGTAGCGATCACTGTTCCACCAATAACTCGGGCAACTCGTCGAGCAACACGCGCACAAGATACAGGCGGCCGGTTCATTGATGAGTTCCTGATCCTGTTTGCTTTGCAAGCGCTCCTGATCAGGTGGTGGGGGTGTGCGAGCCTGCAGCCAGGGTTTGATCGACGCGTATTGTGCGTAGAAATTTGTCAGGTCCGGCACCAGATCTTTGACTACCGGCATGTGCGGCAGAGGGTATATTTTGATGGCGCCTTTGCTGTCCTCGATTGCTCGGGTACAGGCCAGCGTATTGCCGCCATCGATATTCATGGCGCAGGAACCGCAGATACCCTCGCGGCAGGAACGCCGAAACGTCAACGTCGGATCGATATCGTTCTTGATCTTGATCAACGCATCGAGAACCATAGGTCCGCAACTGTCCGTGTCGATGTCATAGGTATCGATGCGCGGATTGTCACCGCTATCCGGATCGTAGCGATACACCGCAAGCTGCCTGACCTTGCCGGCCGCGGCCGCCACAGCAAAGTGTTTGCCTTTGCCGATTCTCGAGTTCTTTGGGAGTCTGAATTCAGCCACAGTAGTCCTGGTAAGAAATAGTCCTAATAAACACGAGCTTTCGGCTCAACGTAGGCAACTTCATCGGTCAGGGTTTGCTGATGCACCGGCCGATAATCGAAGCTGACTTTGCCATCGCCGTCAATCCAGGCAAGCGTATGTTTCATCCAGTTGACGTCGTCGCGCTCCGGATAGTCTTCGCGTGCGTGTGCCCCGCGGCTCTCCAGCCGATTCGCGGCCGACTCAATCGTCGCCACAGCATTCAACAACAGGTTTTCAAGTTCCATCGTTTCAACGAGATCGGTATTCCAGATCATCGAGCGATCCGTCACATCGACATCTTCGAAACTTGCGAATGTCTTTCGCAACAATTCGACGCCGGCATCCAGTGTTTCCCCGGTACGAAATACTGCGGCGTGTCCCTGCATGACTTTCTGCATCTCGAGTCGAATCTCTGCAGTGGATCGACTGCCGTTTGCATTGCGCAACTTGTCGATGCGAGCAACGCTGTTTTGCCCACTGTCTGCTGCCAACGCCTTGTGTCGCTCGCCCGGCGTCATCGTTGCGGCGCAAAAATGTGCGGCGGCGCGCCCAAAGACCACCAAATCCAGCAAGGAATTAGAACCCAATCGATTGGCACCATGCACCGAAACGCACGCGGCCTCGCCGACCGCCATCAAACCGGGCACCACGGATTCCGGATCGCCGTCTTTGCGAGTGACAACCTGGCCGTTGAAGTTCGCCGGTACGCCACCCATGTTGTAGTGCACCGTCGGCAGCACCGGAATAGGCTCCTTGGTGACATCAACGCCGGCGAAGATTCGCGCCGACTCCGCGATGCCCGGCAATCGCTCTTCGATGACCTCCGGCCCGAGATGCTCCAGATGCAGATGAATATGATCGGCTTCGGGGCCCACACCGCGTTGCTCGCGAATTTCGATGGTCATGGAGCGACTGACGACATCGCGCGATGCGAGATCTTTGGCATTAGGCGCGTAACGCTCCATAAAACGCTCGCCATCCGAGTTCGTCAGATAACCGCCTTCGCCGCGTACGCCTTCTGTGATCAGACAACCCGCGCCGTAGATGCCGGTGGGGTGAAACTGCACAAACTCCATGTCCTGGACCGGCAGTCCGGCGCGCAACACCATCGCACTACCGTCGCCGGTGCAGGTGTGCGCCGACGTGCAGGAAAAATACGAACGGCCGTAACCGCCAGTGGCCAAAATGACCTGATGCGAACGGAATCGGTGCAAACGGCCGGTGGCGAGGTCAATGGCAACCACGCCGCGGCAGACGCCGTCCTCCATGATCAGATCGACCGCGAAATATTCGATGTAAAACTCAGCGTCATGTTTCAGCGATTGCTGGTACAACGTGTGCAGCATTGCGTGGCCGGTCCGATCTGCCGCGGCACAGGTGCGTTGCGCGGTGCCGTCGCCGTAACGGGTCGTCATGCCGCCGAATGGCCGTTGGTAAATCTTACCGTCTTCGGTACGCGAAAACGGCACACCGTAGTGCTCTAACTCGATAACGGCATCGGGCGCTTCTTTGCACATGTACTCAATCGCATCCTGATCGCCCAACCAGTCGGAACCCTTGACGGTGTCGTACATGTGCCAGCGCCAGTCATCCTCGCCCATATTGCCCAAAGCCGCGCTGATCCCGCCCTGCGCGGCCACCGTATGGCTGCGCGTCGGAAAAACCTTGGTCACGCACGCCGTCTTGAAACCCGCTTCGGCAAGTCCAAAGGTCGCGCGCAGGCCGGCACCGCCAGCGCCGATAACAACGACGTCGTAACTGTGATCGATAAATTCGTAGTCGCTCATGCGCTAAGTCCGATCTTGAGGA
>CAZZKW010000024.1:0-9183 GCA_964654975.1 uncultured Woeseiaceae bacterium
CGCCAGCAATACGATCTTGTCGACCGTCGTCTGAAACCGGTCAACAACGGCGGCGGCGAGAAACGCAGTACATAAGTTAATGCCCAGCCACAGCGCACGACGACCGGTGCTTTTGAACACCGGCGCAAACATGTCATCCTCTTCATCGAGACCCGCTGCACTCATCAAGGAGTGCTCTGCCTCGTCGCGGATCACATCGACGACGTCATCCACGGTGATGCGTCCCAAAACGCGAAAATTGTCGTCGACTACCGGCGCCGACAGAAGATCGCGATTTTCGAATTCCCAGACGACCTGTGTTGAGGGTGTTTGCGCTGGAATAGGTGTTACGTCAGTGGACATGACCTTCGCTACCATGTCGTCTGGATCGCTTGTTAGCAATCGCGACAAGAACAGAGAACCGATGTAGCCGTTATCCCTGTTGACGACGAAAAGCGAATCGGTTCCGTCCGGAATTTCTCCCACGACGCGCAAATAACGGGAGACGACTTCCAGCGTGACATCCGGGCGCACCGTCACGATGTCGACGTTCATCAGGCCGCCGGCGCTCTCCTCATCGTAGGCAAGTACCCGTTGCACACGTTCCTGATCTTGTTTATCGAGAGACTGCAGTACTTCCTGAGTGACGGTTTCCGGAAGGTCGCTTAACAGGTCGGCGAGATCGTCAACCTCCATACCTTCGGCCGCCGCGATCAGCTCCTCGGTCTGCATTTCTTCGATCAGGCCATCGCGTACCTCGTCGGAAACTTCGACGAGAACGTCGCCCTCGATTTCAAGGTCGACAATCTCCCACAGTACGGAACGTTTTTTTCGTGGCAGGGATTCGAGCAAGCGCGCGAGTTCTGAGGGGTGCAGGCTGTTGACCATGGCCCGCGCGGAGCGCATGCGACCACTGTCGAGTTGCTGGCGCAGCAATTCGAGGTTGTCTTTCGTTTGCTCTCTCGCGTCCATGCGGCCGGAGTTTAGCAGTTTAGTCCGGACGGAGCTGATGGTGCGTCAGATTGTTGTGACGCGTGAGTACGGGTTCGTGGTTTTCGCGTAAGGCGATAGCGAGCTTCTCGGTCATGCACACTGAACGATGCTGACCGCCGGTGCAGCCGATGGCAATGGTCAAATATCCACGATGCGCGTCTTCAAACCGCGGAATCCAGCGATTCAGGAAATCCACGATGTCCTGGTACATCGCCGTAAACTTGTCGTGCGAGTTCAGGAACCGGATCACTTCGCCGTCAAGCCCTGTCAAACCGCGTAACTCGACGGACCAATAGGGGTTCGGCAAGCAGCGCATGTCGAAGACAAAATCGGCGTCGGCAGGGATTCGATATTTGTAGCCGAAAGATTCGATTAGAACCGACAGCGACTCCGATTTTCGGCGGTCGACTCGTTCCCGAATAACATCTGCGAGTTCGTAAATGCTGCTCAAAGATGTGTCGATGATCAGATCGGCAGTAGCGTTAATCTGGCTAAGTATATCGCGCTCGGCGCCGATGGCCTTGCGCAATTCCGAGCCGTGTTTGGCGAGCGGATGGCGGCGCCGGGATTCTCCAAAGCGCTGCAGTAGTACCTCGTCTCTGGCGTGCAGAAATATGACGTCCGTACGAACTCCCTGTTCACGAAGATCGTTAATCAGACCCGGCAGCGCCTCGAGGTCCTGAGGACGATTGCGCGCATCAACGCCGACGGCGACCAACTCCGCGGTTGAACCTGTACTGGACTGAACCTCTTCTACCGCAGATTTCAGCAGCGCGGCCGGCAAGTTATCGATGCAGTAGTAACCGAGGTCTTCAAGAACGTGCAACGCTACCGACTTGCCGGAGCCGGACAGGCCGCTGACGATGATCAGTCGGAGGTCGTTGGACATAGATATCCCAGTCGCATGGCCGCGGAGTTTACGACCCTTGTACTACGCGCATTGGTTCGGGTGCTACCAGAGCTGCGCCGCTTAGCAAGGCATCGTAAAGGTCCTTGCTCGAATGCATGTCGCGCAAACGTGCGCGCAGGCCTTCGTCGGCCATAACACGAGTAATCATCTTGATGTCCGAGAAGTGACTGTCATCGAGTTTGATCGGCACTATCAGGCCAAACACGAGATCTACGGGTTCGCCATCAGCAGCATCGAATTCCACTGGATCGGAAAGCTTTATCAGGGCCGCGGTGCTGACATCGAGCCCCTTGATACGACAGTGCGGAAACGCCGCGCCTTTATCGAGTCCGGTACAGCCCAGGCGCTCGCGCTCGTTCAGGCAGGCAAAAATAACTTCGCTTGCGATATGAGGGTTTGAGCGGCCAAGCAACTCGCTAAGAATCTCCAGGCAATGTTTCTTGCTGCGAGCGCTGGCGTTGCACAAAACGCCGTCGGGTTTGATGATTTCTTCGAGTAGCATAGGAGTATGTTCGAGTAGCACACAGTGCCAGGTTCAGGTGTAGCGGATTTTTTCTTTGTCTCGGGCGCGATGATCGACGAGTTTTTCTTTGAATTTTCTTACTCGCCTCTCAAGCTTGTCCACAAGGCCATCGATAGCAGCGTACATGTCTTCTTCAGTATTGTCTGCGTAAATCTTGCCACCGTTTAGGTGAACTGTAGCCTCGGCTTTGTGCCGGAGTTTTTCGACGGTCAGGATACAATAGACGTCAGATACTAGGTCAAAGTGACGGGCAGTTTTTCCTACTTTGGACTCAACGTATTCTCTTAGTGAATCCGTGACTTCAACGTGATGGCCTGAAACGTTCAATTGCATAGTTATCTCCATTATTGATGACTGGTGGTCCCCCGGGTTTGGTATTGCAGTTTCTTGTACTCCTCCAAATGGCTGTTGCTCGGCGTGCCTAGCGGGTTTCGCGGTCCCTGCGGTCACTCGACGATGGAATGCCCATAGCTTCACGGTACTTCGCGACCGTCCTTCTCGCAACCGAAATACCCTGGTCTTTTAGTAAGTTCGTGATCTTGCTGTCGCTCAGCGGTTTGCGCGGGTTCTCGGCGCCGACTAACTTGCGAATTTTTGCGCGAACCGAGGTCGAAGACTGGTCCTCGCCACTTGCGGAAGACAGGTGGCTGGAGAAGAAATACTTGAATTCGAGAACGCCCCGGGGTGTGTGCATGTACTTGTTAGTAGTTACCCGAGAAATTGTCGATTCGTGCATGCCAATTTCTTCCGCGATATCTCGTAACACCATGGGCTTCATTGCCTCATCGCCGCGCGCCAGAAAACTGGTTTGCCGGGAAACGATACTGGTTGCGACTTTAAGTAAAGTCTCATTGCGAATTTCGAGACTGCGAATCAGCCAGCGTGCCTCTTGTAACTGGGTCTTGAGAACAGAATGTTCGCTGCTGCCGCGCAGCAGCTTTGCGTATTCCTGATTCACCGACAACTTCGGTACGCCGGTCGGGCTTATTTCCACCTGCCAGCGACCATCCACCTTGCGGACGAAAACGTCGGGGATGACGTATTGCGCGGTCGCCGGGCTAACGGTGAGCCCTGGTTTTGGATTGCAGGCTCGTACCAGCGCCAACGCCTCGTGTAGCGCGTCCTCCGAAGCTCTCAGGCTCCGCCGCAGTTCGCCATAGTCCCGACTGGCGACGAGATCAAGATGACCGGTGGCGATATCGAGTGCCAATTGGCGTCCCGGTGTTTTTGCGTCGAGTTGTTCGATCTGCCGCATGACACACTCGGACAGGGATCGCGCGCCGACGCCGACCGGGTCCAGGCGTTGAACTTTCAGCAGCGTTGCTTCGACTTCATGCGTCGTAACCGGCGGTTGCTCGTCGAGACCGGCAACGATTTCAGCGAGATCACCGATTAAATAGCCATCGTCGTTGATCGAATCGACCAGAGCTTCGCCGATCAAGGCTTCGCGGACAGTGAAGTTCTCCATCTCCAACTGCCAGTAGAGGTGTTCGTGCAGGGATTCGCCCGATTCGTCGGCAAACTCCGTAATCGGCCGTCCTTCTCCGTTCCATCCGCCGTCCTGCGAGCGCTCAATCGCTCGGGTTTGCCACTGCTCGTCGGCCTTGATGGTCTCCACTTCTGCGGTGGAATCGGCGCTGGTGCGAGGTGCATCCGGCAGGTCCTCCATCTCCAGCATGATATTTTCTTCGAGCGCTTCCTGGATCTCCGCATTCAGATCGAGAACGGGCAATTGCAGCAGGCGAATTGCCTGTTGTAGCTGTGGCGTCATGGTTAGTGACTGACCAAGTTTTAGCTGCAAGGAAGGTTTTAGCATTTACGACTATTGCTCTTTAGGCTTTTAATTAGGGATGGAAGCGGTTTCTCCATGCTGCAATTGTGCCTCAGAGTTTAAACTCCTGTCCGAGATACACTTCTCGAACGTGCTGGTTCTCGAGGATTTCTTCGGGCGATCCTGCGGCGATCAGACTGCCGTCACTCAGTATATAGGCATGGCTGCAAATGCCGAGCGTTTCACGAACGTTATGGTCAGTGATCAGAACTCCGATGTCGCGTTCACACAGGTGTCTGATGATGCGCTGGATATCCAGTACCGAAATGGGATCAACGCCGGCAAACGGTTCGTCGAGCAGTACGAACTGCGGGTCTGCGGCCAGGGCCCGCGCGATCTCCACGCGACGGCGCTCACCGCCGGACAGGCTGATGCCAAGGCTGGTACGAACATGCCCGACGTGCAATTCGTCCAACAGGTTCTCGAGTTCCTGTTCGCGGCCGGCGCGGTCCAGGTCCTTGCGAATCTCCAAAATTGCGAGGATGTTTTGCTCGACACTGAGTTTGCGAAAAATCGACGCTTCCTGAGGCAAATAACCCAGCCCGAGCTTTGAGCGTTCGTGCATCGGTTTGGCGGTCAGGTCCTTGCCGTCCAATAAAATATTACCGCCGTCCGCGCTGACCAAGCCGACAATCATGTAAAACGCTGTCGTCTTGCCGGCGCCGTTGGGGCCCAGGAGCCCAACAACTTCGCCGCTTTTGATCTCCAGGGACAGGCTTTTGACAACCGTGCGTGATTTGTAGCTCTTTGAAATATCCTGAACGCTGAGAATGCTCATTGAGCCTCGTCTTCGTTCTCGGGATCAGTACCCGACTCGCCGTTAGTCGGTGTATAGATGATTCGAACCCGGCCGTCTTCGGTGCCTTGAGAGTCGGCATTAATGCGCCGTTCCTTGACGTTGTAAACGATGTAGTTGGACGAAAACTGGTTGCCGCCCTCGGTAATGCTCGCTGCGTCGGAAAACTCAATGATACCTGCGGCAACGTCGTACGAGAGCCTGCCGGCTTCGGCATGAGTCGTATCGTTTCCGCCGGGACGAGTCATCGTGAACGAAGCCGGGCTGCCAGTCACGGTGGCCAGCTTCAGTTCGTACTCGTCAAACAGCAGCGTGGCAGATTCGCATTCGATACGGCCGTTTTCGACGTCGATGACAACGTTGCCGTCAAACAGCCAGGAGCTGTCCTCCTCGTCTTTGTTGGTAACTCGCCCTTCGTCGGCCTGGATGGCGATGGACCCTTTTGAAAGACGCAGTCCGCTGAATACGAGGGTCGCCGTCTTGCCGTCGTAACTGGTTGAGTCGGCGTCAATATCCCACGGAACAGCCAGCTGTGCCGAAACCCACAGCGGCAACAGGCACAATGTGGCCAGTACACCAATACCGGCATTGGCGTGCTTGCGAGCGCTCATTCTAGGGAGCGATCTTGCCGCGAACGTTGGCTTTGAGTTCAATCCTGTCATCGTTCAGCGATGCTAGCATGCCCGTTGCCGAGACGCTGCGGGTACCGAATCGGATCTGAACCCGCGCGTCGGTTTCTGCGATATATCGCTCGGGATCGAGCTCCAGATATTGCGTCCGAATTTCGGTATCGCCCTCGCCAGTCGTGCCGGCGTTAACAATCCGAACGTCGCCGTTTAGACGTATCATCGGATCGTCTGCCTGCAATGTCGCGGAGTTAGCACTCACCGTCCAGGGCACCTCGCTTTGCGGCGAGTAGCGAATACGGACGCCCGTAAATTCAACGCGCTTGTCCTGCTGCTCTGCGTGCTCGGCCCGAATTTCATAAAGCAGGCTTCCGTCCTCTGCGGTGCTGAGTATTCGCGCCTGCTTGAGGTAATAGCCCCGGTGTACCGTTTGCGGCGGGATTTCCTGCTCGGACTCCGGTCCGGTGGAGCGCGCCATATACCAGCTGCCGATGGCGCCGAGAGTGAGCATGACAATGATCGTGATAGTTCGCGGGCTCATCGGTTATTCTGACCGCGTGCGCCGAGTACTAGTTCGCAGACCTCTCGGACTGCGCCGAAGCCACCGCGGGCCGAGGTCGAGTAATCACATTGCGCATGTACTGCGGGCACCGCATTGGCGACCGCGATTGAATAGCCGACGTGCTGAAGCAATGGCAGATCGGGAACGTCGTCGCCAACATACGCACATTCGCACGTCGAAATGTCCAGCGTCGCGATGAGGTCGTCGAACGCGGCCACCTTGTCCGGGCACCCCTGGATGACATGCTGTACGCCGAGTTCCGACATGCGCTCCGCGACCGCGGCGGAAGAGCGCCCGCTGATGACCGCGACGACGATGCCTGCGTTCAGGACTTGCCGAATGCCAAATCCGTCTTGTGTGTGGAAGGCTTTGGACTCCACTCCGGTATCGGACAGGTAAAAGCGGCCGTCCGTAAAAACGCCATCGACATCAAACGCAAGCAGCCGTATCTTTCCGATATCCGTCCCGCTCACATTAGACCCTCTCGAAAGAGATCGTGAATATTCAGGGCGCCGACCAGTTTCTCGTTTTCGTCCACGACCAGTAGCGATGTGATCTTGTTTTCCTCAAGGATGTACAGGGCTTCTGCCGCCAATATGTCGCTCCGAATCGTTTTGCAGTCTTTTTGCATAACGTCGCGAATCATCGTCTTGTGGATGTCCGCACCGCTGTCGAGGGTGCGGCGCAGATCGCCGTCGGTAAAAATCCCCTCGATCACAGAATTTTCGTTAACAATAGCGGTCATCCCCAGTCCCTTTTGTGTCATTTCCATCAGGCCGTCACGCAGGCTCACATCCGTCGTGACCGCGGGAATACGCTCACCGTCGCGCATGACGTCCGAAACCCGCAGCAATAATCGCTTACCGAGACTGCCGCTGGGATGAGAGCGAGCGAAATCTTCGGCCGTAAAACCGCGGCTCTTGAGTAGCGCCACTGCCAGCGCGTCCCCCATGGCCAGTGTCGCCGTCGTACTGGCGGTCGGCGCAAGATTGAGGGGACAGGCTTCTTCGGCCACGCTGATATCCAGGTGCACGTCGGCCGCTAGCGCCATCGTGGATTTCGGATTTCCGGTCATTGACAGCAATTTGGCCCCCATGCGTTTGACCACCGGCAAAATGGTAACGACCTCGGCAGTTTCGCCGGAGTAGGAAATGGCCAGCAACAAGTCCTGATTCGTGATCATTCCCAGATCACCATGACTTGCTTCAGCCGGATGCATGAAAAATGCCGGTGTCCCGGTTGAGGCAAGCGTGGCGGCGATTTTGTTGCTGACGTGACCCGATTTGCCCATGCCGCTGACGACGATTCGCCCGGGTGTTTGCAGGCACAGTGCGCAGGCAGCTACAAACTCGTCATTGAGCCGTTCGCGCATGGCGTCGATAGCGCGTGCCTCGATGGCGAGAACTGTGCCGGCCAGCGTGAGTATCTCGTCGTTCGTTAGCTTTTCAGGCAAGGCTTGCCCTCAGAGGTAGATTCAGACTCTATTCTACCCGTTTTACTCTATACGTTTTCGGCTATGACGTACGCTTGATATGCGACGTAGGCGAGGAGAAGGGCAACGCCTTCTATCCGCGACAACTTCGATTTGCCGTCGTGGTCGTAGGTCATCGCGAACAGCACCAGGGTGAACGCCACCATCACGAAGATGTGCAGCGACAAGACACCGGGCTCCAGTGCGGCAGGCTGAATAGTGGCAGCAACGCCGATAACGGCCAGCAGGTTGAATATGTTCGAGCCAATAATATTGCCGATCGCCAGGCCATATTCGCCCTTTAATGCGCTGGTCAGAGAAACCGCGAGTTCGGGCAGGCTGGTTCCAAATGCGACGACGGTGATGCCGATGACGATTTCACTGACGCCGAGCTTTTCGGCAATGCCTATCGAGCCGCCAACCAGCCATTGCGCGCCAATCAGCAGCGACCCGAGTCCGATGATTAACCAGAAAACGGCCGCCTTCATGCTGACGTTATCCGGGATCTCTGCTTCGTAGTCGATCTTGATCGGGTCGTTTTCGGCGGATCGCAGGCCGAGCCGTGTAAGCCAGACCATCACGATAATCAGGCCGGTCAGCATGACCAGGCCGTCGACGCGACTGAGGTACGAATCCAGAAACAGCGATACCGTCAGCAACGATACGGCCAGCAACGCCGGCATTTCGTTGCGCAGCGTCGCTGATCCCAGCGGAATGGCGCGGATTGTGGCGGTGATGCCCAAAACCAGACCGATATTGACAATATTGGAACCTATGGCATTGCCAATAGCGAGTCCGGACTGGCCGTTGCTCGCCGCAACTATCGATACCAGAATCTCCGGCGCAGAAGTGGCGAACGCAACAATTGTCAGGCCGATTAGCAGCGGCGCGATACCAAGATTCCGGGCTGTAGCGGCCGCGCCGTGCACAAATCGGTCGGCGCCCCAGGTCAGAACGATCAGGCCCACGATTATCGAGCCAATATTTGCGCTAAAACTTTCTCCGAACATAGACCGTCGTATCTATTGGATTGCAGCGGGTGGGCGCGGGTTTTCGGGCCGGGCCGGTCGTTGCGGGTCGGTTATAATACACAATCATCGAGCGACATTGGGAATGTCATATAGATGACGGGGCCGTGTCGTGTTGTCCAAGCCGTTCTTGTGAAAGGATTTGGTTTTCTGAGCGACTCTTTCGAGAAGAGATTTAGAGATGAACATTAAAGTCAATGCGAAAAAGATCAAGCAATGGAGAACTGAGCGCTGCTGGTCTCAAGAGCACGTTGCTGAAATTGCAGGTATTAGCTTACGAACGCTACAAAGAATCGAAAATGGTAGAACGGCGTCCCGCGATTCTGTCATGTCTTTGGCCGCGGCATTCGATGTAGATGTCAGTGCGCTGACGCTCGATATCAATGCCGAAGTGGAAAAAACCGTAGAAAGAGAAGAAGCAAAAAGCCTCATACAATTCAAGATGTCATTTGTGATCCATTTAG
>CAZZKW010000024.1:9283-50379 GCA_964654975.1 uncultured Woeseiaceae bacterium
AGAGAAGAAGCAAAAAGCCTCATACAATTCAAGATGTCATTTGTGATCCATTTAGAGGGCGAGTTCATTTGCGGCAGTCTGCCGCTGTGCAAGGTGTTATTTGTTTGCTGTATCAAATGTGGTAAAGCTGTCACTTGTTCGAAAAGACTCAAAAAAAGGTCGTCAACTTCACCACGTCGCTGAGCAAGGAGTTACACTGCGCGCCAGGAACCATTCCTTGCGGACTACCCGCGGCACTCAACCGAGATACTTGATACCTGATGGAACCCTCTGCAATTATGCCGCTCATTGAGGCCGGATTCGACGGCGCCATCGTCAAAGTCGAGAGCGAGGACAATACCCATTTTGCGGCCTTGGTTGTTGCGATTGAGTTTGAAGGCAAGCGACTGCTGGCTCGCCATCAACTGATTTACCAGACGCTGGGTACTCTGGTCGGTAACGAAATTCATGCCCTGTCGATCACGGCGCTTACACCGCGCGAGTGGCGCGAGCAGGGCGGCAAAGCGTAAATTGGACAAACTGCTTATTGAGGGTGGTACGACCTTGTCGGGCAAGGTCACGATATCCGGTGCCAAGAATGCCGCGCTGCCAATATTGGCAGGCACTCTGCTCGCAACGGAACCCGTCGTCGTCAAGAACGTCCCGCACTTAAAAGACGTCACGACAATGCTGTCATTGCTGCAGATGATGGGCGTACAGGTCACCGTTAACGACCACCTCGTGGTTGAGATCGATGCCGGCGAGGTGAGTCGCAGGGAGGCCCCGTACGACCTCGTCAAGACAATGCGTGCATCAATCCTCGTGCTTGGCCCCCTGCTGGCCAGGTTCGGTGAGGCGGATGTCTCGCTGCCCGGCGGCTGTGCGATCGGTGCGCGCCCGGTAAATTTACACGTTGCCGGACTGCAGGCAATGGGTGCGGAGGTCGTCGTCGAAAACGGCTTTATCAAAGCGCGCTCGCGGCGCTTGCAGGGCGCACATATCGTTTTCGATATTGTCACAGTGACTGGCACCGAAAATTTGTTGATGGCGGCGGTGCTGGCCGACGGCGAAACCGTGCTGGAAAATGCCGCGCGTGAGCCGGAGGTTACGGATCTTGCTAACTTTCTGATTGCGATGGGCGCGAACATCGAGGGCGTTGGCAGCGGTACGCTGCATATTCAGGGCGTCGAAACTCTGGGCGGCTGCGAATATTCCGTGTTGCCGGATCGTATCGAAACCGGCACTTATCTGGTGGCTGCGGCGATGACCGGCGGTCGTATCAGGGCACTTAATACCGCGCCCGAGACGCTGGAGGCCGTGTTGATCAAGCTCCAGGAAGCCGGTGCGATCATTACGACCGGGGAAGACTGGGTCGATATCGATATGCAGGGCAGACGACCGCAGTCGGTGGATATCCGAACGGCGCCGTATCCCGCTTTTCCGACCGATATGCAGGCACAGTTTTGTGCCTTGAATGCGATCGCCGACGGTGTGGCGACGGTGACCGAAACGATTTTCGAGAATCGCTTTCAGCACTTGCTGGAAATGCAGCGCATGGGCGCTGAGATTCAAATAGAAGGAAATACGGCGATTTGTACGGGCGTGCGCGAGTTAAATGCGGCACCCGTCATGGCGACCGATTTGCGCGCATCGGCGGGTCTCGTTCTAGCGGGCCTCGCCGCGCGCGGCGAGACCTTGGTTGACCGCATTTACCACGTTGATCGCGGCTACGAGCGGATCGAAGAGAAGCTCGGCCAGCTGGGAGCATCTATTCGTCGGGTTGCCTAGCCGAGCCAGCTGCTGCGTTATTGCGGATCTCCCGGTCGTTCGACCACTGTTACGGTTGTCGTGAAACGCTCACCGTCGCGTAAACCGACGACCTCTACGGTGTCTCCCGGTCGGGTGCTTGCCGAGATCAGCAGTGCCTGGCGTTGCGAAAAAACGGGTTCGCCGTTCATTTCGAGAATCACATCGCCGCGGCGCAAATCAGCGATCGCGGCCGGCCCGCCGCCATAGACTGTAGTCAGTAGAATCCCATTGCCACTTTCGATACCCAGTGCGACTCGCTCCGAGTTCGTCAGGTCGTCCGGAAGCAGTCCCATGTAGCCGCGAATAACCCGGCCGTTTTTCTTGATCTGATCGATCACGCCACGAACCAGATCTACCGGAATCGCAAAGCCGATGCCTTCGGTTCCCCTGTCTTGAGCCAATACCGCGGTATTGATGCCAACCAGTTCGCCATTACTGTTTATTAGTGCGCCGCCGGAGTTTCCGGCGTTGATCGCGGCGTCTGTCTGAATGAAATTCTCGAACGTCACCAGATTGAGCAAACCTCGACCGGTCGCGCTGACAATGCCCTGTGTCACGGACGTGGTCAGTCCGTAGGGGTTTCCGATCGCCAATACGACGTCGCCGATGCGGAGTTTGTCGGATCGTCCGATGCTGATCGCGGGCAGCGTGCCGAGGTCGACTTTCAGCAGCGCCAGGTCGGTTTCAGCGTCGACGCCAACGGTCACCGGCTCGGTGATGCGCCCGTCCGTAAGCTGTACGCGAATCTCCGCGGCGCTCGCGATGACGTGGTAGTTTGTGACGAGATAACCCTCGGGGTCTATGATGACGGCAGAGGCAAAGCTCGTTTCGACCCTGAAGCGGGCTTGCGCTGCCTCGTCTGCTGCGTCCTGTACCAGCCGCTTGGTGTAGATGTTTGCGACCGACGCAGAGCTTAGGTCGACCGCATCGGCGTAGCTGGCGGGCGTATTTTCGCCGTTCACACCTCGCATCAGCTCCGGACGCACGAGCACGACGATAAATGCTACCGCCAGACCTGCGATGATCGACTGCAATAGAAAAATGAGCGCTGACTTGAATCCGGCCACGCGATGTCCTTGTAATCTTCAGTAGACTCGATCTAGCGGCTAGCCAATGTCGTCAAGCCCCGTGTATAATGCGCCGTGGTTCCGCATCGAGCCCCGGAGCAACTGTCATCCTGACGGCAAACCGGGTCTGCTGCAAATCTACCAGTATCGATATTCAGCAACAAAGCGCTGTAAAAAGAGGCCGTCAACAGAACGGTGTATGGGAGTGCCTGATGAGCAACGATGACCTGGATCGAAATAGGCGTCATTTTCTGACCGTGGCAACTGCGGTAACCGGCGCTGTCGGTGCCGGTTTTGTTGCTGTTCCGTTTATCTCTTCGCTGAAACCGAGCGCTAGAGCGCAGGCCCTGGGCGCGCCGGTAGAGGTGCCGATCGGGTCGTTGCAGCTTGGTGAGATGATAAAGGTGATATGGCGGGGCAAGCTGGTTTTCATCTTGCGCCGTACCGAAGGCATGCTCGGGCGTCTTGCCAACCACGATGGCGAATTGATCGACCCGAATTCCGAGGTGATTGAGCAGCAACCGGACTACACTGCGAACGCGACGCGTTCGATCCGGGCGGAATACCTGATCGTCGAGGGTGCGTGCACGCATCTGGGTTGCGCGCCGCTGAAAGATTTCGAGGTTCGTCCGGCGAAGCACTGGGACGGTGGATTCTCATGTCCCTGCCACGGTTCGAAGTTCGATCTTGCGGGCCGCGTATATAAGGGTTGGCCAGCGCCGACGAACCTGCGGGTCCCACCGCACCGATTTGTCAGAGATGATCTGATACTGATCGGCATGGACACAGGAGCGGCGTAATGTCGAGGATCGAAGCAGAAGTTGGCAAGCCGAAAGGCGGACTCATGAAGTGGATCGATGATCGTTTCCCGTTTACGGAAACGATGAAATACCATGTCACAGAATACTACGCGTCCAAGAACTTCAATTTCTGGTACGTATTCGGCGTTCTTGCGATGGTGGTACTGGTTATTCAACTGCTGACCGGTATTTTCCTGACGATGAATTACAAGCCGTCGGCGGCAGAAGCGTTCGCGTCGGTTGAGTACATCATGCGTGACGTCGAGTGGGGGTGGCTGATTCGCTACATGCATTCAACGGGTGCGTCGTTTTTCTTTATCGTCGTGTACCTGCACATGTTCCGCGCCATGCTGTACGGCTCGTACAAGAAGCCACGTGAGCTCATCTGGATTATCGGCATGCTGATATTCCTGGTGTTGATGGCTGAGGCATTTGCCGGTTACCTGCTGCCCTGGGGCCAAATGTCCTATTGGGGCGCGCAGGTGATTATCTCCCTGTTCGGGGCGATCCCGTGGGTAGGAGATGCACTGGTTGAGATTATTCGCGGTGACTATTCGATCTCCGATATCACGTTGAACCGCTTTTTCGCATTGCATGTTGTTGTGTTGCCTCTAGCTTTGCTGGGATTGGTGTTCGTACACATTGTGGCATTGCACGAAGTGGGTTCCAGCAATCCAGACGGTATCGAGATCAAGGACCACAAGGGTGCTGACGGTGTGCCGCTCGACGGGGTTGCCTTTCACCCGTACCACACCAGTAAGGATCTGGTCGCGATCATCATATTTCTGATGGTTTTCAGCGCAGTGGTGTTCTTCGCCCCCGAGATGGGCGGTTACTTTCTGGAACACGCAAACTTTGAGCCGGCAAATCTGACGGCGACTCCGGAGCACATTGCGCCGGTATGGTATTTCACGCCGTTTTACGCGATCTTGCGCGCCGTGCCGGATAAGTTGTGGGGCTTTATCTTGTTCGGCCTGTCCGTGATCCTGCCCCTGTTCCTGCCATGGCTGGATCGATCCAGAGTGAGATCGATACGTTATCGCGGATGGATATACAAGTCAGCTCTGTCCATTTTCGTGGTTACTTTCGTGATCCTCGGCTGGTTGGGCACCATGCCTGCCGAACCCGTGTACGTGCTGGCGGCACAGGTCTTCTCTGTCCTCTATTTTGCGTTCTTCCTGCTGATGCCGTATTACACGGCGATCGACAAGACCAAGCCGGTACCGGAAAGGGTGGTCTACCATGATTAAGATGAAACGACTAGCGAGCCTGTTGGTAGTAAGTTCCTGCTTCATGACGACACAACTGATTGCGGCCGGTGGTGATGTCGAATTGGAATCGGCCGATATAGATCGTGACAACGTTAATTCGTTGCGCCGCGGTGCGGCGAACTTCATGAACTACTGTTCCGGCTGCCATTCGGCGCAATACGTACGCTACAAGACGATCAGCAATGATCTCGATTTGTCGGAGGAAATGCTCGTCAGCAACCTGATGTTTAATGCCGAAAAAACTTTCGAAGTCATACAGACGTCGATGCCGACTGCGGACGCAGCACGCTGGTACGGCACGGCGCCCCCTGATTTGTCGCTGATGGCCCGGGCCAAAGGTGCGGATCGTATCTACAATTTCCTCAAGGGCTTTTACGTGTCAGAGGGAGGCCCGACGGGCGTAGACAACCGGGTGCTGGCAGGCACCAGTATGCCGCACGTGTTGTGGCAGCTGCAGGGCTATCAGCAGGCGGTCTTTACCAAACATGAGGTGAAGGACGATGAGGGTAAGATAGTTACGACGGCGCGCGAGTTTGCCGGTTTCGAACAGTTGACGGCCGGCACAATGGATTCCGAAGATTACGACAAATTCGTTCGCGACACCGTTAACTTTCTGGCCTACATAGCAGAACCAATCCGATCGGAACGCCGCAAGCTCGGTGTTTGGGTGATGATGTTCCTGATCTTTTTCCTTATTATCGCGCGCATGCTCAAGAAACAGATTTGGAAGGACGTAAAATAATGGCAGTAGTAGCGAATCGTCGTTCTGTAATGACGCTGTTCTCACGACCGACCGATGTTCACAGTCATCGTACCCGGTTGGTTCTCGCCGAAAAGAACATCAATATCGAGATATCCAATGTCTTGGGTCCCGACCTGCCCGAAGACCTGATGGACTTGAATCCGTACCATACGGTGCCGACGCTGGTCGATCGCGACCTGACCTTGTACGACTCACGGGTGATCGTCGAGTATCTTGACGAGCGATTCCCCCATCCGCCGTTGATGCCCGTAGATCCCGTTACCCGAGCCCAGTTCCGTCTTGCGCTGTTTCGCATCGAAACGGACTGGTACTCAATCGCGGCTGAGGTCGAGACCAATGCTGACGGTAAGCTGGGCACGAAAGCACGCAAGATGTTACGCGAGAGCATTCTGCAAAGCGCTGAGCTGTTTGGTGCGAGGCCGTACTTTCTAAGCGAAGAGTTCTCGCTCGTGGATTGTACGATTGCACCACTACTTTGGCGCTTGCCGGTATACGGTATCGATCTTGGCAAGGGTGCCGATTCGATCGAAGATTATATGGACCGCGTATTTGCACGGCGATCATTTCAACAGAGCCTTACGGAACTTGAGCAGGAAATGCGTCTGTAGGAACGAAAATAACGAGCCGCGTGCGACAGCTTAAGTTAAGTCTTGATGCGACGACCTAAATCGGTGGTAAGCTGTCGGCATTCAGCGAAAACGCAAGAACAAGATTCGTGAATAGTCGCAAACACTCTAAACGTCCGTACCTGATTCGTGCAATGCACGAATGGATGGGAGACAACTCGCACACATCGCATATTGTCGTCGATACGTCGGTCGAGGGTGTCAGTGTGCCTCAGGAGCACGTCAAGGACGGCAAAATCATCCTGAACATCAGTGCCGCCGCCGCACACAACCTGAAGTTGGCCAACGATGCTGTGAGTTTTCGCGCGCGCTTCGGCGGGGTGGCGTTCGACGTGTGCGTACCCATGCAGTCGGTGTTGGGGATTTACGCGAGAGAGACCGGGCAGGGCATGATTTTCTCGCAGGACGCCGAGCCGGCTGAACACGTCGAGACGTCGACGTTGCGAAACGAACTCGAAGAGACGCATTCGCGTCCGCATCTGACGATCGTTAAATAGACCTTCAGGACGCTCCCAACAAGTTCGCGTCTATCAGATCGCACAAGCAGTGAATGACAAGCAGGTGTACTTCCTGTATCCGAGCGGTGCGGGTTGCAGGCACACGTATCTCAACGTCGCCCGGTTGGAAGACATTGGCCATTCTGCCGCCGTCCCGGCCGGTCATTGCGACAACTTTCATGCCGCGCTCGTGGGCCGCAGCGATGGCTCGAATAACGTTTTCAGAGTTGCCGGACGTCGAAATTCCGAGCAGTATATCCGGCGCCTTACCCAAGGCCCTCACCTGCTTCGAAAAGATTTCTTCGTAGGCGTAGTCGTTGGATATCGAGGTTAGCGTCGAGCTGTCGGTTGTTAGTGCCATTGCGGGCAGTCCGGGGCGCTCCATCTCAAAACGATTTAGAAGTTCGGAGGAGAAGTGCTGCGCATCGGCTGCCGAGCCGCCGTTACCACAACTCAGGATTTTTCCGTCGTCGAGCAGTGCGTCGCTCATTAAGCGGCCTGCGGCGGCGATGCTCTCCGCCAGTGGTTCTGCGGCTGCCGCCTTGGTAGCGATACTCTCCGCGAAATGGTCACGAACTCGGGTAACAGGATCCATGGTTTCTCCGCCGGTGTCTTGGCCGTCGAATTCTACCAGCAAGTTACCAGTGGGTTGAGCTGTTCGGTCGAAATGCGTCCGGTATCCACGAGATTCTCGGATTCTCGTGACCTTCTACGGCTACCACATCGAAGCGCATCGTGTGGTTTGCGTATCGGCGGTTTCGAGAGATGAATGTAGCGGCGGTGCGAATAAGCTTTTGCTGTTTTCGATGGTCAACAGTGTGGCTAGCGGGCGCAAATGCGGCGGATGCTCGGGAACGTACTTCGATGAACGTCAGACAATCACCCTCGATCATTATGAGGTCGATTTCGCCGCGGCGGCAGCGATAGTTTCGGCGCACGGGCGTGAGTCCTTGCCCGAGCAAATAGCCCAACGCGATTTGTTCCGCACATTGGCCTTTTACCGCTGTGGTTGAGTGTCCCAAGGTGCCTCGTCAGCCGCATTTGGGGCGATCAATTCGCCGTCTTCGCTCATGTCCTGAATAGGCCCACTGACCGCATCCTGGCTCGGCAATATGACGGGTTCGCCACGCTGGAATTGTGCCCACGCCAAACGCCGATGAACGCGTCCTTGTTGATCGAGAGAAAGGTGTCCGGTTGCTCCATCCAGTTCCGCTATCTCACCGCTACGACTGGCGTAGAGCGAGGCGATAAGATTGTAGGCGTCGTAGCCCATTGCGTGCAGTCGGCCAAGTCGACGCTCCTCGGGCCAGTACTTCGCGTAGGTGCCGGGAAGGAAACGAATCCACGGTTGCGGATCGATGAGCCATGGCGTATCGGCAAACATGATGCCGTTGAGGTCGGCATTGGAACGGCCATCAAGCGAATTCACGGACGAGGTCGAGTAAGCCGGTAGATCGCCTGAATAATGGAATTTCAATTGCGACTTTAACAGTCGCGCCGGTCCGGCGGCTGCGGCAAGAAAAACGAACTGGGCATCCTGACGACGACGAGGGTCGAATTGCAAGCTATAGCTGCCGATGTTTGCTCGCAGGCGTCTGTAGCGTTGTACGCTTCCCGAGAGGCCCATCAGATTTTCGATTTCGTTGGAGAAGTCCTGTTTGTCGGGCGTATAGTTTCGATAGTCCAGTAGTGTTCCGCCAAGAGCTTCGAACTCGGTTGCAAAACTTTGCAACACGCGACGGCCCCAGTCGTTGTTCGGGACCAGGGCAACAGCCCGGGTGTAGCCGTCGTTGAGCGCGCGGTTTGCCGCGGAAGCTGCCTCGTCTTCGGGTGCAAGCGCGAACTGATAGAGTCCTGGCGGTGCGAGTGTTTCGGCGGCAACGTAGTTCAGGGTTAACACGGGAACGGGTACGAGAATGTCGTTCGCCAGTTCAGTCACGTTTTTCTTCAATAAAGGGCCGACCACAAACTCTGCGCCATCAGCAACGGCGGTCCGATAGGCGGCGCTGGCACCGCCTTCAGAATTTACATCGTAGATGCGAACGGACTGCGGCTCGTCCAGTGCGCTCACCGTCGCGAAATAGGCGCCAAGAAAGCCGTTTTGAACCGCTTTTCCCGCCGTGGCTGAGGGCCCGGACAGTGGTAGCAACAATGCGACCTGGCGCGGATATTCCTGCAACTCAAGGTGCTGTAAATTGGAGTCCCCGATTATCGCCAGTGCCGGATGGCCGGGATTGGCGTCCCGCCACCGGGCGACGCCGTTATTCCAGCCCACGCCTTGCTGACCGGTGCTGGTCGCCAGTGAGCCGAGAATCAGCCAGGCGCGTGTTTGCTCGTTGGCGGTGAGTTGCGCAGACTCGCGCAGAACCAGCGGGTTGCTGAACAGCAAGCCCTGCCAGAGTCGCCTGCGATTTTGTTCGATGCCGCGCGAGCTTTCGAGCCAGGACTCGCGTTGTGTCATCAGTTCGACCGCACGGGCCGGGTCTTGTTTTTGAATCCATGCGTCCGCTCGCAGCGCCTCAACACGCAGGCGATCGCGCCGCGACAGCGGCCGACGACTCATCGGCTCAAGCAGCAGGAGTGCCGCGTCGGCATCACCCCGGTACAGTGACAATGCGGCCGAGTTTGTGTTCCAGATCGACAGCAACGGTTCCGAGGCAGGTTGCGTCAGGTCGGCCAGGGCGCGGCGGGCACGGCGCTCATCTCCGGCGTTCAGCCATTGCTCGATTGCAAGCAGCGTAAGGCGGTCGCGTTCGACGCCGAAAGCGTCCGTGGCCATGCCGATGTACGCACCTGCGGCATCGTCGTGACGGCCGTCTTGTGCCAGTCGTTCGGCGCGGTGTTCGCCGGAGCCCGACAGGGCACCTATGCCGGTAGTGCCACACGCTCCGAGCAGGAAAGAGGTCAGCAGTAACGCGACAACGCTTGCCAGTGAGCGTCGTTTGCCTGCAGGATGTCGAGTGTCCAAAGCCATGTCTATTACCGTAGAGGGTCCAGCGCCAGATGAGCGGTACGCTATACGTTGTTGCAACGCCGATCGGCAATCTTGAAGATCTGACACCGCGAGCGCGCAAAACGTTCGCTGAAGTCAACCTTGTTGCCGCTGAGGATACCCGGCGTACCGGGCGATTGCTATTCTCTATCGGCTGCAAATGCCGACTTATGGCATTGCACGATCACAACGAAGAAGAGGTACTCGGAGAGCTTATCAAGGTGCTGTTGCAGGGCGATTCCGTGGCCTTGGTAAGCGATGCCGGCACACCGTTAATCAGCGATCCGGGCTTTCGGCTGGTTCGGGAGGCCCATAAAAACGATATCACCGTCTCGCCGGTACCCGGCGCGAGCGCTGTCACGGCGGCGCTTAGTGCGGCCGGTATTCCGACCGACCGATTCTGTTTTGAAGGATTCCTGCCGGCAAAACGGGTAGCTCGTCGGGCCGCGTTGTCGAGTCTCGCACCGGAACCGCGCACGTTAGTGTTCTACGAGTCGGTGCATCGCGTAGCGGAGTCAATCGACGATATGGTCGAAGCGTTCGGTGCTGACCGGTGCGCATTCCTTGGCCGCGAACTCACCAAGATGCACGAGCAATGCGTCCACGGTACGTTGGGCGAATTACAACGCGATATCAAAACGGATGTAATCGTCGGCAAGGGCGAATTTGTCGTTGTGGTAAGCGGTTCGAATGCGCAACCGGAATCGAATCTGGAGGTTGATCGTACGCTTTTGGAGCTCGCTGCCTACCTGCCCGCCAAAGACGTCGCCAAAGTTGCGGCACGTATACTCGGCAAGAAAAAGAACGCTCTCTACGACCGCCTCCTGGAGCTACGCTGACAAATACGGTGTCAGTCACCGTATTTGTCAGCGTAATTTTCTGTAGACTGCTTCGCCGAGAGGGTCGGAGTTGGTCAGACAATCGCTGTGGTTCGCCGCAGAGGAAAGTCCGGGCTCCTTCGGACAGGGCGCCAGGTAACGCCTGGGGGGCGCGAGTCCACGGAAAGTGCCACAGAAAATATACCGCCAACTTCGGTTGGTAAGGGTGAAAAGGTGCGGTAAGAGCGCACCGCGCGACTGGTAACAGTTCGCGGCAAGGTAAACCCCGCCCGGAGCAAGACCAAATAGGGGAGTATGCGGGTTACGGCCCGCACCGTCGGTACCGAACGGACTCCCGGGTAGGTCGCTTGAGGCAGTCGGTGACGGCTGTCCCAGATGAATGGTTGTCGATGACAGAACCCGGCTTATTGCTGACTCCGACTTTCTCACCTTCCAAATTATTTAAATAAATCAATAGCTTATAAATAAAACTTTGTCCTGAGGCCGGTTTTGGGCGCGGCTTGCGCAATTTGCTGCCGACGGGCACTCATGGCGCGGCGACGGCCAGTTCCCCGACCACTGTTAAGGCGTCCTCTAAGAAGTAAGCGCAACTATATGATTTTGTTCGCGCGATGGTTGCCACTTTTCGCCCTTTTTGAGCCACCGGATAGCCTCTAAGTCACTGTACAACAACAGTTAAACAGTCGCGGTCATTGACCGCCATCAGGGCCGTCCCTATAGTGTTGAAAAGTGGAAAAAAGTGGGAGGAGATGGGCATCCAGCCCGGATATCGCGCCAGAAGAGCGATTCCCGGCAAGTCCGCACCACCGTGTTTAGAGGCGCAACCAAAGTATCACTGGACGCCAAGGGGCGTATGGCAATACCGACTCGGTATCGGGAGCGGCTGTGTGCCCGTTGTGATGGCCAGATTATTGTCACGGTGGATAGAGATCACTGCCTCCTCGTTTATCCGCTGCCCGACTGGGAAGAGCTCGAGCGTAAGTTGGTGCGCCTGCCCAGTCTGAACAAGGTCGCGCGCCGTATTGTGCGCATTATGGTCGGTTATGCGACTGAGGTCGATATGGATGGTAACGGTCGAATTCTGGTCTCGAAAGAATTGCGTGAATTCGCGAGCCTCGAAAGACACGGAATGCTGATCGGGCAGGGCAACAAGTTTGAATTGTGGGATGAAGCAACCTGGGATGAGAAGCGCGACGCGTGGCTTAGCGATGAGGACGACGGCGAATTGCCGGCCGATCTCGAGTCGATCTCCTTCTAGCTTGGAAGCGATCTCATGAGCAGCAACGAGCATGTGCCGGTGCTGCTGGGACCAGTCCTTCAGGGGCTGGAGATAATTGAAGACGGCTGTTACGTCGACGGAACGTTCGGTCGCGGTGGTCACAGCAGGGAAATACTGAAGTGCCTCAATTCGAACGGACGACTGATCGCTATCGATCGAGACCCGGACGCAATTGCTTCAGCACCAACTTCCCTGACTGACGATCCGCGTTTCGAACTGATTAGGGGGTGTTGTGCGCAACTTGAGACATTCATTGGCGAAAGAAACCTGTGCGGAAAAGTCGACGGACTGCTCTTCGACCTGGGTGTTTCCTCGCCGCAACTGGATGAAGCCCATCGAGGTTTCAGCTTCCTCCGCGAGGGCCCGCTCGATATGCGAATGGACCCGGATTCAGGCACGTCCGCGAGCGACTGGCTGGCGTCTGTGGACGAGCAGGAGTTGAAACACGTGTTGCGCACCTTTGGAGAAGAAATCTTTGCGACGAGAATAGCGCGATCAATCGTAGCGACTCGTGCGGAGTCTCCTGTGTGCACTACTCGCCAGTTGGCGGACCTCGTTGCCGCGGCGGTGCCCGGAAAGGCGCGGGCGAGCAAGAAACATCCGGCGACGAAAACGTTTCAGGCGATCCGTATCGCGATTAATGGCGAACTGGAGCAGCTCGAGTCGGTGCTAAAGCAATCGATCAGCGTCTTGAGGCAGGGAGGTCGCCTGTGTGTGATCAGTTTTCACTCGCTGGAGGACCGCATGGTGAAGCGCTTCATGCGTGATGAGTCTCGCGTGCCAGAACCGTATCGGGGAATGCCCTCGGTTCCAGAAGAGTATCAGCCGAAGTTGCGAAATATCGGTAAGGCGATATCCGCGACGGCAGACGAAATCGGCGCCAACAGGCGAGCGCGCAGCGCACGCCTGAGAATTGCGGAGCGCCTGTGATGCAACTGGTGAAATCACGGCAGCCGTTTCTCCTCGTGTTCGTGTTTGCTGTGGTCTGCGTTCTGAGTGCCATTGCGCTGGTCTATACCAAGCACGAATCCAGAAAGCTGTTCGTGCAATTGGAAGGTTTAACGAACGAACGCGACGAATTGAATATCGAATGGGGTCAGTTGCAAATCGAACAAAGTACCTGGGCCACACATGCGCGAATCGAACGGGTTGCCATGAGCGACCTGTCGCTGGAGCGACCTGAATCATCGGACATCTACGTAATTGAACGGCCATGACACGCGGCGCAGAAACAAAACAAACAACTTCGCGACGCTTCACAGGCAGAGTGTCGCTGGTGATGGCGTTCTTCGCGCTGCTAGCCTCGTCGCTGGTTGCGCGTGCCGTGCATCTGCAGGTCCTCGACAAAGATTTTCTGAACCAGCAGGCTGACACACGCCATTTGCGTACCGAATCGATCTCCGCACATCGAGGCACGATTCTGGATCGTAACGGCGAACCGCTGGCGATCAGTACGCCGGTCGATAGTATCTGGGTCAATCCGAAGGAGTTCACCAGCGCCCTCGACAAGGTTCCCCAGCTGGCAAGCGCGCTCGAGTTAAAACCCGAAGTTCTGATGCGGCGGATCACGCGCAGCATGGGTAAGGAGTTTCTCTACCTGAAACGGCATCTGAACCCGAACGCTGCACAGGCCGTTATGGCATTGAAGTTGCCCGGCATAAATGTGCAGCGTGAATACCGCCGCTACTACCCGGCCTCGGAAGTGACTGGTCATCTGGTGGGATTTACCGATATCGACGATCAGGGCCAGGAGGGTCTGGAACTTGCAATGAACCACTGGCTGCAGGGAGAACCCGGGGCCAAGCGAGTGCTGAAAGATCGTCTCGGTCGATCTATCGAGAACGTCGAAAGCATCCGGCCGCCAAATCACGGCAAGGATTTGAGGATCAGCATTGATCTGCGCCTGCAATACCTTGCGTACAGAACCCTGAAAGCCGCCGTCAAATCGCACGACGCACGGTCGGGTTCAATCGTGATTCTCGATGTGAAAACCGGCGAAGTGCTGGCAATGGTCAATCAACCGACCTATAACCCGAATGATCGTTCGCAACTCGTGGCGGCTCGCTATCGAAACCGCGCGATCACGGACATATTCGAACCGGGTTCGAGCATCAAACCGCTGATCGTCGCGGCCGCGCTTGAGAGTGGTCAATACCGGCCGAGTAGTGTGGTCGATACTGCGCCGGGCTATGTCACCGTCGGTGCCAAGAAAATCGAGGACAGTCGAAACCTCGGTCGCATCAGCCTGACCACGATTCTGGCGCGCTCCAGCAACGTTGGCATTACCAAAGTTGCCATGCATCTGCAGCCCGATCAACTGTGGGGAACGATGACTGAGTTCGGCCTCGGTGCGGTGACCAGCAGTGGTTTCCCGGGCGAGTCAGCCGGCATGTTGACGCACTACAGCAACTGGCGCCCGATCAGCCAGGCGACGATAGCCTACGGCTACGGTATTTCGGTTACGCCGCTGCAATTGGCGCACGCGTATTCGGCGATCGGAAACAGTGGCATGATGCAGCCGATTTCGCTGTTCGCAATCAATGAGTCGCCCGTTGGCGAGCGCGTCGTATCTGCGGATACAGCGCTCGCCGTGCGTCGCATGCTGGAAGAAGTTGTGCGCCCGGGTGGCACCGGAACGAAGGCCTCTGTTGATGGCTATCGCATCGCAGGCAAGACCGGGACCGCCTGGAAATTTGCGAAGGGTGGTTATTCAAAGGACAAGTACATATCGATTTTCGCGGGTCTGGCACCGGCCAGCGATCCGCGACTTGCAACCGTTGTTGTCATCGACGAGCCCGGTGGCGAACTGTATTACGGCAGCGATGTAGCGGCACCGGTATTCGCCGACGTGATGTCAGAGTCGCTGAGACTGTTGGCCATACCCCCCGACGCCATGCCCGCCCGCGATCCCGGCAATGTTATGCAGGCGATGGCGGACCGGTACTCAGGTCAATGAGTGTGCCGGCCATGAAAATGGATGCCACTCCGACACTGGCAGAACTGCTGCGGGGCATCGCGGTTGCACCGGAGTTGTCCGTCAGTGGTATCGCCAGTGACTCCCGGCAACTGCAACGAGGCTTTGTATTCCTCGCCTGTGAAGGCATCGGCAGTCACGGTCTGGACTACCTGGAAGAGGCTCGCCGAGCGGGCGTGTGCGCGGTGGTGTGGGACTCGAGCAGCGGCGTCGTGCCGGCCGATACAGGCGTGCCGATGATTGCAGTGGAGCAGCTTGATACGCATCTTGGCGAGATCGCCAATCGCTACTACGCGTACCCTTCCAGTCGCCTGCGAATAATCGGCATTACGGGGACCAACGGTAAAACCACCGTCGCGTGGTTGCTGGCGCAGTGCTTGCAACTGCTCGACAAGCGTTGCGCTTACCTCGGCACTCTGGGTTGTGGCATCGAGGAACTGCAGGGTGCCAACGGTATGACCACGCCGGCAGTGGTGGAGATGCACGGGCACCTTGCGAATTTCGTAGCGCAATCCGCGACGTATGCCGCCGTTGAGGTCTCGTCGCATGCGCTGTCTCAGGGGCGTGTTGATGGCGTGCAGTTCGACGCCGTTCTGTTTACTAATCTCACGCGCGACCATCTCGACTATCACGGTGACATGCAGAGCTACTTCGAGACCAAGGCTCGCTTGTTTCTCGAACACAGCGCGAAGCACAAGATCGTCAACCTGGATTCGGAGTTCGGATCGGAGTTGGCAGCTCGTTGTGGCCAGGATGTGCTGACGGTTTCGACGAACTTCGATCGTGTTGCGAACGGTCGCCCTTATTTGTTCGTCCGTTCGGTGGTCGCGACCGAATGCGGCTCTGATATCAGCTTTGTCAGTTCCTGGGGCGATGGGCAATTCAGCTTGCCTCTGCCCGGCGACTTTAACGTCGCAAACGCCGCGATGGTTCTCGCCTATTTGCTGCTCAAGGGCATTGAGCTCGAACAGGCCTGCGACGTGTTGCGATTGGTCAAGGCGCCACCCGGGCGCATGCAGCGCGTTCCGACGGCCGGGGTCGCGGTCTACGTTGACTACGCGCACACGCCGCACGCGATAGAGTCGGCGTTGCGTGCATTGCGACCGCATTGTCGAGGCAGGCTGTGGTGTGTGTTTGGCTGTGGCGGCGACCGTGATACCGGTAAGCGGCCCCTGATGGGGAAAACTGCCGAACGTCTGGCGGACAACGTCGTAGTTACCGCTGACAATCCACGCGGTGAAAATGCGTGTGAAATTGCCAACGAAATACTGGCCGGTTTCGTCAATCCCGGAGTCGTGACCGTCATCGACGACCGTGCGGCGGCCATCGCCTGGGCGGTCGATGCTGCAGATCCGGCGGACATTGTGTTGATTGCCGGCAAGGGTCATGAGGATTATCAGGAAGTGGCGGGAAAACGCCGGTCGTTTTCCGACTGCGCCGTAGCAACCGCGGCTGCCAAAGCAGCGCAGGTGCGCAATGATTGATTCGCTCTCCCTGGCTGCGAAGAGCATGAACGGTGTGTTGCACGGCGACGACCGGCAGTTTCGCGGTATTAGCACGGATACGCGTACGGTACGGAACGGCGAACTGTTTTTCGCGTTGCAAGGTCCTAATTTTGATGGCCGTGATTTTGTCGCAAAAGCCAAAGCCAGTGGTGCCGTTGCCGCGGTCGTAGGCAGTCTTGCCGCAGATGACATCGCACAGATTGAAGTTGACGATGCAAAACGAGCGCTGGGTCGATTTGCTGCCGCGTGGCGCGGAAGCAAGGGCGTCCGTGTCGTCGGCATTACCGGTAGCAATGGCAAAACAACATTGAAAGAGCTGGTCGCGGCTTGTCTCGGTTCCGCAGCGCCCACACTGGCGACACACGGCAACCTGAACAACGACATCGGCATGCCGC
This sequence comes from uncultured Woeseiaceae bacterium, assembly GCA_964654975.1. GTDB lineage: Bacteria > Pseudomonadota > Gammaproteobacteria > Steroidobacterales > Woeseiaceae > UBA1847. The sequence continues at coordinate 26,080 of CAZZKW010000024.1, forward strand.
TAATGCTCGCGCGAATCAATGATGAGCACGAGTACGCCGTACTGGAAATGGGCGCCAATCATGCGGGTGAAATCGCCTATCTCACAGCGCTGGCGAACCCGGATGTCGTTGTTATTACCAACGCTGGTGCGGCGCACCTCGAAGGTTTTGGATCCATTGAGGGAGTTGCGCATGCAAAGGGCGAAATACTGCAGAACGATGACCGCCCGGAGTTTGCCGTTCTTAACGCCGACGACTCGTATTACGACTATTGGCGAACGCTCGTCGAAGACGTGCGAACGCTGAGCTTTGGTTTCAGCGGTGCCGCCGACGTCAGGGCCACTGACATCGTTGCGGCCGCGGACGGCTCGACCTTCGAGCTGCGTCTTCCAAATAGCAGTGTTGCAATTTCGTTGCCGCTGCCAGGTCTTCACAACGTGCGTAATGCTTGTGCGGCGGCGGCGGTTGCAATCGCGCTTGGCATTGATGCTGAGCAGATCAAGTCGGCATTGCAGGGGATCGCGCCGATCGAGGGCCGCTTGCGGCCGCTCGCAGGAATTAACGGCTGCACGCTTTTCGACGACAGCTACAACGCCAACCCTTTGTCCGTTACGGCGGCTGCCGATTTTCTGGCAGGCCTCAAGGGGCAGAGTTGGCTGGTATTAGGCGATATGAAAGAACTCGGGGAAGGTGCAAAGGATCTGCACCGCGAGGTTGGGGCGTCGGCGCGAGCAAGCGGTGTTGATCGCCTGTTCGCGCTTGGCGATCTGACACGCCACAGCGTTGACGGTTTTGGCGAGGGCGCGTGCTGGTACGCGGAGATCGATGCATTGCTGGCCGACATCAAAGAGGCGAGTGACACCACCAGCGTACTGGTCAAAGGGTCTCGCTCAATGCGCATGGAGCGCATCGTAAATGCCTTGCGCGTCGGCGAAGCGGTGAGAAAGGAAGCCTGATGCTGCTCTATCTCACAGAATATCTCGCGCAATTCGAATCCGGTTTCAACGTGTTCAGTTACCTGACCATGCGCGCGATTCTCGGTGCGCTTACCGCGTTGACAATTTGCCTCGTCATCGGTCCCAAGATGATCAAGAGCCTGAGTGTGAGGCAGATAGGACAGCCTGTTCGCGATGACGGCCCCGAAACGCATTTACTTAAGGCGGGTACGCCGACGATGGGTGGTGCGTTGATTCTTACCGCGATCTCGGTTGCTACCGTCCTGTGGGCCGACCTCGAGAATCACTACATCTGGATCGTGCTGTTCGTGACCCTGTCCTTCGGTGTCATCGGTTATGTCGATGACTATCGAAAGCTCGTATTGCAAAACCCCGCCGGTATTTCGGCGTGGCAAAAACTCTTCTGGCAGTCTAGCGCGGCACTCATTGCCGCCATTGCTCTGTACGTTACGGCGACCGATGAGGTTCAAACCTCATTGTTGATTCCGTATTTCAAGGATCTGGCTATACCGCTTGGCATGTTTCAGGTCGTTGTAACGTACTTTTTTATTGTTGGCTTCAGTAATGCGGTAAACCTTACTGATGGCCTGGACGGTTTGGCGATTATGCCGACGGTGTTGGTCGGTGGCGCGTTAGGCTTGTTCGCGTACGTGACCGGCAACACTATCTTTTCCGAATATCTGGGCATTCCCTACGTCGCGGGCAGTGGCGAGGTTATGGTTTTTTGCACCGCGATGGCCGGCGCCGGTCTGGGTTTTCTGTGGTTTAACACCTATCCCGCACAGGTGTTCATGGGCGATATAGGCGCGTTGTCGTTAGGTGCTGCACTCGCCGTCGTCGCGGTGATCGTGCGGCAGGAAATCGTTCTGGCGATCATGGGCGGAATTTTCGTGGTCGAAACACTGTCGGTCATCGTCCAGGTTGCCTCGTTCAAACTCACTGGCAAACGCGTCTTTCGCATGGCGCCATTGCATCATCACTTTGAACTCAAGGGCTGGGCAGAACCCAAGGTCATCGTTCGCTTCTGGATCATCACGGTCATTCTGGTGCTGATTGGCCTGGCGAGTCTGAAAATACGATGAACACGCGAAAATCAGCATCGAGCAACAAGGATCTGGTCGCGGGCCTCGGTGCGACTGGAATGTCGATTGCGCGTTATCTGCGGCGCAAGGATATTCGCGCAACGTTTTTCGATAGCCGCGTGGCGCCGTCGCGACTGGAAGAGCTCGAAAAAATCTGTCCACGAGCGGATCTGTTGCTTGGCGTTGCCGAGTTGCCAAAAGGTATCGAGCGGATCATCGCCTCACCTGGGATCCCGGATAGCAATCCGTTGCTGAAGAAGGCAATCGGCAAGAAGGTCGAGCTTATTTCTGACATCGAGTTATTCGCCCGTGATGCCGGCGCACCGTTTGTCGCGGTGACGGGCTCCAATGGTAAAAGCACCGTGACAACTCTGCTGTACCAAATGTGCCGCGCAGACGGACGTGAGGTGCTGGCCGGCGGCAACCTGGGAGAGCCGGCCCTTGATCTGCTGAGCCAGGAAACCCCGGATGTCTACGTACTGGAGCTGTCGAGTTTTCAGCTGCATCGCACGCAACGCCTGCCCGCAACCGTTGCTGTACTTCTGAATATCTCGCCCGATCACCTGGACTGGCACAGCGACGTACACGAGTACCGAGACTCGAAATATCGGGTATATCGTGAGGCAGAGGCCGCGGTGATCAACCGGGCGGACAGTGCCGCAGCCGAGCGCGCAAAGCATTGCGATCGCCTCATAAGTTTTGGCACGGACGCACCCGATGCCGGTCACTATGGCTTGCGTATCGATGACGGCGAAACTTACCTCGCCTGCGGCGAAACCCTGCTGCTCTCATCTCGCGATCTGGCCATGTACGGCGTACACAACCAACTCAATGCTCTCGCGGCTCTGGCAGCCGGTGATTTGTTGGGGCTTGACCGATCTGCAATGTTGCAGGTGTTGGTCGAATTCCCCGGGTTGCCGCACCGCATGCAGTTCGTCGCTCGTATTGGTGCTGTTGACTACATTAACGACTCCAAGGCGACCAACGTTGCGGCCGCGGTTGCCGCGATCGATTCGGTCGATTCGATGCTGGTGCTGATAGCTGGCGGCGATGGCAAAGGTGGTGAGTTCGCGGGTCTTTCCGAGGCTGTTGAAAACAAACTGCGCGGCGCGGTGCTGATGGGCAAAGATGCCGAAAAAGTTGCGCACGCGCTCGATACCGTAATGCCGGTGCACTTCGCCGATACGATGAATACTGCGGTAACCATGGCTGCAGAATGCGCCGAATCTGAAGACACCGTGCTGCTTGCGCCCGCTTGCGCGAGCGTGGATCAGTACAGCAACTACGGGCAACGGGGCGACGCTTTTTGCAGTGCAGTGGAGGCGTTGAGACGATGAGCACGCACAGCGCAACCGTGCCGTTTCCGGCGCGACTGAAAATGCACTTGCAGATTGACCCGGTATTGCTGGCGATCGCACTGGCGCTGTTGATGGGCGGTTTTGTGATTCTCGCATCGGCGTCAATCTCGATTTCCGACAACGTAGCGAACAATCCGTTCTTCTATGTGGAGAGGCAACTGCTTGCCGCTGTCATTGGCGGTGGTGCGGGTTTTATTTGCCTGTTCATACCGATGCAGGTCTGGCGCAACCTCGGCCCGGTTTTGTTGCTCGTTGGGCTGTTGCTGCTGGTGGTGGTGCTTATTCCCGGTGTCGGTCGTGAAGTGAACGGCAGCACGCGATGGGTGCGTGTTGGCATTATGAATTTGCAGGTCTCAGAGCCGGCGAGACTCTGTTTCCTGCTGTATCTTGCCGGCTACCTCGTTCGTCGCAACAAGAGTTTGCGGGAAAATACCTGGGGTGCGCTGCGGCCCATGGTTGTGTTGAGCATCGCATGTGCGTTGTTGCTGGAACAGCCGGACTTTGGTGCAGCAGTGGTGCTGTCGGCGACTGTACTGGTCATGATGTTTGTTGCCGGCGCACGAATTCGCGATTTCGTCGCTTTCTTTACCGTCGCCGCACTGGCGTTGGCGGCACTTGCCATTGCCTCACCGTATCGGATGCAGCGCCTGACGGCGTTTCTGGATCCGTGGGCTGACCCGTTCGACTCCGGCTTTCAGTTGACGCAATCGCTGATCGCGATCGGACGCGGCGAGTGGTTTGGCGTGGGGCTCGGCGGCAGTGTGCAGAAACTGTTTTACCTGCCCGAAGCGCACACGGATTTTGTCTTCGCGGTATATGCCGAAGAGTTTGGCCTGGCAGGTTCGCTGATATTGATCGCCTTATTTCTCGCGCTGCTGTGGCGTGTTTTCAAGCTCGCCATGCGCGCGGCGGATGCCGAGAGGTTCTTCGATGCCTATATCGCGGTGGGTCTTGGCACCTGGCTCGGTTTGCAGGCCTTTATCAATATCGGTGTGAACATGGGTCTGTTGCCAACCAAGGGATTGCCGTTACCGCTGATCAGTTATGGCCGCAGTAGCCTGATTATCACGATGATCAGCATTGCCCTGTTGCTGCGTATACACCACGAGCTCGCGGTCGATGCGAAACCGGTTAATCGACGCGGTAAAGGGCGTGCCAAGTCATGAGTGGGCGACCGATTCTCGTAATGGCAGGTGGCACCGGTGGACACGTTTACCCGGCGCTCGCTGTCGCACGTGCTTTGCAGGCCAGCTCGCGCGAAGTCGTGTGGCTGGGAACGCGGCGCGGTATTGAGGCGCGGGTCGTGCCGAACGCCGGAATCGATATGGAGTGGATCAGCGTCGCGGGCCTGCGGCAAAAGGGTGTGCTGGCGTTGCTCGTCGCTCCGCTGCAACTGGGCTGGGCGCTGATGCAGTCGCTGATCGTGATTGTTCGCCGTCGTCCTGCAGCGGTACTCGGTATGGGCGGATTCGCCAGCGGACCGGGTGGTGTTGCCGCCTGGCTGACACGGCGCCCGCTGCTTATCCATGAACAAAATGCTGCTGCAGGTATGACAAACCGTCTTCTGGCGCGTCTTGCCCGGGTTGTGCTGCAAGCCTTCCCGGGCAGTTTTAACGCCAATATCGTCGCTGAAACTGTCGGCAATCCGGTGCGCGAGGAGATCGCCGCCATTGCCACCCCCGCGGAACGCTACGGCGATCGGCACGGGCCGTTGCGGCTGCTGATTCTCGGCGGCAGTCAGGGTTCGTTAGCGCTGAATCAAAGCGTACCGGCGGCCTTGTCTTTGCTCGATATCGAGGTACGGCCAGTCGTTCGTCACCAGTGCGGCGAAAGAACATTAGACGCCGCGACGCGGGCGTATGCAGATCATGAAGTCGAGGTCGAGTTACTGCCTTACATTGATGACATGGCTGAAGTTTATCAGTGGGCCGATCTGGTCGTCTGCAGAGCGGGCGCACTGACCGTTGCCGAACTGTGCGCGGTTGGTCTGCCGGCGTTGTTTGTTCCGTATCCGGCGGCGGTCGACGATCATCAAACGGCGAATGCCGGTGCAATGGCCGCCGCGGGTGCCGCTGCGATTGTTCAGGAACGTGATCTCACACCGGAGTTGCTTGCCGATCTGTTGCGCGACTGGCTGCAGTCGCGTGCGACGCTGATGCAGCGCGCAGAGCAGGCGCGAGCGTTGGCGAAACCCGATGCCCTGCGTCGCATCACCGAATTGTGTCTGCTGCAAGCGGGAGTCACGACGTGATCAAGCGCATGCGTCGCATCCACAGCGTACATTTCGTCGGTATTGGCGGTTCCGGCATGTCAGGAATTGCCGAGGTCATGCTGAGCCTGGGTTACTCGGTGCAGGGGTCGGACCTGAAGCCGAGCAAACAGACCGCACGTCTTGAGAAGCAGGGGGCGACGGTGTTCATCGGGCATACCGCAGACAACATTCGTGATGCGGATGCGGTCGTGGTTTCCAGCGCGGTGGATGAAAGTAACCCTGAAGTCGCGGCGGCCAGAGAGCAGTTGATGCCCGTAGTGAGTCGTGCGGAGATGCTGGCGGAGCTGATGCGCTTTCGTTTTTCGATCGCTGTTGCTGGCACCCACGGCAAGACGACAACGACCAGCTTGATCGCGAGCGTATTGGCAGAAGGCGGTCTTGATCCGACGTTCGTTATTGGCGGCCGGCTAAAAAGCGCGGACGCGAATGCTCGATTGGGGCAGGGTGACTATTTGGTCGCGGAGGCAGACGAAAGCGATGCGTCGTTTGTGCACTTGAAGCCGATGCTCGCTGTTGTCACGAATATCGACGCAGATCACATGTCGACCTACGACGGCGATATCGAAAAGTTGAAAAGCAGCTTTATCGAGTTTCTGCACAACCTGCCGTTCTATGGTCTGGCGGTTGTTTGCATCGACGATGCTGGTGTTGTCGATGTGTTGGCCGATATCGGTCGCTCGGTTACGACCTACGGCATTGACGAGAATGCCGACGTACGCGCGACCAATATTGTATTTTGTGCAGGCGCTACTGAGTTTGATGTGCTGCGCAAGGGCAATCCGATTGCGTTGCACGTGAGTTTGCAGTTGCCAGGCATGCACAATGTACGCAACTCGCTGGCGGCGATAGCGGTGGCGGACGAATTGCAAATCGGCGACCGGGCGGTTGTCAAAGCGCTGCAGGATTTTGAAGGTATTGATCGCCGCTTCCAGTGCATGGGCGAGGTAAAGACAGCCGCGGGCACGGTGATGCTGGTCGATGACTACGGCCACCACCCGACGGAAATTGCTGCGACGCTGTCCGCTGCACGATCGGGTTGGCCTGAGAAGCGAGTCGTGTTGGTGTTTCAACCACACCGTTATTCACGAACTCGCGATCTGATGGACGACTTTGCGACGGTCTTGAGTGATGCCGACGTACTGGTGCTGCTCGATGTGTACGCCGCCGGAGAAGATCCCATCGCCGGGGCAGATGGCCGCGCGATAGCACGCGCAGTTCGTACCCGGGGCGCCGTCGAACCGGTGTTCGTGGAGGCGTTGCAGGACTTGCCACCGGTGCTTCTGGACCTGCTGGCTGACGGCGATTTGGTACTGACGATGGGCGCCGGCGATATCGGCACGTATGCCGCAGGGCTGGGGCAACTGATTCGTCAGGGCCCGGCGCTAAAGGTGCACAAATGATGGCCGTGGCATTGGACACGAGCGTGCAGGGCGAGATTCGGTACGACGAACCCATGAGCCGCCACACCTCCTGGCGCGCGGGCGGTTCTGCCGACGTGTTCTTCGTACCGGCGAGTGTTGATGATCTCAGCGCTTTTCTTGCGGAGTTGAGCGCCGACACTTCCATTTTCTGGCACGGCGTTGGCAGCAATCTGCTGGTACGCGATGGCGGAATTCGCGGCGTCGTGATTTCTGCGTCGAAAATACTGCGCGACCTTGAACGCACCGATCGCTATCTGGTGCGCGCCGGAGCGGGAGTCGCGTGTACCCAGCTGGCTCGCCAGTGCATACGCTGGGAACTGGGGCCGTCGGAATTTTTCGCCGGCATTCCCGGTACGGTGGGCGGTGCTCTGGCAATGAATGCCGGCGCTCACGGCGGCGAAACCTGGGAGCGCGTGGAGTCAGTGCGCAGCATCGATCGCAGCGGCGTGGTCCACGAGCGCGCACCGGGCGAATACAGCGTTGCGTATCGCAGCGTGACCGGTCCTGCCGGCGAGTGGTTTCTGGGCGCGACATTTTGCTTCGACCCGGATGTGATGCCGAGTTTCGAGCGCATGAACGCCTTGTTGGAGCGTCGCAAGTCAACTCAACCATTGGGCTTGCCGAGTTGCGGTTCGGTGTTCAGAAACCCAAGCGGCGATCACTCAGCGCGATTGATCGAGACGGCCGGCCTCAAGGGCAAGCGCATTGGTGGCGCCGAAGTGTCGGACAAACATGCGAACTTCATTATCAATCGCGATGCTGCTACGGCCACGGATATCGAAGAATTGATCGAGCACGTCCGCCAGACGGTTCTTGAAGTGCATGGGGTTGGCCTCGTGCACGAAGTGCGCATCGTCGGTGAGCTGCCCTTATGACTCACGGCGAAGCAAATGAGCAACGTTACGTTATCGCCGAGGCATCGGATTTCGGGCGTGTTGCCGTCATGCTGGGCGGTGATTCCTGTGAACGCGAGGTGTCCCTCGATTCTGGCGCGTTGGTTCTCAAAGCCTTGCTTTCGAAGGGGATTGACGCGCACGCGTGGGACCCGGCGGAAAATTCGCTGGCAAATTTCGGTAACGCCGACTTCGATCGCGTCTGGATCGCGTTGCACGGCCCGGGCGGAGAAGACGGCGCGCTGCAGGGCGCGCTGCAATGGCTGGATATTCCTTACACCGGCAGCGGTGTAATGGCATCGGCGATTGCTATGGATAAGGTGCGCAGCAAACATCTGTTTCGTGCGGCCGGGATTCCGACACCGGAATACGCGGTGTTGCATTCACAGGCAGAGGCATCTGCCGCGGCCGAGAGAATCGGTTTTCCGCTGATCGTCAAGCCTTCGGGTCAGGGATCCAGCGTCGGTATGTCGAAGGTGTTCGAGCGATCTGAATTGAACGTCGCTGTCGCCGTCGCTTTGCAATACGGCGATACCGCGTTGTTGGAGCATTGCGTTAACGGCGACGAGGTTACCGTTTCAGTGCTTCAGGGTCGGGCGCTCCCCAGTATTCGTATCGTGACGCCGCGGATATTCTACGACTACCGCGCAAAATACGAATCGGATCGTACCGAGTACCTTTGCCCGGGCACTGCCGGTGATGTTGCCGAAAAGGAATACGCCGATATGGCCGTCGCAGCTTTCAAGGAACTGGGTTGCTCGGGGTGGGGGCGGGTTGATTTTATGACCGGTGTCGATGGTTGTCCGTTGGTTCTGGAAGTGAATACGGTACCCGGCATGACAAGCCATAGCCTTGTGCCGATGGCCGCGCAGCAGGACGGCATCGATTTCGACGCGTTGTGTTGGCGAATTCTGGAGACCAGTTTCGTTGCTGACGAAGTTGTGGAGAACGTCGAGGTGGCCGCACATGGCACGTAACAGGGCACGCAAGCAAGCCAGAAGACGCAAGCAGAAAACGGTGCGGCGACTGCGCATGCCCGCACTACGCCTCGGTCGGTTTGTCACGCCTCTGATTGCGCTTGGGCTGGTGATGGCGACCTATCAACTCAGTCTGAAGATGCTGGACCGCGAAATTTCGTCGATTGAAATCAGTGGCCCGTTCCAACGCGTAACCGCTTTGCACATTGAAGCTGCGATCAGCGATGAAATCGACGCAGGCTTTCTCGGTGCCGATATAAAACGTATTCGGCAGCGCATCATTGCGTTGCCATGGATAGATCAGGCGCGAGTCGCCCGTCGCTGGCCGAGCAGAATTTCGATAACGGTATCGGAGCAGGTGCCTGCAGCAGTGTGGGGCGACAGCGGTTTGCTAAATACTCGCGGCGAGCTGTTCGTCAGCGAACTACGACATGTACCCGCCGAACTGCCGCGACTTAGCGGACCCGATTCGCGGTCTGCCGAAGTAGCGACGCGCTACCTGGCAGTTCGCGAGCAACTGATCCCGGTAGGGCTTGACGTTCGACGAGTGCATCTGGATGCGCGCGGATCGTGGGAAATGACCTTGGGCAACGGCATTGAGGTGCGCTTCGGACGTCGAGATGTTGCGGCGCGTACCGGCCTGTTTCTGGATGTCGTCGCGAACATCATAACGGGCCGGGCGGCCGAGATTGACTACATCGACATGCGTTACGGCAATGGCTTCACCATCGGTTGGAAAGGCGGATCGCAAACTCCGGTGGGTGATCCAGAACGGTCGCAGCAGAAAATGCTCGCCGCCAGAGGAGCTAATTGAATGTCCAAAGGGACTGACAAGAACCTGATCGTCGGCCTGGACATCGGCACTTCGAAAGTAGTGGCGATCGTCGGCGAGGTGAACGAGGACGGTAACATCGAAGTTGTCGGTATCGGATCGCACCCGTCTCGCGGCCTGAAGAAAGGCGTCGTAGTCAATATCGAGTCAACTGTGCGCTCCATCCAGCGCGCCGTCGAAGAGGCGGAGCTGATGGCGGGCTGCGATATTCATTCGGTGTACACAGGTATTGCGGGCAGTCATATTCGTAGTCTGAACTCGCACGGTATCGTCGCGATTCGCGATTCGGAAGTCAGTGCCAGTGATGTGGACAGAGTGATCGACGCGGCTCGTGCTGTAGCGATTCCAGCGGATCAGAAGATTCTCCATATCCTGCCGCAGGAATTCGTTATCGATAATCAGGAAGGCATCCGGGAACCGGTCGGAATGTCGGGTGTTCGCCTGGAAGCGAAGGTACACATGGTCACTGGTGCGGAGAGCGCCGCACAGAATATTGTCAAGTGCGTGCAGCGTTGCGGCCTGGAAGTCGATGACATCGTTCTGGAGCAGTTGGCATCAAGTTACTCGGTGTTGACCGATGACGAAAAAGAACTCGGTTCCTGCATCGTCGACATCGGTGGCGGCACAACCGATATCGCGGTTTTTCACGGTGGTGCGATTCAACACACCGCGGTCATTCCGATCGCCGGCGATCAGGTCACAAACGATATCGCGGTGTCGATGCGAACGCCGACGCAGTATGCCGAAGAAATAAAGATCAAGTACGCCTGTGCACTTTCGCAGCTGGCGAACCCGGACGAAACCATCGAAGTTCCCAGCGTCGGTGAGAGACCGCCGCGCCGCCTGGCGCGTCAGACCCTGGCGGAGATCGTTGAGCCTCGTTATGAAGAATTATTCGGGCTGGTTCGCGATGAGCTGCGTCGCAGCGGTTTCGAGGAGCTGATCGCAGCAGGAGTCGTTATTACCGGCGGCACCGCGAAGATGGAAGGTGCCGTGGAACTGGCGGAAGAAGTTTTTCACATGCCGGTGCGACTCGGATCGCCGCAATACGTTGACGGACTGGTTGACGTCATACGCAACCCTATTTACGCCACCGGCGTGGGTTTGCTGTTGTACGGGTTCGAAAGTCTTTCACGCCGGGATCGTCGCAGTACGCCGATTGGCGGCAGTTTAGGAGAAGTCTGGGACCGCATGAGATCGTGGTTCCAGGGGCAGTTTTAGATTCAGAATGAATAAACCAACAATAGTAAATATGCATACAAAGCGGAGGAATACCCAATGTTTGAATTAATGGATGCGCACAGTTCGAGCGCTGTCATCAAAGTCATCGGTGTCGGTGGCGGTGGTGGCAACGCAGTCGCGCACATGGTGGAAGCTGGCATCGAAGGTGTCGATTTTATCTGCGCGAATACGGACTCACAGGCGCTCAAAGGATCGCAAGTCCGAACGTCGTTGCAAATTGGTTGCAACATTACCAAAGGACTCGGAGCCGGCGCCGATCCTGATATCGGCCGACAGGCCGCTATGGAAGATCGCGATCGCGTCCACGAGGTGATCGAAGGTGCTGACATGTTGTTCATTACGGCCGGCATGGGCGGCGGTACAGGTACCGGTGCGGCGCCGATCGTCGCGCAGGTAGCAAAGGAGCTTGGCATTCTGACGGTAGCTGTGGTTACAAAGCCGTTCCAGATGGAGGGCAGCAAGCGTATGCAGATCGCCGAGCACGGTATCGCCGAGCTCGGCAAATACGTTGATTCGCTGATCACGATACCGAACGAGAAGTTGTTGACGGTGCTTGGTGGCGAAACGACGTTGCTGGACGCGTTTCGTTCAGCAAATCAGGTACTGCAAGGCGCTGTTCAGGGGATCGCAGAGCTCATCACCCGACCGGGTTTGATCAACGTCGACTTCGCGGACGTTCGTACCGTCATGTCTGAAATGGGCATGGCGATGATGGGGTCCGGCGAGTCGTCCGGCGAAGACCGCGCTCGCGAGGCTGCCGAATCCGCGGCATCCAGTCCGCTTCTGGAAGATATCAATCTTGCAGGAGCCAAGGGTATTCTGGTGAATGTTACGGCGGGCATGGACCTGTCGATTGGTGAATTCCAGGAAGTCGGTAACACGGTAAAGGAATACGCTTCCGAAGGTGCGACCGTCGTTGTCGGCACGGTAATCGACCCGGAAATGACGGATCGCATTCGTGTCACTGTGGTAGCTACCGGTCTGGGGCATCAGGCGACAAATGCCGAATCACCGATGCGCATTGTTCGTCGGCCGGCCGCCCAGGCGGAACCGAACTACCAGACGCTGGACAAGCCAACGGTGCAACGCCAGCGAGCTGTCGGCGATGGACTGGCTGCCACCGGACTGCAGGAAGAACTGCTGGATATTCCGGCCTTCCTGCGTCGACAGGCTGACTAGCCCCGGTCAACGGATTGAGGCCGGGCGGTCTGATGCCCGGGCAGGTAACTCCGCTTGCTGGCTCGGATGTACGTATCCGGGCTGGCTGCCTGCCCGACGTCAGGTTACAGTGGTTCTGCGTCGGTCTGAGATAGGCAGGCTAACGCCCTGAATTTCCGACGCTTTTTTGAATACTTGAGCGATTGTGATAACCTTCTGCGCGACATGCTGAGACAACGAACTCTAAAGACGACCATACGGGCGACCGGTGTTGGCTTACACACCGGGAAGAAGGTTTACATGACCTTGCGCCCCGCGGCAGAGAATGCCGGGATCATGTTTCGGCGTATCGATCTGGAGAACCCGGTCGATATTCCGGCTGATCCGCTGCTTGTTGGCGAAACAATGTTGGGCACGACGCTGGTGAAAGACGGCGTCAAAGTTGCGACCGTCGAGCATCTGATGTCGGCCCTGGCAGGACTCGGTATCGACAACATAAGCGTCGACCTTTCCGCGCCCGAAGTACCGATCATGGACGGCAGTGCAGGGCCGTTTGTATTTCTGTTGCAGTCCGCCGGTATCGAAGAACAGAATGCTGCCAAGAAGTTCATCCGAATCAAGAAAACGGTTCGTGTTGAAGATGGCGATAAATGGGCCGAGTTGATCCCGTTCAATGGTTTCAAGGTCAACTTCGAGGTGTATTTTAATCACCCGGTGTTTAACAAACTCAGCCAACAGGCCAGCATTGATTTTTCGTCAACATCGTTTCTGAAAGAAGTCAGTCGCGCACGCACATTCTGTTTTTTGCGGGATGTCGAAGCCTTACGCGAACGCAACCTGACGCTCGGTGGCAGTATGGACAACGCGATCGTCCTCGATGATTACCGAATTCTGAACGAAGACGGTCTGCGCTACGCGAATGAATTCGTCATTCACAAAATTCTGGATGCGATCGGTGATGCTTATCTCTTGGGACATAGCCTTATCGGGGAGTTACGCGCGTATAAATCCGGTCACGATCTGAACAATAAACTGTTTAGAGCGATGCTCGCCGATGAATCCGCCTGGGAAGAGGTTACTTTTCCTGACCCGAAAAAAGCGCCGATTTCCTACGCAACACCGTCCTACGCCTGAGAAGTCCCCAGAATAAATCAGAGCTTCCTTAGCTCTGGTTTTGGCTGACTCGAACCCGGCACGATCGCGCCTTGAGGCCTGAGTCTTGCGCAGCCTTTAGCAATATCTCCGTTTCGAACCGCAATCTCGATGCCCAGGCGGACGATGCGCAAATAACGACCAGTTCGCCATCGTCCCGGAGGTTTGCGGCGACAATGGCGCTGCGGTCGCATTTGGGCAGAGCGGTGCAAAGGATGTCCGTCAGTTCTCCCATTCGCTGAGCACGACCGATCAGGTTGGCCAGGTCCCCGTTGTTATTGGGGTTTAGCAGATTTTCGAGCTTGTTTGTGGTCATAAGAATGTGACGTAGTTGGTCCTTTCGCTCGCTTCGGAGTGACCCCCGTCACCGTTCCCGGGGTGCCACCTTGTAATGAATTCCGACATTATGCATATTGTCGCACACGACAAGGGCAAACCCTCCGAAAGGTGGGGGCGCAAAACCACCGGTCTAAGGGACAACTCCTAGGGCAGCGGGGCCACCGAAGTGAGCAGGGACAGCAAGTCTATAACAACGCGAATAAGCGAATGCGGGCGCAAGCTCCGCAACTTCGTAACTTGCACAAAAATACGCGATCGAGTCCGACGCATGCAGGGCATATAGGAATGAATGTAGTAATCTTTGGCAAGGGGTTTGGTACTCCCCGGCAAATGAATCTGACCGGCATGACTGCCGGCCTGTCGATTGCCGCGATTGCCGGATTGATTATCGGCGTTGGTTTTGCAGCCGGCTCATGGCACGCATCGCGAACCGGCTCCGGAATTAGCACCGACGAACTCGTGGGCCTCACCGGTCAATTGCACGCACAACGCGAGAGTATCGACGCCATACGCCAGGAAAACGAGGACACGCTCGACGCGCTGTCGATACGTGTCGCGCAAATGAACGCGCGCGTAATACGACTGGATGCACTTGGCCGTCGCCTGACTGATATGGCAGATCTCACGGACGGTGAATTCGATTTTGATTCGAATCCTGCAGTGGGTGGACCGGAGGAGCCGATGGCCGCAGTGTCCGGTTATGCGCTGCCAGGCATGTTTGAGGCAATGGATTCTCTCGGTGCGCAACTTAGCAGTCGCGAAGCGCAGCTCGATGTTCTTGAAAGCGTGCTGATGAACCAAAACCTGAAAGATCGCGTTTACCCGCAAGGCCGGCCGGTTGGTGCGGGATGGATTTCATCGTACTACGGCAAACGTACCGACCCGTTCACAGGCAAAGCGGCCAACCACACCGGGGTCGATTTTGCAGGCAAGAGTGGCGCGGAAATAGTCGCGGTGGCCGATGGGGTCGTTACCTGGTCGGCGGACCGTTATGGCTACGGCATCATGGTCGAGATTAATCATGGCAGCGGTTATGCAACACGCTATGCGCATAATTCGGAAAACCTGGTGTCCGTTGGCGACGAAGTGAAGAAAGGGCAGACGGTCGCTTTGATGGGTGAGACCGGGCGTGCCACCGGGCCAAACCTGCACTTTGAGGTCTTGCACAAGGGCAGTCGCGTCAATCCTGTGAAGTTTATCCGCGATTCTTCGAAGTAGACCCGCAGAAACTCCGCCATCCTGCCAGTCGGCATCGGGTGCTTGTGATCGTGTTTTTCGCCCTTAAATCGCGACATTGGATTCTAAATGGCGTCGCTACACCTTAGAATAGCGGCCTTTGTTTGACCGACCCGGGGAGCCCTCAGTGGCCAATTTCCTGACACGCATATTTGGCAGTCGCAATCAGCGGCTGGTGCGTCAGTATTCGAAAACAGCAAAAAGCATCAGTGCTCTGGAAGAGGCAGTGCAAGCGCTCGACGATGACGCGCTCAGAGCCAAAACGGCCGAGTTCAGGAAGCGCTACGCCGACGGCGAAGCGCTCGAGCAGCTGCTACCGGAGGTATTCTCGGTTGCCCGCGAGGCTGCCGTCCGCACCTTGCAAATGCGGCCGTTCGACGTGCAGCTTGTCGGCGGCATGGTGCTGCACGACGGCAATATTGCCGAAATGCGTACCGGTGAGGGCAAGACACTGATGGCAACCTTGCCCGCCTACCTGAACGCGATCAGCGGCGATGGTGTGCACATTGTTACGGTTAACGAATATCTGGCGCAACGCGATGCGGACTGGATGCGGCCGATCTACGAATTCCTCGGTCTTACCGTCGGTGTTTCCAAGAGTGGCCAGACCGCACAGGAGAAGCGCGAGGCCTATCAGAGCGACATCACCTACGCGACCAACAACGAACTCGGCTTCGATTATCTGCGAGACAATCTGGCGTTTTCTACCGTCGATAAATCGCAGCGAAAACTCAATTTCGCGATCATCGACGAGGTCGATTCTATTCTCATTGACGAAGCGCGCACACCGTTGATTATTTCCGGCCCGGCGGAATCCAGCACAGACTTGTACGCTCAGATCAACACACTCATCCCCAAGCTGCGTAAACACGACGAGACAGACGCCGAGAAGAATTTCGATATCCCGGCGAACAAAGTCACTCTTGTCGGCGACGAGTCAGAGCCGATGAAGCTTGAGGACGCGGTCGATATCGCGGCATCGCGCGACGCCGATCTCGTAATGGTCGAGATGGATGGCAAAGTTGCACGCTGTCAAATTGTCGATCGCGGCGACTATACGATCGATGAGAAGGCCAAACAGGCACATATCACCGAAGAGGGGCATTCGCGCGTAGAGGAGCTCATGGGACAGGCCGGGTTGCTGACTCCGGGCGAGAGCCTGTACGACTCCGGGAATATCAAGCTGCTGCATCACCTGACGTCTGCACTGCGGGCGCACGCAATGTATCAGCGCGACGTCGACTACATCGTCAAGGACGGCGAAGTCGTGATTGTCGACGAGTTTACCGGCCGTACGATGCCCGGGCGTCGTTGGGGTGACGGACTGCATCAGGCGGTTGAGGCGAAAGAAGGCGTGTCAATCAAGCAGGAAAACCAGACGGTTGCCTCGATCACGTTTCAGAACTACTTCCGGCTGTACAACAATCTGTCCGGCATGACCGGAACCGCAGATACCGAGGCGGCTGAGTTCCAGCAGATCTACGGTCTGGAAGTGGTGGTAATTCCGACGCACAAGGAAATGATTCGTAATGACTACGCAGATCTTGTGTATTTGACTGAAAAAGACAAGTTTGATGCGATCATCGAAGACATCGTTGATTGCGGCGAACGCGGTCAGCCGGTGTTAGTGGGTACGACCTCGATCGAAGCATCGGAGCTGTTGTCGTCGCTGCTAAAGAAACAGAAGATCAAGCACGAAGTACTTAACGCGAAGCAGCACGAGCGCGAGGCGCACATCGTGCAGAACGCCGGGCGACCGGGCGCAATCACTATCGCAACCAACATGGCCGGTCGTGGTACCGATATTGTTCTGGGCGGAAGTCTGGACGGAGCGCTGCAGGCGGCGGCTGACGGTGCAGATGAGGCAAGTGTGCGGGACGAATGGCAACAGCGGCACGAACAGGTTCTCGAATCCGGCGGGCTGCACATTATTGGCACGGAACGACATGAGTCCCGGCGTATCGACAATCAGCTGCGCGGCCGATCAGGCCGCCAGGGCGATCCGGGATCGAGCCGGTTTTACCTCTCGATGGAAGATACGCTGATGCGGATCTTCGGCGATCCGGAGCGCACCAAGAAACTCCTGTCACGCGCCGGCATGCGCGAGGGCGAGGCCATTGAGAGCAAGCTGCTGTCCGGCCAGATCGAACGCGCACAGCGCAAAGTGGAGGCGCACAACTTCGATGCTCGCAAGAACCTGCTTGAATACGATGACGTCGCTAACGATCAGCGCAAAGTTGTCTATCACCAGCGCTCGGAGCTAATGGACGCTGACGAGATCGAAGAGTCCGTGGCGGCAATTCGCGATGAAGTTATCGGTATCACGGTGGAACAGTACATACCGCCGGGCAGCCTGGACGAACAATGGGACGCCGATGGCCTGGCCCAGGCACTGGAGTCGGAGTTCGGCGTGCGCGCGGATGTCGCACGCTGGGCGCACGACGACAAGACGCTCAGTCCAGAGACGATCGCCGAGAAATGCATTGAGGAGGCGCAGAATACCTACCGGCAAAAGGTTGAGAGCATCGGCGCCGACCTGATGCGCGGCGTTGAAAAACAAGTCATGCTGCGGCAACTGGACCATCACTGGAAAGAACATCTGGCCGGAATGGACCATTTACGACAGGGTATCGGCCTGCGTTCTTACGCGCAGAAAAATCCGAAGCAGGAGTACAAACGCGAAGCGTTCGAGATGTTTGGCACGATGCTCGAACAGGTCAAGCACGACACGATTAGTATTCTGTCGCGTATACGGATTCAGGGTGAAGACGACCTCAATGAGATGTCTGAGCGCAAGCAGGCTTCGGCGGCGATGAAATATCAGCACGCTGACGCGTCGGCCTTGGGTGGACCGGGCGAGGGCGGGTCGCCACAGGGCGGTGCGCAAAGCGCACCGCCGGCCCCGGTGCCGTTTGTCCGCGACGGGCGCAAAGTGGGCCGCAACGAGCCATGCCCGTGCGGTTCTGGCAAGAAATTCAAGCAATGCCACGGCAAGCTAAACGCCTGAGTCCGGACAATGGATCATCTTGAGGTTTCCGCTGGCATCCTCTGCGATGCCAAGGGTCGGGTCTTGATCGCACAGCGGCTGGACGGTGGTCCGCTGCACGGACTGTGGGAATTCCCCGGCGGCAAGATCGCTGCCGGCGAAACTGCAGAGCAGGCCTTGTCCAGAGAACTCGCGGAGGAACTCGGGATCGAGGTGCTGCAGTGCTCGTCGTTCATGTATCTACAGCACGAATACGATGATCGCAGCGTGTCGATAGAATTCTTTATCGTTAGCCACTGGAATTGCGAACCGCTGGGTCGCGAAGGACAGGAGCTGCGTTGGGTCTTGCGGCAATCGTTGGACGCCCGGGAACTGCTACCTGCCGATATGCCGGTAGTCGCCGCCCTGCAGCAGCGCCACTAGCAGATAGATAGCTGAAACGGCACGTCGTTCCGGGACTGGACCGCGCGGCTTTCGACCGTCGACCATTCCAGGAAACGTATCGTAAACCGGTGCTGGCTGCCGCTGATCTCCGGGAACAGCGTCGAGCCGTCCGGCAGGCTAACGCGCAACAAACGACAATTGCTGTCTTTTTGCATGCTGTGTTGGTACATGCCGTTGGTTGCCAGCTTGTCCGCTGTTTGCGCGCTCTCGCGTATCAGCCAAAGTAACTCGCTGACGCCGTCGCACAAGGGTCGAATGGCCTGAATCCACTGTGCCATGTCCTGTTGGCGGCGCTGGATAGGCTGGCGCAGCCAATGGCTGTACTCCGGCAGGTCAAATTCGCAGGTACCGCCGGGGATTGCGCTGCGATGTTTGATCGCATTCAGGAATTCGCTGTCTTTTAGAGGCTGCAGGAAACCCGTGCCAATCGACGAAATCTCGTCGCGGCTGGACGACAGGCTGTGCACGAGATCACCCAAACGCCCGCTGTCAACGCCTGTATGACTCTGAAAGCATTGCAGGGCGTCGATTTGATGGTCGAGCTCGTTGTGGATCTCCTTGCGAACATCGCCTCGCGCGAGTATCGCCAGAATCTCCAATAGTGTGGATAGGGTTGCGCGAGTGGCCCAGTCGTCGTCTTTGTCGCTGTTTCGGAGCATAGGACGGTATAGAAACTCAAGCCTCAGGAAGGTTCGCATGCGCTCCGACAGGGGCTGCTCATAGTGTGTTGCACCGACGGCAGGTCTAGCGGCGATTTTTTCGGCGGGCTTGGCCATGCGGCTATTTTGCGCTACCCGCAGTCCGCTGGCAAATGAGTGAACCAGTGGGGTGCAGTCAATTGTGGTACCGGGCTAAAATGCTGCCATCGGGCGAAGACGAATGACGGGCGAAAATGGGTATTGCGAGCGCAGGGAAGAACGAGAGTTCGAAGAATCTCGTGTTCATGGCAGCTTGCCTGGCCGTGTTGTTAGCCGGCGTTGTGGTCTATTTTCCGGGACTCGGTGGCCCATTCGTCCTGGACGATTTCGGTTCGATCGCTGCTCTCGGCGATTTCGGGGGCGTCCGGGATTGGGAGTCATTCAGCGCGTTCGTTTTCGGTGGCACTGCCGGTCCGACGGGCAGGCCGGTCGCGCTCCTGTCGTTCTTGATTGACGCGAATAACTGGCCAGCCGAACCGTTCCCATTCAAGCGAACAAATCTGATCATTCATCTTATTAACGGCGTGTTGCTGGGAGTGTTGACTCGCCAGGTTTTGGCGGTGCTTCAGTACCAAAAGCAAAGCGCAATGTGGATAGCGCTGTTCTCTGCGGCGTTTTGGCTGCTGCACCCGTTCCTGGTGTCGACCACTCTTTACGCTGTGCAACGAATGGCGCAATTGTCGACCCTGTTTGTTTTCGCGGGCTTGGTCAGTTATCTTTATGCTAGGTCGTTGATCGTGATCAGTGCGACGAAAGCGTACTTGGTCATGACTTTTTCTGTGGTTTTCTTCGGGATACTGGCAGCGCTTTCAAAAGAGAACGGTATCTTGCTGCCGATGCTGGTCGGGGTTCTGGAGGTAACAGTAATCGCCAGTCAGTCGGGGCGTTTGGTGGCGCTCAACCGATATTGGGTGATCGCATTCCTCGCTCTTCCATCAGCAATCATTATCGCCTATCTGGGCCGGATCCTGTTTTTCGAGGATTTTTTTGACGTCGTACCGCCGAGAGATTTCAGCCTCTACGAACGCATGCTGACGCAACCTCGAATTCTGGTTGACTATTTGCAGAACTGGTTTATCCCGAAGCTGTATACAACCGGTATTTTTCAGGATCATTTCGTCAAGTCTACGGGTTTATTCTCGCCGGTGACGACGATTTTTTCCATCGTATTTCACGTTGTAGTTGTTGCGGTCATGATCGCTAAACGGCGAAGGTGGCCACTGTTCGCACTGGGGGCTTTATTCTTTTATACCAGCCACTTGCTTGAGTCGACGGTATTGAATCTCGAGCTGTATTTCGAGCACCGCAATTACCTCGCAACGGGCTTCCTCTTCGTCCCGCTGGTCGTGATACTGCGGGAAAAACTGAATAGTACGAAATTTCACGTTGCCGGAGTCTCAATTATCTTGATGTTCGCCGGTTTTACGCATTATTCGGCTACCGTGTGGGCAGACTATCCAAGCATGGTCGAGGCGTCGGCAAAAAAAGCTCCAACGTCGGTCCGTGCCCAGGCCCGGCATGCGGTGAACCTGTCTAACGCGGGGCATCGCGACGAGTCCGTACAGGTCCTAAATCGGGCGATACGTAGCATTCCTGGCGAACATCCGTTGTTGCTGATCAGTCGGGTAGTTGTTTCGTGCGAAATCGGTACGCTCGATGCTGACGGATTTGCGAAAGCGACGACTGTGCTGTCTCGAATCAATTACGATCCTCGCTTGGTCAAGGTCTACTCATCTCTGGTAGAGGTAGTAGTGCATGGTCGGTGTCCTCAGGTTTCGGCGGCTGCAGTTCGAGAACTGTTCGAGAACATGTTGCTCGTCCAGCATAACGGCGATCCCCTCTCGTTGGAGTTTTCTCAGATCAAGTACTTCATCGGTGTTGCATACGCATACGAAGCTGAGCGCTCACTAGCCGTTGAGGCGTTCAAAGATTCACTGAATGCGCGGACCAGTGCCAGTAGTGCGATGCAGATGGCCGCAACGATGGCGTCAAGAAACTTTAATACAGAAGCTCTGCACCTGTCGGATATTGCGTTGTCGTTGCTAAGCGCGAACGGTGAGACAGCGCGAGCGCCCGTGAGCCTGCTGGATATCACGCGCTTCCAGGAGACAGTTCGCACAGATATGGGCGATTCACCAGAGAGCAGCGGTGCTGATGTTGACCTGTAACTCGCGCGCTAATACGTCAGGCAAGTTGGCCACTAAAGGTGGGTGATATCTCCCGACAATACCGAAACAGCTCGGAGCTTCCTTGGCTGGCCGGCGCATGGTTACTTCTGCTGGTGGTGGTCATTGTTGTCTATATGCCCGGCTTGGGGGGTCCGTTCGTCCTCGACGACTACTGGAGTATTGCCGCTCTGGGCAATCACGGTGGCGTTGTCGACTGGCAGTCGTTCAAAGCGTTCGTATTTGGCGGCACGTCGGGCCCGACTGGTCGCCCCCTGTCGTTGATGACGTTCTTGATCGACGGGACTAACTGGCCCGCCGATCCAGCACCCTTTAAGCGCACCAACCTGGCTATTCACCTGATGGTAGGAGTGTCGCTTGGTCTCCTGATTAACCAGGTTTTGCGCTTGCTGCAGTTCGAAAAACAGGAAGCACGCTGGGTGACCTTGATTTCAGTCGCTTGCTGGTTGCTGCATCCTTTCTTGGTTTCCACGACGCTCTATGTTGTACAACGAATGGCGCAGTTGGCCACTTTGTTTGTTCTCGTCGGTTTGGTCTTCTATCTTTATGGTCGATCATTTCTACTGACCAATAAGAGAAAGGCCTATGTGTTGATGAGCCTGTCGGTGCCTCTATTTACCCTGCTGGCGACCATGTCGAAGGAGAACGGAGCCTTGCTGCCGGTTTTGATCGGGGTCATCGAGATAACTGTAATAGCCAGTCAGCGCGAGCGACTCGGCACGATCAATCGCTACTGGCTTGGCCTTTTCGTTATCTTGCCAACGTTTGCTATCGGCGCGTATTTGGGTAAGCAGTTCTTCAATGTCGATTTTTTTGATGTCGTTCCACCAAGAGATTTTAGTCTCTACGAACGAATGCTTACGCAGCCAAGGGTCCTTGCCGACTATTTGCAGAACTGGTTCGCACCGCAGCTCTACACAGCGGGTGCGTATCAGGATCATTTCTCGAAGTCGACAGGGTTGTTATCACCGGTAAGCACGCTGTTGGCAATCGTGTTTCATGTCACCGTAATTTCGGCGTTGTTCATTTATCGCCGTAAGTGGCCTCTTCTTGCTCTCGCGGCGCTGTTTTACTACGGCAGTCACCTGATCGAATCCACAGTGATAAGCCTCGAACTGTATTTTGAGCATCGCAACTACCTGTCAGCCTGCTTCCTTGCCGTCCCGTTAGTGGTCTTTCTCAAAAAACACATGTCCCCGCGCGTATTCATTGCCGCAACGATGGCCGCGATGCTGATATTGGCGGGCTTTACGCGTTATTCGGCGACCATCTGGAAAAGCACGCCCAGTATAGTGGAGGCGTGGGCAAGCAAGGCGCCGACCTCGGCGCGGGCACAGGTGCAATATGCGCACCTTCTCCTTAGCGCGGACCTGCAAGAAGAGGCACTGCAGGTGATCGAAAAAGCTATCCAGAATATTCCGCAAAGCAATCCTCTGTTGCTGGTCAACCGCTTGGTCATTCTTTGCAATATGAACAAGTTGAAAACTGGCGACTTTCAAGAGTCTGCCAAGATAGTGTCGAGCACGCTGTTCGATACTCGGATGCTCGCGATCTACCACAACTTCGCCGAAGTCGTCGTGGAGCAGAAATGCCCGAACAACTCCGTCGAGTCACTGATGCCAATGTTTAACGATATGCTGGATGTGCCGGCGAATGCGGATCCGACGACATCAGCCCATGCTCATATCCAGTTTTTGATCGGTTATGTTCAACTTTTTTCCGGCGAGCCTCAAAGAGCGCTGTCGGCGTTTGAGAAGTCGATACACGCTAGTGCTGACGCGAGCTATGCGATGGTGATGGCCGCGCTGATGGCGTCCAGCGAATATCGGGCGGAAGCGTTGCAATTATCGAATCTGGCGTTGTCCCATCTGGCGGAAACAAAGGAGTCGATCTTGACCGGAACTCGCGTAACGGAAGTCGATATCACGGAATTTCGGTCTACTGTGCAGGCTGAAATTGACAGTGCACGAGATGCCGATAGAACCGGTCCAGTGCGGTAACCTGCTCCGATAACCAAGCTAGTCCCTTATCGTTGCGGATGACATCGTCCGCTATCGCAAGTCTGCGTTCCCGGCTGGGCTGGGCTTCCAAAATCTTATTGGCCTGACCCAAGGATTCGGAGTCGCGCGCCAGAAGTCGACGTATCTGTGTTTCGCGATCGCATTCGACAACAAGAGCGCGATCGATGAATTGCATCAGCGATGACCCGACCAGTAGGGGTACAACGATTATTTGATAGGCACCCGACGCCCCTTCGGACTGGCGCATGGTTTCAGAGCCGATACGCGGATGCAGTATGGCTTCGAGATCGAAACGCGCATCCTCGTCTGCAAAGATTTCGTTGCGTAGTGCTCGTCGATCCAGGTCGCCCGTGACGCTTACGACGTCGTTGCCGAAGCGATCACGAATCTCGTCAAATGCGGGTTGGCCGGGCCGTACAAGTTCGCGCGCGATGACGTCAGTATCGATTACACTTGCTCCGAGTTCGTCGAATAGGTTGGCAACAGTCGATTTACCGCTGGCAATGCCGCCAGTGAGACCGACCCGAAATGCCTGTCTTTCGTCGTTGCCGTTCACTCAGAACATCAGATCAAGATAGACGTTCTTGATCGTTTCGCCCCACAGCATTGTGATCCAGCCGGCGCCAGCGAGATACGGACCGAAGGGAATAGGTGTACTGCGGTCTCTGCTCCCGGCAATCATCATCGTGATATTGATGACGACGCCAACGACCGCAGACATCATGATTATCATCGGTAGTTGCTGCCAGCCGAGCCATGCGCCCAGCGCAGCCAGTAGTTTGAAGTCACCATAGCCCATGCCGTCTTTGCCGGTGGCGATCTTGAACAGCCAATAGACGCTCCACAGCGCCAGGTAGCCGGCCATAGCGCCAACGATGGCATCGGTCGGTGCGATAAACAGTGTGTCGGCGCCCGCCAGCGGGTGAAATAGACTCATCGCGAGACCCAGCCACATCAGTGGCAGCACAATCGAGTCGGGAATAAGCTGCGTGTCGGCGTCGATCATTGTTATCGCGACCAAGGTCAGTGTCAGCGTGATTGCCATCAGCGCTTCCCAGCCGGCGCCGA
>CAZZKW010000025.1:0-3107 GCA_964654975.1 uncultured Woeseiaceae bacterium
CGGGAAGAGCTTGCTACGCTAATTCAAGAAGCGATCGAATTTCACATCGAAGGCAGCAAAGAAACTGGCGACTTATGAAGACTACTATTCCCTGCATTTTCCTCGTCTTACTGGCGGCGGCGGCCCATGCGCAGGAGCATCTCCCGATCATCGACATGCACCTCCATGCGCTCGCGGCAGACGCCCAGGGACCACCTCCCGTCGCCATCTGTACTCCCATCGACCCGTTCCCGTCATGGGATCCCGCAATACCTTATGGCGCGACGTTCGTGGAGATGCTCAAGGAGCCGCCCTGCGATAACGCGGTCTGGTCGCCGATGACGGATGAGGCGCTGATGATCCAGACAATTGAGGTCATGGAGCGCCGCAATATCTTTGGTGTTCTGAGTGGCGCGCAGGACCGTGTTGCCACGTGGATGGCGGCTGCCCCGGGTCGCTTCTTTGCCGGCCTTGGGTTCCGACTGGGAAATGACAGCCCTTCGCCCGACGCCCTGCGTGCGCTACATATGGCGGATCGTCTCGCCGTCTTCGCGGAAATCACCAACCAATATGCGGGAATTACACCCGACGATAAGCGCATGGAGCCGTATTGGGCGCTGGCGGAAGAATTGGACATGCCCGTCGGAATCCACATCGGTACCGGTCCACCCGGTGTGATCTACCTCGGTGTCACCGAATACCGCGCCCGGTTTTACAGTGCGCTCACACTCGAAGAAGTGCTTGTGCGGCATCCGGGTCTACGTGTCTACATTATGCACGCCGGTTTCCCGCTTCTCGACGACCTGCTCGCCCTGCTTTACGCACATCCGCAGGTCTATGTGGACGTGGGCGTCATCGTCTTCAGTCAGCCACGTGCCGCCTTCAACCGATACCTCCGGGGAATCGTTGAGGCCGGATTCGGGAACCGCGTGATGTTTGGGTCAGATCAAATGGTGTGGCCGGGAGTGATTGAACGTTCCATCGCTGTGATTGAGGAGGCGCCCTTTCTGAGCGACGAGCAAAAGCGCGACATCCTCTATAACAATGCTGCGCGCTTCCTCCGACTCAGCGAGCAAGAAATCGCGCGGCACCATGGAAAGTAAACCATGATGATCATCGGCGTCGAAAATTGAGGCATGTCACTTTGCCGTATAAGGATAAAGAAGTCTGGGCTGTAAATATTCCAGATCTACAAAGAGAAGGCTTGGAACGCAATCCAAAAGCTCTGGAAAAGTCCTTCTTGTCTCCTTTGGCGAACGACCTGTAATCCCTGCAAGATGTCTAACAAGGTGACCGGCGGTCAATGAAGACACTATTAACGTTTCTACTTTTTTTCCCTACGCAGCTCATCGCCGGGGAGATCACCTCGGATGTGCCAGAGAATATTAATTCCGAAACGGCGTACGTATTCTATTTGCACGGGCGGATTATAGAAACAGAGGGGCTGCGACCGACTCATCCTCGCTGGGGATTGTATGATTACCCGGCGATACTCGAAGCTATTGCGCAAGAGGGAATTGCGGTCATTTCAGAGCGCCGGGCACAGGGCACCGACGCGCATGATTATTCCCGCAAAGTTATCGGGCAGATCGAGCAACTTGTGGCTGGTGGCGCGGGCCCTGGAAAAATTACCGTAGTAGGATTTTCTGCCGGAGGCATAATCGCAATAATCACATCGTCAATTCTGTCAGAGACAAACATCAACTTCGTATTCTTGGCCAGTTGTTGGGGCTGGACGAAAGACGTGCCGAATCTAACGTTAAATGGGCGAGTACTTTCAATATTCGAAGAAACGGATGAGGCCCTGTCGTGTAGCAGTTTGGCTGAGCGTCAGCCAGGCCCCTCGGTTTTTGGTGAAATTGCTATTAGTACCGGTAAGGAGCATGGGGCATTCTACCTGCCTCGTGACGAATGGGTTCAACCGGTGTTGAATTGGGCCCTACGTCGGAAAGAACCACCAATTTCTGCAATCGGTGGTTCTACTGATGGCCGAGAGATGTGGCAAGAAAGAGCATTACAGAAGGTGATTGAAAGAACCAGTGCTGTGTCGAGTTCGATCTCGATTTTGACGCGCCGAACCCACCTGCCTTAGAACAGGATACGCAAGTATTGGCTGCCGCTGATACCGGCGTTAGGGGTCTTGTGGCAGTTCTGATGGACTTTTGGCACGTGAGTGCGTGCAACAAGCTGCGCGGGGACCGGCTTTCGGTCGGCCGCCGTCACAGTCGTTATGCGCTAAGGGGATAGAAATTGAGCAATGCAATCATCGCAGACAATAAACCGGCAAGAGTCACACTCGAAAAAGGTCAGGAATATCATTTCTGTACCTGCGGGCGCTCCAGGAGCCAGCCATTCTGTGATGGCTCGCATGTTGGCACTTCATTTACTCCCAAGGCCATCGTTTCTGACGAAGATGGTGAGGTGCACTTATGTGTTTGCAAGCAAACAGGAAACTCTCCCTTCTGCGATGGCACACACAACCAGTTTTCCTCGGACGACATTGGCAAGGAAGGCCCGGGGGTGGCCACCAAGGCGAATGACCTACCGCAGCCAAAATCCACCGTTGAAGAGCCAACCGTCGAATTCATTCACCAACTTGCGAATGAAGGTTTGTCGAAGTTCGGCCATCACGGACCGATGACATCAATGGGCGTACCTCGGTGCAAATTGCCGCACTGGGATGATATTCAGATTATGGCGGCACAGATGGCAAGCAAACCCTTGATGGAAGATGCCATTGTCGGTACTGAGTTAATCATCGGGCCGGGAGCAAAAAAGCCAATGGTCTTAAAAATCCCGATGTTCGTTTCTGATATGAGTTTCGGTGCATTATCCGAGGAGGCCAAAATTTCATTGGCCAAAGGTGCCGAACTAGCGGGTACGGGTATTTGCTCGGGGGAAGGCGGCATGTTACCGGAAGAACAACAGTCCAACTCGCGCTATTTTTTCGAATTGGCCAGCGCCGGATTCGGTTACAAGGAAGAATTGCTTAACAAAGTACAGGCATTTCATTTCAAGGGAGGGCAGGGTGCCAAAACCGGTACCGGCGGGCACCTGCCCGGTAACAAGAACAAAGGCAAAATTTCGCAGGTACGGGGTATCGAAGCAGGTGAGCCGGCCATTTCTCC
>CAZZKW010000025.1:3207-21966 GCA_964654975.1 uncultured Woeseiaceae bacterium
TGGAACAGGGAAATGGCTTTGTTGTCAGGAGTAAATTTCTCCGGGTATGAAGTGTGTGATTCGTAGACGTTCTTTTGTAAAGTGCTGAACACATAAATTATGCATCAACCTGCAGCCCTCACGTCAGGATACAGCTCATTCAACGGCACTGACCGGCCATCATCCTGCACAATCCGGCAGTGAAATCGGCGCAATCCTCTGGGCTCGGTAACGCCGCAGGAGTGGGCGATAATACCGATCTCTTTTCGCATCGTTTCAGAGTAGCGCTGCACCCGCCGTGCTTTGTTTTCGGGAACCAGGCCGCGTTGCAGGCGTTTGCTGTGCGTTGTAATGCCGGTAGGGCAGGTGTTCTTGTTGCATTGCAGTGATTGTATGCAGCCGAGCGCCAACATGAAACCGCGTGCCGTGTTGATGAAATCAGCGCCCATGCAAAGAGCGGCAGCTGCGTCCGCCGGGTTGATTAACTTGCCGCTGGCGATAACACGGATGCGCTCGCGCAGACCGTGTTTGCACAGTATGTCGACGACCAGCGGCAGGCTTTCCTTGATCGGAAGACCGACGTTGTCGATCAGGCTCATGGGCGCGGCGCCCGTTCCACCGTCGCCACTGTCGATAGTGATAAAGTCGGGCGCGGATTCGATGCCGCGGCGATTGATCGCCTCAAATAACTCGTCCAGCCATCCGTAAGCACCGATGACGGCTTTGAATCCCACCGGCTTGCCGCTGATGTCGCGTATACGATTGAGCATGTCCAGCAGATCATTCGCGGAGCTGATATCCGGGTGGCGATTCGGACTTATCGACGCCTCACCGGCCTTGATGCCTCGTATAGCAGCGATTTCCTTTGTGACTTTTTCGGCCGGAAGAATACCGCCCTTGCCGGGCTTCGCACCCTGACTGAGCTTCAGTTCGATCATCCGGACTTGTTCAATGTCGCCAATTTCCTGCAGCTTTTCGTCGCTCAGATTGCCGTCATCGTCGCGCGCTCCGTACTTGGCAGTACCGATCTGAAAGACGATGTCGCAACCGCCTTCAAGATGCCACGGCGAGAGGCCGCCTTCGCCCGTGTTTAACCAGTTGCCCGCCATTCGAGAACCGTTTGACAGTGCCAGCACAGCGGGTTTGGACAATGCGCCGAAGCTCATCGCCGATACGTTGACGATGGATGTTGCATTGTAGGGTTTCGCGGCGTACGGACCGATGAGCAACGGCTCGGTCGGTGCTGTGTCACGTTCGAGTGTTGGATACGGGCAGTTGACGAAAATCGGCGTTCCGGTATTCGCCAGGTTCAGTGTGGAGCCGAAAGCGACGGTGCTATCGACACCCTTTGCGGCGCGGTAAACCCATGACCGCTGTGCCCGGTTGAACGGCATTTCTTCGCGGTCCTGTGCGAAGAAATACTGCCGGAAGAACTCTCCCATGCGTTCGAAGGTGTACCGAAACCGCCCAATGACCGGGAAGTTTCGGCGTACCGTGTGCGTCGTCTGGGTAACGTCGATAACGAACATTACCGCGATCGTCAGCAGAAATGCGCCGACAACAAAAACGAAAATCGATGAAAGAGTATCGACCCAGCTGAAGGCGTGTTGCACTGTTACAAGAATTTCTTCGCTAGCAGATTATCGAGACTCAGTTTTCCGGCGCCGAGAAATATCAACGGGAATAACATGGCGATGAACAACAGTGGCACACGATAGTTACCGAAGCCCTTGTCGGTGATCGCATAACCTTTCCACAATTCGGCGAGGCCGTTCCAGTCGTCGGGCCAGTGAACGCCCGATATGGCCACGATGGAGACTATCACCAGGCTGAATGCCCAAAACCGTGTAAACAAGCCGAACAACAGACACAAGCCGCCGAGAATTTCGGCCCAGGTCGCCATGAACCAGCTAATTTCTACAGGGACGTAGTTAAACGGGAACAGGAAATTATCCTGGTAGTTGGCGAACCAGTTGTTGCCGTTGAATTTCTTCACGCCGGCCATGCCGAATTCATACGCCATCAGCAGCCGTAGCGGCAACAAGGCCACATAGTCGCCCGCAGGATCCAACTGCCCAACGATACGGTTCTTTAGTGTTATTAATTTTTCCATCGTTTTCTCCGCTAGCCGGCGCTTCGTGTGCCGATCAGTATTTGTAGTTGTTTCATTTCTTCGAGGGCGTCGGTGCCGTGTTTGATCAAGGCATCAACGTCCGGGTAATTGACTGTTGCGGCGAGTTCACGAATCAGCGTTTCGCCGCTTGCCTCGGCAGAGTTGTGCTCAACGGCATCGAGCAGGGCCGCCGTTACCGCGTTCAACTCCATGAAACGCACTCGGTCGTCGTCTTGCCGATAGAGGACGAGGTAGGAAGGGTTTTCCGACGGTTCTGTCGGCAGATAGTCTTCCGCGATGCGGTGTACCGGGTAGCGGTACGCGAACGCCCATGCCAGCACAGACTTAACCGGCACCTGCGTTAGCAGGTCTCCGTCCGGGTCGACACCGTTAGCCGGGTTTTCTTCGCTCGACACCCGCAGCGCGAGCTCGGCATATTCGTAGTGGGCGAGTTCGGTCAGGAACGGGTAGTCATCATCCAGAGCTTGATATTCGTCTTGCAAAAAACCAAGGAATTCTTCCGGCAGTTGCAGAAAGTAAGGCGTCTTCGCCCGATGTACTTTCATGAATTCACGGACCAGGTAACGCCGGCGTTCCTTCGAGTGAATCTTGCGCAGCACCGGAAAAAACGTGCCGAGCAGGTTGTTGAGGTTGTTGAAGAACAGTTCCCGATAAATCGCCATACGACGATCTTCGACACCGTCGGGTGCAACGGTGTGCTCGGGGTCGCGAATGTGCGCGGCAAACGCGTATTGCTTGTCCTGGAACGACCGGTGCTCAACCATTGGCCGCACACACAGATCCAGTGTCTCTCTGCAGTTGTTTGATGCGCCGCACCTCGTCCAGCAACTCCGGTATCGGTGGGAAGTTGAAATCGCGCTCGAGCAGCGTTGGTACCGGCCCGAACTGTGCGTAGGCGTCGGCGAGCAACTGCCAGGCCTGATCGTCGACGGCCGCGCCATGCGTGTCGATTCTGAGGTCCGGCGCTTCTACATAGTGTCCCGCGAGGTGAAAGTAGCGAATGCGCTCGGCTGGCATGCTGCGCAGGAAGTCGTTTGCATCGTAGCGGTGGTTGATGCTGTTCACGACGATGTTATTGATGTCCACCATCAGATCGCAGTCGGCCTCCTCGAGAACCGCGAGCAGGAAATCCTTCTCGCTCATCGTCGAGTCGGTCGGCGCGTAGTACGAGATATTTTCCAGCGCGATGCGTTGCTCGAGAATGTCCTGAACGCGACGCACTCGACCGGCGACGTAATCCACCGCATCCGCGGTGAACGGTATTGGCATCAGATCGTACAAATGACCGTCGTCGCCACAGTAGCTTAGGTGTTCGGAGTACAGGACCGCGTTGTGCTCTGCCATAAAGCCCTTGATGTCCCGGACCAGCTGCTCGTCGAGCGGCGCGGGAGAGCCGATGGACAACGACAGGCCGTGAAGTATGAAGGGGTATCTTTCGGTAAAAAATCGCAGTTTTTTTCCGAGCGCGCCACCAACGTGTATCCAGTTTTCGGGCGCAACTTCCATAAAGTCGACGTCAGTCGGTGGTTCGGCCATCAACTGGTCGGCCAGCGGTCGGCGCAGCCCGAGGCCGGCGCCGTGAACCGGGTATTGCGAGTACTGCGATTGTGGGTCGCTCATGGTGGTTCCGTCCGAAGTTATCAAACCAGACCTGCAACGGGTTGAATTTATTACGTCGCTCAGCGCGTCAGGCGCTGCAAACGCTCAAGGTATTTTCGCTCGTCCGGCGCGCTGTTACGACCTTGCGCCTCCCACAGGGTTTCTGCAAGGCAATCGATCATCTGATGCTCGGCGTCATGGCTGTCCCCGGTCTTGCCTGCTAGCGCCTTGAAAACAGTCTGAATGCCTGCGGGACGGTCGGTCGCTACCTGTTCACGAATTCCCAGGTGCAGGCCCATATGAAGAAAGGGGTTGCTGTTGCCGCCCTCGGGTGTGTAGTCCTTGTCCAGGTCGTCGGCGCAGACCGCGTCGTGGTACTCCGGGTGCCACTGCACCACGGCCGCTATTTGCGCCTGTAGTGGTGTCAGTGGCTGTTCGCTCCTGAACTTCGTCCACGCGTCCTTGTACATATTGCGTAACTCGTTTCTATCCTGACCGAAAATCACGCGGTGAGCTTCTTTTTGAATTCGCACCAGTCGATGATCGAGCACTCCGTGCACAGCGGTTTTCTTGCTTTACAGACGTAACGGCCGTGCAGAATCAACCAATGATGGGCGTCCTTTTTGAACTCGTCCGGCGTCATCTTGAGCAAACGTTTTTCGACCTCCAGCGGCGTCTTGCCGGTCGCGAGGCCGGTGCGGTTCGATACCCGAAATATGTGTGTGTCGACGGCAATCGTTGGTTCGCCAAAGGCCGTATTGAGAACAACATTCGCGGTTTTCCGACCGACGCCCGCAAGCGCCTCCAATTCAGCGCGTGTGCGAGGTACGACGCTGTCGTGTTCCTCGATCAGAGCGCGGCAGGTCTTGATGATGTTTTTTGCCTTGCTGTTGTACAAACCAATCGTCCGGATGTAAGGCTTCAGGCCGTCGACGCCGAGTCCGAGGATGGCCCTGGGTGTACGGGCAACCGGATACAGTTTTGCCGTGGCCTTGTTCACACTGACGTCCGTTGCTTGCGCCGAAAGAATGACCGCGATAAGTAACTCGAACGGGTCGTCAAAATTCAGTTCAGTCGTCGGAGTCGGCGTACGCTCGCGTAGTGTGCGGTAAATAGCGATGCGCTTGTCAGTATTCATGCGGCGCCTTAGCGGTTCAGGGTTCGTGCGCGGCGCTGAATCGATGTGTTAGCGTCGCGGCGGCGGCGATCATCGATTGCATTCTTTGCGGCGATGGCCAGCGCGAGGCTGAAAAACGCGCCGGGCGGCAAGACCAGTAACAACCAGCCGTTCTCCGCGAGTACGATGCCACGCATCGGTTCCCCGCCGAACAGCATATCCATTCGAGAAAACAGGCTGCCTTGTCCGAGTAATTCGCGAAACGCACCGATGGCCATCAACAACAATGCGAACCCGGTGCCCATGGCCAGGCCGTCGAGAATGCTTGAGCCGACGGGGTTTCGCGAGGCAAACACCTCGGCTCGCGCGACGATAGCGCAGTTCGTGACGATGAGCGGAATGAAGATACCCAAAGAACGATCGAGGTCCGGGAACCATGCCTTGAATATCAGCTCGATACAGGTGACCAGGCTGGCGATAATCAGCACGAAAACCGGCACGCGAATTTCGGGTTGCAGCCAGCGACGTGTTGCCGATACCAGCGCATTGGATGCCGTGAGCACGGCCAGCGTCGCGATACCAAGGCCGAGGCCATTAACGAACGTTGCCGTTACCGCGAGCAGCGGGCACAACCCGAGCAGCTGCACGAGGCCTGGGTTGTCTCGCCACAGACCATTTTTGAGTCGTTCCAGCAGTCCTTCAGACATTATCCGTCATCCTGCGTTTCGCCGTCGTCGCCATCCGCGGCGGTGGCGAATATCTCGTCGCGGTTGGCATCGAAGTAAGTGAGTGTTGTCTTGATGGCCTTGATAATCGCTCTGGGCGTTACCGAAGCGCCGGTGAGCTGATCAAACTCGCCGCCGTCGCCTTTGATGGCCCATCTTGTCGGTTCCGGATCGAGCAGTGATCGGCCATCGAATTGCAGCACCCAGTCGGAGCGGGTGATATCGACCTGATCGCCGAGCCCCGGTGTCTCGCGGTGCTCCAGGACGCGCACGCCGGTCACGGTGCCGTCCATGGCGATACCGACCATGAGTCGAATGGGTCCGGCGTATCCGTCGCGTGCGGTTATGATAAACAAGGCCGCAACCGGTGCATCTTCGGCATAGACGCGGTAAACGAGCGCGGCGCCGGATCCCGGAAGATCGTGAGGCGGCGGTATCGTCAGTATTGATTCGGTAACCGGGCTGTCGAAAAACAATCCGGCGAGCGCCGGCGTCAGGCTGCGTTCCAGCCACTCCTGTTTGTTGGTCTCAATACGTTCCGCAGTGAGTTGCCAGGTTAGCGCGACCAGCGACGTACAGGCCGCAGCTATAATTGCCAGTGTTACGCCGCTCTTCCAGATTGGCCGCTCAGGCATTGTCATCACCGTGCTTGCCACGCCTGCCGTGACCGACGATCTGCGGGCGAGTCAGATAGTCAATCGCGGGAACGGCCATGTTCATCAGCAGGACCGCGAAGGCGACACCGTCCGAGTAACTGCCCCAGCGTCGTATCGCGTAAATCAGGAAACCGATGCCGATGCCGTAGATGAATCGACCTTTGGGGCTGGTGGCAGCAGTTACTGGATCCGTGGCGATAAAGAACGCACACAAGATGGTTGCGCCGCCAAAAAGATGGAACCCGGGACTGGCGTGCGAGCCAGGATCAATCGTGAACATGATCGTCGCGGGCACCAGCAAGCCCAGTCCAACGCCCACCGGAATCTGCCAACGGATAATTTTCCGGATCAATAACCAGAATCCACCCATTGCGAGGAAGTTGGCAATCCACTCCCAGCCCCGACCGCCGAAATCGCCCATCACGGGTACGGCACGTATTTCCGTAACCGTTCGGGCGTTGTTCAAGCCGGACTTCATCACGTCTAGCGGCGTTGCGCGACTGATGGCGTCGAACGTAAGTGCATCCGGCAGCGATCCGGACAGCGTAAATTGCAAGGTTTGCAGAACGCTCAGGTGTTGGTAGTCAAGGTCACCCATGTGCGGGGCGACCCAGAGATTCAAATGCGTCGGGAATGCAACGAGAACCACAACGTAGCCCGCCATCGCCGGATTGAAAATGTTGAAGCCCAGTCCGCCGTACAGGTGTTTGGCAACAATGACTGCGAACAACGCCCCCGTTGCGGTGACCCACCAGGGCGTGAGCGATGGCAGGGCGAACGCGAGCAGCGCCGCAGTTACCAAAGCGCTGTAGTCGGTTAATCCGGTTTCCGGTTTGCGACTGCGCAGGCTTAGCATCAGTGCCTCACCACCGGCGGCGAAAACTGCGGCTATCAGTAAATTCAGAATGAACCCCGGTCCGAAATACCAGACGTGTGCTATCGCCGCCGGTGCGAGCGCGGCCAATACCTGCAACATCACAGACGAAACGTTGACCTCCGGCCGCAGAAACGGTGCATCGTGGCGCTGAAATTCCATTACTCGTCGTCTTCCGATTGCTGTTGTTTGCGCTTTAGAATTTCTGCGATCGCGGCGGGTCCAGCGGACTGAACGGAAGCTTTTTGTTGTGCGAGTTCGGCATCTCGCTCAACGTGAGCGCGCTGCAGGCGATCGTTGCGTTCCTCGAAGCGCTGTCGTGCCCGCGCTGCCCGCGCCTTGTCGTCGGCAAGTTCGAGTATGCGGTCTTTGGCAATGCGAAAATCTGCCGTCAAAGGGATGTGGCTGGGGCATACGACATCGCAACAACCGCATTCGATGCAGTCTGTGAGTCCGAACTCCCGCATCTTCTTTTCGTCATCGGCACAGGCATACCAAAAAAGCTGTTGCGGCAGCAATTGTACCGGACAGACGACGGCGCATTCGCCGCAGCGTATGCAGGGAAGTTCAGGGCCTGGCGATGGTGTTTTCGAGGACACCAGCACACAGTTCATCGCTTTGACCACCGGGACCCGGTCTGTTGTTACGGACTTGCCGGTCATCGGGCCGCCCATGATCAGCTGCTCTGCACGATCGGTGTAACCACCCGTGAATTCGATAACATCGGCGATCGTCGTACCTATTCGTGCTCGCACATTCACCGGACGGGCAACACCATCACCCGTAATGGTCGTGACGCGGGAAATCAACGGCTGATGGTCAACGATCCAGTCGTGGATGGCGGCGGCGGTACCAACGTTTTGCACCAGACAGCCGACGTCCGAGGGCAAACCGCCGCTGGGTACTTCGCGATTGCTGACCAGTTGCACGAGCTGATCTTCGCCGCCCGACGGGTAAATCGTCGGCACTTGCTTGACGACGATTCGCTTATCACCGATCTCGTCCAAAGCCTCGCCGAGCGCGTGTATCGCCTCGGGCTTGTCGCTTTCGACGGCGACAAAACACACATCGATTCGCAAGGCGTGCATCAGAATCTGCGCGCCGCTGACAATTTCTGCAGCGTGCTCCCGCATCAGCAAATCGTCGCAACTGATGTACGATTCGCATTCGACCCCATTGAGTAGCAGTTGGTCGATCTCGCAGCTGCGCGCCTGCATGAGTTTTTGCGCTGTCGGGAAAACAGCACCGCCCAGACCGACGATGCCACCCTGCAATATTTTGCTTCGCAGTGCCTCCGCAGTCAGCGTCCTGAAATTCATGGGCGTTTCGGCGAGCTGTATGGGCTCGTCACGGCCATCGCACTCGATGACAATACACGGTGCGGTATCGCCGTTACGACGGGCGACCGGCCACGGCTCAATTGCGACTATCTTGCCGGACGAGGAGGCATGCACGGGCGCGCCGAGTGTGCCGTGAACGTCCGCGATTAGTTGGCCTTTTAGCACCCGTTCGCCAATGCTGACCACCGGTTGCGCCGGGTCGCCAACGTGTTGCGTAATGGGCAAGACCAATTGAGAAGGAACCGGCACGTCCAGGATCGGCTCGCGCGTTGACGCGGTTTTTTTTGATGGCAAGCGCAAACCACCGTGCAGCTTGCCAAGGTCATAGGTTGGCGCGCTCACGCGAGCACGTCCATGCGAATACAGTCAACCGGGCACGGTGCTATGCACAGTTCGCACCCGGTGCACTCGCTCGCAATGACGGTGTGCATCAGTTGCTGTGCGCCGACAATGGCGTCGACGGGGCAGGCTGTGAGGCAATGTGTGCAGCCGATGCAAAGTGACTCATCGATAACGGCAACCGACGGTTCAGCAGACTCCGCGAGCGGGATGGCTTCCCGCCCGAGTAAATCAGCCAGGCGGAGAACCGTTTCTTCGCCGCCAGGCGGGCACAGGTTGATCGCCGCAGAGCCCTCGACGAGGGCAGCTGCGAAGGGTCGGCAACCCGGAAAACCGCATTGCGCGCATTGTGTTTGCGGCAGCAGTTCATTGACCTGCTCGACGGGATCGTTGGCGCCGGGTGGCAAGCGGCGCGTGGCGAAACTGAGTCCTATTCCAGCAAGCAGTGCGATGGCGGTGATTGTCAGAATGGCGATCCACATGCGCTTCCGTCAAGGCCTCGCCATTCCGGAAAAGCCCATGAACGCCAGCGACATGATGCCGGCAGTCACCAGGGCAATTGCCGTGCCGCGAAACGCTGCGGGAATATCGGCCGCCTCAAGTCGTTCGCGCATGGCTGCAAACATTACCAATACAAGGGCGAAGCCCGCCGAGGCGCCGAAGCCGAAGAACACCGATTGTACGAAACCTTTGGACTCCTGCACGTTCAACAGCGCGACGCCGAGGACTGCGCAGTTGGTCGCAATCAAGGGAATGTAGATGCCCAGCACCTGATGCAGCATCGGGCTCAGGCGACGTACCATGATTTCGGTGAACTGCACGCTGGCGGCGATGACGAGTATGAAGCCGATGGTCCGCAGATACTCGAGTTGCAGCGGTACCAACACGTATTCGTGTAACAGGTAGGCGGTTGCCGACGACAGTGTTAAAACGAAGCCGGTCGCCAGCGACATTCCGGTGGCCGCCTCCAGATTTCTGGAAACGCCAAGAAAAGGGCAAAGCCCGAGAAACCGGACCAACACGAAGTTGTTGACCAGAACGGTAGCGATGAGAATGACGACAATCTCTGTCATGTCTCTATTGTAAAGTTTACCCGCCGCGTTTGGCGAGGGATTCTTTGGACTGTTCGACCATAGCGTCGACCCGTTCCTGCTCCACGCGTGTCAGCAGTGGCTTGAACTTGTTCACCGCAGCACCCAGCAACGGCGCGGTGGCGTCATTCCAGTGCCAACTGTCCTCGTTAAGGAATGCCCGGGCATCGTCGGCGACCGCCGGAATGACCGGAGTCAGATAGATCATCAGGCTGCGGAACATATTCAGCCCCTGCGTACAGACCTGTTGCACGATTTCTGCCTGATCCTGCTCCTTGATCATCACCCACGGTTTGAGTTCATCAATATATCGGTTTGCGCTGTCCGCGAGGGTCATGATCAGTCGCATTGCCTTGGAGTATTCGCGGTTTTCGTAATGCTGTGCGATCGTATCCGCCGCCCCGGCGAAGCTCTCGAAAAGATCCTCGTCGTGTAATTTGTCAGCCAGCCGACCATCGAAACGTTTGCTGATAAATCCGGCGCAACGGCTTGCGATATTAACCAGTTTACCGACCAGGTCCGAATTAACGCGCGCGACGAAGTCTTCGAGATTCAGATCGATATCTTCAATCGTCGGCCCGAGTTTCGCGGCGTAGTAGTAGCGCAAATGACTGGGATTGAGATGATCGAGATAGGTGCGGCCGTTGATAAAGGTGCCGCGGGCCTTGGACATTTTCTGCCCGTTCACGGTGAGGAAGCCGTGTGCGAAAACGCTGGTTGGCGTGCGGTAGCCCGCGCCCTGGAGTACGGCTGGCCAGAACAGCGTATGAAAATACATGATGTCCTTGCCGATGAAATGATAGACCTCGGCGTCGCTATCCGGGTTCCAATAATCGTCGAAATTGAGCCGCGAGTCGCGATCGCACAGGTTTTTGAAACTCGCCATGTAACCGACTGGCGCGTCCAGCCAGACATAGAAGTACTTGTCCTCAGTGCCGGGAATTCGAAACCCGAAATAGGGCGCGTCACGAGAAATATCCCAGTCTTTAAGGCCGGCTTCGAACCACTCCTCGAGTTTGGCGAGCATGTTCTTGTCGAGTTTCGCCCTCTGCATCCAATCACGCAGGCGTTCCTCGTACTCGCTCAACCTGAAAAAATAGTGCTCCGACTCGCGCGTTACGGGCGCGGTGCCGGACAGTACCGATATCGGGTTTATCAGATCTTCGGGGTTGTAGGTTGCGCCGCAAACCTCGCAGGCGTCACCGTACTGGTCTTCGCTTTCGCAGCGCGGACAGCTTCCACGCACAAAGCGATCCGGGAGGAACATTCCCTCCTGCTCGTCATACGATTGTTCAATCGTTCGAGTATAGATGTCGCCGTTATCTCGAAGCGTCGAGTAAATCCCGCTGACCAGGGCCTCGTTTTCCGGCGAATGCGTGCTGTGGTAGTTGTCGAAATCGATGCCGAAATCGGAAAAGTCTCGAACAAACTCGGCGGATATTTGTTCCGTCAGCGCTTCGGGTGAAATGCCGAGTTCACGGGCCTTGAGCATGACCGGCGTGCCGTGCGCATCCGAGGCACACACGTAGATGCAGTCGTGGCCGCGAAGTTTTTGAAAGCGTACCCAGATGTCCGTCTGCAGGTATTCGACGAGATGCCCCATATGAATGGACCCGTTGGCGTAGGGCAGGGCGCTGCTTACGAGGATTTTTCTTTTTTTGTCAGGCATTGTGGCCGGCGATCGTGTGTCAATGGGCGCGATTATGCCATGGCCGGCGGAAATTAATCGGTGTCTTTGACCTTCTCGAACATGTGCTTGTTGTTGGCCTGCTGGTAAGCCTCCAGGCCCGATACCCAGCCCTTGTCGACGAGTTCCATCAGAGCGTTGTCCATCGTTTTCATGCCAATGCGCCCGCCACTCTGGATGGCCGTCTCC
This sequence comes from uncultured Woeseiaceae bacterium, assembly GCA_964654975.1. GTDB lineage: Bacteria > Pseudomonadota > Gammaproteobacteria > Steroidobacterales > Woeseiaceae > UBA1847. Next base: position 14,938 of record CAZZKW010000025.1, read on the forward strand.
AGCTGGTCCAGCTTGCCTTGTCGAATCAGGTTCGAGACCGCGGGTGTGTTAATCATGATTTCAAGCGCTGCCGCGCGGCCGGGTTGATGCACTGTTGGCAACAACTGCTGCGATACGACGCCGCGCAGGGAGGTGGAAATCATTGTACGTATGTGGCTTTGCTTGTCTGCGGGAAACGAATTTATGATGCGATCAACGGTCTGGGCCGCACCGTTGGTGTGCAGTGTTCCCATCACCAGAATACCCATTTCCGCCGCTGTAACGGCAATACTGATGGTCTCGAGGTCGCGCATTTCTCCGACCAGAATAACATCCGGGTCTTCGCGTAACGCCGAGTGCAGTGCGTCGGAGAAACTTCGTGTGTGGACGCCGATTTCACGCTGACTAATCAGGCAGCCTTTCGCGGTATGAACGAATTCAATGGGGTCTTCAATGGTTACGATATGCCCCTTCATACGGCGATTCATTTCGTCAATCATCGCCGCGAGCGTGGTCGACTTGCCCGAGCCTGTTTTGCCAGTGACCAGAATCATGCCCTGAGTGTGTCGGCATAAACTGCGAACAACTTTCGGCATATTTAGATCGTCGAGTGACATCGCCTCGGAAGGAATGGCGCGAAAAACAGCGCCTATGCCGTTCAGGTGTCGGAATACGTTTACGCGGAACCGCGAAACGTTTTCAATTTCATAAGCGAAATCAGCGGAGTCGTGCCGCTCGAACGCTTGCTGCATTGTTCCGTCCATGATTTCGTTCAACGCTTTCTGCGCAAACTCAACCGTTAGCGTTTCATCCGCCATCGCCTGCAGGCTGCCGTGTACGCGCGAACGTATCGGGTCACCCGAAACGAAATGCAGGTCAGACGCGTTCTGTTTGAGGGCGGCTTGTAAGTACTTGTCGATTTTATTCATGACTTAAAGCTTCGACTCGTCGCCGATATCGATCGTCGGGACGAGGTCTGTATCCGTTACGAAGCGCTGGAATTTTTTCTTGTCGCTGGCAAAGCGGATGGCGTCGTCCGGATCGATTTCCTTGGCATTGATCGCGTCCAGCAAAGTTTGGTCCATAAGCTGCATGCCAACATCCTTGCCGGTTTGCATTTGCGACGGAATCTGGTGAGTCTGGTCTGTGGTGATCAATTTGGCGATTGCGCGGCTGTTGACCAGTATTTCGAGTATCGCCCGGCGCCCGCGGCCATCGGGAGTCTTGACCAGTACCTGCGTGATGACGGCCTGCAAACTCATTGCGAGAAAGCCCTTCGTCTGTTCACGAAGTTCGCCCGGTAGTGCGTCGATGATGCGATCAAGCGTTTTTACCGCGCTTGTTGTGTGCAGCGTACCGAGCACCAAATGGCCGGTTTCTGCGGCGGTCATTGCCATTGAAATTGTCTCCGCGTCGCGGAGCTCGCCGACCATGATGACATCGGGGTCTTCGCGCATTGCCGCACGCACACCGTCCGCAAAGCTGTGCACGTGAGTGCCCAGTTCTCGCTGAATGATCTGTGCCTTCTTGCTGGGCTGGACAAACTCGATCGGGTCTTCGAGACTGACAATATTGAGCGAGCGCGTCGCATTCAGGTGGTTAACCATCGCCGCGAGCGTGGTCGACTTACCCGTCCCGGTCGATCCTGTTACCAGCACCATTCCCTGATGGTAGTCGCAAAACGTTTTGAGAATTGGCGGCAGGCTTAACTGGTCCAGTGTTGGCACTTCGCCGGGGATGTAACGGAACACAGCGCCGTAACCGGTTGCCTTCCGGAACACATTGACGCGAAAGCGTCCACCTTCGTCGGCGACGTAGGAAAAATCCAGATCGTCCCCATTGTGCAGCAACTTTTTCTGGTTAACGCTGAGTATTTCGAGGATGTAGGACTCAAGCTCCGTATCCGACAACTGGCGAAACTTGATGGGCATGAGATCGCCGTTCATACGCAGCATCGGTGGTATGCCAACCGCCAGATGGATATCCGAGCAGCCCTGCGCGAGTCCGAGTTTTAGAAAGGCGTCTATTCGTGCCATTGCATGCCTCAGAAATTGAGCGAGTTGAGCCCTTCGGTTAGCTCGTCCATGGATTGATAACGTTTGGTCTTGTCAACGGACATGGCTTTCACAATAAGACCGGCGTAGTCGTCCGGCAAGTCCGGGTTGATCTCCTGGCAATGCTTGGCTTTGCCCTGTACGTGTTGGTACATGACAGACATGTGGTCGCCACGACTGTACGGCGGGATGCCAGTGACCATTTCGTACATGATGACACCAATGCTGTAGACATCGGCAGTTTCGTCCACTTTCTTGCCCAATATCTGCTCAGGCGCCATGTATTTTGGCGAGCCAATCACGTAGCCGGTTTTGGTGAGCTGTGTATCGCCGCTGCTGGCCGCGGCGGCAACGCCAAAGTCCACGATTTTCAGCAGACCCTCGGTATTCACCAGGATATTCGCCGGTTTGAGATCGCGATGGATAACGCCGGCCTGATGGGCGATTGTCATGCCGGTCGCCATGTCGCGCGAGAAGCCGATGGCTTTCTTGAGATCCATCGGTTTACTGTCGGGTATCTCACCGGACAAGGTGTGCGACGGGAAATATTCCATGGAAATAGCGTAACAACCCTGCAGGTGCAGGAAGTCATAAATTCGAATAACGTTTCGATGCGTGATTTTTCGCGAATACCGCAATTCGTGCACGAAGCGTTTCATCATTTCCTCATCGGAGGAAACATTCGGGTTAAGAAACTTGAGGATCAATTGCTCGTCGACGACTTCGTCTTCCATCAGCAGTACTGTACCGAAAGCGCCTTTACCGATTTTCTCGATGTATTTATAACGCCCGTCGAGGATATCGCCGGGTTCCAACTTGGAAATGTCGAGAACCGGAGGCGCAGTTGGCGCCGCCGGGGAGGCTACGGCAGAATCTGCAGTGCTGGCCTCAGCCTGTTGCTGTTGTTGCGCGCCGAGCAACTTCTCCAGATCTTCGTTGTCGAGCAGCAGCGTCTTGGTATGAGCGCCAATTTTCTCCGCACGTACATTTTCTTCGATAACGGTTTCCGAGTAGCGGTCATCGAGACTTTTCAGCGCCGTGTCCGCTGCGTTGATTATCGTATGTTCGTCGGATTGCTTGATCTTCCTTAGTACTGTACGAATCGTGTCCGCATGGGTTTCATTCGCCAGTTGCGCCAGAGCTTTGATCGCTTCAACCTGAATATCGCGCTCAGGACGTTGCAATAGCGGCACAATCTGAGCGATGTGCTTGTGGTTGCCCAGTTTGCCCAGTGCCCGTACGACGACGGTGTCAGTCTTCGGGTCGTTTCCGAGCATGGCTTCGAGTGTCGGCAGCGCTTTGGGGCTGCCGATTTTTGACAGAGCATCGACCGCGCGTTCCCGGACCCACCAGTCGCTGTCGTCGGTTGCCTTGATCAGGCCTTCAACCGCGCGTTCGTCTTTGGCCGTATTCAGGATTTCTATCGCCGAACGACGGATTTCTTCGTCTTCGGACGAAATGAGTTTGACCACCGAGTCGATGACCTTCGGTCCGCCGATTTCGGCCAGGGCATCGCCCGCTCGTGATCGTACCCACCAGTCGTCATCCTTGATTGCGCCCAGCAAGTCCTGCACTGAATTGGCGCTGCCGACGGCGTTAAGGACTTCGACCGCCGCGCGCCGGGAATATTCCGATTCGTCTTTGAGTGCCGGTAGCAGGTAGCGAATCGTGTCCGGGTGGTTAATCTTGATCAGTACGTCAACCGCCTTGCCCTGAACGTCGAGGTCCGCATCCGTAAGGACTTTGGCGACCTTTTCGATACTAATACTGCCGCTATCGCGCGTTGACAATGCCGACAGGGCGGCACCGCGAACCATCTTGTTCGGGTCCGACAGTTGCATTTCGAGCGCGTGGGTAATTTCGGCCTTGTTGAATTTGGTGAGTAACTGCATCAGGTGAATCTTGATGACAGGATCCTTGCCACCCATGCGAGCGATCAAGTCCGGAACCATCTCGGGTTTAATCGTGTCCTGAATAATCTTGAAAATTGCCGCTTTTTCTTTTGGTTCGCATTCGTAGGCATGGCGGAGTAATTCGTGAACGCTCAGGTCTTGCTTGTGCACTCGAAGGATTTCGATCAGCGCCGACTTGGAAACCTCTTCATCCTCGAAAAACGCCAGCAAACCGTTGGCGTTATACGACGTTGAGCTCGATAACGCCCAGGCGGTTCCGGAGACGACGCGTTCGTTGCCATCCGCAAGGCCTTCTTTGTACAGGATCAGATTCTTGTCATTGATCATCGCGGAGAGGATGTCGACCAGCACCATTGTGTGGGTCTTATCCGAGAGGGCCAGCGCGTCGATTATCTTTGGTACAGCCTTGCTGCCTGCCCGGATCAGTTTCTCCACGAGCTTTTCCGCAGCAGGGGACTGCGGGTCCTGCTCAGCGATGAGCTGTGTCAGAACTTGGTCCGAGCGGAACGAGGCAAGAAAGCCCATTCGACTAGCTCGCGGTTCTTATTGTGTTATGTAATACCAATCGCTTATTCGCTCTTGCCCAGGCAAAGCGGACCGACCGCGGGTTTTGTTGCCGCAAAAGATCGTTTCCGCCAATCTCCAACGCGGCATTATGCCACATCGGACCCCGCACATCGCCCGCCATTACTGGCTTTCAGCGGCCAGCCGGCTCCGTTACAATGTGCTCGCGAACGCTCGGAGAACCGACTATTCGCACTCGAATTTTACCTAATGTCAGCCAGCGAAGTGTGACCGTGTCAGCAGAATCGGATGTGAATAAGTTCCTCAATTCCATTGAGTTAGAGGCGTTTGGTCAACCACTTGAGAGGATTGGCCGAGTTCTGAGCGTCGCAGTGGATGGCGATGTGGTGAGCGCGACGATCGAGCTCGGAGTCCCCGCGGTCAGCCGACTTGAGGCGGTTCGAGCGCAACTTGCGGCCGATTTGTGCGCTCATACCGGCGCTGCGACGGCCAATATCGAACTTTCGACGAGGATTTCTTCACATAAGGTGCAAGGCAATCTCACGCCGATCCCGGGCATCAGGAACATCATCGCGATTGCTTCGGGCAAGGGCGGTGTCGGCAAGTCCACGGTTGCTGTAAATGTCGCTCTGGCACTGTCTGCTGAAGGCGCGTCCGTCGGCATATTGGACGCCGACATTTACGGACCGAGTCAGCCGCAAATGTTAGGGCTGACGGGTGAGCAACCGGTGAGTGAAGACGGTAAGACGATGGCGCCACTGATCGGCCACGGCCTGCAGGTCATGTCGATCGGGTTTCTGGTGGACCCGGATCAACCGATAGTCTGGCGGGGTCCGATGGTGACCTCGGCGTTGAATCAACTCATGCACCAAACACAGTGGCAGGACCTCGATTATCTGATCGTCGACATGCCGCCGGGTACCGGGGATATCCAACTCACACTGTCGCAAAAGATCCCGGTGTCAGGCGCAGTGATTGTGACGACGCCTCAGGATATCGCGACCCTGGACGCGCGCAAAGGGCTGGCAATGTTTCGCAAGGTTTCCATCCCCGTGCTCGGTGTTGTCGAAAACATGAGCACGCATGTTTGCTCGTCGTGCGGACACGAAGAGGCAATTTTCGGTGCTGGCGGCGCGCAAAAAATGGTTGACGATTTCGCGGTTTCTTTGCTCGGGCGGCTGCCGCTGGACGCTAAAATCCGCGAGCATGCCGACAGTGGCACACCCACCGTTATTGCGGATCCGGAATCGACGGCCGCCGCCGCGTATCGCGACGCCGCGGTTTGTATTGCGACGGCACAGGCGGCACAACGCGCGGATTACCGTTCGAAATTCGGCAACATTGTGGTGGAGACTTCCAAATGAGTATTAAGTCGGATCGCTGGATTCGCCGCATGGCGAAAGAGCAGGCAATGATCGAACCCTTCGAACCGGGGCAGGTGCGTGAGAACAGCGAGGGTCGAATCGTTTCTTACGGTACTTCGAGTTATGGCTACGATGTGCGTTGTGCGGACGAATTCAAGATTTTCACCAACATCCACTCCGCCGTTGTCGATCCAAAGAACTTCGATGAGAGCAGCTTTGTTGATGTGCAAAGCGACATTTGTGTCATTCCGCCGAACTCTTTCGCGCTGGCACGCACTGTTGAGTTTTTCCGCATTCCGCGCACGGTATTGACGATCTGCCTGGGCAAATCGACCTACGCTCGTTGCGGCATTATCGTCAACGTGACGCCGCTGGAACCGGAGTGGGAGGGGCACGTGACGCTGGAATTCTCCAACACGACCACTCTTCCGGCAAGAATATACGCCAACGAAGGCGTGGCGCAGATGCTGTTTTTTGAGTCGGATGAGCCTTGCGAAACGTCTTATCGGGATCGCGGTGGAAAATACCAGGGCCAGACCGGCGTTACATTGCCGAAGGCATAGATGCGCCTTGAAAAAGCCTCAGTCAGTGCGATACGGCGTTAAATACTCCCTCTAAATGCTTATACACTCGCATGTACCCTGCGCTTTCTCGGTCGTTTTCGCCCAAACCATTGTGGGATGGACGAAAACAACCTATTCGTATCTTACTGACATACTGCTGACAACAATGGCGCCGCTGTTTTAAGCTCTATCGCCTCCCTGCCTTACTCCCGCGAGCTACCCCGATGACCAAAGTGGCTATCATTGGCGCCGGACCAGCCGGCCTTGCCACGGCCAGGGCGCTCAAAGTTGCTGGCCTTGATTTCACCGTTTTCGAAAAAAACAGCAACGTCGGTGGCATATGGGACATCAGTGCCGCCGGGTCTCCCATGTATCAATCCGCTCATTTTATTTCGTCTAAGAACCAAGCGTCTAGTTTTTTTGAGGGGCATCCCTTTCCCGAAACCGCTGCCACTTATCCGAGCCATGAACAGGTACAGGCTTATCTGGAAAATTTCGCTCGAAACGAGCATCTGCTGCCGCATATAAAATTTGGTGCTCAAGTAAGCAAAAGTGAGCGACTGGACGACGGGCGCTGGCAGGTAGCGGTGGGCGAAGCGTCATGTATTTTTGACGCGCTCGTAGTATGTTC
>CAZZKW010000025.1:22066-43509 GCA_964654975.1 uncultured Woeseiaceae bacterium
GGCAGGTAGCGGTGGGCGAAGCGTCATGTATTTTTGACGCGCTCGTAGTATGTTCTGGCACTCTGTGGGATGCCGTTATGCCCTCGTTCGACGGGTCTTTTTCCGGCACTATCCGTCACAGCGTTACTCATACTAACGCCGCCGATCTACGCGACAAGAAAGTGCTGGTTGTGAGCTGTGGCAACTCCGGTGCTGATATTGCTTGTGATGCGGCTCGTGAGGCTAAGAAGGCCTACCTTAGCTTACGCAGAGGGCATTGGTTCTTTCCTAAGTTCATCATGGGCAAACCAACAGATGCCTTTTTAAAGACGGTTCCGCTATGCCTGCCAGCCTGGTTTAACCCGCCTAGTTTGGCTGCCCTTCTTGAAACAGTTGTTGGCAGACCTGAAAACTTTGGCCTACCGACTCCTGAGCACGCACCTCTTGAGAGCCATCCAATAATAAATAGCGAAGTATTACAGCACCTCGGCCACGGGCGTTTGTTGCCACGTGGGCCGGTCATGAAGCTTGAGGGCAGCAGGGTCCAGTTTGAAGGTGGCGAAATTGATGAGGTCGACGAAATCATATGTGCCACCGGGTACCGCGCCAGTTTGCCTTTCCTTAATAGAGGGGTGGTGGACTATCGCGGCGGAGTGCGGCCCGATCTGAAGGTAACGGCCTTCCACCCCACGATACCCAACCTGTTTTTCAACGGCATGATGGAAACGGACGGCGGTGTGTTTGGCCTGTGCGACAAAATAGGGACGATGTTGGCCAAGGTTATTTGCCGGTCCGTGGTGGACTCGAATTTTATGGAAAGATACCGGAAGGAGGTCAACGAAGCGGACAAGCTGCTTGGTCTTCAAGGCAACAAAATAGACAGCCCCCGCCATATTGGTTACGTGAACACCGATGGTCTGCTGCGGGCAATTGCCCATTTACGGCTTCTTGCCTAGCGGCGTGTTGAAAAAGCCTCAGTCGGCGCGATACGGTGTTAAAAACGCCCTCAAAATCCTCGTGTACTCGCATGTACGCTGTGCTTTCTCAGTCGTCTTAGCCTTGCCTCGCACTCGCCTGAGACTTTTTCAACAGGCTGCTCAGAGTGTGGCACGACAGCAGCGCACCTTGACACGCGGGAACCCCAAAGCGACTTGTTACCGATTCGCCAAAGTCCTTCCGTTTTCGATGATTCTCTTACATGATACGCGATGATCACCTTTCATCCGGTTACAACCAACATGCCCAAGAAAACTCTGCTCTTACTGCCGTTGATCTTTTGCTACCGCATCGGGCTGGCAGAACCCATCCCGGTGTCCGTCGAGCGCCTCGCGGACTTGCGTATTGAGCGCGAGTTGCGTGCTCCGGCGAGCGTCTTGTCGGCGAACCGTGCCGTTGTCACATCCGAGGTTACGGCGTTAATCGAGAAGGTCGTGGCTGACGTCGGCACCACCGTCAAGAAGGGCGCGTTGCTGGTGCAGTTGGACGACGACAACGCGAAACTGTCACTTGCAGCGGCGCGCGCCAGTCTTGATGCGCTTGATGCGCAACTCGTTGAGGCGAAGCAGAGGCTGCAAAGAGCCGAAGAGTTGTTGACCCGGAACTTCATCTCTGACGACGAACTCATCAACCGGCGCACAAACCTGGCGGTCTTACAGGCCAATAGACAGGGGCAGTTGGTGGCAATTCAAGTTACCGAACTGGCGTTGGCGCGAACACGCGTCCGTGCGCCATTCGATGCGACCGTCGTGGCGCGTCAGGCGCAGGTTGGTAGCTTTGCGCAGCCAGGCTCCCAACTTGTCACCGTTGTGCAGACGAGCCAGCGTGAGGTTGATGTGGAGCTTGACCCTCGTTATGCGGCGCAAATGTTGGTGGCAAAAGACTTACGATATTTGAGTCTTGATCGCGAGTATTCGATTGAGTTGCTGCGTCTGTCCGACGTCATCGAAACGGACACGCGTCGCTTGCGAGCGCGCTTCAGGTTTCTGGGGGACGTTGCCACTATCGGCTCCAGCGGGGAGATCGCCTGGCGAGAGACTGCCGGCGTCGTGCCGGTGGAGTTAATCGTGCAACGCGGGTCGGTGTTCGGCGTATTCGTCGCGCGCGACGGCGTCGCAGAATTTGTGGAGATTCCTAACGCGCAGCAAGGTCGTCCTGCGGCCCTGGACATGCCGGATGACACTTCGATCGTATCGCGCGGGCATGTGCGGTTGCAGAACGGTGATGAGCTGCTAATTGCCGACGAATGAATTTCTATCGCACATTGCTGACCAATCACCCGCTGGTCAATATCCTGTTTGCAGTGGTATTGACGATGGGCCTGTTGTCCTACCTGCATATGCCGCGCGAGCAGGACCCGGAGATCAACTTTAATTTCGTCAATATCACGACCGTGTTGCCAGGCTCCACTGCGGCGGATGTTGAAGAATTGGTGACGTCTCCACTGGAAGATGCGCTTCGGAACGTCAGCGACATTCGCTTTGTCAGCAGTTCGTCGCGTGAAAATTTTTCGAACATTCTGGTGCGTTTTCGAGAGCTCAACGAGCGAGACTTCGACAAGCGCATAACGGATTTGCGGCGCGAAATACAGAGCAAGACCAACGATGAATTGCCGGACGACGTTGAAGACCCCGATATTCTGGAGATTACCTCGTCAAATGGTTTTCCGACCGCGATGGTCGTCGTTGTCGGCCAGGCGGACGACGAACAGCTTCGCCGGCGGGCGAAGTTGATCAAAGAAGAAATAGAACGTATCTCGGGTGTCGACCGGGTGCAGGCTTTCGGATTCAATGAGCCGGAGTTACAAGTTGAGATCAATCCGCAGGCAGTTGCCGCCTACGGCATCACGGCGGTCGATATTGCCGATCAGTTACGCGAGTCGTATCGCGACGTTTCAGCGGGGAAAATTGACGTAACGAACGAGGCATGGCAGATTCGCGTACGCGGTAAAACCACCAAACCCGAGGACCTGGCGGAGTTCCTGATCGCGCCGAGAAGTGCGCCGCAGAGCAAGATATCGCTGGGCCGGGTCGCGACGGTGCGACGTGGACATGAAGATGCACAACAGCTTGTTAAGTTCGACGAACGTCCGGCTGTGTCGATGTCAATTACCAAAGTCGGTTTTACCAATACACTGGATCTCATTGATCGCATAAACGCCTACGTCGATACCAAGAACGAGTTGTTGGTCGGGTCGGGCATCAGCCTGATTCTCTCGGATGATCAGACGACGCAGACGCGCAAGGCATTGAGTGTCATGCAAACCAATGCTGCCGTTGGATTGGTACTGGTGCTCGGTGTTTGTTGGCTGTTTCTTGGCTTTCGAATCGCCGCCTTTGTTACGCTCGGGATTGCATTTTCGATTTCCGGAACGTTTTGGGTGCTGAACGTCACCGGGAATACGCTGAACGTTTCTGTGTTGCTGGGCATCGTTATCGTGCTGGGCATGTTGGTCGACGATGCTGTTGTCATGGTCGAGGCGCTTTATTATCGTCTGCAGCGCGGGCAGGAGGTGATATCGGCCGCCATCGATTCCTTACGAGAGGTCGGGCAGCCGGTTACATCGGCCGTGTTCACGACGATTTCGGCATTCTTGCCGCTGATGCTGTTGCCCGGCATCGTCGGCGACTTCATGCTGGTTATTCCGCTGGTGGTTACCATCGGTCTTCTCGTCAGCCTGATCGAGGCGTTTTGGATATTGCCGTCTCACGTGATTGGTTCGGTGCAAAAATCGCCGCCCAGAGCGAATCCCCTGGACCATTGGCGCGGACGCTGGACGCACCGGGTTCGTGTTAGCTATACCCGGGCGCTGGCGTACGTTTTCCGCAAACCCGCCCGGTTCTTTGCTGTGGCCGGCGTCGCATTTGCTATCGCGGTCGCAGGTGTCGTAACTCAGCAGGTCAGGGTTGAGTTTTTTACGTTCGATCCTATTCGCATGTTCTACATTAACGTAGAAATGCCGGCGGATTCCCCAATCGAGGAAACTCTCGCACACACGGAGCGCGTTCGCAGTCGTATTCAGCCGTTGATCGAGAGCGATGAGCTGCGGGCGATTACCAGCATGAGCGGTATCAAGTTCACCGACACTGAAGCTCTGTTTGGTGATCAGTACGGTCAGATTCAGGTTTCTCTGAAGCCGAGAAGTTCCGGCGGCCGCGACGTAAACGATATCGTCAATGCGGTCCGCGATATCGCTGTGTCCACGCCCGGCGATGCCGATATTACATTCTTTGAGTTGACGGGTGGACCGCCGGTCGCGAAAGATATTTCAGTTCAGGTCCGCGCGGACAATTACCTTGAGCTTCGAGCTGCAGCAGATGCCGTCAAGGCAATCGTGCAGGGTATTGATGGTTCGTCCAATGTTCTCGACAACGACGTACCCGGGCGTTTTGAGCTGACGCTCGAACTTGATGAGCGCGCGATTCGGCAGGCGGGTTTGAGCCCTGGAACGGTTGCGCGGCTGGTGCGTTTGCATGTGGAAGGCGAGATCGTCGCGTTTACGCGGGACGATGGTGAGAAAGTCGAATTGCGCGTGCGCGGACCGCGGCGGGTTTTGCAGGATATCGGCGATATTCTCGACGACGCCATCGCGTTGCCGCAGGGCGGTACAACGACATTTCGCGCACTGACGACGGCGAAGATCAGTCGCAGTTCCGGCACCATTCGGCACTACAACTATCGCCGCTCGATAACGGTTGAGGCCGACCTCGATCCGCTGAAAATCAATGCGGTTGCCGCAAACACGCAGCTTGTGGGTGAGTGGGCGAAACTTCAGTCTGAATACCCGGACACCAGTCTGGATTTCTCCGGCGCGTTCGACGACATACAGGAAAGCCTGGATGCCATGGTGATCTTGTTCCTGTTCGGTATCGGGTTGATGTACCTGATATTAGCGACCCAGTTTCGCAGCTACTTTCAGCCATTGCTGATCGTTACGACTTTGCCGATGGCATTCACAGGTGTGGTGCTCGGTTTATACGTTACGGGCAATCCGCTCAGTCTCTACACACTGTACGGCATTATCGCACTGACGGGGATCGCGGTGAATTCGGCAATTGTACTGATCGACGCCGCAAACAAGCGTATCGAAATGGGCATGCGCCCCTTGCATGCCGTGATGTATGCGGCGCGGCGCAGGGTAGTGCCGATCATCATGACGGCGATGACAACGATCGCCGGCTTGTTTTCGCTGGCAACGGGCCTGGGCGGCAAGTCGCTGTTATGGGGGCCGGTTGCTACCAGTATGGTATTCGGCCTGTTCGTTGCGACGATTCTGACGTTGTTTCTTGTGCCGGTGCTGTTCAGGGCCTTTATGCGGGGCCGTGATCGACGAGTGCAAACAAGAATCAAGCAAGGCTGCGAACACATTAGTGACTAGTCCGGGCGAGGTTCCGAATAAACAGGGTCGAACCGAATTTCTCTGAATAAAACCGGTTCGACCCCGATTAGCTAGTACGCCGGGCCGTCTTCGTATTCGAGGCCAACGGCTTTCGCCTGTTTCTTGACTGCGTCGTAGAGTTGGCGGTCGAGCGAATCTTCAAAGCCGCCGGCTTCTTCAACTTTCTCGGCCAGATAGCCATCGCGATCTTTCGACAAATCCTGAATTTGCTGCATCAGGTCTTCCCGTTTGCCCGCAAGGTCCGATACCAGACGCTTCTTTTCCTCCAGTGGCATGTCGGCCATCGGTTCCGGTAGCGCTTCTGCTTCAATGTCGTTCAAATCGATTGCGCCGGAGACCACTGCCGCGACCAGTTCGTTTCTGCCGAGGCGGTTTGTTCGACCACTGTCCGAGACATTATAGACACCGCGGCGTGCACGCGAGGCGACCGATGCACCCTCGTGCAATTTGTTGGTTGCCGCTACTTTTGCACGCATGTCTTCTTTCACGTCCTCGGTGCCGTAGTAGAGTCGTGTGTCGTCGAGTTCTGCCGATAGATCCGCGATTTCCTGGTCAAACGGGGTTACGTATGCGACCGCGCTGCCGGCCTGTTCAACCTGAAAATAGCTGCCGCCGCCGAGGCTTGCGATCTGCGTCCACGGTGCGACTGCCGATGCCATTTCGCCGCATTGAATTGAGTTGACGACAATGCCTTTCGCATTCGCCGACGCGATGATCTCAGGATAACGGACCTCGTTATAGTCCATGTGTGGCGGTGCGTCGCCGACAAGGAATATCACCTGATACGCCTGCTCCTGCTGGCTCCATGCCATGTTGTGTACCGCATCGTAGAGTGCCTTGTTGACGCTCTCGGGTGTGTCGCCACCGCCGGCTGCTTCGAAATCCATCAATGCTGCGTAGACAGAATCGAGGTCGTCGGAAAGTGGCACTATTTTGGTCACGTACTCCTCACCGCGGTCACGAAAGGCAACCAGCCCGATGCGTATTTCCGGTGATTGCTGAGCGGATGACATGGTCGTGGCTATCGACCAGATCTTCTCTTTTGCTGTTTCAATGAGACCGTCCATGCTACCGGTCGTGTCCAGAACAAAAACGACATCGATCTTGGCTTTGTCGCTGTTTACCACTGGCGTATCAATTGGCGGCGCGGGAATGCCCCTGGCCATCAGTTGCGGGTAGTACGCGACCGATGCCACGGTGGCCAGGAAAAGGGCCAGGCCCAGAAGTTTGGTTTTCATAATTCGTTTCCTTTACGTTTAAATGGTGACTGGAATTTTTATTGGGTGAACATCTGACGCAGTGCCTGATCGGCTTGTCGTCGGGCTTGTTCGAAGGTCTCGTTATCCGGCGTGGTGTCCGGCTGTGTTTTACTGCCGTCTCGTACCGTCGCCGGAACGGCGACGAACAGGGCTTGCACAAGAAAGAAGCACCAGGTCGCCAGGAATACACTGCCGGAGCGGGTGATCGCCCAGACAGTCGCGGAGACACTCAAGGTGCTGATCCCGAGGTCCATGAGCGCCGGCATCACGCCGGAGTAGAAATACAAGGAACGCACCAGCCAGATCGAGCCGACGTGGATCAGCAGATAGAGCGGTAGCGGAGGGCTCACCCACCACGTGATCGCGGCCAGCATGCCCCATGCCGACAAAGTGACGACGCGCCCGAGTCGCTCGTTGCTGCGGCTAAACAGGTACAGCAAGTAGGCGAATGCAAGTGCGGGTATGACAAGACGCAGTACCGCGCCAAGACTTACGAAGGGCGTGAGGGTCGCGACGATGGCGCTCGCGAAAAAGCCGAGTACGGCAGCGACAAGCACACCGTGCAGGAATGTCGGGCGCTTCATGATGCCTTCCTCGCATTTTTCTCGCGCAGATAGGCGATCTCGATTTCATTGTCATCCACGGTCAGGTCCCGCGCCGTCCACGCAAGATCGCCGAGTTCCGAGTTCTGGCCGGACTCGCCGGGCGTCCGCTGCGCGAACAGTTCGGCTTTCTGTCGGAGGCTTTCGAGCGTTGCCCTGTTTTCGTCGAGCGTCGTTCGCTGCTCCTCAAGCGTTTTCCTGGTTGATGCGTGCTTTACGCTCAAGCGCTTCAGGAGTTTTTCTGCCTCGAGCTTCTTTTTGATCTGACTTTTCGCGAGTTCGTCTTCCCCGGATTCGAAGCAAAGGTCGAGTTGTGCGTCGATCTCTGCGACCGTGCTCTTTAGTTCGCCCTTGCGCACCGACAGGGCGTCCTGATGGTGTGTACACAAGGCAACGCGTTGCTCGGAGTTGGCGAGGTCATCTTCCATGTCACGGATGGCCTGCTTGAGTAGCTGTTCCGGCTCTTCGATCTTGTCCAGAACGCCGTGAAAGTCTGCCTTGAAAAGTCTTGAGATACGATTGATTAACGCCATGGTGCCGCCTCCTGATAGCTTGCGCAGTGCGCATTGAAAGTTTCGATGCGGGAATCTTAAGTTTCTGCGACCAATCAAATAAGACACAAATTCGTAAAATGCGAAGCATGGAATTTACAAAAACCTTACAAGGGAGCACTGTGCGGGTGACACATGAGTGCTAGCCTGATGTTCTGATGAGTAAATCGATACGCATACTGGTAGTGGAAGACGAAGCGGCAATTCGGGCGGGTCTGATCGACGTGCTCGTCTTCCACGGCTACGACGTTGATAGTGCGGCGACCGGGCCCGAAGGACTCGAAAAAGCGCTGACGGGTAAGTTCGAGCTCGTCCTGCTGGACGTGATGTTACCGGGCAAGGACGGCTATGAGGTTTGCGATGCCATTCGCGCCGTGGATCGCGATCAGGCGATCATCATGTTGACGGCGAAAACCTCAGATGAGGAGATTATTCACGGCCTGAAACTTGGCGCCGACGACTACGTGGCGAAACCGTTTTCAATTCAGCAGTTGGTGTTGCGCATTGAGGCGGTGCTGCGACGTTCGCGTGGCGGACAGGAGCGAGCAAGGACGCTCAACATTGGTAAGCTGGAGATCGACACCGAAAATCTCAGCGGCACCGGCGGTCGCGAAGCGATTGCCTTTACCAAACGCGAGATCGAAGTTTTGAGTTACCTTGCCGCAAACGGCGATCGCCCGGTCTCCAGGGAGGAGCTGCTGTCGAAAGTCTGGGGCTATGCGCGCGGTCTCGGCATAGAGACACGAACGGTGGACATCCATATTGCGAAAATACGCCGCAAGATCGAAGTGGACCCGAAGGACCCGAAGTATCTCAAAACAGTACGCGGTGCCGGTTATCGTCTTGCAGCAGAGGATTAGAGCGTGTTCGCAAACAAGCTGATCGGAGGCTTCGACAAGCGTGGGTTGCAGAAACTGCTGCTGCTGGTGTTTCTGGCACTCGCTGTACCAACCGCAGTCCTGATCTGGCAAGCCTATGGCCAACTCAAGTGGGAGTCCTATCATCAGTACCGCGGAGTTGCGGAGGCGTTGACCGATCGCATCGATGCTCGTCTCAGAGAAATGGTCAGTTCCGCCGACGCCCGGTCGTTCGGCGACTACACGTTCTTGATTGTCTCCGGTGATCCGAGCGGGAAATTTGTGCAGCGCTCGCCGCTGTCCGCGTTTCCGCCTGAGCAAGACCTGCCCGGTGTATTGGGTTACTTTCAGGTCGACAACGAGGGCGTTTTCAGTACACCGATATTGCCCCCCGCGGGCACAGAGGCTGTCAGTCTTGGTATCAATGACTCCGAGTACGCTGAACGGCGGCAGGCAGCACAGGATATTCGATCAATTCTTGTCGACAACCGTTTGCTGAAAACTCGGCAGGCGATGGGGTCTCGGCCGCGTATGCCGGAGCCGGTTGCGGAACCCGCCGTAGAGTTGCCGATGGAGGAATACGAAACTGACGCATCCGAGGCAGAAACGGCTGCCCTGGCAGAGAGCGTCGCCAAAGTGCTTGCGAAAACCGAGGCAGTGGATAGCCAACAGGTTTTCGATGACCTCAATCTGTCCGGCCGAAATGTCTATGACGCCGGTCAGGCTGTCGCTACCGGTCTGGAGTCCCGTCAAGCGGAGAGTGAACAGGGGTCGGCGGACGGGCGTAGTAACAGCTTCGCGAAAGTCAGCGACCTGAAGCTCGATGCCAATCTGCAGGAAAAAAGTGAGCTGCTCGAACGCAAGGATGTCAAGAAACAGCTCGATGCAGTCCGGACTGCCGATTCTTCACGCAGCAGGCGATTGGAGCAAACCGCCTTGCCGGAGTCCGCGGTATTTGAAGACGCCGATGCAATAATCGCGAACGTCGGCGGGCTGACCGATCTGCGCATCAATACCTTCGAAAGCGAAGTGGACCCGTTCGAATTCAGTTTGCTCGATAGTGGTCATTTCGTCTTGTTCCGCAAAGTATGGCGTGACGGTGAACGATATACCCAAGGTGTGTTAATCAATCGAGACACCTTTACACGGGAAATCATCGCTGCAGGTTTCGAACAGACAGCGTTGTCGGGCATGTCGAGTCTTATTCTGGCCTACCAGAATGATGTGATTCACACGTTAGGAGGGCGCAGCAGCGATGCTTATTCAGACGTTGCCGCGGATCTGGACGGCGCGTTGCTGTATCGCAATCGCCTGAGTGCGCCTTTTAGCGGTCTGGAGCTGATTTTCAGTGTTACGCAATTGCCGGCTGGGCCAGGCGGCAAGGTTCTCGGCTGGGTGACACTCGTTCTGGCAGTCGTTTTCGCCGGCGTATTTCTTATCTTGTATCGACTCGGGTTGAGCCAGATCAGCCTTTCCCGACAACAACAGGACTTTGTCTCCGCAGTAAGTCACGAGCTCAAGTCGCCGCTGACGTCCATTCGAATGTACGGCGAAATGCTGAAAGAGGGCTGGGCCGAGGAGGACAAGCGGCAGGGCTATTATGAGTTCATACATGATGAGTCGGAGCGTCTGTCACGGCTTATCTCCAACGTTCTGCAGCTCGCCAGCATCACGAGAAGCGAACCGAACTTCGACATCGAGTCGGTGGAAGTCGCGGAACTGATGAGCAATATCGTGTCAAAGGTGTCGAGTCAGATTGAGCGTGCGGGCTTCGAACTCAGGGTTAACCGTGCAGCGGACGCCGATGCTGCGAGAATCAATATCGACGAGGATTGTTTTGCTCAGATTATTATCAATCTGGTGGACAACGCCATCAAGTTTTCCCGCAACGCCGATATTCGGGCTATCGATATCAGCAGCCGGCTGTCGGGTGACGGCGATGTCCTGTTTTCGGTTCGGGACTACGGCCCCGGAGTGGAAAAGGACCAGATGAAAAAAATATTCCAGCTGTTTTACCGCTCCGAATCGGAGCTGACGCGAGAAACTGTTGGTACGGGTATCGGCCTTGCCATCGTGCATCAGCTAACGAGTGCAATGGGCGGCAAGGTGGATTTAATGAATGCGGCACCAGGAGTGGAGTTCGCGCTACGTTTCCCGGTTGGAAGTCAGCCTCTTCCAACGGACCACTAATAGGTTTGCACAATCGGTTCGTTCGTCGGTCTGCCATCCACCCAGCTTCTGCGGTCTTTAAGCCTTACCTTGCCTGTCGCCACCCAATCAGCGGCTTGCGGATAGATTCGATGTTCTACCGCCTGTACACGCAGTGCGAGTTCCTCTGCGGTCTCACCGGCAACCACAGCGAGTCGTCCTTGCATGATTGCCGGCCCGCCATCCAGAACTTCGGTTACAAAGTGCACCGTACTGCCGTGCCATTCGTCACCCGCATCCAGAACACGTTGGTGCGTGTTGAGGCCAGGATACTTTGGCAGCAGCGCCGGATGTATGTTTAATATTCGGCCCGCGTAGTGACTCACAAATTCCGCGCTTAGAATTCGCATAAAGCCAGCCAGAATCAACAGTTCGGGCTCGAAGCGATCAAGCTCCGCGATAACGGCTTTGTCAAAAGACGCTCGATCCGGATAGTCGACGTGCTGTACGCAGGCCGTGGCGATACCGGCGTTTTCGGCTCGCTGCAGACCAAAAGCGTCTGCGTTGTTGCTGAAGACGACGCATATCTTGAGACTGGATTTACCGTTCTTCGTCGCATCGATAAATGCCTGTAGATTGGTTCCGGACCCGGATATCAGGATCGCGGTTTTGCAGTGCTCGGTCACGGGATATATCGCACAGCTGGCGGTGAATCGGCATCGCTGCTGACGATTTGCCCGATCTTCCAGGCTGTTTCACCGTGTTTGCCCAAAACCCGAATAGCGTTCCGTGCAAGGCCATTGCTGACAACCACAACCATGCCGACGCCGCAGTTGAAGGTTCGGCGCATCTCGGCGATTTGAATATCGCCGGTATCGGCCAGCCAGTCGAAAATGGGGCCACGAGACCAACTGCGGGTATCAATTTCGGCGTCGATACTGCGATGAAGAATACGCGGGATATTCTCAGTGATGCCGCCGCCGGTGATGTGGGCCAGGCCCTTTACCTCGACTGCCTGAATCAAGGCGAGCACCGGCTTGACATAAATGCGCGTCGCCTGCAGCAGTTGTTCGCTGGCCGGTGCGCCATCGATGTCATCGTGCGGCGCACGTTGCAGTACTTTGCGAATCAGAGAATAGCCGTTGGAGTGCGGACCGCTGGAAGCAATGCCGATAATCGCGTCTCCGGCGGCGATGTCGCGACCGTCGATCATGTCTTCGCGTTCGACGGCGCCAACCGTAAAGCCGGCGAGATCGTATTCGCCGTCTGAATACATGTCGGGCATTTCGGCCGTTTCGCCGCCGATCAGTGCCGCTCCGGCTTGCACGCAACCCTCGGCGATACCGCCGATAACTGCCGTGGCGACCTCTGTGTCGAGTTTGCCACAGGCGAAATAATCGAGGAAAAACAAGGGCTCAGCTCCTTGCACGAGTACGTCGTTGACACACATCGCGACCAGATCGATGCCGATCGTGTCGTGGCGCTGCAGTTGTTGCGCGAGCATCAGTTTGGTACCGACACCGTCGGTGCCCGATACCAGCACTGGTTCGCGATATCGCCCGGGCGGTAGCGCGAACATGCCGCCAAATCCACCGAGTCCGGCGAGCACTTCCGGGCGCCGCGTACGTTTCACCAGGGGCTTGATCTGCTCGATCAGCGCGTTGCCGGCGTCGATGTCAACTCCGGCGTCTTTGTAGGTAAGAGATTTATTGGTCATTAGGGGGTGGCATACTCCGTGAGGACGATATAATAGTGCTTGGCGCTGAACGAGGAAACCACACTTGCAAAGAAGTCGAATTATTTGTGCGATCGGACCCACTCGGCATGCGCTCGTCTATGCGGTGTCGGTACTGCTGTTATTGCTTGGGTCTGTGCCTGGCGCACAGGCTGTCGAGGTGCCGACGTTGTATACGGCGGAAGTGCCGCTGGACAAGGGGTCCGACAATCCGCGCGACGATGCGTACAAGACGGCGTTGATCGAGGTGTTAGGGCGTGTTTCGGGAGCGCAATTGGGCGGCAATTCGGTGGCGATTGACGAGTTATTTCCGCTTCCAAGTGCCTATGTGACGCAATTTCGGGCCGGCGCCGAGGATACCCTGTTGGTATCGTTCGATGGTGAGGCGATCGAGCGGGTGTTGCGAGTTGCGGGGCAGACCGTTTGGGGGCGCGAGCGACCGTTGACGTTGGTTTGGCTGGCGGTCGACTGGGGGCAGGGTGAGCGGGAACTTATCGCTGCCGGCGATCCGGAGCGCACGCAACGACAAGGACGTTCGATCGACCGCAATCGCTTGCTGCGGGAACGTGTGCTGGAGATTGCGCAGCAACGAGGTTTGCCGCTGGTTTTTCCGCTGCAGGATACTACGGACTTACAGAGTGTGACGTTCAGTGACATCTGGGGCGGTTTCGACGAACGAGTTATCGAGGCGTCGCGGCGCTACGATGCGAAGTCCGTACTCATCGGACGAGTGCGTCCCGGCGCCGCTCAACGCAATCGCTGGACGTATATTTTCGGCGCTGAGAAGCGTACCTGGAATGGGCCTCCTGAGACCGTAGTGGCTCAGATTGCCGATTTGCTCGCGGCCGAATTTGCTGTCGGCGGCAATGCGCCGCTGGAAACGGTGGTGCTTTCCGTGGCAGGTATCCAGAGCGTCGATGCGTATGGATCCCTTCAGCAACTGCTGTCGGGTGTCAGCCTGATCGAACGCTTCCGAATATCCGCTGTTGTCGGCGACGTTGTCCGTTATCAGGTCGAAGTACGCGGTGGCGCAGAGCGGCTTCGCCGAGCACTGCGTTTTGCAGGACTACTCGAACAGGAGGAAGAGGGTAGTTTTGGCAGTCCGGAAGCTCAGCCTGGTTTGGACTTCTTTTTCGCGCCCGGGGAATCGAACCCCAGTCCCGCAGATGCCCCTTAGCTGGATCCCAAACGCGATTTCGCTGCTGCGCATTGCGCTGGTAGCGCCGATTCTGACTTTGATCCTGCAGGGGAGCTTTGGCTGGGCGTTGGCGTTGTTTTGGTTCGCCGGGTTTTCCGACGGCGTTGACGGCTATCTCGCGAAACGCTTTAACTGGCATTCACGGCTCGGGGCATTGCTCGACCCTGTTGCCGATAAGTTCCTGGTCGCCGGAACCTTTATTGTCCTCGCATACACGCAGCATATTCCGCTGTGGCTGGCTGCGGTCGTCATCTTGCGAGATGTCGTGATTGTTGCGGGCGCGACTGCCTACAATTTTCTGGTCCGCCCCGTGCAGGGCGAGCCGACCCGCGTTAGCAAACTGAACACTGCTCTGCAGTTACTGTTCCTGATGTTCGTATTGAGTCGCGCGGCGTTCGGCTGGCCGGACGAAATCACGATTACGATACTGGGTGCGTCGACTCTCGTTACCGTCGTGATCAGCGGCGTTGATTATGTCTGGTCGTGGTCGCGCCGGGCGAGCAGCGGGGAGTGAGCTGTGCAATCTGATCTACGCCTGAACTGGCTGGTCGCGATGGCGATTTTCGGCTGGTTCTTTTATCTGTTGGCGCCGGTTCTGACGCCATTCATCGCGGCCGCGCTGCTCGCCTATATGGGAGATCCGCTGGCTGATCGTTTGCAGAAACTCAAGCTCGGGCGAACGTTAGCGGTCGTCGTGGTTTTTCTGCTCACTTTCCTGTCGCTTGCGCTGCTCGTTCTGTTAGTGGGGCCGCTGATCAAAACCCAGATTAGTGCTCTGTTCCAGGCGTTGCCGGATATCGCGCGGCAGATCGAGCAGGTCTGGCTGCCGACGGTGCTTGGCTGGCTGCGGATCGAACCGGGCGGTGACATTGGCATCGGCGCGTTCCTGACACGCTACAGCGACATGGTTGCGAGCTGGAGCGGCAAGATACTGCTGGGAGTGGGTAAGTCGGGTGGTGTCCTGGCCGCCGCTGTACTGAGCCTTTTCCTGATCCCGATTCTGACCTTTTACATGCTTCGCGACTGGGATGTTTTTATCGCGCATCTTGGCGCGTTGCTGCCGGCCAGCCAACGCAGCACTGTCGTTGAGCTCGCGCGCGAAACAGACAGCATGCTCGGTGCGTTTCTGCGCGGACAAGTGCTGGTGATGCTGGCATTGGCGATTATCTACTCGCTGGGTCTGAGCCTTGTTGGCTTGGAGTTCGCAATCGCGATCGGTGTAGTGGCGGGTCTGGTGAGCTTCGTGCCCTACCTCGGTTTTGTTTTCGGCATTGCTCTGGCGAGCCTTACGGTAGTCCTTGAACCGGACCCGTTGTGGCACCTGCTGGGTGTTGTCGCTACGTTTACGATAGCCCAGGTTATCGAAGGGTCAGTGCTGACGCCCAAACTCGTCGGTGACCGCATTGGTCTGCATCCCGTGCTGGTGATATTCGCGGTCGCCGCCGGTGGCCAGTTGTTCGGGTTTTTCGGCATATTGCTGGCTTTGCCGGCCGCCGCCGTACTGTCAGTTCTGATCCGCTTCGCGTATCACCGCTATCTCAAGGAACATCCCGAGTTAGACCCGGAGCTTGAATGAGTCAGTTGGCGCTGCCCTTGCAGCTCGCAGACCATGCCGTGTTTGCGAGCTTTCTTGACCAACGTAACGAGACGCTGGTCGCGACACTTGTCAGCATAGCGAACGGCGACGATAAATACGGCTGTTGGTTGTGGGGTGCGCCTGCGACGGGCAAAACGCACTTGTTGCAGGCGGTTTGCGGGGCCGCGGGTGATCGATCAGTGTATGTACCGTTGTCGATGTTCGCCGCTGCCGGGCCCGGTATTCTGGACGGTTTGGCCAGCCGGGAACTGGTTTGTATCGACGATATCGACGCCGTATCCGGGTTGCCGGAATGGGAGGCGGCATTGTTCGATCTGTGCAACCAGATGTTCGATGCGGGAGGGCGGCTCGTAATATCTGCTGCCGCGGCGCCGCGCGAAAGCGCGATCAAGCTCGCCGATTTGCACAGCCGGTTAGCAAGGCTGCCGGTATTTCAGGTTCACGCACTGGATGAGGCTGAACGTGTCGCCGCGCTACAGTTAAGGTCCCGGCATCGGGGGCTGGATCTTCCGGACGACACCGCGCGGTATCTCTTGAAACGCAGTCGTCGTGACATGTCCAGTCTCTATGAGTTACTCGACCGACTGGACAAAGAGGCTCTACGCGCAAAACGACGCTTGACGATTCCGTTCGTTCGCGGTGTCATTGACGCAGATCGTTAGTCCGGGCCTGGAGTTCGCACGGCAGAACACTGTTTTATTGCCAGGTATCATTTCAGCGCGACCACGGCCGCATCGCCTTCGTTGCCGCTATCAAGATGCCATCGTTGCGAAAATTGCAATCCAGAGAAGGCCGATCGCGGCAAGACCAAACAGCAGCCGATAGCACCAGCAGCGAATTCCGGTCTGCATATGCCGGGTCGCCTGGAGTGCTACCAGCGCTTGCACAAAGTAGTAGGCGGCAAAAGCTCTTGATGCCAGCAGGACGATTTCGAAGATATCGGATGTCCAGACAAGGATGATGGCCAGGCCGGTTACCAGCAGGTAGGCAATTCGTGACGACAGTTTTCGGCTGGTTTCTTCCGCAATCAATCCACCTGCGCCGACAGTATCGGCAACAGCGGCACTGAACTGACTCATTGTTGCCGCGACAATCAGCATGAACGGTAATATCAGCGCGGCATGTTGGGCTAAATCGATAATAGCTGTCTCATTCGTGGCACTGAGATCAAGCCAGTGGAGTAACGGAGTTATCAGAATGACAAAGGCCAGGTAGATACCTGCGGCGAGCAGTTGTGCGGTTCGCATGCTGCGAACCCGAACTTCGGCAGAGTACTTGGCGCCAAGATACCTCGATGTTTCGAAACCCTGCACTACAAGCAGCATGCCGCCTAATGCGCGAGCTGTATCCCACAATGATTGAGGATCTTGCACAAGGCCACTGGTATCGAATTCATGGCCGGCGTCGAAGTAGGCGAAACCCGCAAGCAGGGCGGCGATAATACACAGCTTGATTGTGACGGAGTATTTTTCCAGGCGCTCCAGTCCACCGAGCCCTTGCCGCCAGCCCACGACCCCGATTACACCAAGAATGCCAGTGGTCAACAGGTTGGCCACAAATTCGGATTCGGTACTCAAGCCGCGTAACAGGAATGCGGCCAGCAGTCGTACGTAGAAAGCCACAGAGATTACGTAGGCGACCGATAACAGAATATTGGAGCTGCGCTCGATCAGAAAAATAGCATCGGTGGGGCCTGCAGATCTCAACAGAGGTTCCGCATGAACAATATTAAATCGCAAAATAGTACCGATGCCGTAGGCTACGATGACTATGATGAGCATCGCCCAGGCGGCATCGCCACCGACAGTTCTCCCGAGCAGTGGCACAATCACTAAGAACCCGCTGCCGATGATCGACGCGAGCGGTGTGACAACGGCTCCCCAAAGGGGCGATTTTTGTAACTTCGGTCGCAGAGTGACGACCAATAGACCTGCTGTAAGAACGAGCAATAACCAGTCAGCCGGAGTCATCGAGCCGCCACTACTTTGAATAGCGCCTGCGCCTGGTATCGTTCATTGCTTTGTGACCATTGTGGCATCCTGGGCGAGAGCAGTTAATCTACTATAGCGTCACCATCAGGTAATTGCCGTAAATTGAGGAAGGCCCTGTCCGCGATAGTTGGACCCAGTGATAAGTTAGGGGTTCTATTCAGCTGTTCTTTTGAGAGTTGCAGCACGGCACGAAGGACACGGAGGCCCTATTATTCTCATGCTGTGAACTCCAACGTCCATCCACTCGTCGTCGCACTGGTTCTGATTCTTACCGGGATCGCCATCGGTACGTGGGTGTGGGGCTCCGGGTTAGCCGCAGGTGTTGGCGGTCCTGCCGAGCTGAAAACTGACCCCGATGGCCATGCGTACGTTCAGATTCAGGACAAGCTCGTGGAGCACGACGCGAACGGTCAGTACCTGAAGACTCACAGCCTGGGCGACATGGGTGTGGATATTTTCCTCGGTGGCTTCGACTTTTTCTCGAACGGCGACATCTTGCTGCGACTCGGACCTGATCCCCGATCAACAGGTGACAATCTTCGGGCGTTCCAGAGAGCAAGCAACGAGCAGTCCATCGAACCGGAGTCGCCAGGCTCGGGGCTGTTTCGATGTGAATTGGATACAAAGTCTTGTACGCGCTTTGGTCAGGACGGCGTCGACTTCAAGGCAGCACACGGGATATTTATCGATCGCAGGACAGACGACGTTTATATCTCCGATACCACTCGCCACCTGCTGCGCAAGTACTCGTCTGACGGCACCGCGCTATCCGGTTCGGTGGGTGGCTTCAAGTTTCCGAACCAATTACTGATCTTCGACGAAAACCTCTACGTTGCCGACACCAACCATCATGAGGTACGCGTCATCGACCCGCTTACGGAATCATTTGGGGAGGAGCTCGGCAGAAAAAACGTGACCCCGGAAGCGGCGATCGCGGCCCGGCAAACCTGGCCAAGTCACTTCATTCGTGTCGGCAACGGGTGGTGGGTAAACAACATGCGAACGGGCATGAATCAGGGTGGTATTTATCTCTTTGACGACAACTGGCGCTTTACTCGTACGCTCGACTTGCCCGATGACGCAGACCCCATCGCGTTACTCGCTGTGCGCGACGAGGTATGGATCAGCGATTGGTACAACAACAAGGTGCGCCGTTTTTCGGACACCGGCGAGCTGCTTTCCGATCTTGATTCGAGCGGACTTAACGACATATTGTCGCTATCCCGGGTCGAGCGCCGGAAGTTCGAAATGATCGGATTCTCCGGCATTGCTTTGTTCCTCTTTGTACTGGCGGGGCTCGCAGTTAGAGGTTTTGCCGTCGGCATGTCGAAAGATTCCGTTGTGAGTAGCCGCCGCGAACGTATTTCCAAAACGCAGCTATCCGAGCCGATGCTGTACCTGGAACCGGACGACAAGGCGGTTCGGGGAACGAAGCTGGCGGTTCGCTTTTTCGCTTTTTCGCTGATTGTCGTCGCCGCACTGGTCGTCTACGTCGTGATGTTTCACGTAAAACTGGAATTCGGGGCCGCACTTATTTTACCTGGTGCAGGGATGATCCTGATTCTGGTATTGATCAGCTGGATTAACCGCTCCAATGTTGGCACCGCTATTCGTGTCGATGGCGATGTGGTGATGTTGCGTGATTACTCGGGACGAGAGTCGAGTTGTTCGCTTCGCGAGGTCCGTTACGACGACACCGCAATCGCCACGCGGGATGCGGTCGTTCTTCTTGGTCGCCCATTGGCGAGCATTTACCGGCGTAAGGACCTGAAAGAGAAGTTATTTCCGCGCCTCGTTGAGGCACAAAAGGTTTCGCCGCTGCGAATGCAACAAATTCTGATTCAGCAGCGGCACCCGCAGGGCGTCTTGACGATTCTGGCGATGATCGGGCTGCTGATATACGGCGTGTGGGCGATGATGAAATAGTACAGGCTATCCGCGCATATCCATATCGTCTGGCATGTCAGCATCGTTATCCGTCGTCATCGAACCGCTGCCTTCCATTTCCATGTGCATGCGACCGCTGCTGTCCGTGTGAGTGATCATGAACAGTCGTTGTGCAATGAGGATCGCCACAAAACCGAGCAAAGAAACGATAATCACCAGCGGATCACTGTCGTACTTGAGTAGCAGAAATGTGGCGAGAATGATGACGTCGAGCGTGATTGCGATCAGCGGAATGACCGGTGTCGCTTTCGTTTCTTTCAGGAGGTAACGAAAAAGTCCCCAGTGAATCGCGATGTCCATGATCAGATAGAAGATGGCACCGATTGAAGCGATGCGTGTCAAGTCAAACAATACGGTCAAGACAACCGCCAGTAACACGGTCAGCACCAGTGCCGGATTTTTTACGCCCCGATATAACCGAGGCAGTTGTTTCATGCTGCTGAGCATTGCCAACATTCGGGATGCCGAAAAAACGCTCGCAATCAGGCCGGAAACCGTAGCAACAATAGCCAATAGTACAGTGAACAGGAGGCCCCACTCACCGAACGCGGGTTTTGCGGCGGCTGCGAGCGCGTAGTCTTTTGCAGCGACAATTTCTTCGACGCTCAAGCTGCTGGCGACTGACAGCGCCAAAATTGTATAGATCAAAGTACAAATGAGAATCGAAAAAATAATGGAGCGCCCCAGATTGCGGTGCGGGTCCACAATGTCGGCGCCCTGATTAGTGATTGTCGTAAACCCTTTGAAGGCGAGGATCGCGAGGGCCAGGGCAGCGATAAAATTGAACCCGCCGCCCGTTGTTATTGCCTGTCCGGTTCTCCCCATACTCTCCAGGGTGGGAAATCCTGCAAACGCAAGTCCCGCCAGCGCCAATACTGCGATGCCACCGATTTTGATAACGGCTGTTACATTCGCGGTTCTTTCAATGGTCTTGTTGCCGGAGATGTTGACGACATAAGCGACAACAATCAGCAGTACGCCCAGCGTGGGTACCAGCAGTGACGCACTATCCACGTTGAAAAGTCGTAAGGTATAAGAGCCGAAAGTTCGTGCAACGAGACTTTCGGCAATGACCATCGACACGTACATGAGCAGCGAAAAGGTTCCCGCCGTCGTGCCCGGGCCGTAAGCTTTGCGCATGAACATGGCCACGCCGCCGGAGGAGGGATAGGCGTTTGAGAACTTGACGTACGAATAGGCGCTGAAACTGACAACGATCGCGCCAACCAGAAACGCGAGCGGAAAAAGTCCGCCGACCAACTCGGCGATCTGTCCCATCAGTACGAAAATGCCAGCGCCGATCATGACGCCTGTACCCAACGAAACTGAGCCAGCCAGGGTAAGTTTGTTTCCTGAGTCTTGTTTCATGGTCGTTCCTCTTTCAGTTGTGCGCGAAGAGGTTGCTCATTCATTCTTTTCTTTCACGGCTTCGGTCTGGCGCTTTGTATCCTGTCCTATATTGCCAAATGCGTAGCGGAAATGTCCCGTCGCAGCGAACAGGAAAGATGCTGACCAGGCAATAAGCAAGAGGCCATTTAGCGCTTCGATGCCGGCCATAAATCGCAGATGACCGATGGGAAGAACATCGCCGAGGCCCAACGACGTATAAAACACCGCAGAAGCATAGAAGTGTCCGAGCGCACCCGCTGCCTGCTCTCCCTCGAGATCCCCCAGATTGAAAACGCTTGACGCCATATAGAAACCGCCCGCATAAAGCAGAATTTCAACCAGATGAACGACGAAGATGCCGAACATCAGCAGATAAATCCGTGACGGGGAGTGACAGGCGACGAGGGGCACGCATCCGGCCAGGAACCTGAAGGCCCGCTGGTGAAGGTACAGTGTCAACAAGACCAAGGTGGTGCTCAGGATAATTATGGCGATCATGCCTCACCTCTATAACGCACTATTGCATATTACCGTTGCTCGCAAAGCAATGGTTGCAGCCCAAATAACCGGAACTTTACTTCAGTTTGATAGCGCATGGGTGACGGTGTTACATACGCTTTTTTTCATCTTTAATATCGGACCTGGCAAAACCCGTTCAGCACCGTTGCGGTGCTGTCGGTGCCATTGAGACGTACTGGCAGAGCTGTAACCTCAGGTCAAACAATCACAAAGAGCCGCGTGGAGCGCTTTCAGTGCTTGCCGGGATCCAGCGCGACACCTTTTCGCTCGACTGCA
>CAZZKW010000026.1:0-40231 GCA_964654975.1 uncultured Woeseiaceae bacterium
AGCGCGTCAAGCTGTACGTAATAAGTCGGCACCATGTATTCAGGCAATCTCTGCGTCAGATGACTCCGAAGACCAGCAATATCATTCCCTCCCGGTTCCTGGGGAACGTAGTAGGCAACCAGTACCTTACTGCCATCATGTCGTTCTCTTGCCGCGACGATTCCGTCACGTACACCGTCTGCCTGCCGGAGGTGATAGTCGATTTCCGCCAGTTCAATCCGCATTCCGTGCAGCTGAATCTGAAAATCCCGACGCCCCATAAGTTCCAGCTGCCCGTCATGGCTCAGTCTTCCCCGGTCTCCCGTCCGGTAGAGGCGAATACCGTTTCGCTCAAAGAACAGCCGCTCTTGCAATTCCGGGCGGTTCAAGTATCCCGTAACGACGCCGTCTCCGCCGAAACATACATCACCGACGGCCCCCCGTGGCACTCGGTTCCCGTCGTCATCGAGTATGTGTAACTGCACATTTGCGAACGGTTGACCGACGAAGGTCCTCGAAATCGCTTCGCTGGCAGGGACTTCCCAGGTACATCCCATCAGGCTGATCTCGCTGCAGCCGTAAATGACGTATATCTCGGCGTCGGAGAAGATGTCTCGAAGATCTTTTACAAGCTCAGGAGGCACCATGTCGCCACCAGAAGACGCATGGCGAACGCCGGAGTATGTGGAGGAATCGATATCGTTTTGCAGAATGAATCCGACAATGTTCTTTAAGAGACTCGGCCCGATGTGAAAGAGGGTTACGTCCCGTAACGTATCTGCCATGCGACGCGCATCCAGCACATGGTCTCGTTCGAGTACCAGCAGCGTACCGCCGACTGACAGTGGGGACATCAGTTCGAACATGCTGATACTAAACGTATAACTGGCGACCGCGGGCATGATGTCGAGCGCGCTGATTTGATACCTATCCCGCGACGCACGTATGGAATGAATCATATTGGAGTGACTGACCAAAACGCCCTTCGGTTTCCCGGTTGTACCGGAAGTATAAAAAGCGTACGCAGTTTGACCAGTACTGATAACGTTGTCGGGGTTCTCTGTCGAACGCCGGTCCGAACTAAGTACCAGTTGATCAATCCGTACAACCTCACCAGCAACGGAGTCGAACATTCCTGCCAGGTGAGACTGGGTAATCACCAATAACGGCTCTGTATCCTCTAGAACTGCCTCAATACGAAAAACCGGATGTCCCGGATTCACCGGGACATAGGTCATACCAGACTTCAGGACCCCAAGCAGGACCGCCGCAACGTCCACCGACGGGTCCAGGCAGACTACAACCCGCCCTCCACTGCGATTGCTCTTGGATCCAATCAGCCGCGCGATCTGATTGGCGCGTCGATTCAGATCTCCGTAACTGAGGCTGGTTTCACCGCACCTTACTGCGATTTTTTGCGGATCAAGCGCTGCATATTTTTCGAAGTCGACATGAATCAGCTGCTGTGAGTACTCGGCAATCCTCCCCTCACAATGACCGTCTATCCAATCGTGTTCGTCCTCTGAAAAAAGGTCAATGTCTGCGACCGTAGTGCTGTCGTCCGAAATCAACGCATCGATAACTGCGATCAAATGTTGTCGCATGCCGGATATCGTGTCCCGAAAAAAGAGCGCTGAGTTATAGTCCACGGTCAACATCAACCGATTGCCATCAATAACGAAAATCAGGTGGATATCCGGAATCGATTGTGGACTCGATTGAGTAGCCAACAACTCGCTGCCTGCCGCGCGACTGCCGACGCTGACAAGTATCGACGCACTTTCTGGCCCCGGATCATCCTCATCCGCCCCTTGAATTTCAAGAAGCGCACGCTCTTGCAATCTTGCGAGCGGCGTTTGCCCACAAACCTCGATATCTATCAACCTGCAGGACTCAGTAGCCGACGCAGATATCGAACGCACAACAAGTGGAAACGTCGCCTGCCCGGAGTATCGATAAAATAACGCACCGCATACAGCGGCAGCGTTCGCGGCACTCACAACTTCAGCAGATTCCTCGGCACTGTGTAGCCAAGACAACGCGATCTCCGGAAGCCTTGCCGAAGCATGTTCCGTCTGGGGCGTCTTGAGCCGATCGTAGGGTAACTGTAGCAATGTGTCCGATCGATCCAGGGCGGACTGTGACGCTTTTGTTGTTGTAGTAGCGCGCATGATTTCACAATTCAGTCGTTCGGAAGCCGCGATTTCACGACCCATGATCGGTTAGATCAACCATGGATTCAATACGAATGATGTAGAACTGCTTCCACCTACCGGAAGGGCTTGGTGGAGCTAGGCGGGATCGAACCGCCGACCTCTTGCATGCCATGCAAGCGCTCTCCCAGCTGAGCTATAGCCCCGACAGAGTCGCGCACTTTACGGGCGCAGGTAGGGGCTGTCAACCGGCAGCGGCCCTGCGGTTTATGAACTCAACCGCACTATCCAAGCGGCGGATTACCCTCTCGCGCCCAACCAGCCATACCGTTACATCAATTGGAGGCGAAACCGAACCGCCCGTCACCGAAACGCGTATCGGCTGACCCAGCTTACCCATCTTTATCTGGAACGACTCGGCAACATTTCGAATAGCCTCGTCAATAGCATCAGGAGTCCAGGAGTCCAGTACCGCCAAAGCCTCTCTGGCTGCCCCAAGCGGGCTCAGAATAACCGGGCGCAAGTGCTTCTTCGCGGCAACCGCGTCGATCTCATCAAAATCTTCGTAGCAATACCTGGCGCTCTCCGCCATCTCAACAAGTGTTTGAGCCCGCTCGCGATAGGCATCAGCAACGTC
Source organism: uncultured Woeseiaceae bacterium (assembly GCA_964654975.1). Classification (GTDB taxonomy): domain Bacteria; phylum Pseudomonadota; class Gammaproteobacteria; order Steroidobacterales; family Woeseiaceae; genus UBA1847. The sequence goes on from CAZZKW010000026.1 coordinate 2,770, forward strand.
CGCCGGCGGCGGCCCTCGCTGCAGATCCAGCCCGAGGTCGGTAAGGTACTGGCCCAGCAGCTCGCCCAATTGCGGCGAAGGGCTTGCAATAATGTGTTGTTGATTGATCCATGCCAGTTTTTGGGGATCGAATGACGATGCGGACTGATTGACGTCGACGATATCGAACAGTTCGATCATCTCCGAAATCGAAAATATCTCCTGATCGCCATGAGACCAGCCTAATCGCACCAGATAGTTGAGCAACGCCGCCGGCAGGTAGCCCTGTTTGCGGTAGTCTCGAATATCGACCGCACCGTGCCGTTTCGAAAGCTTCGCGCCGTCAGCGCCCAATATCATCGGCAGATGCGCGTACGTCGGTACGGCAGCGCCCAGCGCGTCAATCATGTTCATCTGCCGGGGCGTATTGTTGAGATGGTCATCACCGCGTATGACGTGCGTAATCGCCATGTCGCAATCATCGATAACGACGGTGAAGTTGTACGTTGGCGTGCCATCCGACCGTACGATGATCAGATCATCGAGCTCCGCGTTCTGAAAAACCACCCGACCCCGAACCCGGTCTTCAACGACTACCTCACCACTACGAGCGTTCTTGAATCGAATGACCGTATTCTCGACATCGCCGATATCCGACCGATCTCGACAACGCCCATCATATCGAGCCTTCTCTCCTCGCTCCATCTGACCGGCGCGAAGCGACTCAAGCCTCTCCCGTGAACAATCACAGCGGTACGCCTTACCCTCATCGAGCCATTCTTGAGCAACCTCGGCATATCGATCAAATCGCTGAGTCTGATAGAACGGCCCCTCGTCAGCCTCAAGCCCAATCCAGGCCAGGCCGTCCAGGATTGCCTCTACATTCTCTGGCGTTGACCGCTCACGATCCGTGTCTTCGATTCGTAGCACGAACTTACCGTCATATCGGCGCGCGTAGAGCCAGCAAAACAACGCCGTGCGCATGCTTCCAAGATGAAGCACTCCAGTAGGACTCGGCGCAAATCGTGTACGTATTAGCATTCGGGATGGACAGTAGCCAGGGCGCCGCGAGTGTAGCAGATCGACCGGCAGCTTCGACACGAGAATCAAGCGTTTTCATGCCTTGCGCAACACCGGCCAAAAGTCGCACAGATTCGGCGAACGATGCCCCATTCAGGTCAAGCTCCTCACCCCACCTGTCTGCAATTGGAGACAGGGATAAAGTCGCTAAGGAATACCGGGTTAGCGACGTTACATAATTATGTGCATCAACAATTGTCGGTAAACGGCAACGATAGGGGCACGAATTACCATTGCTGGAATACCCTTGCTTTGTTAACTTCCAGTTCAGGATATCTAATTTATTGATTCAAAACATATATTTTTTTTCTGGCATGGAGATTGCTTGATAGTTTGGGTGGGCTGCTAACTTCATATTTTGGAAAATTTACGACGATTTCCAGATTATGGTGTAAAGGCCCTTGCCTCAGCTTGTCGAATTGCTATATTCGAGATAGCTGAAAAAGGCAAACCTGCTGAAAAGCAGGGACGCAAAACTTCCGGTCTAAGGGCGAGAGCCTAGGACAGCGGGGTCGCCAGGATACTAAAGCACTCTAATTGCTTTGGTCTTTCCCTACGGCTCCTACACTGTTCTTCTTCGTGCTAAACCGGATGCTTAATGCACATCGTCAGGTTTTAACGTTGAGGTCATAACACAGTGGATGCGATGAAAATACAGAGCGCCGTTAGGAAAGTAATTCTTTGTCTTGCACCGATGATATTGTTGAGTGGCTGCCTGTCGGCTGAAACATCTGATGGCGGCAACGGCGCTGTCACGCCTGTTCCGCCAAGTACTGGCAATTCCGCACCAACAATTTCCGGGTCTCCCGCTGCCTCTGTCACAGTCGGCGAAAACTACTCGTTTTCGCCTTCGGCGTCGGATCCTGACGGTGATACGCTCACATTTCAGATATCGAATCTGCCCGGTTGGGCATCGTTCGATACATCGACCGGCGCTCTCTCCGGCGTTCCTACGTTAGCCACTATCGGCATGTACCCCGATATTCGCATTAGTGTAAGCGACGCGTCGACTCAGTCCTCTCTACCTCAATTCGGCGTTGAGGTGCTAAGCAACGAAGTCGTTACCGGTATGGCCGTCTCCGGCCAACAGCCATCGGAGAATTCTTCCGCGGATGTTGGAACTGTGGTTCGCGTCACGTTCACGTCCGCGGTCAACCCGGGCTCGGTTAGCAGCACCAGCGTTACGGTTAGCGATAGAAACGGATCGGTCGGCGGTTCGCTTACAGTCGAAGGGAACACGATTGTCTTCACCCCGTCGAACAATCTGGATATCGGGATGTTTCACAGTGTTCAGGTCGCATCTTCTGTCAGCAGCACCAGCGGCGAATCCCTCGGGACACCGTTCTCATGGTCGTTCACCACATCGTTTGGCGACGCGATTCCTGAGCTGGCTGCGCTTGAGGTAACAATGCTCGATCAGGGGCCACGCTGGGGAAGCTATATGGACCCCGCCGGGCCTAACTCGCAAAGCGATAAGTTTTTCCACGAATTTTACGGCACCGCGAACACGTTCCAGCGATTCGCCGATTATTTCGGTACCGCGGAACCGTGGCTGACGTATGCCGACTGGGGCAACGAAGTCTTCAGAACCTACCTTACGAACACGGGCTACACAACGCAGGGTTTGCGGCGATTTACGCACGGCATGTACGGAGAGTTCGTACTAGACGATAGTGTTACGCTCCAGGAACTTGAAATGCTTCGAGACAACCCGGCATTTTCCCGGGTATCCGAAGGCAGGGGCCAAGGCGGATCGGAACATCGTTCCCGACCCGTCGCGCTTGCAGTCGTCTCAAACATTCACGCCGAGAGAGCGGGTTCAACCAGGCGCATCGAAGGCAATCAAGCTCGACTCGAAACCTTTCTTCCCTGGATGGGGTCTCATTTGTACGAGTGGCGGACCGGAGACTACCGGGGGACACCGGACGTTGGAGTGCCACGATTCGCGCCGTTCATGTTTGCGCTGACCGCGCACTCGCTGATTACCTATATTGAGTGGGAGCGCGAGCTGGGTAATGACGAGAACCAGTACTGGCGCACAACTTACCCTATGGACTACGGTCAGGGAACTACGGCGGGCGCTCAGACCGTGACCTGGCCAACCATCATTGATGCACTTGCCGATGTCGCGGAGTGGGCAGTTCTCGAGGCCACGCACGATACAAGCCAGAACATCACAATGTGGCAGCCAGATAATCAAGGCTACGCGAGCTTTTATTACCAAACGTCGAATTCACCTTCACTTGCGCCGGGCTTGAACCTGATGATAGCTCCTGCCTACGCTTGGCTGTGGAAAGAGACCGGAGATCGCCGCTTCAGAGACTGGGCGGACCAGCTGTTCGGTGCGGGAGCACTAAATAGCCTGAGCGCTGCAAGAAACAATGGCAAACTGTTCAATCAGCAATTCTTCCTGTCTTTTGACTACATCAAGTGGCGTGCCGAAGGCGATGAACTCTGGCTTGATCAGTAGGCGGACAGCGGTCTACCCGGACACGGCGACTACCGGATCGAGGCAACAATAGACTCGATTTCCGAACCGCTGCCGATCGACAGAATCGGGCGCAATCCGCCGCTGTGTTTCTTGAATACAGTGCCGTGATTGCTCGCATCCGAGTGTGTCCGAACGACACAAAAGTATCCACCACTGTTGAGCCTGGCTGCAACCTTCAATACGGCATCCTTGATGAACGAAGTATCGAAGTAGGCCAGATTCAGAATATTTGCCGCTCGGATCACGTCGTACGAACGTGGTAGTTGTTCAATAGATTCAAGGTCGTATTCAAATACCTGAATATTCTTCGACTTTCGGAGGTGGCGCGTAACCAGTTTTACTGGAATTCGTTGCGTGTACGCCCCCGGAAGGTGTCGATATATCCCGTGAGCAACCCTAAGTGCGGCTACCGGCACAAATCGCTTGAGTTTTCTTGATATCGATTCTCCAAACGAATTTTCCACAACCCGGCCAAGAACTTCGAATTGCAGAGGCCTGTTATCCGAATCAACCAAAACGTTGAAAGTGTCTTCCCGCGAATAGATTACACCGTCCACACAAAGGTCAAAGGCGTCCATCGAGTAGACGACTTCCGCACCGTCCAGCGCTCTTGCCCATTCGTAGGTCGTAATGCCGGATGACACTGCGATATCCAGGATACGCACCTCACGACCCAACTCCGTTAGTAGACCGTTAATTGCCGTGTTTACGTCTGACAATCGGCCAGCGAACGTTGTCTTGAGAGTCCCATTCGCCAGCACCAGCTGATTGAAAAACTGCTTTTCACGACCGTCAATCTCTTCGTCGGAAACCGAATCATCCTGCACGTCAAGCAAGACTGATCGAGCGCTGGGTCTGGATATATTCGTCAATTCGTACACCGAAAACCTCGAATAGCCGAAGTATAATAGAATCTGACGCACACTGTGCCGGTAGATATACTCAGAACGAGGTAGCGAATGCCCTCGTAGGAGAGAACTTGAAAATTATCGAAGCCATATATTCAAACACAATGGGTGGCTCTGAAACGCTGGCTCTTGCGCTCGCGAACGAGTTCAAAGCCCGAGGGCATCAATGTGACATGCTGACGACGTTCGTCGGTGACGGGTCGTTCACACCTGACTTGGCGAAGTCAGAAATAGACACCTATTCGGCTGATTTTCACGGCACCTCGATCGCCAAGCGGCTCACAGTACCTGCTTTTTTGTATAGGCTTTTTCGGCGCGAGAAATACGATGTCGTGCATTGCCACCATATGGCAGTCTTTTTTCATTGCCTGCGCCCTGCAAGACTCGCCGGGATACCAAAAATCGTCGTCACTGAGCACGCGCACCAACATTTTAGCGGAAATCGAAAGCTCACAAATCGATCAATCCGCATGGGACCGAAGGCTGATACGATAACTGTGATCCACAAAGAGTTACAACAGTTTTTCAGAGATAAAATTGGAATTCCGGAAAACAAGCTTGCCCTCATCAGAAACGGTATCGATACCGAGAGACATTCTCCTGGTCCCGCCGATTCCAACGTGCGTAAGGCGATCGAAAAATTTGGAATGCACACAATCATCGGCTGCGTGAGTCGACTTCATCGGGATAAAGACGTTCCGAATCTGATTCGGGCATTTCATAAATTGGCTGTCGATCAATATCCGGATGTCGGACTGGTTATAGTCGGAGACGGGCCCGAACGAGCCCTGGTCGAATCGCTAGTCGAGTCGCTGGGCCTGTCTCAGAGAGTCTTGCTCGCCGGTGTTCAGACGAATGTATCGCAGTGGTTGCGTGCCTTCGACATATTTGCTCTACCGTCGCGACGTGAGGGAGTGCCACTGGCCATCCTTGAGGCACTGAGCAGCGGATTGCCGGTCGTTGCTACGTCCGTCGGCGGAGTTCCGGAGGTGATCGATGACACCGTCGGCCTCCTGGCACCGCGCGAGAATCCTCAGTTGTTTGCCGACGCCCTGACCACACTGCTGGACGATCGTGTGACGCGAAACGAAATGGCACGCAACGCGCGTGGGCGCGCCGTACAAGACTACAGCTTTTCGAACATGGTTGATCAATACCTTGCCGTATTTCAATCATAGCGATATACCGGGCATCGCAGGCGCGGAGGAAGCATCTCTAGTATTGAACAGCTGAATCCCATAATATCGGACGTGATCTCTTGCCGTTAGAGGCGCAATTTCCAACAAACATTGAGAGCAAGAATTGTCAAACTCAAACCCTGATACCACCTATTCGTTCGTTATTCCGACCTTTAACGAGGAACGCTACATAGAACAGACGATTCGCGATATCAGAGAGAATTTCCGATCCTCTGCGGTCGGGTTCGAGATAGTTGTCGCTGATAACGGCAGTTCCGATGGAACCATCGACATAGCCGAGGGCCTCGGTTGCATTTGCATAGTAGAACCGGAATTCAGCATCAGCGAACTAAGAAATGCCGGTGCAAGAAAGAGCAGCGGTAGAATACTTGTATTTATTGACTCGGATGTGAGTCTTTCCCAAGATTGGCTCGAAAACGTTTCACCGTACCTGGAATCTTTGCTCTGCGGTCCCTCGCACATCCTCGGCTCTCACTACCAACCCTTCGGAGACACGCCTCGGCCACTTTACTACTGGTTTGTTGGCGGCTACGAGAATCCAAGAACGTCGTTTCTTCCCGGCGGTCACACTATTCTCAGCCGGACTTCCTTCGAAACGATCGGTGGTTTTGATCCTTCTTTTAGCACCAGCGAGGATATCGACTTTTGTCATCGCGCCACCAAACTGGGGTTCGAAATATTGCACAGGCCTGAGATCGGGGTGGTTCATAGAGGAGATCCACAAACCGTACGTCAGTTCCTGAAGCGTGAATGCTGGCACGGAGGATCGGACTTTGAGTCCTTGCACCGCGTTTTCAGTTCGCTAACATCGCTTGCGACGTTGTTCTTCGTTCTTGCACACGCAGCCGTACTTTTCTTTGCCATAGCAGGTATATGGACCGGGGTGCTCGTTTCTATGGCGGGGATTCTTGGACTGCTGGTTTTTACATCCTTTTATCTGTTCAAGAAGTCTTCCGTCAGGCTGAAACTAACCAACATCGTAAATGCCTACCTGTACTACTTGGGACGATGTTGCTCGATTCGCGCTCTGTTCGTGAAATCCCGTCGAGACCAATAGCGTAACGAGTAAACGGAACGCCGGCAAATCTCATTCATCTGGTTTTTCGGTCTGAGGCTCGCGTCGGTCACGAATCCGCCTGGCGGGATTCCCAACGTAAATCCCCCAATCTTGGCAGTCCTTGGAAACCACGGAACCGGCACCAATCACACATTCCTGCCCGACGTTTGCCAGAATTACTGTACTGTTCCCGATCCAGCTGGCATCGCCAACATCGACCACGCGTGTATCACCGTCCTGTTTTTTGATCGGAACGTCTATTCTTGAAAAATTGTGCAGCTGCGGACTGCCTATCAGGTCCACGTTGCTACCGATCAAGACAGACTCTCCAATATTGGCCAGTCCTATCGTGCAATTCGTACCGATATAGCAATCTCTTCCAATGCGGGTTCCTCGCAGCGCAAGAATAGTTCCGAACCCTATCGATACGTCGGAGCCACAGCTCGGCAATGCCACGCGGTAGAAACCGCGTCGAAGATACACGCCAATTACTCCTGGCAATAGACTGAATATATGGCAAGACAACGTGAACAATACACTGGGGCTGCGCTCCGCTGAGAAAAAACGGACGCTGAGCGACAGCGGCGAAACGATAAGCAGACATATCGTATTCAGGATGATTTTTAGAATGTTACGCATTTATTTCCCGCAGCAGTCGCGCTAGCCCTCAACGCCAGTCCGGCAGGGGGCGATCGAGAAGTTGCTCTACGTATTCAACGTCTTTCTTGTATGTCGAAACAAGTTCAGATCGGACACTGTCAGCAATAGGACGCCGCTCCTCATACTTCAACTCCATCCGCCGAAGTTTCCCGAGCATGCCAAATTTCTTAATACGAAGAATCGACTTAAGGTATTTTACCGGTGTGCGAAGCGGCCGGACTTTCTTGTAGAGAATATTCGAGAGCAACGCGGAGCGATGCCTCCGATTGGGGTTCACTTTCGGAAAGTCACTCCTATGCTCATCCGGCAAACCGAGAAATCGAGAAATTCGCTGGAATTCAGCCGAGGTATTAACAATGAAATTCTGGAATAACACGACACATACGTTCTCCCTCGGGAAAGCTGAAAAAAGACGTTCAAGCTGCTCCCTATAGCCCGCTATTTCGTCATAAAGAAGGAGCTTCGGCTCCCGACATGCTGGCGGGATATTGTTGCCCTTTCGACGATCGGCACAAAGATTCCATGCCGTAGAGAAATCTGCTACATCCTCATCGTGAGTAAAGAGAACTTGAGAATGGAACGAGTGCACGAGATCAACCGGGTTACGCAGCATAACGATTATCTTCGCATTCTCGTTGTAATCACGGATGAGTTCTACCGCATTCTTTGAATACAAATGAAATACCGAAGCATCGCCCAACAGCTGGTTACTTGATGCACGGGAGTACAGATTCCTATACTCATCTTCACTTTCAACCTCTCGGTATTTCCGAAAGTCAGTGGCGAAGAAGTGTGGCTCCTTTGGATCAGTCATGAACACATCTGAGCGATCATTCAAGTACACCGCAAGAGCCGACGTACCGCACTTCGGCGCACCAACGATAAAGAAGTCCGTTTTGCTCATACCTTTTTCTTCCTGCCACCCAGTATCGAAGCATCTAAGCCCCACTCCACCTTGACGTACGCGTACATTACGATGTTCCACAATATCGTAGCGACACTCGTTGCTATTGCCGCGCCGACGATTCCGAAACGAGGGATAAGAATAATGTTCAAAATAACGTTTACCACTAACGCACCGCCGACTATCATTGCGGCCAGTTGTTGCTTCCCACCCATGATCATCATATAACCGACTGAACCTGCAAACGCGTTCGCACACGCGCCGACCAGAAGAATCAGTAACGCGCTGAATCCCGTCGAAAACTCAGGACCAAACTGCGTCAATATCCACTCGCCAAACACTAACAGGAAAATTGCAGAGACGACCGTGAATAAGGTCGCGATTCTCGCCGACCACGAGAGCGTTTGTGCAACCTTTGCGTTATCGCCCTTGCTGTAATGCTCGGCGAGAAGCGGCGCGGCTATCGAATTGACGGCACCCAGGCCGAAGCCAACGAGGCCAGTCAGTCTTCCGGTAACTGCGTAGACGCCGACTTCCGACGCTCCCACCAACTGCCCCAGCATCACCACGTCGACCTTGCCGAGCAAGATGTACATTCCCGACATGAACACCATCGGCAGAGCGACCTTTGACCACGTACCGACGCTATATTCGGCTTCCGATTTAAACGTCTGCCGAGGCAGGTACTTTATCACGACAAATACCAGGCCGAACATCGCCAGCACTGCTCCGACTATGTTTACTGAGATCGCGTCAACTGCGGTATCAAAGGTGTTCGTGTATTTACTACCGACCAACACGAAGACCAACAAGAATAGCGGACGAAAAATCTGGATAGCTATTACTGAAAAGAATACTCTCTTCAATCCCCGCAAGACTTGTTCGGCGATTGGTGAGAGTGCAAGCACCGGTAACAAGGCGAGCGCTAACACCAACCCGTCTTGCCGATCCTTCGGCCAACCGACATCCAGAAACTTCATGAACGCCAGCGCTCCCGCGATCATCAGCAAGCTGAGTGCCACCACGATCGCGGTGCTGTATGTTATGACTCCACGCAGCCGCCCCCACTGCCTGTTGACGACGTATTGCGGAGTAAACTTCAGGACCGCGGTATCAAACCCGAACACGGCCGGAACCACAAGAATCTGTATCCACGCCAAGTACAGAACGTACCAGCCATACTCAGCGGCCCCCAGCGTCCGCGCCAGGAAAACCTGACTCAGCAACGAAACCCCTGCTCCGAGTACACTCAGCAACAGCCAGCCGGACGCGACCTTGGCTATGAGCGCGCCAATTTTCTCGTCCTTGAAGAAAGCCTTAATATCAAACAAGTCGACTATTTCCGTTCCGAGACAGTGGTAACAATGCACACCGTAGTGTAGTTAGCTCGCTATACACACAGGGATCTGCACCACAACTCGACGTGACCCGCAATAAACACCACACACACATCTAGTCTGCACCCAAGTCATTACGCCGTGAGGGCGCCTGTGACGATTTAGCGAACCGCCGTTTTATCGCGTCTCGGTCGAAATAGAGCAACTCGCATGCGGCGACCATGCCCAGCATAGCGAAGAATATCCTGCCGTACGCCATTGACAGGAAGAAGCCACTTACACTGAACCCGATAAGACTCGCTCGTACGCCAAGTGCAATTGCTCCTGAAGATGGACAGAGAATCGACCCGTTAACACGTTCTCCATCCGCTAACAAAAGCCGTCTGGTGATGCTCCATATCTGCTTGTATATGCTGAGATAAATCAACAAGCCGACAACCCCTAGTTCGACTGCAATTTGGAGAAAAGAGTTATGCGCGGTCATATAACTACCGCCCGCGCGCATATCAGCAGCCTGGTACGCGCCACCTCCAACGCCCCAGGGACTCTGCAGGAAGGCCTCAATTCCTCTCTCCCAAATCGCAACGCGGCCTCTTTCCGTGGACGTATTATAGTCCGACTCCAACTCGAAGACGGTGAGTATCCGATCCCACGATGACTCCGGCGTAAGCGCGAACACGATACCTACAACGACAACTATGATTGCCAATACGCGAAAACCTGGAAATCGATAGAACCCTTTTTCACGGACATCTCTTGTAGCCAACATGAAGAATATCGCGACCGCGCACAGACCCAAAAATGCACCTCTGGATTGTGTTGCGAGGACGGATGAAAAACCCAACAGGCTGATCGCAAGCAACGCAGTTCGCTGAGGTACTGCTTTGTCGGTACAAATACCGAAAAGCAGCGCACTCGATGTCAACAGTACGAGGCCGATATCGTTAGGATCGTAACTCTGAGAAAATGACACTCGCCCACCCGCGCTGGACAGCAAAGCCAGCACCGACATCACCGCGACTATAGCCGCGAAGACGAGCACGTAAAACCCGAAGGTCTTCTGATTTGTGGCCGTCTTGTATACCAGGAAAAAAAGTAACACTATTACGAGCAAATCATTCTGCAAGAACAAGATCGTTCTCGAACCCCATATGGAGTACGTTGCACTAAGAACCGCGATGAGAGTCAGTGCGATCACTCGCTTTGCTATCAAACTCCTGAACATCGGACTGGAGTCCTTCCAGTTAAGCATGACACTCACCAATGCCGCGACTAGCGTCACCCGACCCAGATGCAGTGGTTTCAGGAAGGGGAAAAGCTCAGGCAAACGGCCTACAGCGACACACATGAATAGAGCGACAAATATCGCTGCCGGGTGAATCCTCCCAGCCGGCTGAACCGCCGCGCGCCCTTTGAGGTCTCGAACTCGATGCTTCGATCTCATATCACGCCCCGGGGTTCCGGTAACTCAAAGAAAAATTCTTCCCGCACTCGAATCCGAAACGATCCTGTCGACCATTTCAATATCCTCGCCGGGCAGTTGCTCTCGCCAGGCGGAAGCAGCGATCATGGGGTTCTTGTAAACACCGAAATAGGAACTGTCCCGCTTCGCACGACCTTGCTCCAGGAACTCCATCGTCTGTGGCGACCACTGCAGGTTAGCGTGCGCAAATAACCGTTTGGTACCAGCGATCGGATCAGCGCACAACTCATCGTAGTTCGCAATATAAACACTCTCCGAATCTCCGACGTCGTCGAGTACTTTTTCGTTATCTATTAACCACTCCCAGATCATTCTCTCTTTGCGAGTCCAGCTCCTCACCACATCTTCGTTCAATCCGTAGCGAACGGCCGGTGCCGCCCGCAACCGACGACGCCACATATTTTCGTCGTAAACTGTGTCTGTCGTCCGCGGCATCTTCCCTGAGTCCTGACCTCGAACATAAGAGTTAAGGTAGCCACAAGGATGGCGTATGACATAAACGACTCTTGAGTCGTCCCGGTAATTGGCAAACAAGCCTGCGCGAGTTGGTGCCTCAACGGACTTCCAGACCAGAGTTCCGTCGGGTGGCAGATAGGGAGACACGTCCAATACATCGTGTTCGGCACCGAAGAAGCGTCGAAACAGTTTGCTCGTTACGGCGCTGCCCCGCAGCAACTGAAAACGAATGGGGTTCAGGTACGCTTTGCGAAAAATGGGCATTTTTGCTGAAATATGGGGCTTTCCTGCACTCGCAACTGCAGCAATAAACTCTTCGTACTGCTCCTCGCTCAGCGAGTCGCGGCTCAGATCCGGGTAATAAGGCCAGTCGGCCAATTGCATCGAGCTATCGGGTTCATGGCGATACAAGGTGTTCGGATGGGAGTCAAAAAGCTTCGCGACCCATGTCGTTCCCGACCGGCGCATTCCGAAAATATGAACTAAGTGACCTTTCATTACATACACTCAATTGTGGTGTTTGGAATCGAACAGCTTCGATCTTCTCGCGACTACGTCGATGACAGTCAATTCATCCGTCTGATTCAAAGTATGCAGGCCGACAAGGCCCGGCTGCCAATCGGGGGCAAGACCACTGGCATGACTCTCCTCGTATCGCTCCGTTGTCAGCACGTCGACCTTACGAATATCGATGGCGCCGCCGTAAGTATTTCTGCAGTCCTGGGCAGGTCGGTAGAGATTTCCATTTCGATAAAAAAGTTTTCCCGCTGGTCGGGCACACCGAATGTCCGACACGACAGGATTGCATGGATGTTCCGTCCAGTCGCCGGCGAAAAGGTCGTCACTGTAGAAAATCGAGAGTTCTTCCGAAATGGAAGCCTTCTCGTTGTCGCGTTGACCCGCGAACAGCCACCATCGATCTTCGTGAAAGATAACAGTAGCATCCACGAGTTCCATGTCATCGATCAAAGTTCTGACGTGAGTCCACTCACCCGGAAATTGACTGCACCTGTACAAGTCGACGCTGCGGTTCTCGGATGACTCCGGAATCATGAAGTAGTCGCCGTTGTGTTCGAAAACGAACGGGTAAGACAGATGGTACGGTTTCTCCATAACTGTTTGAGCTTCAGATACCTTCCCATGCTCATTGATACTCAAATGAGCGATCGTTCCCCTGTTATTCGCGTAGATCAGCTCTTCGAAGAAAATGTGGTGCTCGCCGTCTCTTGTGAGGACGAACGGGTCAGCCCAAAATCTGTCGGGTGGAGGACAAATCTGTTTGTAACGCCACATCGAGCTCCGTGACGAGCCGGACACTCCCTGACGGTACATCAATAGCCATTGTTCCCGGAAAAATGAGTCCGAAAACTTAAGGCCCACAAGCCTGATGACAATGCGCGTAACGTGTTTCAGGGTCTGCCAATTACTCGGGTACGTATACAGCGGTCTCGTGTAATACGGCTCTTCGCCGTTAGCTTCCGCGACAGATGTATTGAAGCCTTCGTATCCCAGCCGATGAAGTTTCTTGAGTACGCGGGGAATAATAGCCGTCGACTTCCAATACAGGCCGCAAATGCTCCGGTAGACGTAAACGCTATTTGTCTTGGAAAAAGATCGATAAAGAACTCGTCCTGCATCCAGTTCCTCACCAAGCACCTGCAACGTTACACCTGTTACTGCCTCGCGATTATGAACTTCCCAGAATCCCGGTGGCAAACCCCTGTTGATACGATTATCTCCGTGATGATACGACCAGATACCCAGTCGACCTGCCATAAGTACGTCACCTTTCAGGATGCCGAATCCCAACCTCAGATATACATCAACTTCATCGGTAGCCATACGCTCAAGGTCGTCGTCGCGAAAGCGATCAACGAATCCACGCCGGATCGGACTGACCTCAATCCAACGCGCCCCGTCAAGCAGCGGCCGGAGAGGTTTGGGCACAAACGGGTCGTCCCGAACTCTACTCAATTTTTTATCGATTCTTGAGAAACCTGCGTAACAGAGTCGTTTCCAGATGTGGCGTACGCGCGTCATCCCGGTCTTGCGGCGACTACCGGCACCAATATTCTGCACGACTTGAATTATTTCAGCATATTCAGAGCTTTGAATCCGCTCCAACATCTCATACGCCCAGGCCTGCGTCGTAGGATCTTCGACGAGAATACCGACCCGGATCTTGCGACTTAGTCCTTCCGAGGTCGTAGTTTTCGTCCTCGCGGTCCTTACTATTCGACTCATGTCCAACTCACCTGTAGTTGTATCGTTCGAGATTAGAGCCCGCGATTCGCCGCACGACGCCAAGCTCTTCTGCTGACAGAGACGCAATACTCGCCGCGTTCATATCGCGAACAACCGAAGACTTTTCGTGCACTTGCATCTCGCCCCAAGCCGATGCGTCAGAAATCGGTTCGACCCCGATAAACCGAAAAACCGGTTGCAGGGCATCTACCGGGTTCGCGGCGATATCTTCGTAGTGTACCGATATGACCGGCGCCCCTCTTGCCACCTCATCATCAACAACCCGAAGCGATTCGTTCCATTGGTGCGCACAAAGATCGATGGGGTACTGCTGGATTCCGTCCGGGTTTTTCCACCGCGAAAGATTGGATTTTTTCCTTATGCCGGCCGCGACCGCATACCCGTTACGAATGATATGTACGAACTTCGCGTTCTTGAAATTAGACTCCAGGAACCTCATACGAAGTGTGTTGGAAATGCTTTTCTCCACAACAAACTGCGCACTCCCTCTCACCCACAACGACCATTGCTTCTTGATGATACGAGCACGCTCTGAATCATCGAATGGAACTTGCAGCTGATCTGCGCACTTGATCCACATTCTCGGCCAGCCAAACCTCTCTGGATACGGCAGACGGTCTGTCAGGAACGCACCTTCGTTTCGCATGCCATCCAGCTCGGCATGCGTTTGCAGTAACTCAGCGAGCAGCGTTGTTCCGGAATTGTAACAACCGATAATGAACACCCAGTTCCTGTCTGGTAATTCATTGCCGAACACATGCAACGGCCCTGATATCCAGGGCTGCATCAGAAGCCCGTCGATCAGTCTCTTGGGAATATTCTTGACACTATATGACCTGACCATTAGCCCAACCGTTCACTGTTCAGGTGGTCTATCACCCAGTTATATTCGCGAACAAATTCCGCACAACGTCTTTCGGTGGAAAACTTTGGAAAAAGAGCGTCGCGGGCTTTATCAGCAGTGGCAACTAATTCTTTCCTATTTGCGAAAGCCCAGTCTATCTTCCCAGCGAGGGCATCGACGTCACCAGCCGGAACCAGATAGCCGGTTTCCTCATCAACGATCGTTTCGGACACACCGCCCACGGCAAACGCTATCACGGGACACCGGTGCAGTTGCGCCTCCAACACGACATTTGGCAAGCCCTCGCTACGCGACGGCAGGACACAAACATCTATCGCGTCGAAATATTGAATAATATCGGCCTGGTACCCAAGAAACAGGACGCGCTCCTCAAGTTTCAAGTTCGTTACCAACGCCTTCAGGCGATCACGCGCATGACCGTCGCCCAGAAGAATAGCTTTTGCGCTACCTCGGCATTTCAGCCGGCTGAACGCCTCGACAAAAGCGTCCTGTCCTTTTTCATGGCTCAACCGCCCGAATACCCCTATGAGCAGATCACCATCGGCAACACCCAGTCGGGCACGTACGGCCGATCCATCGCTAACCACGGAAGACTCGCTACTCTCTATCGCATTCAGAATCATCGTAGAGCGGCGGCGCTTTCGGAGTTTACAGAGTTCGGAATACAGGTCCGGGGACACGCCGATGGCAGAGCTTGGGAATCGCAACAAGATTCTTTCGAGCGCATTGTAAACGCGAATCTTCATATTCTCCGCTGTCCAGCCATGGGACAAGGCTACCCAGGGCAAGGAAAGTTTCTTAGCGACGATCCACGCCAGAATATGGGTCTTGTAGCCATGAGATTGCACGACGTCGTACTCACCACTTCGCGCCAGTCGCACTGCATCCCGAATCATCAGCGGATCCAATGCCCATCGCTGAGTAATCAATTGAACGTCGATGCCTTTCCGTCTCGCAACTTCCAGAAACTCGAATGTCTCCTGCGTCGGGTGCCGGAAATTGCAGATCGTGAACTGGGCCAGAGCTGGATCAATATTTTCGACCAGCTGAAACAATCCCTTACCCGGTCCGCTAACGTTGTTCGTCGCAAAGAACACCAGTATTCTGACGCGCTTGGTGTTGACACTTGTCATCGGTCCACTCGATTCCAGGTAACCGACTGCTGTTCTCGCCTATGACGATACCAGCCGACAATCAGCGCCAGGTTCATGGCCGAGAAATAGTATGCGATGTAGGAAAGAGTAACTTGTCGAAGCGCTGGTATGAGGTGCGCAGCAATCGCAAGTGCGTAGAAAATTATTTGAGCAAGCAGCATCACATCGTACAACAGCCGCCCCGCCAGCAAGATATTCGTCACCAGTATCAGCAACAACAGAAACGGCGCATACCAGCGCACCACTTTGTGCGAAAAGAAAGAGAATCGAAACCGTAGCGGAGACTTTCCGAATACGTCCCAGTTAACTCTGGACAACATCTGAAAACAACCCGCCGAAATTCGGGTCTTGCGACGAAACTCCTGAGATACCTCGGCAGGCACCTGTTCGACAGCACGCGCCTCAGGCTGGTAGCAGATGCGATATCCTGCCAGCGCGACATTAACCCCTATCGTGAAATCATCAAGAACGGTATCGCTGGGAATTTCCATTACGAGGTCACGACGTACCGCAAACAACGCCCCGTCGACGCCAGCAACCGACCAAAACTTCGATTCTTGAGACTGGATATGCCTTTCGTAACGCATGTACGCTCCCTCGCCCAACGGCTCTTTTTCCTCGATGGACTCGAGCGCCACCAGCCCGGTTACAGCACCCACCTTCGGATCGCTCAGCATCCCGGTGAGCTTCGACACCGCGTCGCTTTCAAGAAATACATTCGCATCTGTGAATACAACGAATTCGGTATCGACTATTTTTAGTGCCTGGTTGAGTGCGTTCGCCTTACCACCGCGCTCCGGCAACGCCAGAAACGTCAGACGCTCATCCTTGAACTCCCGGGCGATCGCGTTGGTCGAATCGTCAGAGCCATCTGACACGACGATTACCTTGTAGGAGGTTTCAGGATACTCGACCGCCAGTGCATTTTCGATTTTCGCACGAATGAACGACTCTTCGTTAAAGGCCGCAATGATCATGGTAACCGACGGCCGCTGCTCCGGCTCACTGACTTCGACGGTACTCGATTTTGTTGAAGGCAACACCGATAGCACGAGCATGTAGCCTACGTAGGTGTAGAAAACCAGAAACGCACAAAGCCAGAATACCAACTCGATAATGATCACTCGCCGGCACCCCGCCGATTCCCGTCGTTGCCACGCAATGGATAGCTAGCTAATTTCATTGACTAATACTTCCCCGATTCTTTCAATATCGTGATCGGTCAATCGATCATGCAGCGGCAACGTCAAGAGCGAATTCGCGAACATCTGTGCCGCGGGCAGACGTTCGCAATTCTCGACTCCGTCGTGTTCGGCGACGATCTCCGGGAGCGTTCGGCTGTACATAGTCGTCGAACTGATACCACTGCGCTTCAGTGCCGCGACGATTCGTTCGCGGGAACGCGCATCGCGCACGAGTAGCGGAAGCCTCGAAAGCCGTCTTCGAATCGACAACTTGTCGACACCTGCAACGATACGAATTACCTCGCTGCGATTGTTATTGAGCGATGGCGCAAGCACATCAAACACGACATCACCAGAATCCCGGTGCAGGGCCCAGTATGCGGCCACTGCGTTATCCAGAACGCAAGCCACGTCGGACCGCAGGAAGCGCAGTGTCATCAGAGGTATGTAACGTGTTTGACCCAGACTACTGCCCATAATCTTCGCGAGTTGTGCATATACGATCGGCACCAGCAGAACGTTGTACAAGGAGTTCATTGTACGTGAGATGCCCGGCGACACCTCACCATGCTGTCGCCGCAATTCTGCTACGGCTTCCATCGGCTGCCGATTCGACGCCTCTCTAAGCAACAGCGCCCCCCCGGTCAGGCAGCATACCGGTTTGCCGCGCCCAAAACTGAACACTACTGCATCGCCGTACAGTTCCCGGCGCAGCGTCTCTTGCGTTTGAAATGACTGCGCGCAGTCTTGTACCAGAAACACGTTGTATTCGTCGCTCAGCTTCCTCAATCCGATCCAATCTTCAGGAATTCCAAACAGGTCAACACCGATGATCGCGACAACATCGTCACGATCTGCCGCGTGCTGCCGCGCAATCGACAAATCCATACGAGACTCATCGTCTCGCATGTCGACGTACACCGGTTCGGCGCCTGCGTAGCGAACAGCTGAGATAAGATCCGGGCAACCGTAGGCCGGAACAAGTACTTTCGGTCCCACCGAGGGTTTTCGAGCAACCGCTACTATCAGCGCCGCAGCGAGGCTCATCGTCCCGCTCGCCAGCCAGTTAACTGACCAGCCCTCCAGCCCCGTCAACCCCGTTGCCGCCTCAGAGGCGACAGCACGTCCCCAGCCTGCGTAACTACGATTTCCGACAGGCGCCTGAAGATAAAAACTCGAACGATTATTCATTGTCGAGGCGCAACTAAGGCAGGTTTCTCGCCAACAGCGGGCCTATGCGATTGGCAGCAAACAATGGAAGCTTCTGCCAGGCACGTATCGCCAGCGAGAACTTCTCGTTCTCGGGGTTAAGTTCCGGCAACTCACCGCCATCGCGAAGAATATAGCTCCAATGCAGCTGAACGGGCTCCGCACCCCACTGCCTCTTGAAGCGATAGGTACCGCTGTCCACGGATGAGCGCCCAAAATCGAATATCGAGGAACCGCGCTCAATGCTACGCCGCAACATCTCCCAATACAGCAGCATGTTGATACTGACCCGGTTAAAGCGCCTGTCGCTGGATGCCCACGGCACCTCGCTTACGCCATCATGATGCACCAGAAAGCCCGCAGCGGCAGTATCACCGCCAATTTCGAGTACTACGATATCAGCCGCTTCCGGAAAGCGACGCAGAATTTCCTCAAACATCCGCTTTGCATAGACGGGCGTGCCAAGGTCCCGCATATTCCTGGAAAATACCGCGTAAAAACTATCGAGCAACTCAAGACCACCGCGTCGAAGCACTGGATTCTCGCGCTGCGGTCGCTTGATCTGGGAGCGTAGTTTAGAGCCCAGCTTCTTGCTCAGCTCATCGGCAGACGCCGGCAACGACAAACGCATCGAGATCTTGTTTGACTTGCTCGGCAAGTCAGCAGTCGGCGCCAGGCCGCGCAACTCAACGTGCGATACCCCGGTGTCCGCCGCGATGTCCGCGATACGCCGCGCAATCGCTGCCTCAACCTCGACGGTATTTGCCAACACGCCGCCGTAGTTAAAAAACGGCAGCGACACCATATAATCACCAAACAAGATGCTCTTTTGGCGAACGAGAGGCGCAATGCCAACGATGACGTTCCCCTCTTCTGCAACAAGATAGAAGGTTTGTTTTCGAAAATACGACTCGAAGAAATGCCGCCAGGCATAGAGGTGATAAAAACTATGATTCGAATGTGCAGCGACATAGTCATCCCAGGACGATCGATCAGAATCGTCAACGTTTCGGACGATGACACTCACTGGCTGCTGCTCTCCATAACCGGCGCCGAACCGCTGATGTCATCAACAGCAACAGATTCCAGATCGACGTTCGCGAGCACCGATCGCATGGTACCGAATTGAAATTGACTCAGTAAACGCACCAACCGCTTCTGACATTTGTGCAAGTTGGTGTAGTGCCTGAATCGTGATTTCAGGGTGGTCTTGACCCGAGGTTGATCGGGGTCGATCTCCCATGGGTGCAAGTAAAATGCAAACGGTATTTGTCGTTTTCGATTGATCTGGCTCAGGCCCCAGTGAGAGAACCAATAGGGAAATATCCTAAAGTAGCCTCCACCACCAATTGGAATCGTGTGACCCAGAATCGAAATCGTGGACGGCGGAAACTCGTCGATCGATCGCCCGTCGCGAAGCACCAGTCGGTGTGGAACGTCTTTTGCGTCAATAAGGCCGTAAAGATCGTGATAGACCGGGACAATACTGGAATCGTATGAGAAACCCGCCTCCGCCAGAATATCAAGCGCCCAAATCGACTGCTTCGTAATCGAGTACGACGCGGCCCTGTACCCGTTCACCGCGACACCCGACAAGTCTTCCAGGATCGACTTAGCCTTCTGCGTCTCCGCCGAGAACACGGCCGGTGTCTGTCGATATATCAACTCATGACTATATCCGTGGCAGGCCAGTTCATGGCCAGCGTCGCAAATGGCGCGTACGATCTGCGGATGCTTTTCTGCCACCCACGCCAGCACAAAGAACGTCGCTTTCGTCGACGCCTCGTCGAACAATTCCAGTAACGTATCGGTATTTCTTTGCACGCGTGTTGGAATCGAATCCCACGAACCTCTGTCAATCGATTCCGCGAGCGCGGCAACATGAAAATAGTCTTCCACGTCCACAGTCAACGCGTTCTTTATCGCACTAGCCATTTAACAAATCTCGCAGTCGATTCGACATCAGTTCTGCATCGGTTGCGATTCGTCTGCAGCGTCATGCCAAATAACTTTTCGGGCATGCGCCGCTACGAACGCGGTGAGTATCAAGTCTTCCTTGCCACAATTGGAAGCACAGTCCATCTTAAACGCTACAATTCCGGACCCTGAATTGCCGCGTATTCTGGCAAGCAGTTCGAATAGCTTCACGTCTACCCGACTCACGTAACGATCCCCTCCAACCTGATACCAGGAAATCACGATCTGTTGAACTCCGGTTCGGTGAGCCGCAATAGTACGTCTATAGCCGACCTGCCGCCCATTCGCACCGGGCCAGTCGGGACTGACAATCTCAGTCGATACAACTCGAACATCTGAAAGCGCGAGTAGTCGGCTATTGGCACCAATCAACTCCTTGCCTTGTGATTGCCTGGCATAGTGGTTGGCGTAGAAATGAATATCATCCTCCCCTCGCCGATACTCGCCGGATAATTCGCTCTGCACGCCGGGAAACTTCGGTGACCAATTGGGCGAGTTACCTGGGAGCCAGACCCAATCGCCAAGTACGCTTGGCGCGTTGATGGCTGCTCCGGGCCTCGCCTCAGATGCACTATCGATCATGTAACCGAAAGCAGGCATGGCGCAAAACAATAAGACGACCGAAACAAACCGCGGTGGTACGTTGCGGCGTTCAGGCTCTTTCGCACGCGATTCGACCGGGCGCCGCGCAAGCGCCAGCCTGTCCCGGCCCTCGATAGTTTGGGCAATGAAATAGAGCGGAATAAGCATCGCACCGAACAGAACCCAACCGAAATAGTAGTGGTCAACCGAAACTAAATAGTGCTGCATATCGGTCGCATAACCCGCCACGATGATAGTGGCAACTCGAATCCAGTTTACGACTATTGCAGCAAGCACGGCGATTCCTGCGAATAGCGCCCGACTGCGATGCCGATTGAAATACAAATAGCCGTACAGCGCACTCAGGGCGAACGCAACAACGACGAAATGCAGCCCGGCACAACCTGACTCAATCCGAAATGCACCACTGGGAAGGTAAACCATTTCACCGTCTACAAGTGCGGGAACCTGGATACAGACCAGAAACCAGCTAACTACTGAAATTGTTCCTTCCTGCAACGGCACAATAAACGCGCTCCACACAGGTGTTGCGAAGTACAAGAATAATACCGGAAAAACGAAAGGTCGCGCAGCCGGATAACCGAGCATGGCGATGACGGCAAGCAATACAATGGCCGGCAGAACTGCGGCCTGAACAAGCAACACATTAGCAAAGTAAGCCAGTAGCCACCCCAGCGAGGCTACAACCATGGCCAACAGCGCGACGCCCCGGAAATCATCGGTACTGCCGTTATTCGCCCTGGCAGAGTAACGAAATATCAAGAACAGGCTTATGGCAACTATAAGGTAACCGTGAGAATCGGTTTCGCTTAAGGTGTGCCAGCGACCCTCTAAAGATACCCACGTCGGAAAATAGACAAGTAGCCCCAGCGTAACCACCAGTATGGCCGTTACGGGATTAGGGGACTGTGCTCCTGGTTTCGGATTACTCACTTCGCGATAGACCCGATCGAGCCGACGTATCGGCTATCGGCCGTAACGTACAGTCAAGAATCCGGCGTTCTCGGTGTAGCTGGCATCGGCAGTGTTGCTGTCGCGGTCAAGGCGCGTCAGATCAAGACGCAGTCGCAACGACCTTGTGATTTGCCGCTGCAGGCCGACCCGCAAAGTCAGATCATCGTCTTCGCGCGGATCCTGATCGAATTCGGACTGACGAACGGCTGCCGAATAGAACAACCGCCACGCGGGACCAATGCCCAGCATGCCACCAATTCGGGCCTCGCGACTGCTGCGATCGAAGCCGTTCTCAGAAATGAAGTCGTTCTTTTGCGTCACTATAGCGACAAAAAGTTCATTGGATCCACGATTGAAATTCAGCGCAACGCTGGCGCGTGTTAGCTCCAACGGGTCTGCCACACCGATAATGTTTCGCGTAGCCCCGAACGCCGGCCCTGGAGTCTGGAAATCCTGAAACAGCTCCGACGCGAACGTCAGTCGCCGATCAAAAGACACATCAAGTTCGGTAATATCGGTCAGCCGCCTGCTCAGTTCGAGGCCAATAAAACTACCTCTTTCTACCGTACCTCGATCATGTAACTCGTTCTGACCGACGCTCAGATCGACGGAACCGCGAGAGTTCTCGCTCGTGAATCCGATGAACGCCGCCTGCCGATCGAAGCTGCTGTTGACATCGCTGTTGTCAAAATCCACACGATCGGCAGTGATATTGAACGACAGGCTGCGATTTCTCGACAACGCACGACTCACCAGCAGCTGGCCACTGAGATTGTCATTATCGGCATCCGTCTCCGAAAAATTGTCAGAGCCAATGCGCCCGATAAATCCCAAAGCAGTTGCCGCGCCAAGTGGAACGCGGATATTCGGGCCCGTCGCAATGGTATTGATCCGCTCTCTGGTCCGAGGGGTCTCTGCAGCAAACGGATTTGTGACCACATGCCCCAGTCGTTGCTCGACACCCCAGCTCAGTACATTTCGAGTAAGGTTCAGGACCAGGTCGGCATTCAGCGAACCGAAAGTGTCGTTGTCGAACGAATCGCCCGCGTAATATCGGTATTCCAGGTCCGCTAAGACCCCGAGCTCAACACCGCGCGAGAGATATTCGTAGTCGAGCTCTAAGCCAACAATGCCGACCGTCTCATCGATAGCATCGACTTCTGTACGCGCGATGTTGTCCGTATAACCCACACCTGTACGAGCCTCGTATTCCAACTCACCCGCAGCGTGAACTCCTGCCGATGCAGCTGTAAGAAACGAAAGTGCCAATAAAATCCTAATTGTTCTACACATATTCAAGTACTCGTTATTCGCCAGCGAACGAATGGCCGTAACCGTAAGACCCGTAATGCCCGTAATTTTCTGCAAGCCCGCCGTCTACCTCGTTTAAAATAAGGTTTATCGCCTTTGACTCGTCAAGGCCCGCGATCGCTTCCAGCACCGCCTTCTGCGGTGTCTTCCCCGCGCGCACGACCAACGCTATCTGGCCAACCGAACTGGCCAGGACTCGTGCTTCGCTCGTAACCAGCAGCGGCGGTGAATCGAAAATAACCACCCGATCCGGATAGGTGCGCGACAGCTCGTGAATAACCGTCGTCATTCTGCGGCTCGCAAGCAGCTCAGTCGCGTGTTCATCGCGCTTACCGGCCGGCAGCAGGCGAAGACCGGGAACATCTGTACGCATCACCAACTCGGCCGCGTCGTGGCGATCACTTTTCAACAATTCGATCAGACCCGGACGATCCACTATGCCGAACAGGTCGCTCACATGGGGTTTAGCGACATCAGCATCGACCAGGAGTACCGATGTATCTTTTTCAAGAGCCATACTCAGGGCCAGATTGATACACGTAAACGTCTTCCCATCCCCGGGCAGGGAACTCGTGATCATTATGAGGTTACAATCGTCGGACTGATGCGCGCCCCGCCCCGCGGCATTCTCAAGCAGCGGACGCTTGATGAACCGATATTGATCGGCCAGTTGTCGCTCCTGATCTTCGGGAGCAAGATAACCCTCGAATCTCAGGGCATCGCGATCGACCAGAACCAGCCCGCCATCGTCCGGAGTAATTCGTATACCGGTATCGTCAAGCTCTTCCGTCAATTGCCCGAGCACACCAGTTTGCGACACCGCAGAATCCTCTGGAACGACCTCGAGTTCAGTAGTCGCTGCCGCCTTTGGACGGTCCGACTGAATTTTGCGCAACGCGTCTTGAATTTTACTCACTGATCAAGTCCAACTAGATTATCGACCGGAGCAACTCGCTACCGCTCTCATGAAACAGAATCACACCGCCAAATAACCCGCAAAGAGCCAGGAACGCTGCACCGATTAGTATTAACTGATTCATTCGCGACGCACGACGTTCAGCCGTCTTGAGACCCATGACCACCCCGAGCACAGGTAGCCCGGTAAACTCTCGAAGCAGGGTCGCATCCTGGAAAACCGGTTTCATCTGGTTCGCAAGAAAGGCGATCCCGCCACCGAGGCCCAAACCCGCCACCAACACCGCGGCTAGTAACAGAGGACGATTGGGAGCCACCGGGTTGTCCGGGAGGATCGGCGGGTCGATAATGCGAAACTGTACTTCCTCGCTCTGCTCCGCCGACTCCGAAAGCTCTGCAATTTCAAGTCGTTGCAGCAATGATTGATATTGCGCGTTTTGAACGTCGTAGTCCCGGGTCATACGAGCAAGTTCGGCTTCGATCTGTGGCAGTACATCGATCTGGCTCCTCGCTTGAGTTATGCGGCGCTGTTGCGTCGACCCCTGCTCCAGGAGTGTCTCGATTTCGACATTCACATTCGTCAATTCGATTTGGATGTTTTGAAAAACCGGGTTATTCGACGCGATTCCCGATCCACCTCCGCTCGCGAGTTCGTCAAGTTGTTCCTGCTTTCGCTGCTGCAACTGTTCGAGTGACTGCTTTACCGCAACGACATCCGGATGAAGGTCCGTAAAACGAAGCTGCAGTTCTTCAAGGCGAGACTGACTCTCTGCGATGCGCTGATCGAGTACCGACTGGGGTTGGCCGATCGACGAATCGAGCGTCGGTTGCTCGCCTGACAGTTGTTGCCTCAATGCCTCCTGTTTACGTCTCGCCAGGCGGAGGTTTGATTGCGTTACTTCGTATGCATCCATTGTCGCCTGCAGGCGGGCGAAGTAATCACCACCTTCACCTGGCATCACCCCCACATTCTGTTTCTTGAATTCGGCCAACTCGCCTTCGGCTGCCTCAAGGTCGGCGGCCAGTTTTTCGAGCTCCACACGTAAGAACTCCTGCGCTTTTTGCGTACCAAGCCTGTTGGCTCCAAGAGAATCCTCAACGAAAATATTCAGCAGCGAGGTAACGACCGATTGCGCGGCGAGTGGGTTTTGGTCTCGATAACGAATGACGTACAAATTGGGTTCGCGTCGCGGATCGTTCTGAATAACAATCCGGTCTCTCATCTGATTCACCAACGAATCCATCTCCTCGCGCGAATTCGCACGCAGGTGAAGATCGGTCTCGCGGGCAACTTTTTCGAGCAACGGTCTTCCAAGCATCGCAGTCGTAACGAGTTCGACCCGACTCAGCACGTCGCTGCCAATCGTCATCGTCTCAAGCAGCGGACGCAAGGCAGATGTCGTATCGACGTAGACCGTCGCTTCAGACTCAAAGGTATCCGGCATTCCGTAGACGACAAGCCACCCCAAAGGACACAGTATCCAGGCAGCAGCAATCGCGCCCCAGCGAAACCGCCAGATACCCTTGAGTTCGGCGATTGTAGTTCTAAGTAGATCGTCCATTTAGCCGCGTGAGCCTAGAAAAATGATTCTGGAATTATGATGACATCGCCCGGCTCAATCGCCGCGTTTTGTCGTATGTCGCCCTTGTTCAACAAGTCGCCGAGGCGAATGCGATATTCTTCGACAGAACCGTTCACGTCGCGAAGTAGCTTGGCTCGATTGCCGGCCGCGAATTCACCCAGGCCACCAACCGCTATCATCACATCGAGCACCGTCATACCCTCCCGATAAGGGATTGCCTGCGGGTTCTGCGCCTGGCCCACAACCCGTATCATGTCGCCCGGAGTACCCTGAAAACCCGAGACGATAATATTGACCTGCGGCGCTTTGATATATTTCGCCAACACCTCTTCCATATCGCGAGCGAGTTCTGAAGGGGTCTTCCCGAGCGCAACCATGTCTTCCACCAGGGGCGTTGAAATCATGCCGTCAGGGCGAACTTCGATAGTCGTCGAAATCTCGGGATTGCG
The DNA here is from genome assembly GCA_964654975.1 of uncultured Woeseiaceae bacterium. Lineage (GTDB taxonomy): Bacteria > Pseudomonadota > Gammaproteobacteria > Steroidobacterales > Woeseiaceae > UBA1847. The sequence continues at coordinate 28,793 of CAZZKW010000026.1, forward strand.
CCAGACGAATACATCCAGCGTATCTCCGGGCCCGATAAGGTACGTCGTCCGGTCAAACTCGCTGTCGGTACCTACCCCCGTCTTATTGCTCGGCGGCAGAGTTTTCGCGCCACCGCACGCCGCCAGCGCCGAAACCGTTATCAATAATGCAAGCACCAAGAGTTTTTGTATCGTTGAGATCATAAGGACTTAGCCAGTTCCAGCGCCTCAGCGCGGTTCGAAAAAGATAGGTCGGCCTCAATAAGACCGGTGATGATTTTTGAGGCCTCATCGCGACGCCCGGTGTCAGCGAGAACCTTTGCCAGATGATATAGAATGTTACCGTTTTGCGGCGACATTTTTGCAGCTTTTCTAAGCAGCGCAGCTGCCTCTTCCGGTTGGTCGTTCAGATAAAGAATCCAACCATAGGTATCAACGATGCTCGCGTGCCCAGGCTGCAATTCGTACGCTCGCCGGGCCATCTCGACCGCCTCCGGGTTTCCTTGCAGCGAGTACTCCCATGCGAGGTTATTCAAAGCAATCGCATCGTTCTCGTTTGTCGAGATCACCCTTTCATACTCTGCGATGGCTTGCGACCTGGCACCACTCGACTGCAATAACTCACCGTAACTGCGACGAACGGCGACGTCATCGGGATGCTCCTTGAGCCACTTTGCAAGCGGTTGCGTGGCCTTGGGGGAGCCCGCCGCGAGGTAGGCTGACGAAAGACGGAGCGCGATACCGCGGTCCCACAACGACTCTGCGGCAGATTCAAAATGATCGGCCGCCTCTGATGCGAGGCCATCGGCGAGGTCGATATCGCCGCGTAGAACACTCACCGTCGCAGCATCCGCAGCCGTACCCGCAAACTCATCGATCCGCTGGCGGGCCTCCGCGAATCCCCGTTGCCCAAGCAACGCACTGACCTGGATCGACAAACCAACCGGGTCAGCACGTCGAATCTCGCGGTAAGCGGAGACCGCCTCGTTTGCGCCGTGGAAATCACGCGACTGTAGTCGAGCGACGGCAAGGTCAAACTGGTATCGAGCATTCCCGGGTTCCGCCTTGGCTGCGCGCGTCAAACTGATTAACGCAGATTCGGTCTGGCCCAGACGTATCAACGCAACACCCTCAAGATGGCGCAACGCCGGTAGATCGGCAAACAGCTCTCGCATCTCGCCGATATACTCAAAGGCAAGATCCGATTTTCCGGACGCGAGCGCGAGACGCGCCTGTAACAACCGCGGTCCCGAAAGATGCGGAGATGCACTTACCGCCGCGTCAACCCGACCCGCAAGTTCCTCATTCCTGCCCCTGGGAAGCAATATTCGAGCGAGCATGGCAAGCCCGGGCATATACGCAGGGCGAGTATTAAGGAGTTCACCGAGCGCGTATTCCGATGCCGCGAAATCTCCGCGATCATACGCGAGCGAGGCAATGCCGAATAACGCGATGTTATTCTTCTGATCCAACTTCAACGCATCCTGAAAATGCGCTCCAGCCTGGGTCGTCTCATTGATCCCGCGCTTGAACGCTCCAATCAACGCGTGCGCGGCAGCATCTTTCGAGTTCAAGGCCAGGAATTCTTTTGCCGACTCCACGGCCCGCTCGCGCTGGCCATTTCTTTCCAGTGCAGCGATCAGCAATATCTCACGCCTGTGCCTCACATCTTCATGATCTGGCAGTCTGTTCAAGACCTCGATGGCCTTTTCGTTCTGGCCGTCGGAGATCAACGCCATCGCGTAGGCTAAATTGATTGCGGGCTCTTGCGGTTCCGCGGCAGCGCCCTTTTCGAAATACTCCAGCCCGGCGCTGCGGTTTCCGGAAGAAAATTCTGCACGACCCAGCAACCCAAGCAACGATGCGTCGGCGGTGTTCTCGGGGTTGGCACCCCGCAATAATTCAAGCGTCTCTTGCGGGCGGTTCAGTCGCAGTCTTGTTTCCGCGAGTAACCGTAGTGCGCCGTCACCACCAACGTCCCCACGCACCGCCTGCTGCAAATACATTTCCGCCTGGCTGTAATAGTTCTGCGAAAAACTGATCGCGCCCATGACCGCGAACGCCCGCAGGTCTTTTGGCGAATTCGAGAGATACTCTTGCAGTTTCCCGCTCGCCAGGTTTAGGTCTCCGTCGGCGAATGCAATCCGGCCACTCAGGAAGTCGAGCATCGGATGCCTGGGGAAAATTCTTGCGAGTTCTGCCACTGCCGATCTGGCAAGCGGGAGGTTTTTCATATCGATTGCGGTCGTCGCGAGCGCCGCACGCGTCTCGAAACGGTCGGCCAGATTTGTATGCGCCGTTTCCATATCAATCGCGGTCTCAAACGCACTCGACGCACCGATAAAGTCACCGCGAACACGCCTGTAGTTACCAAGAATTTGCCAGGAACGGGACGTTGCCTCGCTCGATTGCGTCGCCTTGGCCAATAGGCGGCGCGCCTCTTCGGTATCCCCACCGCCCGCCGCGAGAATAGCCAGACCGACCAGTCCACGTTCTGAGTTTTCATCCAGGGCGATTGCGGCGCTGAACAGACGGCGAGCATCGTCGTAATTCCCCAGAGCGGCATATATGTCACCCTGCAAGCAGAGCTCCGAATCTGAAACAGCCGACTCGTCCAGGTTGGGCGATACTCCCTCGGATGCCTCCGCGGCCCTGCCCATTCGCAGCAGCGATTCGCCAAGGCCGATCCAGCTGCTCTTGCTGTCGTCGCCCAATTCCAGAGCGCGACGATACTCATCAACCGCCGTTGGAAAGTCCGCAATTTGATACGATGAACTCGCGATCAGCGCGCGGGCTTCAGCGTCAGTCGGATCGACCCGTAAGGCATTCTTGAGTTCGATCACCGCAGCTTGGTATTCGCCCGACTCCATATATTGCTTTGCGGACAGGATGCGTTCTTGCGGCGTCGGCTGGCACGCGGAAATTGAGTACAATATCGCGCATACACCCATCGTCCGCAGCACTCCTCGACGCAGAGATGGAACAATGGGGCTGCTGAGCATGTGACATCCTGTTTTCGTTTACACGTTTACTAGTGATTCTGCACGACAGCCTCCGCTGCACGCACCGACTTGCTGCACCGGAACCCGACGGTTAGGCCGAACCTGCCGATTATAAGCCTTTTTCGATGAAACACTGAGAACCGCTGCGCGCTTCGATTGTGAACTGCGTCACACTACGCTCCGGAACCTTATCCGCGGGTCGTGGCAGTCGATCGTATCTTGCTACCCGGCCAGCGGAATCGTGATACGAATCGTGGTTCCCTGCCCGACCGACGATTCAACACGAACATCGCCACCAAGGTCCAGAACGGTTGCCCGTAGCTGGTAGGCACCAATCCCCATCCCCTCCGTTCCCTTCGTGCTGTCGAACGGCTTGAAGAGGCGTTCTTGCACAAACTTCTGCTCCATTCCGGAACCGTCGTCAGAAACCTCAACCCGACACGAATTGCCAGAGGGGACAACCGTGACGTCAACACGGCCATCAGACGGAGTTGCGTCCTGAGCGTTGCGTATCGCATGGTAGAGTCCCATTTGTAATTTTTCCGGGTCTGCCAACACCCAAAACTGCCGGTCTCCGATCTTTGCCGTCGGCACAGGCGTTTTCCGATCGCATTGCGACACCGCACGCATTACCAGTTTGCCAACCTCGACTTTCTCCAGGCGATGCTCAGCGGTACGTTGTTGCAGGTGATCCAGAATACCTCGCATACGCCGGACGCCGCCCTTTATCGTGTCTATGGCGTCGTCAATAAACTCCGGTTTGTTCTTGTGCTTTTCCGCATTATCAACCAGCAAAACCTGTTGCGCGATGACGTTCTTGAAATCGTGCATCAGGTACGCGGTCAGCTTGTTGAACGCCTCAAACTGACGAGCCTCCGACAGTCGCTCGGTGGCATTTTCCTGGGCCAGGTAGTCGACGACTTGTCGAGCCGCGATCTTCAGCAGATCATGATCTTCAAAATTCAGAACGCTCGTTCGGGAACCCCTCTCCAATGCGACGAACCCTAACAAAGCCTCGTCGTGAAACAAGGGAATAACGTAACCCGCGGCGGCGATGCCCAGTTGCGCCTCATCAATAGATAGCTCGGCGTAGCACCCCGGCTGGATTCGAAGTTCTTCCAGGTCTATTACCCAGCGCGTACGCTCAAGAAAACCGACCAGACTTTCGCTGGAATTGATTGCAGAAGATTCGCTACCGCAGTTCCATCCCGCGACGCACACGAAGTCATGCTCGCCCGGTTGTCGCAGCCAGATGACGCCGGCATTGACATCGAGAATCTGCGCCAAGGCGCGGATCGCCCGCTTCCTGAGGGGCATGGAGCTCTCGCTCGTCGTAAGAGTGCCGATAAGCTGCATCCACTCTTCACGGTAGTCGTACTTGTTCTCGAAGAAATGCTTGGCGATAGACACTCGGATCCAGCGCCGAATCCTGTCGGAAACGAGAAACACCAGTAACGCAACGAGCGAAGTGAAAACGACAATGGACTGAATAGGGAAACTCCAGACGCCACCTGTATTTCGCAGGTAGTTCCCTATAAAACCCACCGCGGTAAGGTAAATTCCGGCACCAAAAACGGTCGTTGTATAGAAGACAACGTGGCGCGATACAAAGAGGCTTGAAGACCACGACGGCGACCGAATGACTGCCAGCCCGACCAGTGGAGCACAAAGGGCGACGACGATTCCGCGCGTAACCCAAAGCTCCTCGCTTATTTGTCCGGCAAATATGGCATTCGAATAAAGCACCAGGTCGTAAAAAAATATTCCGCCGACGCCCAAACTCAGAAACTTCAGGCCAAATTTTTGGCTGGTACGTGCGTTACGATAAATCTGTTCGATAGCGATCAGCGCAAACAAGGACGTGAGAATCGAGCCGACAATCAGAACGCCTCCGGTTGCGGGACTCTGCGAGATTGCCGGCCGGCCGAGCTCAAGATACAGGCCGACAGCAATCAAACCCGCCACAAGGCCGATACCTCCGTATCGCGCCATCCAAAGGCGTTGACTGTTGTTGATTGCGCCGGACATCAGCGCGGAAAGAAAAATGATCCAAACAGCATCGTGAACCATTTCCAGCATGAACACCTGCGGAAAACTCAGGCCCTGACCCTGAGAACTCCAGCTGTAAGCTGCGGCCCAAAGAGCCGTAGTCAACGTTGCGGCAGCCAGAAGGCCGCCTCGCAGTCGGCCTCGAAACTTCGTTAGCAGCAAGAGCGTTAGCAGCAAGAAGGCGCTCGCGGCAAGTCCGTATATGACAGATTGAGTTACCGGGTCAGCATGCCGCATTGATGGCCAACACTACCGCGCTCCCTTGCCCCAGAGGACAACTTCAACGGTCTGCAGGAGAATCATAATGTCCAAAATGAAACTCTGGTTTTTCACATAGTACAAATCGTACTGAAGTTTTTCCAAAGCATCTTCATCCGTGGACCCATACGAATACTTCAGTTGCGCCCAGCCGGTGACCCCCGGCTTCACCTCATGCCGCTCACCGTAGTACGGAATCTTTTCTTCGAGTTCGCGTACAAATTCAGGCCGTTCCGGTCTCGGCCCGACCAAACTCATCGTGCCCAGAAGTACGTTGAAAATCTGCGGGAGTTCGTCCATTCGATATCGCCGCAGAACGTTTCCTACGCGCGTAATACGAGGATCATCCTCGCTCGCCCAAACCGCGCGGCCATCGGACTCTGCGTCAGTACGCATACTTCGGAACTTCAGCACCCAGAATGTCTTGGCCGACTTTCCAACTCGTCGTTGCCGATAAAAGACCTGTGCACGAATACCGTCTTCCAGTTTTATTGCGACCGCGACCGCCAGCATGATCGGCCAGCTAAACGCGAACATCAAGGAGCTAACGACTACATCCAGCACACGCTGACTTGCACGCCGAAGTCGCGAAATTCGAAAGCCTGCCGAGAATATCAGCCACCCCGGGTTGACAAGGTCGACCTGAATTTTTCCCGATTCGCGCTCCAGAAATTCGAGAAGATCGGTGACGCGTATGCCACTCAGTCGGGCATCGAGCAAGGCCCTTATTGGCAAATTTCCGCGGCGTTCGTCCATGGCAATCACGATCTCGTCGGCTCGCGTATCCACAGCCACCTCCTTGATCGTTCGACCATTCGTCACGACCAGTGCCTCGTGGTCGGAAATCGAATCGCCAGGAGCTGCGACCTTGCCAACAAGTTTGAACCCCCTTCTGTCCGCCCGGCGTCGCAGCCTGGCGATGGAGGCCGCGCGCTTTCCGGCACCGAATACCAGGGTTCGACGACGAAATATGTTCTCATCGACAGTGCGGACAAAAATAAATCGCGCTATCGACAACAGCAAAAAGGCGTATATGACCGCAACACCTGCCATATAACGTCCAATGAGAACCCCTGGAAACACATAGTAGAGAATGGAAAGCGCGGAAAGTCCGGCCAACAGTCCAACGGAAACGCGCACAGCCGCCTCGCGAAATTTCAGGCGCTGATGAAATTGATAGAGACCCATCGCGATCAGACTCAGGAATGTGACCGCAGCTACCAATGCTGCTTTCGGCGCGATTGCGCCCTGAACATCGATTGCGGCTTGAATATCGCCAAATCTTACCAACGCCGCGACGTATACTGACGAAAATAGAATCGACAGCTCGACGACCCCCAAAATCAGCAATGGAGCAGGGACCGTGTTATTGGGAGACCAATTCGTCATTACTTGTTCTTATTCCGTAACTTGCACCAATTTCCGCAGCCGTAGTTTACGCCCTCATTGCGTCAAGCGCATGGAATATCGCGAGTCGATGCGCGTCGATTTACCAGTCGGAAAATATTAAGAGGCTTTGGACAACTCGTGATAACCCGCCAACAAAAGGCCTTCTATTCGTTTTTAATACTTGTGGTGATTGCCGCGGTCGCCGCTCACGTATTCAACGCGGGGTCCAGTTCCCCGGCAAATGCGGGTTTTCGCAACGATCTGCACAGCCCGGCTTTCGCGATACTAACCGCGATCCTGTACCGCTTGCTGCAGGGCATCAGTCCGCATCGACGAGCAATGGCGATCGCAGTGGCGCTCGCTCTGGCGACCGCCGTATTTGGCGAACTTGCGCAATATATTGCCTACGGACGCGCCAGCGCAGCCGATATCGTCCGTGACAGCATTGGAATTGGCACCGGATTATTGCTGGCGACAGCGCTCGGGAGGAACACACAACGGAACCACCGGATTCCGCGCTGGCTCTGGAAAGTCGCAGCAATCCTGGCGCTGACGCTCATCACGTTCCCCGCGACGATATCCGGGAAGGCCTTAATTGCGCGACAACTGGCGCTGCCCAGCATCCTGTCTTTCGACCAAACCTGGGAGCGATCGTTTTTCTGGTCCTCAAACGGCGCAACGATTGTTCTGGACAGTGCGCCGGCCGATTGGCCGTCCGCCCCGGGCAACCTTGCATTGATCATACCGTCCAAGAGCGGATTTTCCGGCATTGAAATCGACCCTCCAACCGATTGGAGCAGATACACCCACCTCAGCCTTACGATCGCCTCAGCAGATAATCGCAGTCATAAAGTCATGATCCGGATTGACGATGAAGCTCACAACAGCAACTATCGAGACCGTTTCGGTCTCTCGATTACTGCGACGCCGAGTCCCGCAACTGTCCGAATACCCATTTCCGATATCCGGCGCGCGCCCGCTGGGCGTGCCATGGAAATCGACTCGATTCGTAGCTTGATCATATCTGTGATTGAGCCCTCAGGGGATGAGACACTGTTGTTGGACGACATTCGACTGGAAGCGATGTAAGGTCGAATTGCTTCAATTACCTTCCGCGGTCCAGGCGTTTGGTTGTGGCAACATTTCCCGGACTCCATCGCACCCGCGATTTTTTCGGCGAAAGCGACTAATATTCGTGGTCGCCGGGCAACACAAGACACACTCGCTTTGACTAAAATCCATCTTATAGCCGCCGCACGACCGAACTTCATGAAGGTCGCTCCGTTGTTTCACGCGCTGAAGTCAACCGAGTGGGCCGAGCCGATTCTCGTTCACACGGGACAGCACTACGACCGCAATATGTCGGACGCTATTCTGGAAGACCTCGGAATCCCATCACCGGACTTCCATCTGGGAGTTGGAAGCGGCTCCCACGCCGAGCAAACCGGCGGCGTAATGATCGCCTACGAAAAATTGTGCGGTGAACATCGCCCCAACTGGATCGTCGTGGTCGGAGACGTCAATTCAACGGCTGCATGCGCGATGGTCGGCGCAAAACTCTGGATTCCGGTGATTCACCTTGAGGCGGGCCTGCGAAGCGGCGACCGCCGCATGCCCGAAGAAATCAACCGGCTGGTTACCGACTCCATAGCCGACGTATTGTGGACTCCCTCGGTCGATGCGGATGAGAACCTCATCGCCGCCGGTGTAAATCCCGATCGAATCGATCTAATCGGTAATATCATGATCGATTCCTTCGTAATGTTGAGAGACCGCATCGAGGCATCTGGTGCTCGGCAAGAATTTGGATTGCCTGATGGCGATTATGCACTTGTGACCCTGCATCGTCCGTCGAACGTCGACACACTGGAAGCGTTAAAACCGATAGTTGATGAACTTATCAAGGCTTCCGCAACGGTTCCGGTTGTTTTCGTTGCGCATCCTCGAACGATCAAGAGTCTCGAAACGTTTGGGCTAATGGAGAAATTTAGATCTGCGACAAACGTAACTTTCCTCGAGCCGCTGCCCTATATCAAGTTTATGAACGTCGTTACAGGTTCGCGCCTGGTCATTACCGACTCCGGAGGGTTGCAGGAGGAAACGACGTATCTCGACATACCCTGTTTGACGTTGAGAGACAGTACGGAACGCCCCGTTACCGTAACTCAAGGCACGAACAAGTTGGTGCGTTCTGAGACCCTGGAAGAAAACCTGTCGAAGGTGCTGCGTGGAGATTGGCCCACTGGCGCCTGCCCACCACTGTGGGACGGCAGTACGGCAATACGAGCGATTGAATGCCTCCGAATCAGAAACGCGGCGATTATTCGGGGCTGACTGCTTCCGATTCGAGCAACGCAACCGTTTCGGCGGTTTTTTCGGCCAACAGCTTCGCATCGCCACGTGTCTCAACGTTCAGTCGAACAACCGGCTCCGTGTTCGACATGCGAATATTGAATCGCCAATTTGGAAACTCGAAGCTGTACCCATCGGTATCATCGACATGTAGTGCATCGGGCGCATAGGTTTCGTGGAGTCGTTGCAGAGCGGCGTTCGCATCCCGGACCTCCCGGTTTATTTCTCCGCTCGCCGGGTACATCGCCATTCGTTCGCTAACCAACTCGGAGAGTGACTTTCCGGATGTTGAGATTAGCTCGGCTACCAACAGCCATGGGATCATGCCGCTGTCGGCGTAGGAAAAATCGCGGAAATAGTGGTGGGCGCTCATTTCACCGCCGTAGATTCCATCGACTTCGCGCATTTTTTCTTTGATAAACGAGTGTCCGGATTTGCTTTGCACGGCGTCTCCGCCTGCTGCAGCGACAATGTCGAGTGTATTCCACGTCATGCGCGGGTCGTGAATTATCTTCTCGCCGGGGTGTCTCTTGAGAATGCTCTCGGCAAGCAAACCGACAATGTAATAGCCCTCGATGAATGTACCCTTCTCATCAAACAGGAAGCAGCGGTCAAAATCGCCGTCCCAGGCGATACCCATATCTGCCTTATGTTCGACGACGGCTGCCGCAGTGACGGCCTGATTATTCTCCAGCATCGGATTTGGAATACCGTTGGGAAATGTACCGTCGGGCTCGTTGTGAATCTTCACCAACTCGAACGGTAAGTGACTTTCAAGTCCGTCTGATGCGATCCCGGCACAACCGTTTCCCGGGTTCACGATCAGTTTTAGCGGCCTGAGCTTTTCGCGATCAACATAACTGAGCATGTGCCCGATGTAGTCGTCAAAAACATCGACTGCGGTCCGTTTGCCGCCCGCGTTGTGTGCTCGCTCGTCGGACTGGGCAAGATCACGAATATCGGCAAGACCCGTATCGGCGCTGATGGGGCGGGCGTCTTCCCGCACGAGCTTCAAACCGTTGTAATCGGCCGGATTGTGGCTGGCCGTGACCATGATGCCACCGTCAGCGTTTAGGTGGCTGGTCGCGAAATAGACCATCTCAGTGCCGCATAAACCGATATCCAGAACTTCGATACCCGCCTCCGTCAGGCCGCGGATGACCGCGTCTGAGAACTCGGCGCTTGTGAGGCGCATGTCGCGTCCGACAACGATTGATTTGGCGCCCAGAAAAGCACCGGTAGCATTGCCGATTCGATAGCAGATGTCTTCGTTCAGTTGATTGGGGATTTGGCCGCGGATGTCGTAGGCTTTGAAGCACTCGATGGCAATAGGCATTTACGATTGTCCCTGTAGGAAACGACCCAAGGCCGCACCTCGTCACGTTCTTCGAACGCTCCTATGAGCGCCCTCGTCCGATGGCATAGTACTGCAGACCACGCCCCTCGACCGTTTCCGGCTCATAAAGATTGCGACCGTCAAATATTACCGCATCGCCCAGCCTTTCTTTCAGTAGAGAGAAATTCGGACTCCTGAATTCCTGCCACTCAGTGACGATCACCAGCGCATCGGCGCCTTCGACAGCGTCATAGGCCGTATCGCAAAGTTCCAGCCCCGTCTGATCGGGGTAGATTCGGACAGCCTCCCTGGCCGCCTCCGGATCGTAGGCTTTGACCTTGGCCCCCGCTTCCCACAGTGCTTCCATAGTAACTCGACTGGAGGCTGCTCGCATATCGTCGGTACGAGGCTTGAACGCGAGCCCCCAGAGAGCGATGGTTTTCCCCTTGAGGTCATCGCCATAGTGCGATTGTATTTTCTCGAAGATGCGTCGCTTTTGCCGCAGATTGACCGCCTCAACCGCGTTCAGCAACGTCGCATCGTAGCCTTCATCTGCGGCCGACTTCGCCAACGCCTGCACGTCCTTCGGGAAACACGAGCCGCCATAACCGGCGCCCGGATAGATGAAGTGATAGCCGATACGCGGATCAGAGCCGATGCCGAGCCGTACGCTTTCGATATCCGCGCCGAACTTCTCCGCCAGATTCGCAAGCTCATTCATGAAACTGATCTTGGTTGCTAGCATCGCATTCGCCGCATATTTGGTCAGCTCCGCGGAACGAATGTCCATGCTCATGACGCGATCATGATTGCGGTTAAAGGGTTCGTAGAGGGACTTGAGCAGCTCCGTGGCTCGTGGGTTATCCGTGCCTACGATAATGCGATCCGGCTTCATGAAATCACTAATTGCGGCGCCTTCTTTCAGGAACTCCGGATTCGAGACCACGTCGAATTCGATCGACACGCCCCGAGCATCCAGCGCCGCCTGTATCTCGTCTTTAACTTTATCCGCTGTACCAACCGGCACCGTTGACTTGTCGACAACGACTCGATACTCGTCCATGTGCTCGCCGA
>CAZZKW010000027.1:0-39918 GCA_964654975.1 uncultured Woeseiaceae bacterium
TGGGTCAAAAGCCGAAGTACATCGTATCCCGAACCCAGCCGTTCCAGTGGCCGATCGCAGGTGGAAAGCGACGGCCCGTGGGACGAATTCTGGCCGTTTTTTCACCACCCGAACGTAGTCGGCACCGATCCCCAAGAGCCTGATTTACTCACGAAACGACGAATCAAGGCGATCGAGTTTCCGCAGCAACCCCGGCCAGACAAGTGCACCGCCCAAGCCCTTTGTCACTTGCTCGACCTGTGCCTTAATGCCCTCAACAATCGGCGAAGGAACCTGGATCAACTCGCCGCCGGAAGACTGCGCCATAACCTGTATCTGACACGCCGTTTCCAGCACGTACATGAGAAGAAACGCGTCGGCAATTGTCGCGCCGACGGTGAGTAAACCGTGATTGCGCAATATCATCGCGTTGTTAGTGCCCAGGTCCGCAACAAGGCGCGGCTTTTCTTCGTCGTTCAGCGCGATGCCTTCGTAACTGTGATAGGCGAGCGTCGCGTAGGGGAGCAGCGAGGTTTGCGATATCGGTAACAAACCGTCCGCCTGAGCGGACACCGCGACACCGGCCCTTGTATGAGTGTGTAAAACGCAGCCCGCATCGTGGCGTGCCTCGTGTACGGCGCTGTGGATCACAAACCCGGCAGGATTAACAACGTACGGAGAATCGAGAACTTTTTCGCCGTTCAAGTCGATTTTAAGCAAACTGCTCGCAGTAATCTCTTCAAACATCATGCCGTAGGCATTAATCAGGAAATGATCGTCCCGTCCAGGAACCCTGGCCGATATGTGGGTGAAGACCAGGTCGTCCCACCCGTACATTGCCAAGGCACGATAGCAAGCCGCCAGGTCGGTTCTGATTTGCCATTCTTCATCGCTAACAAGTTTCCGTACCGGTTCAACACTGCCCATAATTTTCCCCGCTCTCACCGCGTTAATAGACGTCCGTTTATCGTTTCATTTGCAACCTGGCATTCCGTCATCGCAACTCAATCTTATGCCTTTTTGATTGCAACGATTTTGTTCGCCCAAGCATCAAACAAACATACCAAAACGACCACCAAATTCATGGACTTCCCAATTTATCGACTTCTGGCGGTCGCCCAGGTTGACGTAACAGACTAAATATCCCTTATGCTGTTTGTTTCGTTCCCATTGGCGGTGGCTTTTGCCACCGCCTTTTTTTTACCACATTTCTCGCATCCGCGCTGCTACATCGATCTGCCTGTCCGAGCGTAGCCTGAATGGCGTCGCCTGAGCTTCCGGGCGCCCTTCGAAACGCTTTTCCATTGTCGCCAGCAAGGCGTCGGTCATGAAGCGGCTACGCGCACCGTACACGTGCTTATCACCATCTCGCCGCTGTTGCGTCACGTGATAGCGCAACGGCGTTATCAACGACAAACTCTGCTTCGCCCGGGTCATCGCGACATATAGAAGGCGCCGCTCCTCTTCGATCATCGCAGGCTTGCCGGTCGCAAATTCCGAGGGAAAGCTGCCATCGGATACGTTTAGGATGAACACCGATTCCCACTCCTGGCCTTTCGCGGAATGCACTGTCGAAAGAACGAGATAATCTTCGTCGAGCGACGGATCGCCGGCGAGGTCACTCACCGCCGCGGGCGGGTCCAGTGTCAGCTCGGTCAGAAACCGCTCGCACGTCGGATAGCGACCCGATACTTGCTCAAGCTGCTCAAGATCAGCCTCGCGCGTATCCAGACCGTCGTACAGACGTTCGAGATGTGGCTGATACCAGCGTCGTGCTTCGCCCAATTGCGACTGCCAACCGGGATCGTCAACACCGACCTCCGATAAACTGATCAAGAGTTTGCAAAAGGCAGGCCAATCGTTTCGCGCGGCTACCGGTACACGGAAATTCTGCAACGAGGAAAACAGATAGTCACCGACTGCGAGATGCTCGAAACACCGCGCGGCATTTGCAGGCCCCATGCCGGGCAGCAATTTCAGAACCCTGAAAGCAGCGACCTCATTTTTCGGATTTTGTGCCCACTTCAGGACAGATAACAAATCTTTGACGTGAGCCGCTTCCAGAAATTTTAGGCCGCCGTACTTCACGTAGGGGATGTTGCGCCGCAGCAGCTCCAGCTCGAGCCGGTCGCTGTGGTGTGAAGCCCGAAAAAGCACCGACTGGTCCTTCAGTTGCATGCCGAGTTCGCGGTTCTTCAGGATCGAATCGACGACGTACTCCGCTTCCGAGTCGCCATCTTCAACCGTAACGTAGCGGGGCTTATTGCCATCCTTGCGTTCTGAGAACAGGTTTTTGCGATATTGCCGTTCGCTCTCTGCGATCAGGCAATTCGCGCTATCGAGTACGACTTGTGTCGAACGGTAGTTCTGCTCCAGCGTAATAATCTCCGCCGACGGCATGTACTGGTCGGGAAAACCGAGAATATTCTCAACTTCAGCAGCACGAAAAGAGTAGATCGACTGCGCGTCATCACCAACGACCGTCACACCGGCGCCATCGGGTTTTAGCGCCGTCAGTATTTGCGCCTGCACGCGATTGGTGTCCTGGTATTCATCCACCAGCACATGATCGAACGACGACCCAATTTGCTCTGCGAACTCCTGCTCTGCGACAAGGTGGCTCCAATACAGCAGCAGATCGTCGTAGTCGAGAACCTGATTGTGTTGTTTACGAAGCACGTAATGCCGGAACAGTTCAGTCAGTTCGTCGGCCCAGTCAGCACACCAGGGAAACGTTGCATCGAGCGTTTCCGCCAGTGGACGCCGTGTGTTTACGCAGCGCGAATAGATCGCCAGACAGGTATCCTTTTTCGGAAAGCGGCGCGCGGTTCGCGTGAGCTTTTGCTCGTGACGGACAACGTCCATGACGTCCGCGGCATCGCCCCGGTCCAGGATCGTGAATCCCGGATCCAGGCCCAGATTGCGTGCAAAACGACGCAGCAAGCGATTCGCGATCGAGTGAAACGTGCCGGACCAGGGCAATCCCCCCGACGGCAGTGGCGCTGCCGTCGTATTTTTTGTGGCTGTCCTGACAATCGCCTCGACGCGCCTTGCCATGTCTTGCGATGCTCGACGGGTGAACGTCAGCAGCAATATGCGCTCCGGGCTGACGCCCGAGAGCATCAGATGGGCGACCCGATACGCAAGCGTCATCGTTTTTCCGGTACCTGCCCCGGCGATGACCAGTAGCGGCCCGGCGGTGAAGCCGTTATTAGCGGATACCTGACCGTACTCCGCCGCCAGGCGCTGCGCCGGATTGAGCACAATCAGGTGATCGTAAGTCTGTTCGGCGAGTTGCACGACAAATCCTCGTAAAACTGTAGTTTTATACAGTACTGTATGTATTTACAAGGTTTGCTGCAAGAACTGCTCGATTCGTTTAGCCAGGACCTGTGGGGCTTCGAAGTGAATCATGTGACCAACGCCCGCTACGCCGAAGATCTCGCTATTGGGAAACGGCAACGACTCCGGGCTGCCGGAAGGCCCGGCGTACGGGCTTTGATCGCCGTAGACCAGCAAGGTGGCCGCGTCGATTTGCGCCCAACACGCTTCGGCCTCGGCGCGTCGATACAGAATCGGGTTCGGCAGTTTGTGTTTCGGGTCGGCGCGCAGACCAACGCAACCGTCGCGCAACTCCTGGGCCCACTGTCGGGCAACAAAGTCCGCCTGAGCCTCGCTGATTCCCGGGCTGCGCTTGCTGATTTTTTTCGCCAGGCTCTCGAAGCCCCGGTAGTTCGAAAAAGTCTGGCTGCGCCTGCCGGACTCGATCCAATTGCGAAATCGCCCCGGCGCATCCAACGGATCCGAGTTCGGTAACCCGAAGCCTTCGATGTTGATCAGTGCGCGGACACGCTCCGGCATCGCGCCGGCGTACAGAGACGCAATATTGCCGCCCATGCTGTGACCGACCAGGGCAACCGGGTCGTCGGGGGAATAGTGCTCCAGCAACACATGCAGATCGGCGAGATAATCCGGAAACCAGTAGCCGGCGGCGCAATATTCTGTGCGTCCGAACCCGCGCCAGTCCGGCGCGACTACCCGCCACCCGCCTGCCATCGCATCGACGACGAACTGCAGCGTCGAACCCGTGTCGGCCCAGCCGTGCAGATAGAAAAACAGGGGGGCGTCGGTATCGCCCCACTCGTTCACGCTGTACTCAACGCCTCGAATCGGTAAAGCGCGAATTGTTCTGGCGACTGCTGCCTCGTATTTACCGGTGTCGGTCATTTTCAGTTTCTTGACGCTGTGTTATCAGCACTCGTTACTATGTTACGTCAGGTCGTGTATAAATAAGTTAAATCCACTCATCGATACCGCGAGACGCCGAAGAATAAAGCATGACCGCTGATATCGTACTCGTCCTGGGCATATTGGTTATTTCGCTGATACTTTTCATCAGCGAGGTCATCCGTATGGACGTGGTGGCGCTGTTAGTGCTCGGCGCGCTGTTCGTCGCCGGCCAGATCGACGCGGATCAGGCATTTGCAGGCTTCAGCAACAGCGCTGTTATCACGGTCTGGGCAATGTTCATCCTCAGCGAAGGGCTGACCCGAACCGGCATCGCGGACATTATCGGCCGCCAGGTAATGCGTATCGGTGGCAAGCGCGAAGTCACGCTGATCTTCGTCATCATGATTACCGGCGCTGTGCTTTCGGCGTTCATGAACAATATCGGTGTTGCAGCATTGATGCTGCCGGTGGTCGTCGAGGTCGCACGACGAACCGGCATCGCCGCCTCGCGGCTGTTGATGCCGCTCGCCTATTCGACCTTGCTCGGCGGCCTCACGACACTGATCGGAACGCCGCCGAACCTGCTGATCAGTGAGTCGATGGTACTTGCCGGGCATGAGCCTTTCGGTTTGTTCGATTTCACGCCAATGGGTGGCGCCGTCATGGTCATCGGCGTGGTTTTTGTCGTTCTCGCCGGGCGCTTTTTGTTGCCCAATGTGAGCATCAAGCGCGATAAACACGTCAGTCAACGCAGCCTGCGCGCTCAATACAAGTTGCAGGAACGAACGTTCATGATGCACGTGCCGATGGACTCGGTACTGGTTGGCAAGACTTTGGCTGAAACACGCATTGGTGTATCGACCGGACTTATCATCCTGTCACTGTTGCGCAACGGTCGAAATGAGACATTACCCAGTCGTCAAACAGTGATTCGCGGCGGCGACGGACTGCTGGTACAGGGCCGAATCGATCAGTTTCGTGAACTGCGGCGCTGGAGTGACCTCGTTATCGAGCGCGAGGCACCGGTGCTCAAATCCATGGTCGCATCGAAAGTTATCTACGCATCCGTCATCGTTACCGAGGGCTCGCCAGTAGTGTCCGAGCTGGTCCGGCACGCTGCGTTCAGAAGCCGCTTCGATGTTGCGGTTGTCGGGATACTGCGCAAAGGGCGATATCGCCTGACCAACCTTGCCTACGTACCGATCAAGGCGGGAGATCGAGTGCTGGTACAGGGCGAGGTTGAGGCTGTCGCGCAACTCGAAAAATTCTCGGACTTCGAGGAGGTCGAGGTTTACACGCCCGAGCAGTTACGCGAAACCTACCAGACCGATGAACGACTGTTCGTCGTCAGACTGCCCAAAGAAAGCGATCTCGTTGAAGAAACCCTGAAAAAAAGTCGCCTCGCCGATGTCTTCGATTTCCGCATTCTCGCGGTCTTTCGCGACGGTGAACTCAAAGTGATGCCGCGCGGTGACGAGGTATTACTGGGTGGTGATCTGCTGCTCATCGAGGGCCAGCAAAGCGACCTCGACGTATTGCGCGGCTTGCAGGAACTGGAGATCGACACCAAGGTACCCGGCAGTCTCGGCTCCTTCGAATCGGAGCGCCTGACCTTATTGGATGCCACCCTGGACCCTCGATCATCACTGGGAGGCAAGACCGTCGGTGAGCTGAATTTTCGCGAGCGCTACGGGCTTGAGTTGGCCGGTATCTGGCGGCAGGGCGAAACCGTCGGCTCCGAATTCGCCGGTGAACGACTGCAAATCGGTGATGCGCTATTGCTGCTGGGGCCGCGAGATCGTCTGCAACTACTGTCATCGGACTCCGATTTTCTGATCCTCACGCCCCTGGGCCAGGAACCGCCGGACACGCGCCGGGCTCCGCTGGCTGCCTTCATTATGGCGGCGGTGATCGGCGTGGTAATGGCAGGTTATGCGCCCATCTCAATCGCCGCTGTAATCGGCGGCACGATCATGGTTCTGACGGGCTGCCTGAACATGGAACAGGCGTACCGAGCCATCGACTGGCGCGCCATCTTCCTGATCGCCGGAATGTTACCGCTCGGAACTGCGATGCAGGACAGCGGCGCTGCTACTTATCTCGCGGCTCAGGTTATGGAGTTGCTCGGCGACGCGGGACCGTGGCCAGTGATTATGGGCCTGTACATTTTGACGGCGATGGCAACCATGATCATCCCGACCGCCGCACTCGTCGTTCTCATGTCACCGATCGTATTGTCGGCCATGTCCGATATGGGACTGCAACCGGAAACGGCGATGATGGCGGTGGCCATGGCGGCCTCCGCAAGTTTCACCAGCCCGATATCACACCCGGCCAATATTCTGGTGATGGGACCCGGTGGTTATCGATTTGTTGACTACCTGAAAGTCGGCGTGCCATTGACCATTGTCGTGTTTATCGCCGTCATGTTCCTGCTGCCGATACTCTGGCCGTTGGCGCCGGTATAGGCGGAGAATTCATGTGAGCGAAAACGTCGTTATTGCAGGTGCCGGCCACGCCGCCGGTCAGGTGGTCGCAACGCTCAAACAGCGTAAGTTTGACGGTCGGATTATTCTCGTCGGCGACGAGGCATACCTGCCCTATCAGCGGCCGCCGCTGTCGAAGAAGTTTCTGGCGGGGGACATGCCGGCGGAGCGTTTACACTTCAAACCCGCGAGTTTTTACGATGATCCTCAGGTCGAGGTCCACCTGAATACGAAGATCGTGGCGATTGATCGCAGTAACAAGACACTGCGGACCGACGATCAAAATTTTCCGTACGACAAACTCGTACTAGCGCTGGGGTCGCGGGTGCGCCGACTGCCTGTCGAAGGCGCCGGACTCGAGGGAATTCACTATTTGCGCAGTATTTCTGATGTCGCGGGTATTCGCGCCGAGTTGGGCGAGCGCCGCAAGGTCGTGATTGTCGGCGCTGGTTACATCGGCCTTGAGGTCGCCGCGGTAATGCGCCAGCTTGGCCTGGATGTCACCGTCGTAGAGATGGCGGATCGCGTAATGAGTCGCGTGGTTTCCGCCGAGATTTCCGACTTCTACCAGATCGAACACACCAACCACGGCGTCAAGCTGCGCCTGTCAACCGGTGTCGCAGCGTTCAGCGGCGATACCCGAATAAGCGCTGTCGAAACAGCCGACGGAGCACAAATCCCCGCCGATTTCGTCATCGTAGGTATAGGGGTCGAACCGAATATCGAGCTCGCCGCGGATGCCGGCCTGAATGTCGACAATGGCATAACCGTCGATGACCGCTGCCGAACCAGCGATCCGAGCATTTACGCGGTCGGCGACTGCACCGCACACCCGAATTCAATTTACCAGCGGCGACTGCGATTGGAGTCGGTTCATAACGCCCTGGAGCAGGCGAAAACGGCGGCCAACAACATCTGCGGCGAACAAACATGTTACTCACAAGTACCCTGGTTCTGGTCGGATCAGTACGACCTGAAGCTGCAGATAGCAGGGCTCTCCGAAGGCTACGATGACGTCCTCGTGCGAGGAAATCCGGCCGAGCGGTCGTTCGCGTGCCTGTACCTGAGAGACGGAAAACTTATCGCGACGGACGCGGTCAATTCGCCAAGAGAGTTTCTACGCTCGAAAAAACTGATAGCAAATCGCACGCGGATAGATCGAGACGAACTTGCCGACCCGGGCGTGATGCCATGAACTCTTTCGATTAAGCCGCTCTAGTGCTCGGTCGAGGTGGCAGGTAACTCGATGAGCAGTTGTCCCTGGGCCACTACCGGACCATCGTCTACTCGCCATGCGCGAACAGACAAGGTTTCGACACCAAGCATTTCCTTACCAGAAAACTCGCCAGTGCCCCCACTTATCTTCGCGATCCCCAGCGCAGCCGGTCCGGAAGTCATGTTGCCATTCCACGCGCCTTTCCAGGTTTTCGCCGAGCTGCGATACGCAGGAATCACTACGTCGCGAAGATAGCCCCAATAGTTTTCCGTCTGTTCAACGAACAGAGCGCCTTTGCCCGGCAAATACACATACCAGACGCTATCGACCAGCGCGCGCCCGGAAAGCAACGCCGTTTTCTCAGACGCCGATGAAATCTTGATGCCGATTCCAGCTGGCTGGTTTCGTCCGTCCAGCAACACCGTCGCCATCACCGCCGTTTGCCGGATCGACTGCTCCCAAAGCTGCAACACTTTTTCAGGATACGGCTCAACTCGCGATTCACCGTCGTTGGTATAAACAATACTGTCCTGGGCAAGCAAAGAATAATTGAAGGTTACCGTTGGTGAATCGGTAACTGCGAGTGGCGAAAGTTCGAGTTTACCGATGAACGGATTGTAGACGACGCCGATCGCAAAAAGCACAGCACCGAAAAGCACACCGATAACAAGGGAAAAAACGTACTTCATTCGCCGGACTCCTCGGTGCCAACATACGTTGCGACCAACTCGATTCGTCCAGCGGGCGCGTCCTCCTCTCCGGACGTATCAGAAACCCAGCGTTCAGAAACAAAACCCGACAACGCCCGAAATTCGCGCGAACCCGAACGCAGCTTGCCCATTCGATAGCCGCCCTCTCTTGGAACCGAGTCCATGTTGACGTACATCGAACCGCGGGCCGGCAGGTGAATTATCCAATCCAGAACGGCCGCCTCACCTTCTTTCGCAACCGTTCGGGCTGCAACCCCAACCACGGTGTCTCGCGCGTTGCGAATCTTGAAAATCTCCGCACTCAAGCCGGAAAAAATCTCTTCCTGCGGCCACTGCAAACCCGACGGCAGAGGCGCCTGATCCGGCCCACCGACCATTACTCGATCCACGGGGATGTTGATGTGAAACAACTCCGTGTTGCCGCCATTCACTGAGACCGAAATCATCGATACCTCGCGGTGTTGATCCACCGCGGGCAATGCATACATCGCCCCGGCCGCGGCCGCGATTCCCAGTAATATTCCGAATATGAATGTCTTGATCAAAACGCTTCTGCCGTGGGCACCAAATCCTCTGTAGCGACAAGTTTAGTTAAATTGGCGTCGCCGCCACAACGACAGCAGGCGATTTTGTGACAGACCGCACACCATCGCGGCATACTGCGCGTCGGTGGACCCGGTATTTGCCGCAACTGTTCGCGACTGCGTAGCGAATGACGGGTGAAATCCGGCAGTCGCTTGCGGCGTCAGCTGAAGTATTGCGCCAGATATTCGTTCAGATCGATGGAATCTGCGGCTTCGATATCGGCCTGCCGCTGCAGAGATAAACGCGCTTCCTGTTCGAACTTCGTGTTGACCGCACCGTTAGGCTGGGCGATTGATGCGAAGTAGTCTCGGTGGTTTTCGGCCATCGCATGCGCGAAACGGAAAAAACCCGTATCGGCCTGCCTGAGCTCGTCAAGTATTCTCGCCGATGGCGTAGCATCCGGGTCATCGACAAGCTCTCTCATCAAAAGCACTGCCTGTGTGTAGCTGTCATCAGCATCGTGTCGATCTATCTCCGCGGCAACCGCCAGGACGCCGTCCAGAATCTGCCCGGCCCATTCGGCCACAGACACCGACTGACCGTTGTGTATCAGGCGAAAATCAGGATCGCGCCCGTATTTCGCGGTCTCGGTCTGATTGCGCGCCAGTTCCCGCAGCTCACTGTCATCGAACTTCGGACTTTCTGTCAACAGGCAATAGATGAGCATCGCTTCCATGAATCGCATCGCGTTCTGGTTGATACCGCATTGATCGAAGATATTGATGTCCAGCGATCGAATCTCGACATACTCGATTCCACCTCGACGTAGCGCCGCTGTCGGTCGCTCGCCGGTCTTTGCAACACGTTTCGGGCGTGCGGGTGAGTAAAATTCGTTCTCGATCTGCAACAGATTGGCATTCAACTGCCGGTAACGACCGTCGACCAGCACACCAATTTCCTGGTACATCGGCTCCGGAGTTTCGATGGCCCTGCTGAGATCGCGCACGTACTCCTCCAGGCTGTTCAGCGAAATGTTGATGCGCGATTGATTCTGGTTACTGTAACCAAGATCACTCATCCGCAGCGATGTGCCGAAAGGCTCGAAGTAGGTTTCGTTGTCCAGCGATTTCATAGCAGAGGCGTTGCCGCCGGCGAAAGACTTGCACAGCGCCGGTGATGCGCCGAACAAGTACAGTACCAACCAGCCCATGCGCCGAAAATTTCGAATGAGCCCCAGGTATTGCTCGGAACGAAACGCGTCCGCATCGGACTCGTCACCGGTGATTTGCTGATACGGCGCCCAGAACTTTTCCGGCAATGAATAATTGAAATGCACGCCTGCGATAGTTTGCATTTGCCGCCCGTAACGATAACCGAGACCTCGCCGGTAAATGGTTTTCATCCGCCCGACGTTCGACGAACCATAGTGCGCGAGTGGAATCTTGTCGTCGTCAGGCACTCGACACGGCATGCTCGCCGGCCACAGCATCTCGTCACCCAGCTGCGAGTACGTGAACTGATGCGTTTCACAAATACATTGCAGCGCCTCCCAAGTTGACTCGAACGCGGGCGTGACGAATTCCAGCAACGCCTCGGAAAAGTCCGTTGTTATGTACCGGTTTGCAAGGGCAGACCCGAGTCCGACCGGGTGACCAAGCATCGACAGGGTGCCGTCACTGGCGATGCGTAACGACTCTTTCTCGATTCCCTTCAGGCCGCCACACAACAACTCGTCGCCGGCAGCCACGATGGAGTTCAGACGGCTGTCAAATCCTTGCTTCAACTGATGTTCCTGCGTATTTCAATTCTGTTCGCCGGCAGTTTTACCATAACGGCCCGCCGGACGCGCAGCCGAAAGAGCTTGCGGCGCTCCACGGCCGGTATTTGACGGCGGCGCGTCGAATCGGGTTGACGCCATTGCCAGTATTTCCTGAGAGAGAAAACCGAATTAAGGTAGTATCGACCCGACGGTTCATTATTCTCACGACGAGGCCCAAACTGCATGAACGAATCCAGGCTTAGGCGGATGCGCGACCGATCGTCGGGTAAGGCGACCCTGATCAACGAAGGCTGCAAGATCAGTGGCGAAGTTACCGGCAGTGGCGATTTCATAGTTAATGGCGAAATCGCGGGCGACTGCGATGTCAGCGGCACGGTCTCGCTGGCCAGAAACGGATTCTGGCAGGGTAGCATCCACGCTGACAACGTCATTGTGGCGGGGAAAATCGAAGGAGACATTATGGCTAACGGCAAGGTGGAGATCACCGATACCGCCAGAATATCCGGCACAGTCACTGGCAGGGCCATCGCGGTCGCCGAAGGCGCGATCGTCGAGGGAGTGATGAAAACCACGGATCAACCAGAGCCGCTGGAATTCACCGAAAAGCGCGGTGGCGAGTAAATTATTAATACGATCGGAAAACTTCCGACTCCGACAGCACCGCAAGTGCTACACTGGCCGCTGCATTTGGGCCGAATAATAATAATAGTCAGGAAATGATCGGCAACAAAACTCCACGCACGGCTTTGCTTGCGGTGGCGCTGGGCGTCGTCGCGTCAGGCATCATGTTGTCCGTTTTTTACGGGCAGTATCGTTGGCTCGCGAACCAAATCGTTGAATCAGGCTCGAATGAGTACCGTCAACTCATGGAAGCAAGCTTTGAAGGCCGAGCGCGCTCCGAGCTGCGCGATGCGGCCAACTCCTTGCTTGAAGTTGCGGCGAATGCGCAAGCGCTGGACATCAAGCCCGCGCTGAACGCGATTCTAATCAGGAACAGCACACTGACCGCCGTTCGCTACGTCAGCCGTTCGGGCCAAACCTATACAACGGGAAGTTACCCGCAATCCAGCGACACATCAGAAGCAACGTGGCTCGCTCAACGGTTACTGATCAGCTATCCGATCATCGTCGACAACGCCGAAATTGGCACCTTATCCGGCGCATTCGACCTGGCGGGCCTGCGCGCCGAATCCGCGCGTTTTGCCGCACAGCTCAGCGCCGCGGAAGAACGAGGTCGTCGTATCAGTTACCTGTGGGCCGGCGCCGGAACCCTGGTTTTGTTGCTGCTTTGCGCCGGTATTGTCTGGCTGGTGATGCAAGCCCAAAGTAAACGCATACGACAACTCAGGATCCAGGCGGAAAAACTACACGACTCCGATTTCGGAGAACCGCTGCTCGTTTCCAAAAAGGACGAGATCGGTGCTCTGGCGTCCGTCTTTAACGATATGCGCCATCGATTGCGCAAGACGACACATTCTCGCGACTACATCGACAGCATTCTATCGGGAATGAACGAAGCCATCATCGTCACCAGTGATGAAGGCAGGATCACTCGAATCAACACCGCAACAACACACCTTCTTGGATACGAGGAAGATGAACTGCTAAATACCAGTATCGACTACATCGTCAACACCAAGAAAGGTTTGTCGCTGGCGGACGACTCTCCGTCGGGACTTCCGAAGGAGGCGCTCTTTGAGAGCAAGTTCGGTGAGTCGATTCCAGTGTCCTACACCTGCTCGGTCGTCGAGGCAACCGCCGGAGCATCCGCTCGACGCATATACGCGGCACAAAACATCACCGAACGGCAACGCGCTGAAAAACGCATCCGATATCTGGCACAAATCGACCCATTAACAAAAATTCCAAACAGAATGCAGTTCCAGCACCTGTTGCAACGGGGCATCGCCCGCGCCAGGCGTGCTGGAAATTCGCTGTGCCTTTTCTACCTGGACATCGATCACTTCAAAGAAATCAACGATACCTTCGGTCATCTGGCGGGCGACACAACACTCGAAACGGTCGCTGAACGACTGTCAGCCGCACTGCCCGAAAAATCAGTATTCGGACGGTTGGCGGGCGACGAGTTCGCCATCATAGTAGGCGACTTGAGTCCGGATGAAAAAGGCATCGTAAGAACCAGTGAATTGGCGGAAAAACTCCTGAGTCGCCTCGCCGACCCGTTTTTCGTGCAGGGCCACGAAGTCTTCATGACCTCAAGCCTGGGCGTTGCGTTTTACCCCAAGGACGCGGCGAATGTAATTGATCTGATTCGTAACGCTGATGCTGCCTTGTACCATTCCAAGAAGGCCGGCGGCAACGTGTATTCTTTCTACTCGCCGAAGATGAATGAAGCGTCTGTCGAACGACTCATGACCAAAAGTAAGTTAAAGCGTGCATTCGAAAGAGACGAGCTGCGGGTTCACTATCAACCGAAGTACAACCTCGAGACCGGAGAAGTGTATGGCGCCGAAGCGTTAGTCCGCTGGGAGCTGCCGGAACGCGGACTGATACTGCCATCGGATTTTATCCCTATCGCCGAGGAGACCAACCTAATCATTGAGATCGGCGAATGGGTCCTCGACAAAGTGTGCGAAGATTTTCGCCTGTGGCAATTGTCGGTGTCTTCGGCGGGGCGGGTCTCAGTAAATCTGTCGCTAAAACAATTGCGGCAGGTGAACTTCATCAGCCGCATCAGCGCAATCCTTCGCGGCCACTCGGTGTCGCCGACTTCGCTTGAACTCGAAATCACCGAAACCACTCTGATGGAGAACCCCGAACGTACCATCAAGATGCTGGATCAGTTATACGGCCTTGGACTGCACCTTGCGATTGACGATTTTGGTACCGGTTACTCTTCGTTAAGTGCATTGCAACAATTTCCCATAAGTACACTGAAAATCGACCAATCGTTCGTACGCAACGTTGTTACCAATCCAGACGATGCGACCATCGTCGATACAATTATTCAAATGGGTCGAAACATGAACATGGAAGTGGTCGCCGAAGGCGTAGAGGAAGAGGCCCAGCTTAACTTTTTGCAGAAGCACAACTGCACCTACGTTCAGGGGCTGTTGTTTGGAGAGCCGATGAGTTCCGACAACTATCTGCAGCTGCTGCAAGCGCAAGCTGATGGTACCGATACCTACCGGGCGCTGTTCGCCTGACTTCACTCCGACCCTGCGACGTGGTTAAATTACACCCAGTCTCAATAACCGCCTGCGATCTTTATCGCAGCACCACATTAAAGTTGACTCGATGAATAAGACAATAATTGCAACGATCACTGCCACTGTCATGCTTTCGGCACCCTTCGCGCTCGCGTGCGACTATCCGGCGCGCCCCAAGACGCTACCGAATGGCGCGACGGCCACCAAGGAAGAGATGCTCGCTGGCGTGAAGCTGATCGCCGAATACCAGAAAAATATGGAAACGTATTTGGACTGCATCGACGCCGATGAAATCGTCGCGACTCAAGCGCTGGATAACGACGAAAATGAAGACGGCAAGCAACAGCGAAAAACCATGTTCGATAAGAAGTACAATGCTGCCGTCGAAGAGCAGACCCGAATCGTCGAGCAATTCAACGGCGAAATTCGGGCGTATAAAGCGAAGGGCGACTAATCAGGACAGAAGCGGGTCTGTCTACTGAACGAATAGCGTTCGGTACATAGCGCCTACTTCAGGTTCTCGATTTCGCGGCTCAGGTCGGGCTTGCTCTCCGTAACGATCCGCTCCAACACTCGAATCCGATCTTCAAGTGATTCTATTTTTGCAAGCGATTCCTGTAGCTGTGGATCTCGCTTCAGTTTTTCGCGGCCTAGTTTTAGGTATTTGTTGTAGCCGTCCGCTACTAACACGACGATGACAATACATACGACGTAAAACATAGTGCTCATTGGCGCATCCCTTTGCTAATATCTGTGTTCAAAGTCTGCTCAGTTCCTGCTCTAGCTGAAACCGCTTCGACGTAACGTGTTTTTCTAACCGTACCAGGCGTTCATCCATCGTTTCACAACGCCGAGATATTTCCGTGGCGGCCTCGGACCCTGCTACTTCAAGTGAGTCTTCTGTGCGGCGGCCCCTACGCCACCGGGACTTTTTCCGGCCGGCGATCCTGCCTCCGCTTGACGCAGATGGGATGAAGAACACAGCCGCCAAGTAAGAAATTATCGCAATTGGCATCGCCATGAAAAATGCGACGCATGCCAGGAAACGAGTCATTCTCAGGTTCAGGCCAAGATTGTCGGCCAGACCCGCACAGACGCCACCGAGAATCGCGCGATCCGCATCTCTGTAAAACCGTCTATCCACGCCTGCTGCCATTGTTTTCACGAGTATCTCCTGTAGTCCCGTCTCTCACGATGCCAGAATTCGTTCTCGGAGTTATTCCCCGAATAGACCAACGGCTTCTCCTTGACGAGCACGGTCGCGCCCAGGTACAGCGCCGCACTCAGCCAGAAAAATAGCAGTAACGAAATGATCGCGATGACCCTAACGGTTCCAACTCGGAAGTTAAAGCGATCTGCCAGTCCGGCGCAGACACCAAATACCCAGCTGTTTTCTCGATCCCGATAGAAACCTCGCAAGGGCCCGTAGTCCATGTTCCAGGTACCTCGGCTCATCATGTCCTCCTCCAGGTGCCGGTCATTCCACTTCCGTTGGGGTTTTTCTGTCGGCTCCGACGCGTCTCTTCAGTGCATCGAGTTCCGCGTTGATCGACTCTTCCGCCTCAAGGCTCGCGAACTCGTGATTCAGATCCTTAGGCAACCCCAGGTCGTAGGCCTCGACCCGACCTTCAACATCGTCGATGCGACGCTCGTATTGCTCAAAGCGCACCATAGCGTCATCGATCTTGTAGTCGTGAATCTTCTTGCGCGCTGCCAGCTGGCTGTTTGCAGTCTTGTGTCTTGCCAGTAAGGCTTTTTGCCGAGTTTTAGCGTCCAGCAGTTTGGCCTCCAGACGGGCGATATCCTCGTTCAGTTTTGCCAGTCCTTCGTCGACCGCAAGATAGTCCTGCTTGATCAGGTCCACAGCGCCCGATACGCGCGACTTTTCGACCAGAGCTGCCTTCGCCAGATCCTCACGGCCCTTGCGCAATGCCAACTCGGCCTTCTCTTCCCAATCTTTCAGATCTCGGTCAAGCCTTGTAATCTTGCGGTTCAGGTCCTTCTTGTCGGCGATTGATCGCGCCGCGGCTGATCGAACTTCAACCAGCGTGTCCTCCATCTCCTGAATCATCAGGCGAACGATTTTCTCGGGATCCTCTGCCTTGTCCAGTATCGCGTTGATATTGGAGTTCACGATGTCGCTGAATCTCGTGAATATGCCCATGGTAGTTCCTCTTAAGTGTTTGAAGCCTGTCAGAGTAAGTGCAGCATTCGTGCCAACTGCCATATACTCTTATAACTTATTGTTTTTTAACAGATTTTATGATGTTTTCTCTAATCGTAGAACAACACATTTTTAGTATAAATAGCTAACTATTAGCTATTTTCACTATATTTTGGCTTAATACGCCAATGTCATCGGCCACGCAATCGCAGCAGATTATCGGAGAGGCGCCCGCTTTCCTCGAAATGCTTGAACACGTCTCCCGTGCGGCACCACTTTCCAAGCCGGTGCTGGTGGTCGGCGAGCGGGGCACCGGCAAAGAACTCATCGCATCGCGCTTGCATTTTCTTTCTGAGCGCTGGGAACAGCGTGTTGTGAAGGTGAATTGTGCGGCGCTCACCGAATCGGTTCTCGAGTCGGAGCTGTTTGGCCATCAAGCCGGTGCATTTACCGGAGCTGCGGCAACTCATATCGGTCACTTCGAAAGAGCAGATGGCGGCACGTTGATTCTCGACGAGCTGGCGACGATATCCACGCGGATGCAGGAAAAAATTCTGCGCACCATCGAATACGGTGAAATACAGCGTGTTGGTGGCAATGAAACGCTGCTCGTCGATGTCCGCATCGTCGGTTCGACAAACGCCGACCTGCAGCGTCTGGCTGCTGAGGGAAAATTCCGAAAGGACTTGCTCGATCGACTCGCCTTCGATGTGATAACCGTACCGCCCTTGCGCGAGCGGACCGAGGACATCATGCCGCTGGCGCATGCCTTCGCTATGAATATGGCGAGTGAGTTGAAATGGCGCTACTTTCCGGGCTTCAGTTCACGAGCAACGTCTGCCTTGATACGCAATCGATGGCCGGGGAATGTTCGTGAACTCAAAAATGTCGTTGAACGCACCGTGTATCGATCGGCCAATCCGGAAAAGGCCATCACGTCGCTCGCGCTGAACCCCTTCGATACACCGTTCAAGATGGAAGAACCGACCGCGACCGCGGTTCCGGTGCCTGCTGCGCGCCGGCCGCCTTTACTGCCTACGGACCTGCAGCGACGCCTCGTTGACACCGAGGTCGATCTGCTCGTCGCGGCACTGGAGAAAGCCCGTTTCAATCAGCGCCTGGCGGCGGACTTGCTTGGGCTGAGCTACCACCAGTTTCGCGGCAAGCTCAAGAAATTTGCTATACGTAGCAAGCCTTGAGCAGGCCAACAATCGGCCAATCGCCCCGAACTAACTCTCGCCGCGAAAGCGGCGAACGTAGATGGCGCCGGTCGATAGCAAACCGCAAACGAGGACTCCGGCCCACATCGCCGGGCTGGTGATAAATTGCATTACGTCAATATACGCGAGCAGGCTACTCGCACTTTCGGTAAGTCGCCACCGCTCTTCATCGAAGAGGCGCTCGAAATCCCCCCCCTGAAAGATCGGCATGCCATCGCCGCGTCCAAGAACTTTTTCCGCAAAAATACTGGTTCGCAGGATGATTTTCTCGAGTAGTGCAATCAGTATCAGCGGCATGAGAGCCATTAGCCACGGTGCACGCTTTGCAAACGCCGATACAAACAAGAACCAGCCGATGAAAGGCGCCATCCAGATACCGCTGGCCATCACCACCACGAACGCTGCGATCCAGTTATCAAGCAACGGCACAGACCCCCAGATCAGCAAACCGCCGTCGCCGCCCTTGCTCGCCACCCAAATACTGGTGACGATCAGATTCACAAGATGAGTCGCGATGATAGCGAGCACCGTGACCAGCGGAAGAATGACAATCGCCGTTATCAACTTGGAGATAACGGTCTCGGCATCTGTCACTGGCAACGAACGCCAAAACAGGATGCTCTTGTCTTTTCGCTCGGCATACAGCGAGTCCAGGCAGTAAAAAACCGTGAATATCGCCAGCGAGATGACGAACACCCAGGATGTGCCCAGGAAAAAACCGGTTAATATGGCCTGGCGTTCCGGTTCTTCGGTCATGTTTTGCGCGCCGAATATTGCAACGTCAAGTTCGGCACCGTAACCGGACACGAACATCAGCATGGCCAGGACGCCAAGTGTGACGACGATGGCGATGACTAACGGTGTGATGTACAAGGAGCGGTGTTCCCAAATTTCTCGCCGGACCAATGTCAATTGACGACTAATCATGCCCGTGCCCCTCTAACCTTGGCGACAAAAAGATCTGCCACTGAGGGCGTTCGCAACTCACCCAGTCCTTGCAGGCTCGTACGATCAACCCCCTCAAACAACATCACCGTCTTGCCAAACATCTGACTTTCAGACATCGGGCCCAGGGCTCGTGCACGATCAACCTCTTCCCCCGATGCGGCCACTTCAACGTAGGTATCTGCCAGCACATCCATTGGAGAATCGAGGATGATTTTTCCGTCATCAATAAACATCAGATCGGTCAGCAGATTCTCGATTTCCTCAACCTGATGTGTGGTTACCAGTATTGTGCGTTGCTCATCAAAATAGTCGTTCAGCAGGTTAGCGTAGAATTCTTTGCGGAAAATTATGTCCAGGCCAAGTGTCGGTTCGTCCAGAACCAGCAGCTTCGCATCGATCGACATGATGATCGACAAATGCAACTGCGTGACCATTCCCTTCGAGAGTTGCTTGACCTTGGAGTTCGGAAGAATCTTCGTCTGCTGCAATAATTCTTCGGCACGCTGGCGTGAAAAATTCGGATGAACCGCCTCAACATAGTCCAGTAATTGCGTCACTTTCATCCATCTCGGCAGTACCGCAACATCGGCGATAAAACAGATGTTCTGCATCAGTTCTTTACGTTGTTTGAACGGGTCTAAACCCATAACCGATAGCTGGCCATCGCAGTCGGTGAGGCCGAGCAAAGCCTTTAGCAAGGTCGTCTTCCCAGCGCCATTTGGGCCGATCAGCCCGAGAATTTTGCCGCTCTCGATCTCGAAGCTAACGTTATCGACGGCTACCACCGAACCGAACTGTTTAGACACGCCGCGAGCGCTTACAAGGCTAGCCATTCTCCCCTCCCGAATCCTTAGATAAATTTCGCAAATTCGCATCGGACAGCAAATCTGCCGTATCCAGGTTCAGGCGATTGATCGTGGCGACAACCTGCGGCCATTCCTTTTGAAGAAATCGCTGCCGCTCAGCCTTCAGGAGCTTTTTTTTCGCTCCCTCATTGATAAACATTCCCCTGCCCCGCTTCTTCTCGACAAGACCCTCATCCACCAGTTCCTGGTAGCCTTTGAGGACCGTCAACGGATTAAGTCGGTATTCCGCCGCTACATTTCTGACCGACGGCAACGCGTCTCCGTCCGTCAATACGCCCTCCAGAATCATGGCGACAACCCGGTCTCGCAACTGGCGATAGATCGGTTGATCTTCATTCCACTTCGGATCCATTAAATATCCGTTTCCTGTTAACGGCAGGTTTCGCGCATTGAAGCACAAAAAAAGGCGCCGGTCCGGTTACCGGACCGGCGCAAATATTCCGTCGTTACTTTACTCGTCTTCACCACGGAACTGACTCAAGTCGGTTGCCACTGCGATACTCACGTCAATCACACTGTCTTTCAGATGCTCACCGATGATGCCTGCCGGCTCGACTGACCACGAGTCTTCGGCCGCATTGGCCGTCGAATCCACCTGGCCGCCCAGTAGCGCAGCGAACATCAAGAGCATTATCGCGAGGCTTAAATAATCGTCAAATTGTGAGCTTGTCTTGGACATTTTCTCTTTCCGGGCGAGGTCCGGCCTCTCAGTGATCTGGTGTTGTAGTTGACTATAACACTAAGAAAATTATTTGCAAGGTTTTTAGTGGCTGGTAACCCTGTAGATCTGCTGGATTCGTTAGTAATGTCATCGAGGCGAGGAAATCCGATGCTGGCAAGCAGAGCCACAGCAGCGAACAAGATGGCGTCAGGGTTACCTGCCCTTTGCACGGCCGCAGAGCTGGCCTATGCTCAGCCCATGGGCCACACTCCACAAGACCGCGCGTTGATGCTGCGTTACAAAGACGGCGATATCGCAGCGTTCGAGACGCTGTACAAACGCCACAACAATGCGCTTTACCGATACCTTCTAAGGTTATGTCAAAATCGGGACACCGCCGAAGACATATTTCAGGATGTCTGGGGCAAGATTATCAAGGCCCGCGCAAACTACCGACCGACAGCCAAGTTCACGACGTTCATGTATCGGGTTGCGCACAATTGTTTTATCGATCATGTGCGGCGCAACAAGCGCCACGCCAACAGCACCGAGATTGAGCCTGAACTGCATCCCGACCCGTCGGAGCTTCCGGATACGGCGGCCGAACGCGCTCTGGCAAAAGAGCGGCTGGCGCTGGCGTTAGGCGAGCTACCCGAAGAACAGCGCGACGCGTTCCTTTTGCACGAAGAAGGCGGCCTGAGTATTGACCAGATCGCAGCCGTGACCGGCAGCAATCGCGAAACCGCGAAGAGTCGACTTCGTTATGCCGTTAAAAAACTCCGGGCTGCTATTGAGGAGCCGCAATGACAACCGAGCGCAACGGTGAGCCGATGGACGAACTCGTCTCCAGCACCTACCAGGAACACAGCGCGGAGCGGGCGCCGGAACACCTGAATCGGAAAATTCTGAGCATGGCGGCAGCGGCTAATAGCGCAAAGCGCCGCAACGGTGTGCTGCCTAAAACATGGGCTAAGACCTGGACGATACCGCTCGCGTGGGCCGCAACGGTCGGCATAAGTTTGGCGATTGTTCTCGAAGTCACTCAGATTCCGGGCGGACACCCCGATGTCTCGACGCCTGCTGTGGAATCGTTGCATGAAGAATTTGAACCCAGGAACGCCGACCTTCTAGAAGACGCGCGTGACCACGCGGCACGGCAATCCGGATCGAACCGCGAAGATCTCTTTAACGCAAAGCCGTATAAGGAACCCGAAACGGCCGCACGTCAGAAAACGGCGCCAACGATTGCAGAAGCGGATAAATTCGTTGTCCTGCGTAACAACGCAGAGCCGGAGTTTGAAAGAAAGGAGAAGTCGGTCGCTCCTGCGAGCGTAGCGTCTGAATCTGCCCCTTCCCCGGCGCGCCCGTTTGCGGCGCTCCAAGGGCTAGCGGATTCCTCTCCGGTAGATTCTTGCAACGCGGCGAGCCGAGAAACAGCCAAGACGTGGCAGGCCTGCATCGAGGACTTACGTCAGTCCGGCTTCGCTGAGGATGCGGATCGTGAGTACCGGGCATTTGCCCTCGAATTTCCCGCTGAATCGGGCGCGCTCGACCGCAAAAAATAAACAACGATCAGTGCCAGAGAAGCCGGCCGGTGCTAGAATCGCCGACCCCAGCGCCGCTAATTCTGCAGGAAACAACGCCATGAAAGCACCCGTTCGCGTCACCATCACCGGCGCTGCCGGCCAGATCGGTTATCAGCTCGCCTTTAGAATCGCCTCCGGGCAAATGCTCGGCACGGATCAACCCGTTAT
Organism: uncultured Woeseiaceae bacterium; assembly: GCA_964654975.1. Taxonomy (GTDB): domain Bacteria; phylum Pseudomonadota; class Gammaproteobacteria; order Steroidobacterales; family Woeseiaceae; genus UBA1847. The sequence continues at coordinate 21,710 of CAZZKW010000027.1, forward strand.
TTTGCAACTGCTTGAGATCCCTCCGGCACTGCCCGCACTGCATGGCGTAGTGATGGAACTCGACGATTGCGCCTTCGAGACGCTCGCGGGCATCGTCGCGACGGACGATCCGAACATCGCTTTCAAGGACAGCGACTACGCGTTGCTGGTTGGTGCCAGACCCCGTGGCCCGGGCATGGAGCGCAAGGACTTGCTGCAGGCCAACGCCGCGATATTCTCAGTACAGGGCAAGGCAATGAATGATCATGCCAGCCGCGACATTAAGGTACTGGTTGTGGGCAACCCCGCGAATACGAACGCACTGATTGCCAGCAGTAATGCACCGGACATCGATCCCGGTAACTTCACTGCGATGACGCGCCTTGATCACAACCGCGCGATGGCGCAACTCGCGGCCAAAACCAACACCGCCGTCAGCGACATTGCTCGCATGACAATCTGGGGAAACCACTCCGCAACGCAATATCCCGACGTCAGTCACGCGACTGTGGGCACAAAGAGCGCAGCAGAACTGTTCGATCAGAGCTGGCTCGCCGATGAATTCATACCGGTTGTGCAGCAACGGGGAGCTGCGATTATTGAAGCACGCGGCGCGTCTTCGGCGGCGTCCGCGGCGTCGGCCGCGATCGACCACGTGCGCGACTGGGCACTGGGAACACCGGCCGACGAATGGGTGAGCATGGCGATCCCCGCGGACGGCAGCTACGGTATCGAGCCCGGTATCGTTTATTCGTATCCGGTTCGCTGCAATGACGGCAACTACGAAATCGTCCAGGGGCTCGCCATTAGCGACTTTAGTCGCGCACGCATGGATGCCACGGAAACGGAGCTGCGCGAGGAACGTGCCGCGATCGAGGAACTGCTATAAAGTGAGCAATGGCGCGCAATAAGTGCGCAGTTATCTGATTTAGAGAGGGTCGCATTTTGTCCGAATTCACCGAAGGTTTGCTTTGGTTCCTGCTGTTTTTTGGTGGTGGAATATTCCTCGCCTATCAGCGAATCGACCTCAGAACGTCTACCGTCGCGACAGCCGTCGCCCTTGTTGCCTATATTTTTCTCGGTCATGGTCACTGGGCCTGGTATTTGCTGCTGATTGCCGCTTTTGGCGTCATGGTGATTCCAAATCTGATCGAATTCAGACGCGAAAAAATCACCAAGCCGTTGCTGGTTATCTACCGAAAAATGCTGCCGTCAATGTCAGACACCGAGCGCGAAGCCCTGGAAGCCGGAAACGTGTGGTGGGACGGTGAGCTGTTCTCTGGAATGCCGGAGTGGGATCGGTTGATGTCCTATCCGGCACCGAAACTGTCGGACGAAGAGCAAGCGTTCCTGGACGGCCCCTGTGAAACGCTGTGTCAAATGCTCGATGACTGGGACATCTGCCACAACCGCGCGGACATGCCGCGGGAAGTTTGGGATTACATTACCGAACAACGATTCTTCGCGATGATCATCCCCAAGCAATACGGCGGACTGGAGTTTTCCGCCTACGCAAACGTTGCGGTGATAACGAAACTCGCCAGTCGCAGCCCGACCGCCTCATCAACGGTCGGCGTTCCGAACTCGCTGGGGCCTGCCGAGCTGCTGCTGCATTACGGTACCGAAGCGCAGAAACAACGTTATCTTCCCGGCCTGGCGGATGGCAGCGAAATCCCGTGCTTCGCACTAACCTCACCACAAGCGGGATCTGACGCCGCGGCGCTGATAGACAGCGGCGTCGTCTGCAAAGGTAAGTGGCAAGGCAAGACCATCACCGGCATTCGCCTGAACTGGAACAAACGGTACATAACTCTGGCACCGGTCGCGACCGTGCTGGGCCTGGCCTTTAAGCTATACGACCCTGACCACCTGATGGGCGACACAGACGACTACGGCATTACTGCTGCGCTTATTCCCACCGACACCGAAGGCGTCGAAGTTGGACGGCGCCATTATCCGCTGACGATTGCTTTCCAGAACGGGCCAACCTCGGGCAAAGACGTATTCGTTCCTCTCGATTATATTATCGGCGGCCCGGAAATGGCAGGCAAAGGCTGGAAAATGCTGGTCGAGCTGTTGGCAGTTGGCCGCGCAATTACGCTGCCATCAACGGCTGCCGGTGGCGGACAGGCAGCGAGCTATGCGTCCGGCGCATACGCCACTATCCGCAAGCAATTCAACACCTCGATTGCGAACTTTGAAGGTGTCGGCGAAGCATTGACACGAATTGCCGGCCATACCTACATCATGAATGCCGCGGTCGCGGTGACCGCCGGCGCAATCGATCAGGGCGAGAAGCCTTCCGTACCCTCGGCCATACTCAAGTATCACTGCACAGAACTTAGTCGCAAGGTGTCGAACGATACGATGGATATCCACGGCGGCAAGGGTGTCATGATGGGTCCGAAGAATTACCTGGGCCGGACTTACATGGCAACACCGATCGCAATTACGGTCGAGGGCGCTAACATTCTGACACGCTCCCTGATCATCTACGGTCAGGGAGCCATTCGCTGTCATCCCTTCGTGCTAAGAGAACTGCAGGCCGCAGGCGACGAAGATACGGATCGCGGTCTGATCGAGTTCGACGACGCACTCTTCGGTCATATTGGATATGCGATCAGCAACATGGCGCGCTCGTTTTTTCTTGCTCTGACTCACGCCAAGTTCAGTCGCGTGCCGCTCAATACGCCGACCCGCCGCTATTATCAGAACATCAATCGCTACAGCGCAGCATTTGCGCTGGCGTCCGATTTCGCGATGCTGACGCTGGGCGGCGAACTCAAGAAACGCGAACTATTGTCTGCACGACTTGGCGACATTCTCAGCTCAATGTATCTGGCCTCGACTGTACTCAAACACTTTGAGAACGAGGGCCGCCGCGCAACCGATCTGCCGCTGGTTGAGTGGTCAGTGCGCCAGTTGATGTATCAGGCGCAAGAAGCACTGCACGCGTTTCTGCGAAACTTCCCGAATCGCTTCGTCGCAACGCTGCTGCGCATCTTCATTTTTCCTCGCGGGCGCACCTACTCGGCACCATCGGACTCAATCTCCGCGAAAGTCGTGGATTTAATCACCGAGCCGGGCGAGTCTCGCGAGCGTTTGAGCCGTTTCGCCTATACGACACTTGAGCCGAACAACCCTTTGGGCTTGTTGCAAGAAGCGCTTGTTCTGGCCAAAGAGTATGAACCGATCGAACGCCGCCTGCGCCAGGCCTATAAAGAAGGCTTGTTACACTCTGACTACCTCGGTGAGCAGATTGTTGAGGCTGAAAAAGCGCAAGTCATCAGCAAGGCCGAGGCGCGAAACATGCGCGCATACCATGAAAAAGTCCTCGCTCTGCTGGCCGTTGATGACTTCGACCCGAGTGAGTTGAGTCGGGGAATATTCGACAAGACCAAAGCCGACAGGAAAGTGACTGGCAAAAAAAGCGCACGCAAGAAGGCTTCGAGCAAAAAGAAAGCCGCAAAAGGAACGTCTGCACCCGGACACAAGGTCACCAAAAAATCATCCAGGAGCGAATAATGGCACGACGAATTCTGATATTGAGCGGCATCCTCGTAACACTCGCCGCCTGTGGCGAAAGATCTGCCGAAACGCCGATCGCCGCGATGCCCGCGGACACCGATACGAACGCCGAAGTCATCGCCGAAGCGACACGCGAGCCATTGGCGCGGACGCCATCGGCCGATGGCGCCGAAGTGTTTTTCCTAACACCGACGGACGGCGCAACAGTCTCCAACCCAATTAACGTTGAATTTGGAATTCGCAGCATGGACGTCGTCAAAGCTGGCGACGCTCAGCCGAACTCCGGCCATCACCACCTGCTGCTCGACACCAGCGTTCCGGATCTCCGCCTGCCAATCCCGGCCGACGAACACCACATTCACTTCGGCGATGGCAGTACAGCCACCGAAATCACCTTGCAGCCGGGCGAACACACGCTGCAGATGCTGCTGGGCGACCACCTGCATATTCCACATGACCCGCCCCTGTTATCGGACCCGATAACAATCACAGTAGAATAAGTAGTTGAGTGAAAGGCTCTAGCGCACTAGAATCGGTGGGCTAAGAAAAAATCGCCCATGAATCAATCCTCACACAAAAAACCTATCGGCATCAGCGGCCTCGCGGCCTATGTGCCCCCGTATCGCGTATGGCTGGAAGATTGGTGCGACTGGACTAATAATCAGTGGCCAAAGATTCGCGAGGTTGTCGGGCGCAGTTTCCGGGTACGCGGACCGGATCACAGCATTTACACGATGGCGGCCAATGCCGTTATCCGCCTGATCGACCAGTACGACATCGATCCCAGCCGGGTCAAATTCCTGGGCCTCGGTACGGAGTCCAGCACGGATAATTCCGCTGGCGCAATTATCGTGAAAGGCATGGTGGACCAGGCCCTGGTATCAAGAGGCAAGGCCCCGATTTCGCGCAGTTGCGAAGTGCCGGAATTCAAGCACGCCTGCCTTGGCGGCGTTTACGGCATGAAAGGCGCGATCCGGCATCTTGCGCTGGACGGCGCCGGTAGCCAGGCGATTGTCGTGTGCGCGGATATCGCCGAATATGCGCGTGGCAGTTCCGGGGAACCGACTCAAGGTGCCGGCGCGGTCGCGATGCTGCTGGAAGAGGATCCGAAACTTGCAGTGGTCGATCTGGTGGGCTCAGGTTCGGCGTCGGACTATCGCATCATGGATTTTCGTAAACCCATGCTGCGTTTTTGCGGTCAGGACCGCACCGAGACGCATCAGGTACAGGATTTTCCGGTGTTTAACGGCAAGTACTCAACAACCTGTTACATCGATGAAACACTGCACGCCCTGAACGACATGTACGAAAAACGCGATCTCGATGCCATCCAGCACCTTCGCTCCTTACGAACCCTGTTCCTGCATCGGCCGTATCGTCGCATGCCGGAAACCGGTTGGGCCGTTTCGTATTTGTTTGCACTCGGCCAAGGCAATGCAGAAGACCGCGCGGAACTCGCGTCGTACTGCTACGAGGCGAGCGTCGATCTTGAAGCCGTTCTGACGGAAATGGTGAGCAAGCCAGAAGTCGCAACGCTTGCCGAACCGCAACGACTGCAATTCGAGGCCTATCCTTTGGCGATGGCCGTCCTCAGGGCGTTCCGTGCATCGCGGCGATATCGCAGGGAAATTCTCGACAAACTGCGGCTCGGCAGTGACACCATGCTGGACCTGGGCAATCTTTACACCGCGGCCCTGCCCGCCTGGATGGCGGCCGGGTTCGAGCAAGCACTTGACGAAGATTCATTGTCCGTCGGAGAAGAAGTGCTGACCCTGGGCTATGGCAGCGGCGACGCCGCTGAGGTCATACCGTTTTTCATGGCCGAAGGCTGGCGTGAGGCGGCGGCGAAAATTCGCTTTGCTGATGCGATGGCGTTGACTCTGGATCTGGATCGTCAACAGTATGAAGCCTTGCATGATGGCCGTCGGGTGCAGGACCTGAACTACATCGCTCGCAATGAGTTCGTCATAGACCGAGTTGGTGAATGCGACGACCGACACTTCTCTGACCTCGGCATCGAGTACTACCGCTACATCGCGTAGCGCCCCAACTCCTCAGCATGAAGCTGCTGTAACGCACACCACTCCTGTTTGAACCAGGGTGTAAATTGCTGTGGCTGCGAGGCAAGTTCGGCATCGATATCCCGCATCGCCACGAACCGCACGTCGTCAATTTCGCTGTCGTTCGGACGCACGTCGCCGTCAATCTTGCCAAGATAGACATGGCACAGCTCATTTTCCGAGCCCGCATCGCCGAACGCCGCCTCGTAACGAAACTGATAAACGTGTTCGAGTTTTGCGGAAATATTCAGTTCGTCGCTCAAGCGCCGTTGCGTCGCTGTCGGCAGTGTCTCGCCACGCCGCGGATGGCTGCAACAGCTATTGGACCAATATCCGGGCCACAGGCGTTTTTCTGAACTTCGTCGTTGCAACAACAATTCGCCGGTATCGTTGAACAGGAACAGGGAAAACGCCCGATGCAGAACACCGCCGCCATCGTGACATTCTGCTTTTGAGCGATAGCCGATCTCCCGATCGTCGACGTCGACGAGTATGAGTTTTTCGGCTTCAGACGAGACGACACGGTGCGGATTGTTCAAGCGGCAGACCCTCGTGCGGTGTTCACTCGCAATGTGCGAAAGCCTGCCTGCCGGAATGCGGTGTGCACCTGGTCTTCGACACCCGGGCACAACGCAACAATCGAACCGCCGCCGCCCGCCCCTGTCAGCTTGGCGCCCACCGCGCCATTCGCGCGCGCCAGCGCCACCATGTTTTCGAGTTCGGGCGTTGAAACCTCAATTGCGTTTAGCAGGCCCTGGCAAATATTCATCATCTGACCCAACTCACCGTACTGTCTACTGACCAACAATTTCGCGCCTTCCAAACTAATGTGATCGATTTGCCTGAAGATCGCGTCGTAAATCTGCGAATGTTGCTGACGCCGCTCCCGGACGCCAGCAACTTGCTCAAACGTCTGTCCGGATTCGTGGCTAAAGCCGATGACCAGCGGCGGCGTCTCATGCAATCGCAACACTTCAACGCGCGGTTCATCGTCACGGTGAAACAGTATCGCTTCACCGAAACAGCAAATCGTATTATCGATACCGGAGGGCGTGCCGTGCGCAAGCTTTTCGCACTCGTACGCGATCTCATTTGTCTTCTCGTCGCCAAGATCGATCGCGGCGCACCGCGCAATCGCGCGAGTCACTGCAACTGCGATCGCAGCGGAAGAGCCGAGGCCCATGCCGCGCGGCAACACGGACGATACTCTTATATTGAAGTTCGACTGAGCAACGCCGAGTCGCCGCATGATCAGGCTCACGACAGCATCGACACCACCGTCGCTCGCCGGATCGACGCGGTGACTCAGCCCCCATTCGGGCACCGTCAGCATCGTGCCGTGATCAGACAACGCGACCGCCGCTTGTACAGCGTCGGGAATCGGAATTGCAAGCGCGTGATATCCGTACACGACCGCATGCTCGCCGGACAAGATGACCTTCCCGGCAGCGCTGGCAGTAGCGGCACTTTCGTCCAACTGAACTGCATCGAGTTCTGCCAAGATCTCGGTTGCCTTCCAGTCCTTTACCTCACCGCTTTCAACCAGTCTATCGGCTACCCGATCCAGCCGATCTTCCGACGCGCCTGCGGCGCTCGCCACGCTGCGCGCGTGCAGACGCATATGGCCCTGTTGAATACCGCTGGACACCAAAGCACGCAAAGCAGAGAAATTCTGTGCCAGACCAACGGCCGCCATCAGCTCCGCCAACTGCTGCGCGGTATCCGTGGCGGCAATGGCAAGACCCAGCTTTACGGCGGGATTCGACGTTGCCGTACCACCCACAATACCGGGCTTCAGCGGTACCCTGATTTCGCCCAGCAAGTCGCCGTTGGCGCCGACCGACCAGCGGGTGACAGCGGCGTATTGGCCGCTGCGTGCCGCGTAGGCATGAACCCCGGCTTCGAGCGCACGCCAATCGTTGCCGGTCGCGATTGCCAGCGCGTCGATACCGTTCATGACGCCCTTGTTGTGCGTCGCGGCACGATACGGGTCGACCAGCGCAATTTCGCTGGCCGTTACAATGCGGTCGCGAACCTGCTCGCCGGTCATCGTACTTGTCGCCAGCACAGCGCTTGGGTATTGAACGTTTGCGGCGACCACTGCTCGGTCAGCGAGGTTCGACAGTATTCGTAGAGCCACCTCTCCATTACAAAGCTCGGCCACTCTTGGCGCTATCGATTCGCAGATAGTATTGACCAGATTGGCGCCCATCGCATCGCAGGTATCGACCAGCACGTGCACGGCGATCAGTGGCTCAGAATTCTGCAACTCAAGTTCCCGAACCTCAATATCCCGCACGCCGCCACCACGTTTCGTCAGCCGCGGGTGTACTTGTTCAGCCAGCTCAAGGAGTTCGCTCCTCGCCGCCTCCAGCGCCGCAATCGACGCCGCACAATCGGTCATGCCAACGAGGTGAATCTGCCCGGCCAACAGAGACTCGTCCGAGTTTGCGGTAAAGCCACCCGCTGCACGGGCCAATGCTGCGGCGTTACTGAGTGCGGCGACGATGGAGGGTTCCTCGACGACGAGTGGCACGATGCATTCGCGATCGTTGACGATGAAATTCGGAGCGATCGCCAACGGCAAACCGAAAACTCCGACCACGTTCTCGATCATGCTGTCCGCTGCGGCGACGGATAAAACCTGACGCCCCGACAGCAAGTCTTTTGCCGCCTCCGGAGACAACCATCCCCGCCGCCTGAGTTCGCCGATACGCTCGGCAACGCCCAGCGAATACAGACCGGACAACCGCGAATCGGTCACGTCGCCAGTGCTCCCGAGAAATCGGGAACGGACGCGTCTAACGTCACGCCGCGACTGTCCAGCCCGCATTCGATCAGCGTGTAGTTTGCCGTCAATGCATCGGTAAACGTATTGAGCGCACCCTCGTCTGTACCCAAGAGGATGCCGATGTCGCCGCCCCCTGCGCCGCAGGGTTTGTACACCAGGTTCGCCTCGAGCGCCGCACACCTGAGCTGTTCGTGACCCGCATCGAAAACGCCGAGATGGTGGTCGGCGCTAAACAACCGCAGGTGCTCAATGTAGCCACCGTACTCACGGACGATCTGAGCCGCGTCTTCGCCGCGCCAGACGCTCGCCATAGTTTCCGCCGCGGCCAGCAATCGGTCATAGGACGCCAGGCGAGCACTCGCCTCAAGCAGCGCGAGTTTGTCCGCCGTACGCGCGGCAACGCCGGTCCAGATGAGACGAAAGAACAAACCCTTGGGCCACTGCAGCGCAGTCGCGCTTCGCCCCGCGGCCCGGTATTCGATGAGTCCACCCTTCAGGCTGCAAGCCACATCTGCGCCGCTGCCCGCACCACCCTGTAAATCAGCGTGCGCTACTTGCGCGACCGTGGCAACTTCGGGGGTGCCCTCGATCGCGGCGCACAGCGCAACCGCAAGTGCGGCGCTCGAACCGATGCCTGTTTTTTCTCCGGTCACCGCATCGATGAACTCTGTCGTGTCCAGATTGACGGCTGCTGCCTGACGTGGCTCCCGGTTCATTGCGCGCCAGACCGAATCCACGATCTCGAACCGTGGCCCGCCGCCCTGCCATTGAATGCCTTCGCCGGTCGCTTCGAACTGACCAACCCCGGCATTGAACCCAGGTGCAGTAACACGACTGAGCGGACCCTCGATATCGGCAACACTCACACGCGCGCGCCGGTCTATCGCCATGCAAATTGCGGGCGCTCCGTTGAGCACCGCATACTCGCCGCTGAGCACCACCTTGCCGGGCGCACTGGCGCTGCGTACGTTCATCACGGTTCGTCGACCAGTCTGGCCGCCGGGCCCAGACCGCTGGTCATGATCTTGCGTACGCCGGGCGTGGCGGACAATGCCTGGCTCACCGCATCGGCATCCTCTGGCAGACACACCGCCTTTAGCTGCGGGCCGGCGTCGATCGTAAAAAAGACCCCGAGACCTTGCTGCTGCAGTTTTCGAACTGTCTGCATGCAACGTATCGTCGCCGGATTCCAGTAGACCATTGGTGGTCGAGACGCCCACATGACGGAATGCATTTTCAGACAATTGTGTTCGGCGATACTCGCAAGACTCGCAAAATCCCGCTTTTCTATCGCGGCGCGCGCCGCGTCCAGGTCGTCGTCCTGCCGTTCGATCCAACTGTCGTAGAACGGCGATGTCGCCCGGGATATTTCCATCGCCTCGGTCGAGCCGGTCGCTTTTGGACCGGTTTCAGTAATCGCAACAACTACCTGCAACGGCCACGACTGTTCGTCGCATAGGGACGAGAGATGGATAGTGTCGCCGGCGTTACCAAGCTCCGCAAAACCTCCGTACAACGAGCGAGCGGCCGATCCGGACGCACGCCCCGCAAGGCGCGCCAGCTCCTCGGTACCCAAGGACAGATTCGCAGCAGCAGCAGCAGCGACAGTTGTTGCTGCGAACGCGGATGCCGACGACGCCAACCCCGCCGCTATTGGGAAGTTACTCTTGCTGACGATGCGTGCCGGTAATCGCTGCTCGCCAATAACGCGGTTCAGGCATGCGCTGATACGAGGTAAGCGATTTTGATCCTCATGCTCATTGATCAGCAGAACATCCGCCGACAGGCTCGCATCGAGCTCAACACGGACTTCTGTGTACAACGCACGCAAGGTAATCGAGATAGAACCGACGGCCGGCAAATTCCGGGCGACGTCTCGTTTGCCCCAGTACTTGATAAGGGCAATGTTCGGCTGTGCGATTGCGGTCGCCTGCATGCGCGAATTTCCTGATACTTGGAACCGGTAGTGGACGCGAATTATAGCCCAGGGACGCGCGCGCAACGGTAGATTTCCGTGTACGCTACACGGCCCGACGTATCGCGATAAACCCTGTGCCAGAGTATTTCGAAGACCGTGTGACTGCCTACACCGACCGGGTCAATGAGCGTTTACATGCAGCACTGCCAACGCCAACAACGGGGCCAAAACGACTGCACGAGGCGATGCGCTACGCGGTTCTCAATGGCGGCAAGCGGGTGCGCCCGCTGCTGGTGTATGCGGCAGGTGAGTGCCTGCAAATCGATACCGAACTGCTGGATGCGCCGGCCGTCGCGATCGAGTTGATTCATGCCTTTTCGCTGGTGCACGATGATTTACCCGCTATGGACGATGACGATCTGCGCCGTGGCAAGGCAACGGTGCACAAGAAGTACGACGAGGCGACCGCAATACTGGCTGCGGACGCATTACAGCCGCTTGCGTTTTCGGTGCTTGCCAGCCTGCGTGGCGCACCTGCCGGCGCCGCAATCAAACTCGTGCGACTGATCACCGAGGCCTGCGGATCGACTGGCATGACTGGCGGACAATCGATTGATCTCGCCGCCGAAGGCACGGTGCTCTCCGTCAGCGAACTCGATCACATGTATGCACTAAAGACCGGCGCGCTGATTCACGCGGCCATCGTCTCACCGAGCTTGCTGCGCGCGGACCTGCCCGCGGCAAACGCCGATTCGCTGCGCCGATTCGCGCGAGCCATTGGCGTCGCATTTCAGATCAAGGACGACATTCTGGATGTCGAGGGCGACACCGAGGTCATTGGCAAACCGGCAGGTTCTGACGAATCCCGCAACAAGGCCACCTATCCGGCACTGTTTGGTCTCGACGCTTCACGACGTCGCTGCGACGAGTTGCTCGCCGGAGCGTTGCAAAACATCGAGTGCTTCGGTGTTTCGGCGGCACCGCTTGAATGGCTCGCACGATACATTGTTGAGCGCGGCCGATAGTCGCATGCCAACTCCCGTTCGCAGCGTACTGCACGTCGACATGGACGCCTTTTACGCATCCGTCGAACAACGCGACAATCCTGACCTGCGCGACAAACCGCTGGTCGTCGGTGGCACCGGCAATCGCGGTGTCGTGGCTGCCGCCAGTTACGAGGCACGCAGGTTCGGCATCCGCTCCGCGATGCCGATGGCCGAAGCGAAACGGCGTTGCGACCACCTGGTGTGTGTGAAGCCACGAATGTCGCACTATAAAGAGGCATCGGAGCGTATCTTCGCTATTTTTCGTGAGTTCACGCCACTCGTCGAAGGACTGTCTCTCGATGAAGCCTTTCTTGATGTAACAGCCAGCGTGAAGCTGTTTGGTTCACCGGAGAAAATCGCGGCGAATATCAAGCATCGCATACTCGAAGAAACCGGACTCACAGCCTCCGTCGGAGTTGCGGAAAACAAACTTGTCGCGAAAATCGCCTCCGATCTGGACAAACCGGACGGCCTGAGTGTTGTCATGCCAAGTGCTTATCGGAAAAAACTGGATCCGCTGCCGGTGCGCGTAATTCCGGGGATCGGTCGTGAGACGCTGAAACGACTGGCCACCATTCACGTTTCAACGGTGCACGATCTGCGCAAGGCAGACAGCCGTGATCTCGAACCGGTGTTTGGTCGCTTTACACAACGAACGCGCGAGCGGGCGGCGGGAATCGACAGCCGGCCGGTTGTGCCCAGCCGCGAAGAAAAGTCGATCAGCGCCGAGGAAACTTACGAGCAGGACTTATCGCGGCCGAAAGATATGGACCGCGAACTGTTGCGACTGACCGAACGTACCGCAACGCGACTTCGCAAGGCCTCACTCGGCGCCGGCACCGTAAACGTGAAGATCCGCCGCGCAGACTTCTCGACCTGCACACGGCAACGCAGCATTCACCCGCCGGCCAACGGCACCGATCAGCTATACGCGATCGCAAGAGAGCTGCTGCACGCCTGGCTCGCCGACAATCCGAACGCCAGGGTCCGCTTGCTTGGCGTTGGCGGCAGCAAACTCGCCGCCGCCGAACAAGCCGACCTTTTCGCGGACGAATGCGTGCAAAACCCCGCAGTAATCGATGAAACGCTGGACGAAATTCGTCATAAATTCGGCTCACTGTCCGTTGGGCGAGCCAAGACGCTCAGGCGATAGGGTAGAATCGAGGCGATGTACACCAGCTTTTTCGGGCTCAACGAAAAACCGTTCTCGATAACACCGGACCCGCGTTACCTTTTTCTGAGCGAGCGGCACGGCGAGGCGCTCGCGCACCTGGTGTATGGCGTAACCGAAAGCGGCGGCTTCGTGCAGCTAACGGGCGAAGTCGGCACCGGCAAGACAACGCTGGTGCGCAGCCTGTTGCTGAACCGCATGCCCGACAATGCCGATGTTGCGGTGGTGCTCAATCCACAGATTACCGCTGATGAATTCCTGCAGACGATTTGCGAAGAACTCGGCGCCGAGGTTCCGGATCAAAAAGACAGCATAAAGGCACTGACAGACGTGCTGAACCAGCACCTCTTGAGCGCCCATGCCGACGGACGGCGAACGATCCTCGTTGTGGACGAAGCACAAAACCTGGCTCCGGCGGTCCTCGAACAAGTCCGGCTGCTGACCAATCTTGAAACGTCCAAGCAAAAGCTGTTGCAAATCATTCTGATTGGACAACCGGAACTGCGCGAGTTACTCGGCCGCAACGACCTCAGGCAGTTGGCACAACGCATTACCGGACGCTACCACCTGGAGCCGCTCACTCGAGACGAGACCGCTCTCTACATCGAGCATCGCCTTCGAGTCGCCGGCGCATTGGGCGAGGTCATCGACAGCGGCGCCAAAAAGGAAGTTTTCCGGCTATCGCAGGGCGTACCGCGGTTAATCAACGTTATTTGCGATCGCGCGCTGCTCGGTGCCTATAGCCAGGAATCCCGCGTCATCACCAAACGGCTGATCAAGCGCGCAGCTCTGGAGGTCGCGGGGGAACTCGAGCGGTCTCCGACACCGGGGCGCCTTGCGACGGCAGCCGGAGTAATCATTGCGGCAGTGGTTCTCGGAGCGATCTGGTCGCAAAATCGGCCATCGACAGCGCTCGAGGCCGACCGGGTGCCGCCGGTATCGCAATCTGCCGTGACCGAGGCGGCGCAGCCGGAAGAGCCGACGGCGGCGGCGGTGATCGAAACCGTTGAACCAACGCTAACCGAGCAACTGGCGCTTGCGGGCGAGCTGACAACGACCGATTTCGCGCTGTCGTCATTGCTGGCGCTCTGGGGTATCGAATACACCAGTGGCTCGCAAAGTGCTTGTGAGCAGGTGGTGGAATCCGGACTCGCGTGCCTGTCACAGCGTAGCTCCTGGAATGGACTCAGACGACTGAACCGCCCGGCGATCATCTCCGTGGTGGACAACACCGGCTCCGCTCACGAACTTGTCCTTTTGGCGATTCATGACGATAGCGTCGAACTGTCCATCGGCGGTGTGGTGGTCACTCATCCGGTGTCTGCGGTCACGGACATCTGGTACGGCGACTACCTGCTGCTATGGCGGCCCCCAGGGGGAACAACGGCAGGCCTGTCGCCCGGCTCAAGCGGCCCTGAGGTTGCCCAGCTGCGTCAAAACCTGACCAGTATCAACGAGCGATACCGCAGTGAAACCAGCGACTATTACGACGCGGATCTGGAGAATATCGTACGCCTGTTTCAACGCGACAATCGCCTGGATGTAGACGGCGTAGCCGGGCAACAAACACAGATTATTATCAATTCCTTACTCCGACCCGACGCGTCGCCACGGCTGACCGTTCCACGATTTGCCAGGAACTGACTCATGTCATTCATACTTGACGCACTAAGGAAATCCGAAGCTGAGCGACAGCAAAACAGCAGCGCAGAGTTCGCAGCGGTGCCATCCAGCCCCGGCACGCCGCCGGTTCCACGCTGGCTGTGGATTGGCGGGCTGCTGCTGGCCGTAAATCTTGCTGTTCTCCTCGGCTTGCTATTGCAACAGGACGACGGACCTTCGCAAACGACGACAACCGTTCGCCAGCACCCGCCGCCGGATCCGCAGCGTCGACTTCAACCGAGCTTCGAGGATCAGGTCAGTGCCGCTCAGCAAAGGCCGCCCGGTAAACAGGAGCAATCGACGACGGTCTCCCCGGTGCAACAGGAAAGACGCACCGTCCGCCCCGTACTCATCTCACAAGATCCGTCGTCCATACCGCCAGAAGATCTGTATCCAAGCATTCATGAGATGCGAGCGAGTGGTTTTCTGGACCTTCCAGAGCTGCATCTCGACATTCACGTATTCAGCGCCGAAGCCGAAAACCGTTTTGTTTTCATCAATATGGTCAAGCTTCGCGAGGGATCGCGACTGGACGAAGGTCCGGTGGTCGTTGAAATTACTCCGGACGGTGTCGTACTCAATTATCAGGGAGATGTATTCTTGGTGCCGCGCAAATAAGCCAACGGCGCTATGCCCGCATTCCCACGCCCTTTCGCATCAGCATCACACAGGCCGAAAACAGCAATACGACGAAACCAACGAGGATGGTGTAGGCATACACGATACTGATGTCCGATGTTCCGAGAATGCCGTAGCGAAACGCGTTCACCATGTAAAGAATCGGATTGGCTCTCGACACGCCTTGCCAGAATTCCGGCAACATCGATATCGAATAAAACACGCCACCGAGGTATGTCAGCGGTGTGAGTACGAAGGTTGGAACAATTGAAATATCGTCAAACTTGGTCGCAAACACGGCGTTGATAAATCCGGCGAGCGAAAAAACGATCGAGGACAGCAGCACAATAGAAAGCATGATCCACGGATGAGCAACTTCAAGCCGCGTGAAAAACAACGCGATGACCGTTACCAGCAACCCGACCAACAAGCCCCGCAATACACCGCCAGCCACATGCCCGATGATAATCGCCGCATTCGACATCGGCGACACCAGCATCTCTTCAACGTGGCCACTGAATTTCGCACCAAAGAACGACGACACCACGTTGCCGTAAGAATTGGTGATAACCGACATCATGATCAGCCCCGGCGCAATGTATTGCATGTAGTCGAAGCCATCCATGGTACCGATGCGCCTGCCAATCAAATTGCCAAAAATGATGAAGTACAGCGTCATCGTAATTGCCGGCGGTACGATCGTCTGAACCCAGATTCTCAAAACCCGAGTCACTTCCTTGCGAATGATGGTTTGGACAGCGACCACATTCAGCGCGATATTCATGCCACCGCCCCGTTTTCTTTCTTATTTTCCACCAGCCGCAAGAACAACTCTTCGAGACGATTTGCCTTATTGCGAAGACTAACGACCTTGATATCGTGCGCATTGAGCTGCTTGAATAAATCGTTGATATCGCGATCAGGCCCCTTCTCGATTTCGAGTTCGCAGTCTTCCCGAAGCTTGGCCTTGAAGCCATCGAGTTGGGGTGCTTGCGTCAAACTGCTGCCGAGACTGAGAATCAATACCTCGCGCTGCAGCTTTCGCAACACAGTACTCATCTTTGCATCTTCGATTATTTTTCCCTCATCGATGATGCCGATGTGTCGGCATAAGGATTCCGCCTCTTCCAGATAATGCGTAGTCAGGATAATCGTCGTACCCGAGTCGTTTATTTTCTGCAGGTATTCCCACATTGAACGCCGAATCTCTATGTCGACGCCAGCCGTCGGCTCATCGAGAATAAGGAGTCGTGGCTCGTGTACCAGGGCCCGGGCGATCATAAGCCTGCGCTTCATGCCGCCGGAAAGGCGACGCGCGATATCGTCGCGCCGGTCCCACAAATGCATAGCGCGCAGGTACTTTTCAACCCGCTGGCGCGCCACTCTCCCGCCTATTCCGTAGTAGCCGGCCTGATTGCTAACGATATTGGCAGCAGTGTCCCAGAGATTGAGGTTGATTTCCTGTGGCACCAGACCCAGGCAGGACTTTGCCGCTTCAAGATCTGTGTCCAGGCTGTGACCGAAAATTTTCACCTCACCGGCAGATTTATTGACCAGCGAGCTGACGATGCCGATCGCCGTAGTCTTGCCAGCGCCATTCGGTCCCAGCAGCGCATAGAAATCGCCCGCCTTGACGTTAAGGTCAATGCCCTTCAGCGCCTGATTGCCGTCGTCATAGGTTTTGCTCAGGTTTTTTATAGTCAGGGCATTCATGGGGCCGCGTATTGTAACCGCGACACGTTGTTGTCGTCACAACTTCTTGTCGCGCACCCGCATGGGGCCGGACAGGCTGCAGGCGGCGGCCGGAAGGCGCGTATATTGATCAAGCTCTGTGTGTGTCAGCAACGCCTGCAATGCTCGAAGCTGCGACGATCGGCGCAGCTCGCGTCGTGAACTGACGCCGTCGCCAAGCAGGCGCTCTGCGATAGTATCGGGATGCCCAAGACGCGATTTGATCAGGTCACCGCGCGCACCGGCGCGATCCAGCAACGTCACCAGCGGCAGATCGGTAATCATTTCGCACCATGAGATGGTCGCACCGCTGACAACTCGGGCCACATAGGGATTTCGCCGCGCCAATTGCCAAAGAAAGCCCAGAGCCGCAGTCTGAATACGCCGCAGCGAGGTATTCAGTTGCTCAGGTTCGGCCATCAGATCGCCCTGCCGATCGTTCATTAAAGCCTTTTGCCACCACTCAAGATCGTTTTCCCGTAGCGAAAACAACAAGAACGGCGCCGTTGCCAGACGTCCTCGTTGCGGGCCCTTGAGGTCGGAGCTGGCTTTAATGTATGCCGTATTCAGCGCCAGAACATTCGCATAGTCATCCTGGCCGGGGCCCGCGTATTCCATTATCTGCTGCATTTCGTGTCGCTCCCATTGCATTTCTTGTTAGTTTCTCGATTTACTGTATTTCGTCTTGTCTGACCACTATTAGATAGTATAGAGTATTGTCATCCTTCATATGGTCTTTTTCTGTCAAAAAGGTTGAGAAATGAGATTAACCGACAATCGCTATTCAGGCGAGCGCAGCCAATTCGAACTCGCCCTCAGGATGATTCGCCACGAAGCCCGCACACGTACGATTCGCGAATGCACAGGACTCTCGGACGATCGCATACGAAAACTGTATGCGACCTATTTTCGCAATAGCGAAACCTCCGGGGTCAAACGTCGGCGAGGAAAATCGCCGCGGCAGATAAACCGCTTCGTCAAGAACTCCCGGAACCAGATACAGGCAACAACGCTGGTTGCGTTGTTCTCTGTCGGGCTGTTAGTGCGTATCGATCAGAACGATTTCGTGCACCCGCGCTGGCCGCGCCCGGACGTCGAGTTCGGCCATCGTCTGTGCCGTGCTTACGAGACTTATTTGGTTCTGCATCGACATCCACAGTTGAGTTTTGAGTGGGCCTGGAACCTTCTGCAGTGTATTTCGTATAACGACGAACTCTATCTGGCGAACTGCAAGCACTGCCGTGCCTACTACGTACAGGACGCCTACGCCCTCGATCACGGTGTCTGCCCAAGCTGTGAAATCGCTGGCCTGAAACACTAATAGGGGTACAATCGGTCACTCTATAATAATAATTAAGAACAACATAAGAGGATCGATCAAATGCTTAAAGAATTCAAAGAGTTTGCGATGCGCGGAAACGTCGTCGACATGGCCGTCGGCATCATCATTGGTGCGGCGTTCGGCAAGATTATCTCGTCGCTGGTTGCCGATGTAATCATGCCGCCGATCGGCATGATCATGGGCAGCGTTGACTTCAGTGAGCTTGTCTTCGCGCTCGGCGACGGTGAAGGCGCTGCAACACTAAACTACGGGCTGTTCATCAACACAATCATCAACTTCTTAATTGTCGCTTTTGCAATTTTCCTATTGATCAAAGGCATTAACTCAATGAAGAAGAAGGAAGAAGAAAAACCAGATGAGCCT
>CAZZKW010000028.1:0-39179 GCA_964654975.1 uncultured Woeseiaceae bacterium
CGGACAACGTAAAGACGCAAACCACCGTGATCGAAAAACTGTTTGGCCACCGGGCCGAGGCTGGATCTTCCCCAGACGTCGCCGAAACGCCGCCGGAATTCACCGAAGTTCCTGAGCAGAACCGGCGTATTCAGGGGACCACGAAGCGCACGACCCACAAAAGCAACCGTGGTTTCTGGACACACATTGATGGGTTGATCCATCGCTGCGATTTCGGTGACCGTGATACCGCGGTCAACTGCATCTGACAAACCTGTCTCCGAACCTGGTCAGATAAGCGTACCTGTATTCTAAACATTCGCGAACACATGTGCACTTGGTTATTCTCACTATCGATGACCGATTCTCTCGGCAATGCGTACCCGAAGCTCGCAGCCAGGCTGCGAAAGCTCTCTATCGCGTCGCTGCCAACGCCGGTTTCACAACATCTGGTCGGAACACGCGTCGGCCAACGTCGCATAGCCATCAAACACGACGAGCAAACGAGCGGGATATACGGCGGCAACAAAGTCCGTAAACTCGAATACCTGTTGCAACGCGCCAAAGACCGTGGCGCAAAACGTGTCGCGACTTTTGGCACCGCCGGCTCGAATCACGCACTCGCCACCGCAATACACGCCCGGCAACTCGACATGGGGTGCACCTGTTTTCTCGCCCACCAGCAACGCACGCCGAGCGTTTCCAGAATACTCGATATGCACCTGGAACTGGGCACCGAGATCGTCAAGTGGGGCGGCTCTGTTGAGCACCTGAAACTGTATCGCCACTTTCTGCAAAACCGGCATACCTGGGTCATACCCCTCGGCGGCAGTTGCTGGCTGGGTGCGGTCGGCTTTGTAAACGCGGGATTGGAATTGGCGACACAGATCTCCGCCGGCGATATTGACTCCCCAGATCGCATCTATATCGCGAATGGCACGATGGGCAGCGTCGCTGGGCTCGCGATTGGCATTGCGATGGCGAATCTGTCGACCCAAATCCACGCCGTGCGCGTCGTGGAGCGTCAGGTCGCCCGGCCTGAACTGTTGAACCGACTGATAATGAAGACCGCGACGCTGTTAAATCGCCTGGACCCGTCTATCCCGCTCGCCGTCGCAACCCGCACCAACGTGGTCTGGCGCGACGACTTTTTCGCGGGCGGCTACGCCGCGGTCGACGACGTTACTCTTCGCGCTGTCGAGTTCGCGACGAACGAACTGGGACTCTCACTGGAAACCACCTACACCGGAAAAGCCATGGCAGCTCTGCAACACGACCTGGAGTTCAGCGATGCGAACGCCTCGTATCTCTTCTGGAACACGTACAGCTCACGAGCGCTGCCGCACTTTGAAGGCGGACACCCCCGGTTTGCGCAGCTGCCTAAGGAATTTGCCCGGTATTACGAGTAACCGCGGTCACCGTAGCTGCGATGCGTTAGCTTCCGCCTCAAGCTCGTCCATCATTTCCCGCACCTCCGACAATGTCAGCTCGTTTGGATCGCGCTCGACAACGTTGTGCACAAGGCGTGCACGAACCAGCATCTCACTGGCGTCGTACTGAATAATGCTAACCGGAACGCCGGTCGGCGTTACGACCAATGACGTGACGTGCTCTCGAAGTTTCGTACTCAGCACCTGGCCGTCCGCGCCGCGTTGTACATCCAACAATGTCGTCAGCCGCTCTTCCGCGGACACCGTGTCGTCCTCCAGTGGCGTATGCGCCTCGAAATACAGCCGGCCATCCACACTACCCATCTGGTAGGGCTCGTTAACAATCGTTACGCGCTCGCCGATATCAACCAGCCTGTAAAGAAACTCGATATTCTCGGGATACAAACGCACACAACCGTGACTGACACGCATGCCGACACCATAAGGTTGATTCGTTCCGTGTATCAGATAACCGGGCATGCCGAGTTTGAGCACACGAGTGCCGAGCGGGTTGTCCGGTCCCGGCGGCACCACCGACGGCAGCGGATCGCCTTTTTCGGCGTGCTCGCGACGCACCGACGCCGGCACCCACCACGACGGGTCTTTCGCTTTCGCAGTAACGGTTGTTTCCCCCAGCGGTGTTTCCCAGCCCACTCGGCCGATACCGATCGGGTAGGTCAGCACCTGTTGCGGCTCCCCATCCGCGCGCGTTGGAAAATAGAACAGGCGCTTGCTGGCAATATTTAGAATAAGGCCTTGCTGCGGCGCATCCGGGAGTAAGTATTGAGTCGGCAGCAATACCGCCGTCCCCTCGCCTGGCAGCCACGGATCGATGCCGGGATTCGCGGCGATGAGTTCGTCGTAACCCAGACCGTAAGTGCGCGCAAAATCCGAAAACGTATCCTCCGGACCGCTTAGAACGAGCTGCGGTTCGCCGATGACGCTTTGACCGTCTTCTGTCAGCGTAAAGGTGTTGGCATCGAGCGGGTCGTGTATCGGCCGATCCTCTATCGCAACAACGTCCGGTTCCGGTACTTTCGATAAGCCAGCCATGAAGCTGTCAAACGTTTCGCAGCCAGCGGCGAAGAGCAACACTAACAGCAGCAGTGCTCGCGACAGGAATGTATTGATTCTGGACAAGCGAGCGACCTTTGCGACGAAACACGCCTATTCTAGCAGTGTATTGGCTCGACTGACCCGCAAATGCAAGGGCCAGGAAACGCGCAGCGTGCCCTCGCCCCACGCCGCCATAAGTGCCGCTTCGATCTGTGCGACCGGGTCTGAGTCGTTTGCTGCCTCGTAACGCTTGCAGGCCGACCAGGTCCGCAGATAACCCAGCATGTCACCTACCCGCCAGTCGGCAATCATTTTGAATTCCGGCGCTGCGACCGGCTCGCCCGGCAAACTCACTCCGTCGTAACCGCTCTCGATCATTTCGCGTTCGGGCGGCCAGAACTCGCCGACGATATCGCAGTAGAGCGTATCGATAAGCGCATCGCACGCCACGGTTGTCTCGCAGATCGCATAACACCATATCGCCAGCACACCATCAGCTCGCAACACACGCCTCGCCTCAGCGAAAAACCCATCGTGATCAAACCAATGGAACGCCTGCGCGACGGTGATCAGATCCATGGAGTCGTCGTCGAAGCCGGATTGTTCAGCCGTAGCGACGCGATATTGAATGCCGGGGTGGCCGGCGGCCGCATCGATTTGCGAATCGCTGGCATCGGTCGCGACAACGTCCAAATAGTGCTGTGTCAGCGCAATCGCACACTGACCGCTGCCGGTCGCGCAGTCCCATGCTTTGGTGCCGCCAGCGTTAATGGATGCAAGAAACTCGAACAACTCGTCCGGATACGTCGGGCGATATCGGGCGTAACCCTCGGACTGCTCCGAAAAGTGGTCTTTAAACCCCGCCGTCACTCCCAGGTCTTTTTACACGCCGGGTTTTTGCCGTCCGCCAATGCCTGATTGTAAATCGGCAAAGTCTTTTGCCACTGACCGATCAGGTTTTCGATTCGTGTTTCGCTCGCGGGGTGCGTGGACAAATGCTCTGGCGGCTTCTTGCCACCCTTCGCAGACATGTTCTGCCAAAGATCGACCGCCGCACGCGGATCGAAGCCGGCCTTGGCCATGTACTCCAGCCCGACAACATCGGCTTCCGACTCCTGCCCTCGTCCCATCGGCAATTCCATGCCCAGCGCAGCACCCGCGCCCATGACCTGACTGGCCGTGTAAGCGCCACCGGTATAACCGCCGCCCATTATTACCGCGAGTGCTTCGATACCGATGCCGGTCAGCGCACCGCGCGACGCACGCTCATTGACGTGACGAGCCGTAACGTGTGCGATCTCGTGACCAATAACTGCCGCCAGTTGATGCTCGTTTTCCGTGACCTCCAGAATTCCCGTGTACACGCCGATCTTGCCGCCCGGCATCGCAAACGCGTTAATCTGATTATCCTCAAATATCGCCAGTTCCCATTCGATGTCGCTGTAAGGCGGGTTCAGCTCCGCGACCACGGCCTGCGCGACACAGGCGACAAAATCGATCTTGTCGCGATCGGTTGCCAAGGGCAGCGTCGAGCGATAGGCGTTAAAGGTCGATTCGGCCTGTGCCACAAGCTCCGCTTCCGACTTCAAAATCAGCTGCCCGCGCCCGGTCGGAGACGTCGAACACGACGCGACCAGCAATACGACGACCAGCGATATCAATAACTTGGAAGGATACATGGTGTGGATACTCCTCGGCTTATCGGAGGATTATAGCGCTCCGCGGCACGATTAACCCCGTCTGTGTTTCGACCGTGGGCGAGCGCGCGGGTTCCGCAGGACTAACGCGGCAAGCGTGACTCGAACTTGCGCCGCCAACCGGCAGCATCCGCCTTTTCAAGCACGCTGTCGATACCGCCCAACAGGCGTTTTTGCAAGGGCTGCTTGATCTTGTAGCTCACCGAGTACAGGTCGCGCTCACCGGCCCGATTACTCAGCAGCTCGTCACTGGTTAAGAGCTCGTCCGCAAGACCGAGTTCAAGCGCGCGGGTCCCGTACCAGTGTTCTCCGGTTGCGATTTTCTCAAGATCCAGTTCCGGCCGGTACTTTGCGACAGCATCTTTAAAAAGTGCGTGCACCTCTTCGAGCTCTTCTTTGAGCTTTGCCCGGTCTTCGTCGGTGTTTTCGCCAAACATTGTGACCGTACGTTTGTATTTGCCGGCCGTTACCTGCTCGAAGTCTACGCCGTGGCTGTCCAGCAGGCGATTGAAGTTCGGAATCTGCGCCAGTACACCGATGGACCCCAGTATCGCGAACGGTGCCGCGTAGATCTTGCTCGCCACGCAAGCCATCAGATAGCCACCACTGGCCGCGACTTTATCGACGCAGACGGTGAGCGCAATGTTGCGATCACGAATACGCGCCAGTTGCGAGGCCGCCAAACCGTGCTCGTGTACCACGCCACCGTGATTTTCCAGGCGCACGATTACTTCGTCGTCTTCTGTCGCCACGCCGAGAATCGCACTAACCTCCTCGCGCAGCGACTCCACCGCGCTGGCCTTCAGATCGCCCTTGAAGTCGATGACAAAACTTCGCGCACGAGTGGATTCTTCTTTGGCCTCAGCCTTATCCTTTTTCTTCTTCGCTTTTGCCGCCTTTTTGCGCTCGTCCTTGGTCGATACCGCGCCTTGCAACGACTCCACCAACGACTCGTGCGCCTCATTCAGGCTCTCGACTTCAAGACCTTCGTGCGCACCCTTGCGGCCGGCCGACGCGGCAACAATGATAACTACGACTATGGCAACGACAATCGTCACCGCCTTGAGCAGAAACAGGCCGTACGCGGCCAGAAATTCAATCATATTGCGATGCCAACATTATTCTTCTGCAAAACCTGTTCTGCGCGATAGCTCGAACGCACCATCGGGCCGGCCACGACCTCAAGAAAACCTTTCTCCAGGCCTTCGTGGCGATACGCAGTAAATTCCTCGGGTGTAACATAGCGCTCAACTGCCAAGTGATTCGGCGTCGGTCGCAAGTATTGACCCAAGGTGAGGATATCGACATTCGCCGCCCGCAAATCGTCCATCGTCGTCATGATTTCGCGGTCACGCTCCCCGAGTCCGAGCATCAGGCTGGTTTTCGTCAGAACGTCAGGACGGTGCGTCTTCGCGTGGCTGAGAACCGCAATCGTTTGCTCGTAACTCGCGCGAGGATCGCGCACCGGATGCGTCAGCCGTTTTACCGTTTCGATGTTTTGTGCAAACACTTCCAGGCCGGAGTCCACAACCTGCTCAACGTGCTTGCGCACGCCGTTAAAGTCCGGCGTCAACGCCTCGACGGCCGTTCCCGGGTTCAGCTTTTTTATCTCGCGCACACATGCGGCGTAGTGCGACGCGCCACCGTCGTCCAGATCGTCGCGATCAACCGAAGTAATGACAACGTATTCCAGCCCCATCAGCGCAACGGCCTTCGCCGAATTCAACGGCTCATCGGCATCCAGCCACCCATTCGGATTGCCGGTATCGACGGCGCAGAACCGGCAGGCTCTGGTACACACCGACCCCATGACCATGATCGTTGCCGTTCCCGCGTTCCAGCACTCGCCGATGTTCGGGCACATGGACTCTTCACAAACCGTACTCAGGCAATGCTCGTGAACGATTTTCCGCGTAAGCGAATACCCGGATCCTGACGGCATTTTTGCGCGCAACCATTTCGGTTTGTCGCCGTGTACCGGGGCTTCGTGATCGCCGCGTTGCTTGATGCCGTTCTTGATGGCCGAGACGCCGACGTCGGTCCGGTATTTGCGACCGCTCTGCACTATTGGTATGCCACGGAAGGTTTTGTCGTCTGCGCTCATGTGTCAGCCATGCGGCCCGGTCGAAAAGGGCAGGCATTGTCGCACAAAAAGCGCGCAAAAAAATCCCGGCCGAAGCCGGGAGAATCAGGGGGAAATGGTATCAGACGCCAGATAAAATCAGTGCAGCCTCGACCAGCTGACCAGTTTCACAGTGTTCTTCTGCAGGTCAAAATTGCTGGCCAGAATGGCTTCGATGTCGGTAGAGTCGGAACTTTGCTCCATCGGAGCGTTCAGTTCCACGACGCCGCAGAATTCATTGCCGCCGCGGTATTGCGCGTCAGTCAAGATGAACTGCGTGTAGTACTTCGCGGACATGAAGCCAATCTACGCCTCAAGCCGAGCGGCGACTGTGAGCCACGCCACAATTTGCGGGTCAAGGCCCGGAAAACCGGGGAAAACCGACATAAGTCACACTCCGACCTGTTTTGGCGTAAAATTCGGGCTTCGGGGACGCGGTGCACAGATTTGGCGCGTGAGCATATGTAACATCGTCGTCAGCCTGCCAGTGCTCGCGCGGACCTCTGGCTAGAAACTACGGGAAAAAATACATGGTCGCCAAAACCGGGCTATTGAAATTCATGCTGTTGAGTGCCGTCCTCTTCGCGGCGGGCAGCGGATATGCGCAGGACGAGTTGCGCAATACCTTCTTCAAGGACGCCGAGGCAGCGAAAGTCGCCGCCGATGCCGGCGATGCAAAGCTGCTGGCCCCACGCAGTTACGAGCGCGGCATGAAGGAATATCGCGACGCCGAGGATGCACTGCAGCGCGGCCGCAATATAGAGTACGTACGATCAAACGCTGCCGAAGCCACCGGGTATTTCATGACCGCCGCAAAAGCCGCCCGACTCGCAAAGACCGCGCTCGCCCAGGTAATGAAGAGTCGCCAGGACGCCGCCAACGCCAGCGCGCCAGAGCTGTCCCCGGAAATCTGGGCCGCGGCACAGCGAAAGTTTGGGGATGCTATTCGCCTGTTGGAGCGCGGCGACCTGAAGGGCGCCAAGCGACGGGATATCGAAGCAACCAGTCTGTATCGTGACGCCGAGCTGGATGCGATCAAGTCTCAATACCTCAGCGAAACCCGGCGTTTACTTACAGATGCCGATCGCGCACGTGTCGGTCGATATGCGCCCATCACGCTGGGCAAAGCTAAACAGTTGCTGGCCGACGCCGAACGCGAACTGAACGAAAACCGCTATGACACAGATCTGCCACGTAATCTCGCAAAACGCGCCAACTACGAGGCCAAGCACGCGCTGTATCTTTCCGAGGTCGTACGCCAGGTACGCGACAAGAAACTCAGCAGCGAGCAACTGGTGTTGAACTGGGAAGCACCCATGCGCGCGATCGCCGGTGTTGCCGATGTCGTGCCGGACATGCAGGAAGGGCCGGATCGCCTTGCCACCGAGCTGGTCACCTACTTCGAACAGCAAGCCGCCGAATTGCAGTCCCTGCAGCAGGAAAAAGCCGACAATGAGATTCGTCTTGCGGACCTCGAAGAGGAACTTCGTGCGCTGGACGAGCGACTGGGCGGAGCGACCGCCGAACGGGCGGCGCTGATTCAACGCCTCGAAGCACAGGCCCGGGTAAAGCAACAGTTTTTGCAAGTTGAGAAAATGTTCAGCTCATCAGAAGCGCGCGTTTTTCGTGAAGGCGACAGCATTATCCTTCGCCTGGTCGGCCTGAGTTTCGACAGCGGCGCTTCGCAGATCAAGCCGCAGAACTTCGACTTGCTGGCTAAGGTCGAAAAAGCCATCGATGTATTTCCGCGCAGCGAGCTAACCATCGAGGGTCATACAGACGCACACGGCGGTGACGATTCTAATCAGAAATTATCTCAGGCACGCGCCGAATCCGTGCAGCAGTACATGATCAATGCCATGCGCATACCGACTTACCGCCTTATCGCAACCGGCTACGGTGAAACGCGACCGATCTCCAGCAATGAAACCGAAGCGGGTCGCGCGCGCAACCGACGCATTGATATCGTTATCAAACCAAACTTCGATACGAACTAACGACGCGGCAAGTTCGATGCGTGACCGCGCCACCAGGTAGCGACGGCACGTGCGGTTTCGTCGTTGGCGAGATAACCGTACTCGGAGTGCACATTGAGCTCCCCGTCAAGACGGAAGTAGTTCAGCAACTCCACGTCTTCGATATTCTCGAGCAAACCGAGTTTGACCATACCGGCAAAATCGTTCGCCAAGTGAGGGTCGATCGCCGTCAGGTCGCCTACCGCAGTCAGGTTTTTCCAGCGTCGAATATTTCCGGGATAACGGTCCGCCGCCTGCCTGTCATTGCCTTTGATGCGCTTTTGGATGAAGCGTTGCCCCAACGGACTGCCCATGGTCAATAACAAATCGATTTGAACGGCGTTGCCGTGGTCGTGGCTGAGTTCCCATAGCGAATCGTAGGCGATGACGGATCCCATGCTGTGAGCGATCAGCAGAATCGGGCGCTGGCTGCCCGCCGCGGCGAGCAAGCTGACTTTGAGGGGGCGACGAACCCGCTCCGCAATGCCTTTTTTGTTGTGTTCGTAGCGCATGAGGTCACGCAGGTGGACCGCCATACGCTCACCGGCGAGGTGCGGGATCAGGAACGGCATCAGGTCGCCGAGCCGATATATCCAGCGGGTCAACCGCCGCGTCCAGGCGGACGCTTCACGGATATCTCGTGCGCTTGCCTGCGTTTGCTCGATGACCGCCGCTATCGAATCCCGGTCGATGCCAATATCGCGATGTCTGCCATAAAAGTCGTAAGTCCAGGACACGATGTCGAAACTGCTGGCTGATCGTTCGATCGCGTCCGCAACCGGCGCGTCGACGCGCCGCAATCCCGCCAACAGGCAACGCAGTAACGCATCGCGATGCAATCCCGGCTCCGGCTTGGGCAACAGGCCGGGGATGTAGATGATGAGTGGTCGCACCATACGTTTAGCTCGTGATGCCCAGCCACTTGGGCAGCTCACCAATATGGACCACTTCGATATCCGGTAGCGCAAACTCGCTCGGCCACGGTGTCGAACTGCGGTTCACCCACACGGTTCGCAAACCCGCGTTGCGCGCGCCATCGACATCGCATTCCGGGTGATCACCCACGTGCAGCGTTTGCTCGCTGGTGGCACCACCCATTTCCACGGCTTGGTCGAAAATTCGCTGCGCCGGTTTTGCGGCACCCGCTTCCGCAGCAGTCACAATGTTATGAAAAAGGTGGGCTATTCCGATCGACTCCAAATTTGCGTTACCGTTGGTCAGGGCGACCAGCTTGAAGTGCCCTCGCAGCGTCTCCAGCGTCGGAACAACCTCCGGGAAAATGTCGACGTCGTTGCGTACGGCGTCGAATACATCGAAAGCCTCGTCAATGAAATGCGTTTCATAACCCGCTGCAGCGGCCACTCGCTCCAGTATCGTACGACGAAGAAACGTCAAGTCGTGCGCACGATCCGCGAACTCGGCGATAACCTGGGAGCGAAGTTCGCGCAGGTCGGTGCGAGTGTACAACTCGGTAATGCGCGGATAGTTCTCGCCCAGCCACGCGTACAAGCACTGCTCGGCGCGTTTTATCACCGGGTGAATTTCCCACAGCGTATCGTCAAGATCCAGCGTAATGGTGCGAATGTTGTTCAATGTTATTGTCGACAAGTACGGGCATCCGATGGCCCTTGACCATAAAGTTTACAAGTAGCCTTGGTCCGATGTCACTTCAATATACGATGTGCGCTCGCGATGCGATTGGTGACCGCATCCGACAGCTCCGCTTGCGCCGCAAATGCAGGCCATTTCGCAACAACCGCGGCAACTTCCGAAATAATGTCGTTTGCCTGTCGAATCCTGTACTGACTCGCGACATCAAGCAGGTCCTGGCGCGAGAAGCCATCCCGTAATCCGTTTATCGACATCTGGTGACAGGCTGTCCAGGCACCGTCCGGATTCCACGCGTAGATGACATCAAACGCCGGCGACAGGGACCAGCGCCCCTCCTTGTCCATCAGGTATGCAATATTCTTGGTGTGGTCGTCCTGGTTTCTTGCCAGAACATTGAACGCCATGCGGCGGAATTGCTCGGCAAATTCCGCGGCGGTCAGTCGCAACTCGTGCATTGCCGAGAATGCCTGTTCGTAGCTGTGCGCACCCGAGAGTTGATTGTCCAGGTGCGCCAGCGCGTACAGTGATTGCATGTGAATTTTTTCACCGGCCTCACTGCGATCGAATCGACGGGTCATGAAATGACTGCGGCCGTTCTCATGCAACAATCGACAATCTGCCATCTCTATTCCGGCCGCCGTAGCCATCCGGTAATACGCATATTCGATCTTGCCGTAGCCCTCGGGATCGCGCACGCCGTGCTCTCGGTTTGCTACGCCGTCGAATTTTAGGAGCCAGTAACCGTAGCCTTCCGGTGCGGTCACCTGGCCGGAGCGCATTTCTCCGCTGTCGGGATTCCAGGCGATCACCGCCTTGGCGCGCGCCCCTCCCGCCGAAGTACCCACTCGAAGAATTTCATCCAGCGATTTAGCGTAGTCGTCCGAGGCGCCCGTTAGTCTGATTTTCAAGCCGTCGCGTAAGTCGAGAATGTGCTGCGCGAGCTCTGTTAGCGTGGAAATCTCGATAGGCACACTGCCACGAGTGGTGTTTCGAATCGCAGGGCGAAACTCCAGTGCGCCCATGCCGCGTTGGCCGATGTAACAAAGCCGCTCAACAGGGCTGAATCGCGAACGATCGCGACCCTCGCGCATCAGCCATTGCTCGATAATGGCATTGCCGAAGTCATCGGGTAAGCTGTCCGCGAGCAAGCCCGGCAGTCCGTGAAAGGATGTGTTGCGAAGCTCCGGATAACGATAGATTCTCTCGCCCAGTGGCATGCAGATCGGCGACAACTCGATATTGCTGCGGCGAAACTCCGGCGCATATTCGAAGGCCGCTACCGAGCGATCAACATCCCAGTAAACCGCGCCGATAAGGCGCCCCCAGAGAAACACTTCTGCGGTATCGACGACAGGCGTTACCACTGCCACTTGTCCGGCGCGTCATTTTCTGCGCGCTGTTTGGTGCGAACTCGTTGTCTTGATTTGCCGCTGCGACGAGCGAGTTCGATCGGGCTGGGTCCCGCGTCGTTCAACACCGCGTCGAGATCGTTAAGGCGCCCCAATCCATCCAGCAGCCTGAGCCAGGTGTCGAGTGAAACCTGCCCGCTGTCCTCCGCATTGCCGATGGTCTTCAGTGCCACGCCGGTACGATCGGCCAATGCCTGTTGTGTCAGGTTCGACTCAAGTCTTGCTCGCTTCAGGCGATCAGCGAGATCCTCAAGAAGTGCAGTCATCGTATTTTTCGAAATGGTCATAGCGCATAATTTTACTGATTAAAGGCAATTTATCAAGTTAATAGGTATAATTTTACTTATTATATTATTTAACTATTCAACACCCGAAACGCCTTATCGCCACTGCTCAGCGGTACCTCCGATGGATCTAGCGTACAATTGTCGTGTTATGAACGAACTTCGTTATTGCATGATATTGCTGTTCGCGGGTACCTTGGCCGCGTGTTCGATTCCCGTTAAAACAGAGTCGCTCGTGCGACTATCGCACAGCACTATCGAGGGTACTCGTCATTCTGAGACCCAGGTCTTCAGAGGCATCCCTTACGCCGCCCCGCCCGTCGGCGAACTGCGCTGGCAATCACCCAGAAAGCCAAATCTTCGGGCGCGTCATATCGAAGCGTTGGATTTCGGGCCAGCTTGCCTGCAGACAACTATTGCGAACTCGCCACCGCTCGAGATGAGCGAAGACTGCCTGACACTGAACGTATGGACCCCCGGCACCGATGCTAAAAAACGTCCGGTAATGGTTTGGATTCACGGCGGCGGCTTCCGTGCTGGCTCTGGCAATATCGCCGGAGAAGTTTTTGCCGCAGAAGGCGTCGTACTGGTATCCCTTAACTACCGGCTCGGCCCGCTCGGCTTTTTTTCGCACGATGCATTGTCGGCCGAACAGGCAAATTTCGGCCTGCTCGACATGATTCTTGCGCTTCGGTGGGTGCAAACCAACATCGACAGTTTCGGCGGCGATCCCGACAACGTCACCCTTTTCGGCATTTCGGCTGGCGGTATGGCTGTCGACCTTTTGATGGTGAACGAAAATGCTGCCGGACTTTTTCACAAGGCCATCGCTCAGAGCGGCTATGCAACCTGGGCCATGCCGCGAAGCGGCGGCGCACCAATGCCCGCTCCACTGCATATGGACATGACATCCGCACGACGTGCAGAGTCCATTGCGGCCGCTCTGGTACGCAAACTTACGAATGCACCGCAAACTGAAGCCACCTTACGCGAGCTAGACGGGTTTGCGTTGGTCAGCGCCCTTGACGGCTTTCAGCTCCCGATCGTGGACGGTACTTCCCTCAAAGAGGAGTCGGCGGTGCTGTTCCTGCGTGGCGAACAGCACGATGTGCCATTCATTACCGGCGGCAACAGCTTCGACGGCAGCGTGATGCCTTATTCAGGAATTAGCCTGGAAACCTACGAAGGCTTCCTCGGGCATGAACTCCGGAAAGCCCGGCAGCTCTACAAAGACGATCTTGCTATCAGCCGGGAACAGGGAGTTCAACGCATGTTTGGCGACAACCGTTACCTGCTGTCCGCTCGGGTTCTCAGTTCAGGCATGCGTAAATTATCGTCTTCATCGTGGCTCTACTACATCGACTTCCCGGGACGAGACCAGAACCTCGCGGATCCGGGAACGCCACACGGCAGGGACCTGTACTTCCTGTTTGACGGCCATCTGTCGGACGACGAAAAGGTACGGGGCTTTTCCGCCCGCCTGAAGGCCTATTGGGTGAACTTCGCCAAGACAGGCGACCCGAACGGGCCCGAGTTGGCCCAATGGCCGAAAAACGACCCGACCCGCGACTGCTGGTTGGTGTTTAGCGACTCGGATTCCGCGCAATGCGATGTCATTGGCGACAAACTGGATATTCACGAGCACCAGTTCCGAAAACGCACCCAGGCCGTGTCCCGGTAAACGTCGTCAGGAAGCCCCGTCTCGCCATTGAAGAGTGCTGTCTCGTGCAAGGTCCGCAGCCTCTCGGATTACGTTTGCATCGCCAATGTGATTGGCGAGCGTCAGGATAAGCTTCGCATTCGCGTTTTGACTTTCTTCCTCGCTCAAACCGGCGTGCATGTCGATAATCTGTTGATAGACTTCGTCATAATCTTCAAGATTCGGCTTGGTCGTCAAGTGCTGGGTCATCACTACCTCTCTAATTTCCGGTCGCCCGCTGCACGGCGTCACGAAGTTTCGTGACATCAACCTCCGACCAACGTGCCGCTACGTACTGATCCGGTCGTATGAGGTACATACCACCGGCGCTGATTCCGTATCTTTCCGCCACCAGACCCTTCACATCCGTCAGACTAACTTCACCCGCCGGTGCATTTCCGCCGACGAAAATGCTGAAAATCGGGACGTCATCACCAGCCAGCGCTTTTAGCCCTTGCAACTGTTCCGATGCCAATGGACCCGCATCGGAAAAAATCAGCGCCTTGAATTCCCAGCCCAGGTAATCAAGTAGCCAGGACGCATTGCTCCCGTCGAGAACCGGTGCGTCCGTGCAATTGGTTCCAGGTGCGATTCCGGCCGCCCATTTGTCTTCGTCCGGCGTATTTAACGACGAATCGGGATACGGGACAGGCAGCGAAAGCCGTCCCGAATTCACGTATCCACGTGCGAACTCATGCTCACCGGACAGTTGCAGCACCGCGTCACGAAACTGCCGGGAAACCTTGCTTTTCGGAGTGATGAAATCCGTTGATCGGGTCGAATGCATTATGTTGATTCTCGCCGCCAAGGATCGCTCCTCATCGTAAGACTGCACTAACGCCTCATTTGCCTGATCATTGATGATCATATCCAGCTTCCAGGCTAGGTTGTCCGCGTCCTGGAAACCCGTATTGGCTCCGCGCGCACCAAACGGAGAAACGATGTGGGCGGCATCGCCGGCAAGTATCGCCCGGCCTCTTACCATACTGTCAACCTGACGGCAGTTGAACGTGTAAATACTGATCCATTCGAATTCGAACTCAACATCGTCCCCGAACAGAGCCTGAATACGAAGCTTCACATTCTCAGGTTTGACAATCTCTTCCCGATCAATATCTCGACCGACCTGAAAATCAATCCGCCACACATCGTCCGGTTGCTTGTGCAGCAATACCGATTGCCCCGGGTTGAAGGGCGGGTCGAACCAGAAGTGCCGCTCGGTCGGGTATTCCTTTTTGAACTTGACGTCCGCAATCAGAAAGTTATCGCGAAAGGTCTCGCCATCAAAATTTAAGCCCAGCATCTTGCGTGTCGAGCTGGATGAGCCGTCACAGGCGATCAGCCAATCAGCCTGAATGTCATAATCGCCCTTCGTAGTTTCGATTGTCGCGCTGACACCGTCGCCCAACTGCTGTAAAGCGGTGAGCTTGTTTCCCCAGCGAATATCGACATTATCAAGAGTTCCCAGAGCTTCGATACAATACTCCTCGTTGAAGTACTGCTGAATATTTATCATCCCCGGCAACTTTTGATCCTTGATCGGCGACAGATCGAAACTGTATATCGGGTCCGGCTTGTCCTTGAAAAATACGCGTCCGATATTCCAGCTCACACCCTTCTCGACCATCCGCTCACCAAGACCGAGTCGATCAAGTATCTCCAGTGGGCGTTTGGCATAGCACAGCGCACGCGAACCGTCGGTCAACTGCGAGTCCTGATTGAGCAACACAATACGATGCCCTCTAATGCCCAGATCGAGTGCGCAGGCCAGGCCGATCGGACCGGCGCCGACCACCAGGACCGTCGTTTTTTCCAACTGTCCGGTGCTTACGGCTGCCGGAACTACCGGTTCATATTGTGGTGGGACATAGGGCATATCGTTTCCCTCGAACTCGCGAGAATTCAGTCCTGCAGTTTCGCCCAGACTTCCCGGTCCCGCTCTGCCGTCCAGATGCGCGGCCAGTCGACACCGTCAAACTCGTCCCATAGGCGCTGAACGTTGAAGGGTAAGCAGTGTTCGAAAATCGGCCAGGCGCCAAACTTCGGAGCAAGCGCTTCGTGCGTAGCCTCAAAGGCCTCTTTGAGTGAACCTCCGCCACCGTGAACCGACCCGACATTGTCGATCATGCCGCTCAGAAACTCCCGCGTTTGCGCAATTGCGGCATCTACAGCATCACGACCGCGCACGACCTTGCCACGACCGCCGATTAACACTTCCGCAGCAAAGGAATTCACCTTATCGAGAGTCGATGATCTCCAATCCGTGTGGAATGCATCGCCCGTGTAGAGCGCGGCCTCCGCTTCCACGAGGTCGCCGGCAAACAGGATTTTCTTCTCTGGAAGCCAGGCAACAATGTCGCCGGCCGTGTGGCCGCGACCGCAATATTCCAACACCAGTGCCCCCCGGTCACCACCCAGTTCGATCTCCAGCCGATCGCTGAATACAATCTCCGGATGCGTCAAGCCGGGAATAGAATCCGGGTCGCGAAACAATCGTGGCATGCGGCCAAACTCACTCGCCCAATCTTCTTTCCCGCGCTCATTGATCAGGTAACGAGTTTTTTCATGGGCGACGATGCTCTGTGCTCCGAAAGCAGCGGCACCCAATACGCGTACGGCGTGGTAGTGAGACAACACCAGATATTTGACCGGCTTGTCTGTATGGGTGCGCAGTCTTTTGAGCCAGTCAGCCGCCGCAACCGGCGTGGCACGAGCCTCGAAGGCGACCAGAAAATCCTCGCCTTCTATCGCGCCCACATTCGGGTCGCCTTCGGCGGTTAGCGCGTACACTCCGTCCGCCAGAACCTCAAGAGTTTCCTCCTTTTCTCCCAAGTCCGCAGATGAAGCGAAAGACTTTCCCATGATATTTTTTCTCCAATAAATATTCGATAACCCGCTTTCCGGGTCCGTCGATAACGTCGACACAAGCAAACAACGATGTACCTGAATTAACCCTGCCGTTCTGCCTCTCGCAGTGCATATTTCTTAAGTTTTCCGGTCGCCGTCCTCGGTAACTCCGCGACAAATTCGAAATGCGTTGGACACTTGAAGTGCGCCATCTGATCGCGGCAAAACTCGCTTAGCTCTTTAGCTTCCACTTCTGACTGCTGCCGCAATACTACGAACGCCTTTGGCGTCTCGCCCCACTTGTCATCCGGCACTCCGATAACAGCACACTCCATTACAGCCGGGTGCCGGTACAAAACATCCTCGATTTCCGGGGAACTGATGTTTTCACCACCGGAAATAATGACGTCCTTTTTTCTGTCGACGATGTTGATGTTGTAGTGCTCATCCCAGACCGCCATGTCGCCGGTGTGAAAGTAACCATCGACGATGACCTTGCTGGTTTCTTCTTCCTGTCGCCAGTAACCGGAAAAAACGACATTCGATCGCGCACAGATTTCCCCGATCGATGTTCCATCACGCGGCACGGTATTCCCGGCCTCGTCTCGCAACACAATGTCTACACCAACTCCGGGAATACCGGCACGTGCTCTTTTCTGATAGTCGTCTGCAGCAGTCGCACAATCCGGCTGTGATGACGTCAGGAACGGTGCGGTTTCCGTCAGGCCATAAATTTGAATGAAGTGCCAGCCCAGCTCCGTTTCCAGTCGCTCGATATACTTCGCCGGCGGCGGCGCTCCGGCCACCACAAATCGAGGCCGGGTGTGAATGTCGTGATCCGCCTTGTGCGGGTAGTCGAGAATGGTGCGCAATACAGTCGGCGCCATACAGGCAAACGTTACGCCCTCCTGCTCGATAAGTTTGTATATTGCCTCGTCATCGATCGCCCGCAACACCACATGCGTCCCACCCATCCCGGTGAGCGCGTATACAGCGCCCCAACCGTTGCAGTGAAACATCGGCAGAGTCCAAAGCTCGACGTCTTCGTGAGCAATGCGCAAATGCGCGATAAGGCTGTACGCATTTATGTAACAGTTGCGGTGCGTCAGCATTACACCTTTCGGACGGGCGGTCGTTCCGGACGTGTAGTTGATCGACACAAGGTCGTTTTCGGTCCGTTCCACTTCCGGCGGCGAAGTTTCTGCGGCTTCTGCAAGCATGGCGTCCCAGTCGACCCAGCCAGCAGGTGCAGCGCGTTCGCTACCGCAGACTATCCAGTTCTCGACGGCTCCCAGATCACCGCGGATGCTGTCGATCAGGTCGGTATATTCGTAGTCGACCAGCAATGTTGTCGCACCGGCGTGATCCAGAATGTATCGATAGTCCTGATCGACAAGGCGATAATTGAGCGGCACCAACACCGCTCCGATCTGACTGGTCGCGTAGAAGCTCTCAAGGAAGTAGTGAGAGTTTGGGCCGAGCATGCAAACGCGGTCGCCTTGAGAGACGCCGCGCTCGAGCAATGCGTTGGATAACTGATTGACCCGGGCCTGGAACTGCCGGTAGCTAAACCGATGGGGACCGTCGACGATCGCCGTTTTATCAGGGTACAAACACGCCGCACGGCGTAAGAAATCATCGACCAGCAGTGGTACTAGCAAGGTGAGCCTCCTGGTCCTGTGCTTGTTGGTGAGTCGTTCTTCATTCCGGGCGGCGAATCGGATCGGCGCCATCCCAGTCTGAGGCCGCCGCCTCAAGATTCCCGAACAACTCCCTCACAGCGGGAGTGAGCTTAATAAGCTCTATCATGCCGCCAAGGTCTTCTTGCGTATCCATGTACGCGTACTGATCACCCACCGCCACTTTTCCAGAGAATACTTCGTCGTATCCCCTGGACCGGTAGCGCGCCACTTCCTCATCGAACTGCTCTGTACCGATAGCCCAATGGTGAAACCCGCCGCAGCCTGTTCGCTCCAGCAATTCCGTATACACGGACGGCTCGTCATCGTTCTGCTTGATGAGTTCCACGCACATAGTGCCGGAATACGCCAGCGCGATCGTCAGATCGATATCTGTCGCCTGGCCGCGATACTTCGTGTCGAGTATTTCCAGACCCTCCATCACGAAGAACGGGCCGACTCCCATAGCTTGGGTCCAATGCTCGAGCGCCTCGTCAAGATTTTCGACGACGTAGCCAAGCTGCATAATTGCACCATCCGGTTGACTCATGTTTCTCTCCTATTATCTGGCTGACAACATGCCGCCATCAACAAGCATCTGTGTCCCCGTGACGTGCCTGGACTCATCCGAGGCAAGGAACAGAACCATGTTGGCCACGTCTTGTGCTTCACCAAATTCCCCCATCGGGATTTGCTTTAGAAACTCTGCTTGCATGAACTCCACGCTCTGTCCCTGGGCGGCAGCCACGTCGGCAAACAATCCTTTCAGCATCGGAGTCATGATCTGGCCCGGGTGCACAGAGTTGCAACGAATGCGATCACCGAGACCGGCACAATGGGCGGCAACGGACATAGTCAGTTGACGCACCCCCGCCTTACTCGCACCGTACGACGTTAGAAAGGGCGTCGCTACCAGCGCAGCAACGGATGACATATTTATGATCGAGCCACCGCCACTTTCACGCATGGCAGGGATTGCATACTTGCAACCGAGAAAGACGCCCCCGGCATTAACCGCGAACACGCGACTGAAATCCTCAAGGCTAGTGGCCTCGGGGTCATTTGCCGCATTGCTTTCTCCGATTCCGGCGTTGTTGACCAACACACCGAGACCGCCAAATTCCCGGGTTGTTGCGCGAATGACATCCCGCCATGCCTGTTCATCCGCGACATCGTGGGGCAGGAACTTCGCCCCGATCTCGTCCGCCGTCTTTTCACCGGCCGGCTCGTTGATATCGGTGATCGTGACTCGTGCACCTTCGCGAGCAAGCAACGCTGCGGTGGCTTTGCCCAGTCCGGAAGCCCCGCCCGTTACTATCGCTATCTTGTCTTGTACCCTACCCACCGATAAGTCTCCCCTTTAGTCCACCGTATGTCGCGCAGACAGTCCGGCGGTTTGTCCGCCATCCACGACCATTGCCGAACCGGTCACCATTGACGACTCGTCTGAGACCAGAAATAGAATCGCGTTCGCAATATCACGCGCAGTTGCCAACCTGCCCAGTGGAACGCTCTCCGCCATCCCGGCCAGCATCGCGTCGCGACCGCCAAACAACTCGGCGATAGGATCAAGCATTTCCGTATCGACATACGTCGGGTGCACAGAATTGCAGCGAATATTCAGCCCGCGACCGGCGCACGACAAAGCCACCGACTTCGACAACATCGTCACACCGCCTTTGCTCGCGCTGTAAGCAGCAATATCTTCGCCGCCGACCAGCCCCGCGATTGACGACAGATTCACGATGGCCCCACCACCGGAGTTTTTCATGGCTCGGACAGCATGCTTGCAGCCCAGAAAAACGCCAGTCAGGTTTACGCTCATCAAACCGTTCCATTCATCGAGACTGGTGTCCTCAAAGTCTCCGCTAAAACCGACCCCGGCGGAGTTGACCAGTACGTCCAGCCCACCAAAAGTGCCTTCGGCGGTGGCAACGGCCTGCACCCATTTCTCTTCGTTGCTTACATCGAGGTGCAGGAAACGTGCCGCATCGCCGATAGAGGCCACTGTTTCCTCACCGCCTGATTCGTTCACGTCTGCGACCAGGACGCGGGCGCCCTCGGCTGCAAACAACTTGCACGTTTCTCGCCCGATACCCGACGCGCCTCCCGTTACGAGCGCCACCTTGTCATCCAACCGACCCAAGTCCGCTACCCCCTAAGTTCGCCGATATCCGCCACGACCAGGTCTATGACGGTGACGTGAACGCTGCGTTTCAGCCGCCTAATCCTCAAGCGCATTCCGTACCCCGTCCGCCACCATCTGCAGGCCATCGGTGCCAATATCAATTGCACCGCCAAACGACGTAAAGCCGTGTATTGCTCCCTCGAAACAAAAGTGCTCCGCATCCACACCGGCTGCATTCAGACGCTTAGCGTAGTCAGCGCCTTCATCGCGCAACGGATCGTAGCCCGCGGTAAGCACCAGTGCCGGCGGCAGGCCGGAAAGGTCTTCCATCAGTATCGGTGAGGCGCGTGTGTCGTTCGCCTCATCCGGCGAATTCAAATACATACCGTTGAACCACTCCAGGTCTTTCTGACCGAGAAAGTACTCGCCGGATCCGAACGATTTTCGAGACGCGTAGTTAGTATCAAGTTGCATTGTCACCACCGGATACAGCAGCGCCTGGAAAACGACGGGTGGACCCTGCCGGTCTCGCGCGAGTTGGCAAACTACGGCGCTCAGGCAACCGCCTGCACTGTCCCCGGTTACGGCAATCTTTGAGGGATCAGCTCCGAGGGACGCGGCGTTTTCGTGCGCCCAGCACAACGCGTCGTAACAGTCTTCAACCGCCGCCGGAAACATGTGTTCGGGCGCAAGGCGGTAATCCACACTGATCACAACCACACCCGCACGGTTGCAGTAGAAACGAGCCACTTCGTCATGTGTGTCCAGGTCGCCCAAAGCGAACCCGCCGCCATGAATCAGCATCAGCACAGGAAGAGGCGTTGTTTGTTCAGACGGAATATCCGGCCAATACAAACGAACCGGAATATCCCCGTCGGATCCGGGAATCGTGCGCTGTTGAAACTTTCCTACTTCCTGCCTGGGAGTAGTCATTGCGGTCGTAATTTCCTTGAGCGCGGTTCGCGCATCCGATACCGGCAGTTCACACAACGGCGGGCCACCAGCCGCTGCGGCCTGGTCCAGGAATGCTTTCGTTTGTGGATCGAGTGTCATGATTTTCCCTTCATACTTGTCATAAGCCAGAGCGCGACACGCCACAATACGACCTTGGGCGAGCGCAATGGAACCGGTACACACAACGCATCTGTTCCCGCAACGCGATATCTGTTCAACGAACCGGATCTCACCTTCTATTTTCTCGTATTGCCAAGAAAACTGAATAAGTGGGCGATTTTCCCGCGACCTGAGCTATAATCGCAGTCTGAGTTACAATAATGAGAAGAATTTAGGTTGACTGCGTTCGATTGACAATGACGCAAATGGCTCAAATTTCCAGGCGATCAAAACGGGGCGATCTTCTCGTCACCAAACTTGCAGTTTGAGGCATGACACTCGCCCCATAAGGTGACGCACTATGGCAGCAACCGGATGAGCCAGCTCGCGGCTCGCGATCTGAATGATGTTCTGGCGGTAGGCCGGACGGCACTGGAGTGTGACAACCTGCAGGATCTGCAAGAGAAGACTTTCCGTCTTATGGAGGATTGCGTCGGCTCAAGCAGTGCCGTTTACCTTGGCATTTCGGGGAACGATGGCGCGTGGAATTTCGAAAGCGGCCTGGCGTACGGAGTACCTAACGATGGTCCGAGCGTCTGGTGCGCCAACTATCAGGATATCGATCCGTTTGTCGCTCGCTTCCTTGAGGAACCCGCAAACGATTCGACGGTAGTCGTCTCTAGCGAAATCATGCCGCACGCTGAGTTAGTTCGAACAAGATTCTATCGGGAATTCCTGCGACCGCAGTCCGTTTATCACGTCATGATTCTCGGACTCGTTAAGCATGGCCGGCCAATCGGCGTTTTTGGCCTTCATCGCCCCGATGGAACCCCGGCGTTCTCCAAAAGAGAGATCACGAAGGCCAGCCTGCTATCGCCTTACCTGTCTGCAGCTGTGCAGAAGATACGAGCGTCGGACAGAGCCGATGAGCGTGAGCTGATCATAGAAGCTCTGGCAGCCGACAACCCGCATACCTGCGTAGTGATCCTCGATTCGAACGGCATACCGATCTGCGATTTTGGCAACGCCGCTGATCTTCTCCAACATCCGGCGGATAACGGTTCCGCGGTGGGTCCACTCCAATTACCCGGCGAAATTGTCAACCGCTGCCATCAGCTGAAACGCGCTATGGGCGGGCAAGACAACAATGAGTTTCGCGAAGAGTTCAATGTTGAGCAGCCTGGCGGCCGGTTACT
Source organism: uncultured Woeseiaceae bacterium (assembly GCA_964654975.1). GTDB lineage: Bacteria > Pseudomonadota > Gammaproteobacteria > Steroidobacterales > Woeseiaceae > UBA1847. The sequence goes on from CAZZKW010000028.1 coordinate 22,206, forward strand.
GAACGTGCATATTCGTCCCTACGATTGCGGCGCAAAAGGACTGCGCTTCCTGGTCTACCTCGGTACCGGGGAAGTCGGCATCATCAAGCACGAGCAGTTAGATCGTTTCAAGCTTACAACGCGACAAATCGATATCGTCAAACTCGTGAGCCTGGGCATGACCAACCCGGAAATTTCCGACCGACTGTGCATTAGCGTACGCACAGTGCAAAATCACCTGCGCTCGATTTATATCAAGGTAAACGTACACAACCGCACCAGCCTCGTCAGCAAGTTGGCGCGCCGCTAGCAGTTCTTACCCACCGCAGGCCTGGATCTGGTCGCTGTCCATCCTTTGGGTCACCGACGACGCAAGCCATCTCCCCACTTCTACGAATTTGAGCCATTTGCGCTATGGCTAAAATGGCCTTCTGGCATTAGTTTTGCGGTGAAATGGGCTAACAACATCCAAATCAGACGGACCGGGGGAAACCACAACCATGCGTAATTCGAAGCTAGCCAGAGTACTGCCAGAAAACACAATCTTGCTTTTCAGAAAGTGCAGTATCGCCTTGTTCGCGACCGCAACGTTGACAGCGGCGCTCGGCGAATCTGTTATGGCACAACAGGATGATGGGGATTCTGCCAGTCCGATACTCGGAATCGACGAAATCATAGTGACGGCCAGAAAGCGGGAAGAGTCGTTACAGGAAACGCCGATTTCCATTTCAGCTTTTACGGCCACCGACTTGGCTCAGCGCAACCTGACCAACCTGGTCGAAGTGTCGCGATTTGCCCCCAACGTACTCATGAATACTGCTCCAAGCAGTAGTGGCGCCGGGAACAACGCCCAGATTTACATACGCGGCGTCGGTCAGAGCGACTTCCTGTTTACTACCGACCCCGGGGTTGGCATCTATATGGATGGCGTATATCTCCCGCGCACGCTCGGCGGCGTGTTGGATTTGCTTGATCTGGAGCGAGTCGAGATATTGCGTGGCCCCCAGGGAACTCTGTTCGGTAAGAACACCATCGGCGGTGCGATCAATGTGATCTCTAACAAACCGACCCAGGATTTTAGCGGCATGGCCGAGGTAATTGTCGGCAGCTACGACCGACTCGACGGTCGTTTTGGCATAAATATTCCGTTATCGGAAACCTGGGCGGGCCGACTTGCACTCTCTTACAAGAGCCGTGACGGCTACGTTGACCGACTCGACTTTGCGACTGGCGAAAAGATCGATGAGCTCGGAAATGAAAATGCCGTTACTGCACGCGGTTCTCTCCGCTGGACACCGTCGGAAGACACCACGCTGGACATCGTCTTCGACTACACTCGCGAGCGAGAGGAGTCACCGGCCGTGTCTCTGGTTCAGTTCGAACCCCTCAACGGACTGGCCCCGTTGTGGAATGGCTTGGTCGGTTTGCCCAACGGTTCGCCCATGACAACAGCCTTTGTTACCGGTGACCAGCCGATAAGCTATGGAACGGGACCCAACGGCAATGATCTGGATGTCAAGGGTATCGGCGTGACGGTCAATCACGAGTTCCCAAGTACTACCCTTAAGTCCATTTCATCCTATCGCGAAATGGACGCAACATTCGGCGCCGATAATGACGGTTCGCCCAATCAGTACGTATCCACTGACCAGGTTCAGACCCAGGAGCAGATAAGCCAGGAGTTTCAGCTATTCGGAACAGCCATCGACGACAAATTCGACTGGTTAGTCGGCGTTTTCTACATGAATGAAAAAGGTACAGATCGAAATGATGTCAGGCTGGTGTCCGGCCTCTACGATGCGCTGGAGGCTTTGCCGGTTCAGTTGAGCGGTAGCCCGTGCGCACCACCCTTTGTTGCGCCCGGCTGTGCGGGTAACCCGATCAATCCCGGCCTGGATCTTGATTTCGATATCTACAACGAGATTGACATTACCAGCTACGCCGTTTTCGCCCAACTCGCCTTTCAACTTTCGGATCGTTGGAATCTGAACGGTGGCATCCGGTATACCGACGAGTCCAAGGACTACACGCTCGAACATCTGCGAATCAACGCCGGTGTGCACATCGTACCGCTATCGACTATTGGCAATAGCTGGAGCGAGCCATCAGGAAAAATTGGCCTGGATTTTCAGGCCAATGATGACTTGATGGTGTACGGATCTATTGCGCGTGGCTTCAAAAGCGGTGGTTTCAATGGCCGGCCGACTACGGGTTCCGCAGTCGAGTCATTCGATCCTGAGTTCGTGACGACCTTCGAAGTCGGCTTGAAGTCAGAATTTGCAAACCGCAGGGTTCGTCTGAATACGGCCGCGTTCTTCATGGACTACACCGACATGCAACTTGGCAGCATCTCGGCGGATGCAAGCGGAAACCTGATTTTGGTCATCGGCAATGCTGCGAAAGCCGAAGTGAAAGGGTTTGAGGTTGATCTAACGGCGCTACCCTCTGAACGCTGGCTCATATCGGCAGGAGTCGGCTATCTCGACGCCGAATATATTGACACCGGTACCGCAACTGACGTGACCACAAGCTCGACTTTTGCCAAGACTCCGAAATGGACTGGCAGTGCTTCTTTGGAATACGCATTGCCGTTAAGCGGATCGTTTGGAGAACTACGCTTTCGCGGTGACTGGTCGTATCGCTCGAAGGTCTACAACGACATCGTGAACACCGAATCCGTTTCGCAGGCATCTTTCAGCCTGTTAAGTGGCCGCATTACTTTGTACAACGAGAAGCACGATTTCGACATTGTGCTATCTGGCACCAATCTGACGGACGAGAGTTACATTAGCGGTGGCTTTTCGACCTTAGGTTCCTTTGGCGCCGCCCTCGCTACCTACGCCGTTGGTCGTGAGTGGGGACTGAGTTTCCGCAAGGAGTTCTAGGAAATCGCTGATGTATTCCGGACGACGCAGGTGTCCGAAAAATAAGCCATTCGCGTCATTGTTATCGACGCGATACGGCGTAGATTAAACCGTATCTTACATGCTGGGCAGGAGAACCATATGTCGGCTGAACAACTCAAGAGAACAGGCAAATCAACTGTCAAGGCGGTCAAACCAACAATGCCCGCTTTCTTTGATCCCTCAACGCTCCCATGGGCACCCTGGGCGATCGAAGGCACGCATTTCAAGTTGCTAAACGTGGATCAAAAGACCGGAGGCTTTACCATGCTTCTGAAAGTTGACCCCGACAACAAGGCGCCGGTGCACGGTCACCCGGGTGCTGTGGAAGTTTATGTCATCGAAGGCGAGTTTGGGTACGACGACGATCGCGGTAGTGCAGGCGCATACGGCTATGAGGCAGCGGGATCGATGCACGAACCGACCTCACCGGGTGGAACCACCATGTTCGCCGTCGCGCACGGTCCGATCGTTGGCTACGAAGATGATGGTTCGATTGCGGGCATTATTGACGGGCAATCCATGTTGGCACTCGCAAGAGAACACGGCGTAGCGGATCACCTGAGTCATCTCTGACTGGCCTCGACAGCGTCTGAGTCTCCTGGGGGGGGCTTGGGCGTTTCTATGCGGAGAAACTTGGTAGCTTTAGGTGCCTTAGCTTGGGTTCCGATGCTTGGCCCGGGCGGGTGCTGGAATGCTCGCAGGGCGGCGTGGAAAAGCACTTCGCTGAAGTCCGCTCAGCTCGATAAGCCTGCGGCGAAATGACTCGTCAAGCCAGCACATACCAAAAGTCCAGATCAGCGGACTCCGGATCAAACATGGCAAGCAATTCGCTGCAAACATCGTTGCTATGATAGCCACCGCAAATCTCACGTGCCGCACCGAGTGTTTGCACGAATGCGACCTCCGAATAGGTACCGGCACCAACCTTGCCCATGAAATGTTCGCGTGTTTCCGAATAGTCGGACAAGTATTCAGCTTCGATGCTACGCGATACTGCCAGCATTGCAGACTCGGAGAAGCCGGGTTCCTGCTTGCTTTGAAACGTCCCGAATTCTATGCAGGAGAAATCGGAAGGCACCTCAACGCCCGGCTTAAGAATTACGTTGGGTGTGAGACGAATTGAGTCCGGCTTAAGCAGGGACATGAACACCTCAGAAGTCTCCGCCTCAGGGTGACGTTTGGACATCTCTTCGAAAGCTGCGCAATCGACTGCCATGATTGCATCAGCAAACTGGCCGCCAATATTGCCCAAGAAACAATGCAAAGCGATGCCCTCCTGTTTGCTGAGAAATTCGCGACGCCAATTCAGGCAGGCATCAATCAACTCTTCCGTCTCCACGCCATCGCATTTTTCGTAACGCGCGAAACCCATCATGGTTAGCGGACCAAGGTCTTTTTTCATCATTATGTTGCTTTCCGATTGTTGGACGAGAATGAATATATTGGATTACCCTGACAGTTTATGTCAGGGTAAAGCGTGCGCACGCTCAGACTGTTCTCTATTCTGGATCGACTACGAGTACGAAGGCATCCGGTTTCCGCCGAAGTCCTGGCCGATGCTCTGGACGTGTCAGTCCGCACTATTTATCGAGACATGGCGACGCTTCAGGCGATGGGCGCACCTATTCGTGGCGAGAGCGGCCTGGGCTATCAGATTGAAAAAGGCTATTTCTTGCCGCCTCTTCGGTTTGACCCGGACGAACTTGACGCGATTGTTCTGGGAATGAGATTGGTGGCAGTACGAGGTGACGAACCGCTGGCGGACGCGGCACTTCGTGCTGCCACCAAGATCGGAGCCGTTTTGTCGGACTCTGACAGGGAGGGCTATTCCGATTCGCCGTTGCTGGCACATTCGAAGCAAAACGAATCGGCGACCAAATCTATCGTATTTCTCAGCCCGTTGCGTACAGCCGTGCGCAAACGACAGCTGCTGTTGGTGTCTTACCGTGACTTGAAAGGACAACGGAGTAAGCGGCGAATCAGGCCACTCGGGATTACTGCGTTCGACGAAGTCTGGTTACTGACGGCATGGTGTGAGAATAAGTCGGACTTCCGAAATTTTCGAATCGATAGACTGGAAACCGTAGAGGATGTGGGTAAGACCTTCCGTCGGGAAACGGGAAAAGAACTTAACGATTATTTACGGACGCTGTGACTTGCATTGCAAGTCCACATCTATAGGCACCGCGGCCGTCAAAACGCGAATTTGTCATTTCTTCTGGGCAATTTGCCGCAAGTTTCCCGCTTGAACTAGTATGAGAAGCGGTGCTCCATCGTACCGCAACCTATACCGGCCGTAACGGCAATACCGGAGGCGCATGATGCAAACCAGAACTATCAACCGAATTTTTTTTCCGGCGCTGTGCGCCCTGGTCTTGCAGATACCGCTTGGCTTGCGCACCGCGCAGGCCGATCAGAGCGAAACGACGGTCATCGTGCCCGGATCCGACGGCGACGACGTTATTGTCGTCACCGATCCCGAGAACGCCGATACGAACATCCTCAGCGACACCGGCGAATCGAGCACCGCAACGTCGACGATCGTCGATGGTCTCGCTGGCGACGACGACATCTCTATTGACAGCGATATTATCGCTACGACGACCGTCATCGCCGCTGTTGTCATCGACCCGGCGGAATCGCTAAGTACCGCGACCAGTATTGGAACGAATGCCGGAGCCGGAAATGACACTGTCAGCAGTTTCGGCCAGACCACCGCAAGCGCGGTTACTGTCGGCGCCTACGCCGCAGATATTGCGCTCGATGACAGCAATATCTTCGACGACGAACCGGCCGTCGATGTCAGCATCACGGTCGCCGCACAATCCACAGGAATCGATGCCGGAGAAGGCGATGATCTTGTCGACAGCGAGGCAACGATCGACAGCACTGCGACAGCCGCCGCTGGCGGCTCCGCAAGCAATTTGACCGGCGTATTCGGCGACTCGATCACGATCAACGCGGACTCGTCAGCGAGTTCGTTCGCCACCGGCATTCAATCCGGAGCCGGCAGCGACACGGTTATCAACCGCGGAGCGCTCGGCGCAACAAGCGACTCCACCAGCATCGCGCTGGGCCTTACTGCAACGATCAGCGACTCCGCGCTACCCTCACGTGAAGTCCAGGCCGATGTCGAAGCGAGCGCACGATCAAATGCCGTTTCTGTTGGCATCGACTCCGACGGCGATGCGACAATCAGCGACACCCGCGTGACGACGGCCACCGGTGCCGACACATTGTCCATATCGGCACAGTCATCACAAGTGACTGTCAGTGCCAACGACATAGTGCGCAACAGTGGTTCCGTTGTCAGTACTTCGTCGGCCAGCAGCAGCGGCATCGCAGGATCAATCGATGCGATGTCGTCGGGAACCGCGAACATCGCAGCGAACTCCGATTCGAGCGCGGCAAGCACTGCGATCTCCAGCGGTGGCGGCAACGACGATGTCGATAACCAGGGGACATTGAGCGCTGTGGCGAATGCTACGGCGAATGCTCTGAGCGCGACTTTCGCCAGCGGTGCCAACCGTTCCAACGCGAATGTTGAAACCGCCGCCGAGGCAAATGCCCGAGCGCTTGGTATTGCCGCTGACGGCACTGCGATTGACTACACCAGCACATCCACAACAACCATCGCGGCGGACGGTCTGACGCTGGAACACACGGTGGAACGACGGGCGCAGCGTGGCGACGACATTGTCTTCAACGATGCGACTATTGACGCACAAAGTGACGCACAAAGCGGTGTCCTGGCGGTCTCGGTCAACATTGATGGCGCCGCTAAAGCGACCGTGAGTTCAACCGCGCGCTCTGATGGCACAGCAATAGTCGCCGGTGGCGGCAACGATGCGGTTGAAAATGAAGGTGACTTGTCCGCGACGGCAAGCGCGCAGGCAACCAGCATTTCCGGCGCCGTCGGACAAGCATCCGCAGATGGCCAGCCGGCAAAAGTAAAGGTCTCGGCCGAAACACTCGCTGAGTCATCGGCGACCGGTATCGCAGGCGACGGTGGAGAGGACGACGAGGAATCGACCACCAGCCTCACGATCAGTGATACGGGTCTTGGTTTCAGTTTTTCAAGAACAAGCACCGCATCGACAGGAAACGATTCCATCATCAACAGCGGCGCCGTAACCAGTACCGCAACCGCAGATACGTTTGCCGCGAACGTGGGCTTGGCCGTGAAAGGCTCTGCGCAAACACAAGTCGACTCAAGCGCCCAGGCGGTTGCGCGAGGTATCGACAGCGGTGCCGGTGCGGACAGCATCTCGAACGCTGGTGCGATCACGACAGTCGCCGACGCGACTGCGACGACCGTGAACATGAGTTTCACGACACAAGGCAACGCAATATCGAACTCCGGGCTGTTTGGTGCCGGTACGACGGCGACGTCGGACGCCGTAGGTATTTCGAGCGCCGGTCGCGTGTACACGACGGCGACCGTAACCACCATTAATATCGACGCGGAGGGTCTCAGCGGCAGCTACCTGAGCGTTGTTGACGGCATATCCGGCGACGGCAGTGACAACATCGACAATCGTGGCGATGTCAGCGCAACAAGTATCGCTGCCACCGTTCAAGCGAGCGGCGCCGGCAGCGCCGACAGAGCCGGCGGATCCGCTTTAACCTTGGGGCGAACTGAAGCGGACTCGCGCGCAGGGGCTATCGAATCCGGCAACGGTGACGACATTGTTACCAACAGCGGCGTACTCATCAGCTCGGCGGACGCGTCCGCGACCATGCTCAATTTGTCCGTCGCCGCCAGCAGCGGCCTGGCAGTGTCCGGCAACGCCACATGGGATGGCGGCACGGTAGCAACGGCCCGTTCGTCGGGTATCGACGCCGACAGCGGCACCGCAACAACTTCGCTCACAACATTCGAGGCTAACGCGGACCGTGCGCAAGTCGTGTATGACCGGACGGTTACAACTGCCAGCGGCAACGATGTCATTACGAATTCGGGCAACATCGAATCCGGCGCAACATCGAATGCGACAACCGTATCGCTCGCAGTCTCGATCCGTGGCGTAGCAGCTGCGGTTTCAACATCGACCGCTGAATCGGATGCCACGGGTATCCGCGGCGGCGATGGCGACGACGTTATCGACAACGGTATTCGCGACGGAGAAGACGAAGACAATACCGGGCGAATAGACAGCACCGCCACTGCAAATGCATTGACCGCAAACGTTTCGTTCACGCCGCAAGGATTGGCCGTCGTCGCCGACGCGGTCTGGGACAGCGGCACAACCGCCAGTGCAACGTCGACCGGTATCGCCGGGGATGGCGGTAACCTGTCTGAAAATACGCGATTGGCTATCGGCACCGATGAATTCGGTTTCACTCAGAGCAGCGTCATCGCAGACGGCTCCGACTCGATTACAAACAGGGGAGCCGTGACGGCGATTGCAAACAGCGAAACCTTTGCCGCTGCGCTCGGAGTATCCGGCACCGGAGTGGCGATTGCGACCGCAACATCGACAGCAAACAGCAACGCAGCGGCGATTGACGCCGGGGCCGGCACCGGCGCCGACAGCGTGGATAACAGCGGCGACCTGATAGCAAGTGCGAATGCGACCGCCGCGTCGGCATCTGTCAGCGTCGTAAACACCGGACTCGCGGTCGCCGCCGGTTCGGTCTGGGATGGCGGCACCGAGGCGAATGCCATAAGTGACGGTATCCGGGTTGGCGGTGGCGATGACGTTGTGGACAACAGCGGTGATATCGACAGCAGCGCCAGCGCCACCGCAGTCGAAGTCGGCGTAAGTTTCGCTGTAACCGGCATTGCCGCAACAACCTCCACCGCGACAAGCAACGCAACGGCGACCGGCATCGATGCGGGCGCCGACAACGATCAGATCAACAACCTCGGCAATGTGGCCGTCAACGCCGACTCGAATGCCGTTGCCGTCAAAGTCGCGGTGACCGGTACCGGAGGTGCAGCGTCACTCGATACTGTTTGGGATGGCGGCACGACCGCCAATGCCCTGGCTACCGGCTTACAGGCAGGTTCAGGCGACGATACGATCAACAGTGCTGCGGGCACAACTATCGAAGGCGTGACTATCGACGTTGCGGCAACATCAACAACAAGCTCGATCGATGTCGCACTGAGTGGCACCGGCATCGCGGCCTCTCTGACAGCAGCCACGGCGAATGCAGAAGCTAGCGCTATCGATGCCGGAAGCGGCGACGACATCGTAAATAATCAAAGCAACATCATCAGTAGCGCCGACGCAACAGCAACCGGAGTGAGCGTCTCCCTCGTCGGCACCGGTGTCGCCGCGGCGGGCGGTAGCCCGTTACTGGATAACAGCACCACGGCAAACGCGCTGGCTGGCGGAGTTCAAGGCGGCAGTGGTAACGACACGATTCGAAACAGCGCCGCTACGCTCCTCGATATCGACGCCCTCGCCGGCACCAGCTCCGATGCTGTCGCCCTGACGTTGCTGGGCATCTCCGGTGCCGGCCTGGACACGAACGCCTACGCCGAAGCCTATGGTATCGATGGCGGAAGTGAAGACGACCTGCTGTCGAATGAGGGCGAACTTGATGTCTTTGGCAGCGCGACCGCGCGCGCGCGGTCGCTTGCTCTGGCGTCGTTCGCCGGATTGGTCGATGTCAATTCACTGGGACAATCCGATTTGTTCGGAATGTCGGGTGGCACGGGTAACGATCGCCTGGAAAACTCCGGGACAATCAACCTGCTATCCACAGCCACCGCCTTCGGCCAGGCGATCACCGGATCGCTCGTCGGTGTGTCGATTTCTGCGGCCAACGCGGACTCTGTTGCGAACGCTGCCGGCATGCAGGGCGGTGACGGCGCGGATATCGTCATCAACGATGCAATCATCAACGTCGATACTCAGGCGACGACCAACATGCGAGCCATTTCTGCAACCCTGGCAGGCTACTCGCTGGGCACTGCCAATTCGACGGCAACAATCGATGCTAGCGGCATGGCAGGCGGCGCCGGGGAAGACATTTTAATCAATACCGGCAACGTTCGGGTCGGTCCGGCCGAGGATGCAAGCGGAGACGACTACTGGATGGCTGAGATTGTCGCCAACGCATTTTCATTCGCCGCCGCCGGTGGCGCCGAGAACGAATCGGAATCCACCGTCCGCGCGACCGCGGCGGGAATCGCCGGCGGCGAAGACAACGACGTATTATCGAACACCGGTGACGTGACCGTACTGGCTACCGCCCGCAGTCAATTGACGAATTCCAGCCTGGTATTGTTCGGCGCCGCCGGAACCAGTAGCGAATCCGGCGCAACGACCCTCGCCACAGGCCTGGACGGCGGCGACGGTGACGACGACGTCACGTCGTCCGGAACCTTGGACGTTGTCGCCGAGTCAATGCTGGTGCAACGCGGCGGCAGCGCGAGCTTCACTCTCGCCGGGAACAACGACTCTGACTCCGGTTTGGTCGCAGCGACGCGAGCGGTCGGCGTCAGTGGCGGCAGCGGCCTGGACGTACTGTTGACCGAGGGAATCATCGACGTCACTGCCCGCTCGACACTCGACACCGGCGGCGATGCATCGATCACGATCTTTGGTAACGCCGAGGCGGCCGGCACGTCGGGAGCGCGAACGTACGCCGCGGGTATTGACGGTGGCGCCAATGACGACATGATCGACAACGATGCCGACATAAGCGTTGCTGCGACATCCGTACTAAAACTGGACCGGAGCACCTACACATTTGGTGGCGCTGGCAGCAGCGGCGGTGACCTGACGGCGACAACCAATGCTGAAGGCCTGGTTGGCGGCCTGGGTGCCGACATCATTCGAAATACCGGCACAGTCGTGGTCGACGCTACCTCGGATCTGGATTCACGGGGCAATTCGAACACGACGTTCGGTGGCTCGTCCGCCGAATCGGAATCCGGTGCGCGATCATTCGCGAACGGTATCAACGGCGGTGAAGATGACGATGTCATCGAGAACAGTGCGGGCGGCTCTATCGACGTAACGGCGTACGCCAAAATCCGAACCAGCTCCGTGTCGTACACGTTCCTGGGCCAACCGGACGCGAACGTTGCGATGACCGGCACGGCGGATGCCGTCGGCCTGCAAGGTGGCTCGGGAAATAATGCCGTATCAAATTTCGGGGCACTCAGCGTTTTTGCCAGCACCGATCTGCGCGCCACCGCCGGGTCAAAGACGACCATTAGCGGCAACGACGGCGGCACATCCGGTGGCCATACTGAATCCACCACCACCGCCACAGGGCTCGCCGCCGCGGATGGCGATGACCGCCTGCAAAACACGGGCTCACTAACGGTTCGATCACAGTCTCAGGCCGATACACGCAATACTGCAAATACAACCGCTTCGCTAATCAGCAATACCGGCGCGGATTCTTCGGCAACGGCTATATCATTCGCCACCGGACTCAGCGCCGGGGAAGGCCAGAACGTAATGCTGACGGATGGCAATGTTTCGGTCCGAGCGGATGCGAACGCGTACTCGATTGCCTACGCGAACGGCGCGAGTGTGTCCTTGTCGGGTAGTGCGACATCGACGGTAAGCAGTAACGCCGATGCGACCGCAGAGGGCCTGCGGGCGGGCGATGGCAACAACATCGTTGTGAATGACGGAGCCATCGACGTGACAGCTGATGCAGACACGGCCAAGGGCGTAACGATCACGTCGTCGATCATTACGTTCGACGAATTCGGTAACCCCAACCTCGTCGAGCAAGTAGCGAGTGACATTGATGAGTTCGATGGCGGCGAATTACCGCCTTTGGCGGACGGCGGGGATTACGCGGATCAGGATTACATCTTCTGGACCGAGACGATACCAGACCCGAACAACCCACAAGATCCACCGCCCCGAAATGACGAAAATGTTGGCCCGGATGGCGCTTACTACCAGGCCGTCCGCATCGAAACGACGGACGCGAACGGCGACGTGACGGTCTCCTGGGAATGGCGGCCAGCGCCCGTATTCCGAAGGGACATAACCGAGCAATTCGGCCTCACTGCGTCCTCCGCCGCCGGCGTCGGCCAGGGTCTCGACGGCAACGGCACGGCCACTGCCAATGGCACCGCGAACGCGTCCGCCTGGGGAATGAAGCTCGGCGACGGCGACAACTTTGTCGATAACAACGGTTCTGTTTTTGTGATCGCCGACGCCGACGCCACGATGCGCACCACGGCCTCGGGCGGCGACTCCGGCAATGCAACGGCAACAACGCGGTCTAATGCGAACGCCGTAGCCTTCGGCGTTCAATTTGGCGACGGTGACAACGTATTCAACAACCGCGGCGTACTGAATGTAGAGGCCGTCGCGACGGCGTCCGCGGTCGCTGAGGCTGAAGGCGGCGACGGTGTTTGTTTCACCTTCCTCTTTTGGCGATTTTGCATTGCGCCGGGAGATACCAGCTCCACGCCATCAGCGATGTGGTCTGCCGCTGCTACCGGCGTCCAAACGGGAGATGGCGACAACATCATTACCAACGAAACCGGCGCTGAAATTACCGTAACCGCCGTCGCACTTGACGGCACGCTGACCGCAATCGGCATCCGCACCGGTTCCGGCGACGATATCGTCATCAACAACGGATTTATTTCGGCGACCATAATCCGCAACGGTATTCTCAGCACTGGCATCGGCATCGACACCGGTGCCGGCAATGATCAACTGACGCTCGGCGATGGATCGGAAGTCGTCGGCAGAGTTATTCTGGGTGATGGCGACGACATGCTGACTCTGCTCGGTACGCCCATCGTTCGCGACGTCAACGGCAATCTTTTAGATCTCAGCGGCGGTGCCGGTCTCGATACACTGGTTCTGCAAGGACCGGGCTTCTATGCGCTGGCGCCCATCGACTTTGAACGCGCGATCAAGAACGGTTTTGGCACCTACACATTGCCATCGCTTGACACGCTTGAGAGCCTGAGGATTAACGGCGGCACACTGCAGCTCAACGATGATTACACGTTCGCCGCCGACGGAGAATATATTACCTATCTGGACAGCAGCGATGGCAGTGCCGGCCTGTTGCAACTCATGGGTGGCAGCGCCCTTCTGGCCGGCTCAATCGAGGTTCAGCGACGTGGCACCGACTTTGTCGCAAACGGTACACACTACTCGGTCGTCACAGCAACAGAGGGCACGACCGGAAACTTCACCAACATCGTATTGCCGGAATCCCTTCCGCTGCTGTCGTTCGAGCTGCAACAACAGGGCAACACGATCGACGTTGTTGCCAACGCGTCGTCATTTGCGACGGTTGCATCAGGTCCCCTGTACGCCCAGGTCGCGAACAACCTGTTCGGCATCGCGCCACTTGCAAACGACGATCTGGCCAATCAGCTCGGACAACTGCAGCAATTGGAATCCGGATTTGACGAGGCATTCGCGGGCTTTAGCCCGGACTCGCAAGGCACGCTGATGACCAGCGCTGTCTCGACGGGTTATCAAACGACGCAATTGCTTCAAACCCACCTCAGTGACGCGCGCGCCGTGCGCCGCGGACAGCGCCCCGACGCCGCTGCCTACGAACCCGTCGCACTCTCCTATCAATACGGACAGCTGCAAAACTTTGGCGGAGCGCTGAACCCGATGTTGTTGGGCGTCGCTGCTACCAACTCAGGTGTCAGCCTCGCTAAACCGAAACGCACCGCACAAACCTGGATTAGCGGCTTTACCGCGAATGGCGAATACAAACCGCGAAGCGGCTACACCGAGTTCGAACACGACTCGGGAGGCTTTACTGTCGGCGCGGACTACGGCTTCGGCAGCGACTTGATCGCGGGCTTCACGTTTGGCATTGCCGACGTCGACATCGAGTCCGTGCAGGCAGTCGCTGCCTCGAATATCGAGTCGTGGTCCGGCGGCTTGTACCTGACAAAGTTTTCGGATATCGCGTATTTTGAGGCGAGCATCTCCTACACCGACCACGCTATCCTCAATCAACGCCAGCTTTCGATCGGCAGCAACGTGCGAACGGCCAGCAGCGATTACTCCGGCAACACATTGATGGCGTTTTTCAGCGTAGGCCGGGAGTATGCGCCGGGCCCCTGGAAAGTAGAACCGTTCGCATCGCTATACCACTTCAACATACACGAGGACGACTATCGGGAAACCGGTGCGGGCGGCGCCAATCTGCTTATCCCGGAGAACAATTCGACGACAACGTTTGCCGAAGTCGGCACACGATTCTCGCGGCTGCAAGACGCTGGCTCCGGGCAGATCAACTGGCACGCCTCCGCCGCCTTCAGCCTGGAGCTGGATGCCAATGAGGATTCGATTTTCTACGCCTACGAAGGCGCTCCGGGCACACAGTTCGGATTGCGCAACAGAAACATCGAGTCCAACAGCCTGGTGATCGGCGCGGGCTTGGCCTACACCAGGGATCGCAGTACTCTGGCGCTGAGTTATCGTGGACTGTTCAATGAGGATTACCGTAACAATATTGTTGGCGCTCGACTGTCCGTTGCTTTTTGAGAGTTCCTTGGCGTGACGGAGCCTAAGTGGGAACGACTGCAGACCCTGTTTAACAAGGCAGTCGGCCTGTCCGGCCGCGAGCGCGAAGCGTTTCTCGAAGAACAATGCGGGGATGACCGCGAGTTACACTCAAAGCTCATCTCCTTGCTGGACGCGGACGAACTCAACGCCGACAACAAGGGCACTATTCCGCAAATGCCGAACATCGTGGACATCGACGCTGCACTGAGCGGAACGACCATAGGAAATTGGCGCGTACTCGAAAGAGTCGGTGTTGGCGGCATGGGCTCGGTGTTCCGAACAACGCGGGCAGACGGCGGCTTCGAGCAGGAAGCCGCGTTGAAAGTTGTCAAGAAAGGCATGGACACCGAAAGCGTCGTGCAGCGTTTTCGACAGGAACGCCAGATTCTCGCGCGACTGAACCACCCGAACATTGCGCGGCTGCTCGACGGTGGTGTTACCGAGGACGGCCGGCCCTACTTCGTGATGGAGTTCGCCCACGGACTACCGATTACCGAGTATTGCGACAAGCACCGCCTAAGTGTAGAGCAACGTCTGGAGCTGTTCCAAAAAGCCTGCGACGCCGTTCACTACGCACACCAGAGTCTGGTTGTTCACCGCGACCTGAAGCCGGGCAACATTATTGTTACCGACTCCGGCGATTTGAAATTACTCGACTTCGGTATCGCGAAGCTGCTCGACGACTCACAAGACAAACACCTCACCAGAACCGGCATCCAGATTCATACGCCGGCCTACGCCGCACCCGAGCAACTGCTCGATGCGGCAATCACAACAGTGACCGACGTCTACGCGCTGGGCGCGATATTGTACGAGCTTATCTCGGGACGACGCCCGTTCGAGGTACGCCGCAGCGTCGATGAGTACCGGCAACTCGTGCTGGACGGACAGCCAGCCAAACCGAGCACTGCCGTTACACGATCGCTGGCAACTACCGGCGATCGACGCGGCAGGCAAACGGCGGAGCAACTCAGCGCATTGCGCGGTGCTCGAACGGAGCATCTGCGCCGCAGTCTCGCCGGTGATCTCGATACGATTTGCCTGATGGCATTGCATCGCGAACCAACGCACCGCTATGCGTCAGCCGAGCAGATGGCAGCAGACATTCGCCGCCACCTCGACGGACACCCGGTTCTGGCGCGGCCGGATTCCATGCGTTACCGGGTCACGAAGTTTTATCGTCGACACCGGACCGGCGTAGTGGCCGCCGTCGCCGTCATTGCCGCGTTCACGACAATGAGTGTGTTTTACACGCAACGTCTCGCCGAAGAACGAGACCTCGCACTGGACGAGCAACGCAAGGCGAGTGAAGTCGTGCGTTTCGTAACCGGCCTGTTTGAAGTATCGGACCCGTCGGAATCGCGTGGCGATGATCTTTCGGCAAGACAACTGCTCGATGCCGGTGCGGTGCAGATCAACACGGAGCTTGTTGATCGGCCATCAGTGCAAGCGACGATGCGACGTGTACTCGGGGAGGTTTACTACAGTCTGGGTTCCATCGAACTTGCGGAAGAGCTGCTGTCCGCGGCGCTGCAACAACAAAAAGATATCTACGGCGATGAAAACCTGGATGTCGCGACCAGCAAGATTGCGCTGGGCTTTATCTTTCAGGATCGGGGCGACGTTGACGAGGCCGGCGTACTGTATCGCGAGGCTCTGCAGACGAAACGTACTTTGTTAGGAGAGGAACACCCTGACGTCATGGAAGCCATCAGCGTGCTGGCCTTTCTCGAAGAGACCAAAGGCAACTTCGACGCTGCCAAGCGGCTATACATCGATGCACTGGACATGGGGCGGCGCCTGTATGTCGGTGACTCCGAACGAACCGCAGAAGCGATGACCAACCTCGCAGGTTTGTATCGGTCTCTCGACCGCAGCAGGACCGCTGAGCCGTTGTTGCGAGATGCGCTGGCGATGCAAAACCGGGTTTACGGCGGTCCGCACCCAGAAAGCGATGACACCAAACGACAATTGGCTGGATTGCTGCGTAATACGCGCCGTTTCGAGGAGTCGAAATCCCTGTATCTGGAAGTTATCGAGTCACGAACCCACATGCTCGGACCCGACCATGTAGAAGTTGCGCACGCCTGGAACAGCTACAGTCAGTTGTTGTCCGATATGGATCAGCACGAAGACGCTGTCGCCGCGAATAAGCGCTTCATCGAAATAATGGAGCGCGCATACGACGGGCCGCATCCCAGTCTTGGTGCCGCCTACAACAACCTCGCGATGTTTCTGGTGAACGTTGATGACTATGACGGCGCGATATTGAATTATCGGTTATCAATTGAAATGCAAGACGCCGTTAAATTGCCGGCGCGACACCTGAATCGCTCGTTTCCGATCTCCGGCATGGCAAGCGTGTTTCTAGAGCAGGAACGATACGCCGAGGCCGAAACAATTTTTCGCGACATGCTGGCGCTGCGACGGGAACAGTTGCCGGAAGAGCACCGGCTGGTTTCAGAACTCAAGTATAGCCTCGGCGCTGCCCTGACCGGTCTTGGACAACTGGACGAGGCGGAAGCGCTGTTACTGGATGCCTACACGCGTTTCTACGGCGACCGAGATGCCGACGACCCGCGTACGCGCCGAACGGCGCGGCGACT
>CAZZKW010000029.1:0-29673 GCA_964654975.1 uncultured Woeseiaceae bacterium
GGGGTGAGAGGATTTGAACCTCCGGCCCCTGCCTCCCGAAGGCAGTACTCTACCAGGCTGAGCTACACCCCGAACGCGCGCAATTCTACACAGTCAGAGACTTTGGTGAAAGATCAATCGTGCGAACAAGATCGGCGGGACGGTGATTCTACGTAAATCGTTCCATCTCAGGAACGACGCTGAATCGACAGCTCAGCAATATTGATCAGTGCTTCCCGGAATCTCGACTCCGGTATTTCCGCCAGGGATTCGATGGCGAGATTCGCCGCCTCGCGAGCCTTGCCGGCCGTGTATTGCAACGCGCCGGTCGACTCGATGATGGCCGTGATGTGGTCGAGCTGATCCAGCCCGCCTTCCAAAATGGCATCACGGATAATTTTGCTCTCCTGCTCGGAGCCGTTCTGCATCGCGTAGATTAACGGCAGTGTGGCTTTTCCTTCCGCTAGATCGTCGCCGATGTTCTTGCCCAGTTCTTCGGATGACGCGGCGTAGTCGAGCGCGTCGTCAACGAGCTGAAATGCAGTACCGAGGTGCCGCCCGTAGTTGATCATTGATGCCTCGACAGCGTCGTCTTGTCGGCTCAACACTGCCGCGATCTGTGCTCCGGCCTCGAACAATCGCGCCGTTTTTCGATAGATGACCTGTCGATAGTCATCCTCGGTCGTTTCCGGATTGTGCACGTTCATCAACTGCATCACCTCGCCGGCGGCGATGGTGTTCGTGGCGTCCGCCAGAATCCGCATGACGCGCATGTCACCGACATCGACCATCATCTGAAACGCCCGGGAGTACAGGAAGTCGCCAACCAATACGCTGGCCTGATTGCCAAACACGGTATTTGCTGATTCCTTGCCCCGCCGCCGTTCGGACGAGTCGACCACGTCATCGTGCAGCAGGGTCGCCGTGTGTATGAACTCGATGATGGCAGCCGCGCGGACGTGCTGATCACCCTCATAATTCAGTGCCCGCGCTGCCAGCAATACGATTATGGGCCGGAGTCGCTTTCCGCCGCTGGTCACAATGTATTGTGAGACTTGGGAGATCAGCGTGACGTCGCTATTGAGGCTCGCGGAAATCAGCTGATCGACAGCACGCATGTCACCGACGGCGAGCGCTGCAATGTCGTCAAAGCAAACAGAAATCGGGATATTTTTGGCGGCTTGCATGAGACATATGATAATGCCTGAATGCGCCGCCGTTGGCGACAGTTGAGCGCGATTCTCGCTCTCGGGGGCGAGTTTGCAAGCCATTGAAATAAGGTCAAATTTCTGACGTCAGGAACGTTGACCCGAGGCACCGGAATCTATAGAATTCCCGCTCTTTCGCGGTGCTCGCCAGCCGGGCGCCTGCGCGGCGTCGACAGACCCCCGAAAAGTCTTATTTCTCAGTAGGTTGCAAATAATGCGACCTGCGCAATGGAGCAAACATAATGTATGCGGTTTTTCGCAGCGGCGGCAAACAGTACCGCGCGGCAAAAGGGGACGTCCTGCGTCTCGAAAAAATTGAGGCCGACGAAGGCGCTACGGTTAAATTTGACGACGTTCTCCTGATCGGCGAAGGCGCCGACATAAAGGTGGGCAACCCCGTGCTTGCGGGCAGTTCCGTCAGCGGCAAGGTGCTGCGTCAAGGCAAGAGCAAGAAAGTCTCGGTGGTTAAGTTCAAGCGGCGTCAGAACTATCTTCGTCAGGGTTCACACCGTCAGTTTTTTACGGAAGTAGAGATCACTGCCATTAGCGGAAGTGCTAAAAAATCCGCTCCGAAAAAGGCAGAAGTTGCGGAGAAGCCGGCAGCTGCGAAAGCCGCGCCTGAAAAGGCGGCTGCCGAAAAGAAGACGACCAAGAAACCGGCGACGAAGAAGAAAACAGCCAAGAAAAAGGCAGTCAGCAAGAAAGACTCGGATTAACAAAGCCCGGCTTAACGGCCCGGTGATGAACACACAGGTACAATACAGTGGCACATAAAAAAGCAGGCGGTAGTACTAAGAACGGTCGCGATTCCGAGAGCAAGCGCCTTGGCGTCAAGATCTACGGCGGCGAGAAGATTATTGCCGGAAATATTATTATTCGTCAGCGCGGCACGCGTTTCCACGCAGGCCGCAACGTTGGTCTCGGTCGCGACCACACCTTGTTCGCCAAGAAAGACGGGTTCGTGAAGTTCGAGCGCAAGGGGCCGAAGAACCGGCAGTTTGTCAGCGTCGTTGACGCGTAGCCAGAGTAGCTAGACGCCTTCGGGCGAGCAAACGTATCTGAACAGCCCCGCCATCGCGGGGTTTTTCGTATGAGGCATTACCGCAATGAAATTCGTCGATGAAGCCACCATTCGTGTACAGGCCGGAAACGGCGGACACGGCTGCTTAAGTTTTCGTCGCGAAAAGTACGTTGACCGCGGCGGCCCGGATGGCGGCGATGGCGGCCATGGCGGCAGTGTCTACCTGGTCGCCGATCAGTCTTTGAATACGCTGGCAGACTTTCGTGTTGCGAGGCGATTCAAGGCCGAGGGTGGCGATGGCGGGTCTGGTCGTAACAAGACCGGTCGTTCTGGCGACGATCTTGAAGTTATGATCCCGGTTGGCACCGTAGTCAACGACGTCGATACCGGTGAAGTAATCTGCGATCTGACAACAGCCGGCCAGCGACAGAAAGTCGCCGAAGGTGGCCGCGGCGGGCTCGGCAACGCGCGCTTTAAGAGTAGCGTCAATCGTGCGCCACGAAAAATCACCAAGGGCTCGCAGGGGGAAGGTCGGCACCTGAGTCTGGAACTCAAGGTGCTTGCCGATGTGGGTTTGCTGGGCATGCCAAACGCCGGCAAATCAACGTTGATCACGGCGATGTCGCACGCAAGGCCGCGTATCGCGGACTATCCGTTTACTACCCTGCACCCGAATCTCGGCGTGGTGCGGGTCGGTCGCCTGCAAAGTTTCGTGATGGCCGATATCCCCGGACTCATCGAAGGTGCGTCCGAGGGTGCGGGTCTCGGTATCCGTTTTCTGAAGCACCTGCAGCGCACCGGTCTGTTGTTGCATCTGGTGGACATCGCACCGATCGATCCCAAGACAGAACCTGCCGATGAGGTTCGTGCTATCGCGCTTGAACTGCAAAAATTCTCAGAAGAACTGGCGCAGAAACCGCGTTGGCTGGTGATTAACAAGACCGATCTGCTGTCCTCGGACGATCAGGTCGTCGCTCGCGAAATGCTCCTTGAGCAGCTGCAGTGGGACGGCCCGGTTTTCGAGGTTAGCGCAGTCACCGGGGCCGGGACCGAGCAACTCGGTCAGGCGATCATGCAGGAGCTCGAGCGAATCGACGAGCTGGCAGCAGAGGCATCTGCTTAGGAATACAGCGAACTAGACCGCGAGAGCTTTAACCCGCTTATTAAGACGACTCTTGTGGCGTGCTGCCTTGTTCTTGGTCACGATACCCTTGTTGATCATGCTATCGATGACCGGGACAGCCGCCTTGTAGGCAGTTGCCGCAGCGTCTTTGTCGCCCGCATCGCAGGCTTTGACGACGTTCTTGATCTTGGTACGCATGAGAGAGCGCAGCCCCATATTGTGCTTACGGGTTTTTTCCGCCTGACGGGCGCGCTTTCTGGCTGATTTGATGTTTGCCACTGGTTTTTCCGAGTCCTGCTTGCAAAGAGCCGCGTATTATTCGCGGCCAGCGGTGGATTGTCAACAACAACAACCGGGTCTACGCCAGCACGGCTGTGGGCATCTCTAAACGACTGATTTTATGACTTTTCTGGGCTAAACTCGTCGCAGCCATGAGCACCGAAAACAGTACAGCAAACGGACCGGACAGCGGTTCCGCGAACCGCGCCAAGCTCGCCTCCGGGTCGGCCCTGGTGCGCAAGACCGGCATCGTTGGCGGGATGACGCTGATATCCAGAATTCTCGGCTTGTTGCGGGATGTGGTCTTTGCCCGTTACTTTGGCGCTGGTTTAATCATGGACGCCTTCCTGGTCGCCAATAGAATCCCGAACATGTTGCGTCGGTTCTTTGCCGAAGGCGCGTTTTCCGCCGGTTTCGTGCCCGTCATGGCACGTTATCGCGAGCGCAATGACCATGAAGACGCGCGGGAATTCATCGACGCTGTATCCGGAACCTTTGGCATCGTGCTCTTCGTTGTGACCTTGCTTGGCGTGATTGCGGCGCCGCTGCTGGTGCTGGTCGTGGCGCCCGGATTCGTCGGCGAGGGTGGCAATCTCGATCTGGCGACGCTGATGTTGCGTTTCACATTCCCCTACTTGTTTTTCGTGTCGTTAACCGCATTTGCCGGCGGTATCCTGAATACCTACGGGCGGTTTTGGGTGGCGGCGTTCACGCCGGTGCTACTCAACGTCGTTCTGATCGCAGCGGCCGTTTGGCTTTCCCCACGCCTGGATCAGCCGATTATGGCGCTTGCCTACGCCGTGTTCCTTGCGGGTTTTCTTCAACTGCTGTTTCAGTTGCCGTTTCTTGCAAAAATCCGTGCCACGCCGCGACCAAAATGGGCGCCCCGGCACGAAGGTGTGAAGCGCGCATTCAGGCTGATGATCCCGGCGATATTTGGATCGTCCGCCGCTCAGATCAACGTCTTGATGGGTGGCATCATCGCGTCGTTGCTGCCGGTCGGAAGCATCAGCTACTTGTATTTCTCCGATCGTCTGATGGAATTCCCGTTGGGAATATTTGGCATTGCCCTGGGTACCGTGACCTTGCCGTATCTTTCGAGGCTGTGGGCAAAAGACAATAGAACGGCGTTTTCGCGAACGCTTGACTGGTCTCTAAAGCTCGCGGTGTTGATTTCCGTTCCGGCTGCCGTCGGATTGTTCGTATTGGCAGAACCGCTGGTCACGACGTTGTTTTTTGGCGGCGTGTTCGACCAGCATGCGGTCCAGATGACGGCGCTCGCTTTACGGGCCTACGCAGTCGGGCTGGTCGGGTTTTCGTTCGTCAAGATACTCGCACCAGCGTACTTCGCACGCGAGAATACGAAAACGCCCGTGCGCATAGCGCTGTTGGCACTGTTGGTGAACCTCGTATTGAGTATCGGCCTGGCCTGGTATTTGTCAGCAATCGACTTTGCTGGCCCACATGCGGGCCTGGCTGCGGCGACATCGGTCGCTGCTATTCTTAACGCGATCCTGCTTTACCGCGGTTTGATAAAAGAAGGGGTTCTGCTGCACTCGGGCGGTTGGTCCTCTCTCCTGGTCAGAGTGGGCATCGCCAACGGTGTCATGTACGCGGCGTTGTATCTGCTATACCGGCCACTCGAGTGGTGGGTAGAGGCCACGTTATTCGGGCGTATCCTTGGCTTGACGATATCTGTCGCTGCCGGTGCCGGGGTTTACATACTTGCTCTGCTGTTGCTCGGTACGCGCTTGTCGCAATTCAGATTAAAAGAGCAATAGCTTGAAGCTTGTCCGACATCTTACCGACCTGCCCTACGAGGCCCTGACTGAGGGCAGCGTCGTAACCATCGGTAGTTTCGACGGACTGCACCTTGGTCACCAAAAACTTCTCGATCGGGTTAGAAGCGAGGCGCAAACGCTGGGCGTGCCGTCGATAGTAATGAGCTTCGAGCCGACACCAAAGGAATTCTTTGCAAACAAGAACCCTCCGGCACGCCTCATGCGGTTTCGGGAAAAGTTCGAAGCACTGGCCGCATACGGCGTTGATATTTTCTTCTGCCCACGGTTCGACGCGGCGATGCAAAGTATTCGGGCGGGTGATTTTATACGGCAGATACTGACCCACGGTTTGAATGCTCGGTACGTCGTTGTCGGGGATGACTTTCATTTTGCACGGAAGCGTGAAGGGAGTGTCGATGATCTGCTGCGCGCCGGTAGTGCACTGCGCTTCACGGTGGATCAAGTGCCCAGTATCGTGAGTCACGGGGATCGCGTCAGTAGTACGCTGATCAGACGTATGCTGGCGGACGGTGATCTTGATCGCGCAAATCTGCTGTTGGGACGCCCTTATAGAATGTCTGGCAGAATAGTGCGGGGTCGGCAGGTCGGCAAGACTTTGGGTTATGCGACGGCAAACGTGAATCTTCGGCGGCGCCAAAGCGCAGTTATGGGGATATTCGCCGTTCGCGTTGAAGGACTGGCGGAAGGTGTGCTGCCCGGTGTCGCGAGCGTTGGAACACGACCGACATTTGATTTGGCGAAACCGCTCCTGGAAGTTCATATATTCGATTTTGATCGAGATATTTACGGCGAGTACATACACGTCGATTTTGTCGCGCATCTTCGAGCGGAGGAAAAGTTCGATTCGGTCGATGAATTGGTTGCGCAAATGGGCAGGGACACCGAAAATGCACGATTGATTGCTCGACGCGACATCGACGCACTAGGACAAGACCTTGGATAAGCTGGCAGAAGAAAACAGGACAAACGCACGTTTTGCGATGTGGATGGTCGTTGCAACGGTCGTGGTAGTTGCAGATCAACTCACCAAATGGGCGATCATCGAATGGGTTGAGTTGTATGACAGAATTCCGGTTAACTCTTTCTTCAACCTCACGCACCAGAAAAACCCCGGTGCGGCGTTCAGCTTCCTGGCAGATGCCGGTGGCTGGCAACGTTGGTTTTTCGTGGTTTTGGCAAGCGTTGTCAGCATGGTTATCGCCGTATGGTTGTGGCGAATTCGAAACGACGGACAAACGGTACTGTCGGCCGGCCTGGCATTGGTACTCGGCGGGGCTGTCGGTAACTTGATAGACCGTATCTTACTCGGGCATGTGACGGATTTTCTTCAGGTTTGGTTCGGTGACTGGGCGTTCCCCTCGTTCAACGTGGCGGACGCCGGCATTTCTGTCGGCGCCGCACTGTTGATCGTCGATGCCTTGTTCTTCTCGGGCAGGGATGAGCGCATAGCGGCGTCCGGCTCCTCGCAATAGCTACCCCGCCTACCGCCTACCGCGTTCGCGTCCAGCAGTTCGTGTCAGGACTGGATGTTTTCTCACCCCTTCCATCGATCATAAATACATTGCATTTCAGGGACTCAGCTCCGCCAAGTTGATAAGTCGCAGTAACCGTAAAGTTAGCGGTCGGAACCGGCGCTGCGACGGTAATCTCATAAGAGCCAGTGTCGGTAATAAAAGGGCTGGCACCAAAGCCCAGCGGCACAAGATCGGTAGAGAACGTGTTGTTCTGCAGGTAAAACCTTTCCTGGTTTGTTGCGGCTTTTAGCAGCGCCGCTTTCGCTTCGTTACGTTTGGCCTTGGCGGCGAACTCACGGTAGCTGGGGTAACTCACTGCTGCGAGAATGCCGACGATGACCACAACGATCATTAGTTCCATCAGCGTGATACCACGCATGTATTTGCGTGTAAGCATCATTCGATTCCATCCTGCGTCCAGAGCGTAAGCACCGGATTATTCGTAAACCCGGGATCGAAGCACTCGACGCCGATACAGCCAATCGGTGGCAGGGCGCACTCGGCGCCGGTGCAGCCCGCATCGGCGCTCGGGAACAGGATCGCCGGTGACGGTGCGATACCGCCTTGCGCCAGGGTGGTACGGCGCGCATCGTCAGCGAGTAACGGATCAAGCGTGTCCAGATTCGGCACAATCGGGTCGCCATTCGCTACCGATACCCGATACAGGAAGTTCGTGCCTCTGCCGGTGCTGCACTGGGCAGCTGCGTTGGTGTCTGGTGAGAATCCGACGAAAAATATTTCGTCGTTAAACGTCAACGAATCGGCCAGTATTTTCTGGTTGGCCGGCACGGTAAATTTCCATCCACGGTCGCTGGAGGTGATAACGACACCGCTTTGTCCGCTGATCTCGACGAGGTCTGTGTCCTGGACTATCGAATAGGTGTCGTACGCGCTCTGTGGCAGCTTGGTGAAAACGTCGGGATCTCGAATTGAGAAGAAGCGGTCGCTGGCGGACAGGTCAAACGGGTGTGCCCGATAGCCCGAACCAATACTGATCGCGATGTAACGGCGCTGCTGAACATCATCCGTAAATAACGACACGTCGGGTGCATTGAAGAATCGACGGGTATTCCCGGCCGTGACAGTAGCCGCGCCGTCGGCACCCAATTCGGCAATGACTCCGCCGGTAACCAGCGTCGCCGGCGCCCGACCGTTGGTGACGTCGAAGCGCCAGATCCGGCCGCCCATGTCGGAGGCGTACATGCGATCAGCGAGGCCGTCACCACTAAAATCGATAACGCGCACCTCAGT
Organism: uncultured Woeseiaceae bacterium; assembly: GCA_964654975.1. Taxonomy (GTDB): domain Bacteria; phylum Pseudomonadota; class Gammaproteobacteria; order Steroidobacterales; family Woeseiaceae; genus UBA1847. Next base: position 8,178 of record CAZZKW010000029.1, read on the forward strand.
GGCGATAGAGCGGGTCATCGCGCTCAGGCGCAGGTCTGCGCCGACGTCAGAGCCGGTGCGCCAGAGTTCAGCGCCGGAAGCCAGGTCAAGGATATGGATTCCGGCACCGATGCCGTCCGCGACGGCGGGGTGATCGGCGGTATCGTGTACGGTGTTGTAACCGCCGCCAACAACGACCACGGCTTTATCCGAATTCTGCGTAACGGAGCCGATATCCATACGGGAGACGACCGGTGCGGACCAGGTTTGCGCAAACTCGGGAAGGCTGATGTCCCACAGCATCTCCGGGCTGTTCTTGTCCGTCACGTCAAGCGCGAACAGCGTATTGCCGCCTCGGCGCATGCCAAATAGGATATACACGAAGTCGCCGTCTGCAGGTTCGATGACGCCGTCGCGGTCGACGTCCTTGACCGCCGATACGATGTTGCCATCAATACCGTACTGCTTGTATTTCGCGTTTGGATCGAAGTAAAGGCGTGTCAAATTGGACAGCAGTTGTTTCGGAATAAACGACCAGAGCTCGACGCCCGTTTCGCCATCGATGGCATGCAGGTAACCATCGTTGGTGGCCATATAGACCACTGTGTCCGGTAATGTCGGGGTGCCGCCGTAAACTATCGCAGCGGGCTGAGAGTGCAGCGGGTCACCCATCTCATAGCGAATAGTTGAGGACGGGTTGGTATCACGCAGGTCTTCACCGCGAGCCCAACGAATGACGTCTTCCTTACTTGGCTCGCCGGTAGCGCCGGTCAGCCCGAAATCCGAATCGGAGAATGCGCCCAAATTACCCGGACTAACCGCATTGCCGGCCAATGTAAGGTTAGGGCCTGCAATGTCGGTGTACAAATTGCGACTTGAGGGATTCGGTAGATCGTTCGCAGCACCGCCTTTGCGCGCATCGTTACCGTCAATGGTGGCAGACCAGAAGCTGGTCGCTGTGTCCAAAAAGAATCCCGTGGCCGGGTCTACGGCCGGGTCATCGTTGGCATCCGTTACCTCCAGGCTGACAACGTCCGTCGGGTCTGTGTCGGTAATGCGATACTTCTTCAGGTTGCCGGGCCAATGGGTCTTGGCCTTTGCGCCGAATACCGTAATGTAGAGATCGTTGAAATTCCGCGTACGGTTGAAGGTGTTCACCGAGACCGCCGGCGCCGTAAACGACAGCGTCCGGTCGTTGATGTTGGCAAAGATGTCGATCAGCGTTTTGGTCAGGCTTTCTACATCATCCGCGCGGAAGTATTCGCCGCCGGAGTTCTCGGCAGTGCGTTCCAATATGGGTATATTGTTTATGAAGCCGATGGTGTGTGTGGTGACCAGCTGATCGCCGGGCGTCAGCGGGTCGAGATCGTAGACCGAAAGGTACTCGGATATATCCTCAAGACAAGCTCCGTCGCCGCCGTTTGCACACGTCGGGCTTCCCATAGCGGCTGCGAAGCCGGGCAAGTTGCCGATCAATCCCGGTACGTCGGCATCGGCAACGGGAACACCGTCGGATAGCAAGATATTGTAATTCTTGGCACAGGCATCCCAGGCGGGTGCCTTGTAGACGTCCGGTGAGGTGGACGCCAAAACAGCGGGGTCCGTCGGCAAACCGGCGGCCGTCGGTGCGCCGACGACAGTTCCGCCCCATTGAGCGGGCAAGCCGAGCCAGTAGAGCGCCGCTTCGTACATGCTTTCTGCCAGCGGTGTAACCCACCACGGATCATAGGTGTCTACCATGGCAAGGATGGCCGGGCGATTGGCATCCAGGTCCTGGATACCCAGCGTAACAACGCCGCCTTGCCATTGATTGAAGCGCATCAGCCCGACGTTCATGTTGGTCATGGAGCTCAGAACTTTCTTGGTGACTACCTTCATGATGTCGGCGCGAGTCATCGACACAACGACCGGTGAACTCTTCCAGTTCAGGTAGTTACCATCGTAGACGGTATAGCTAAGATTGCGTGGTGCGCTGCCCCACGGCATCTGATTTGCAGTGTCGTTGGTAAACGGATCGGCCAAATTGGTGCCGTTTGCCGGCCACAGGTAAGTTGCTCGACCATCGCCATGTACGCCGTTGTCGGCCTGGCATTCAACTGGCGAACTGTTGTAGCCGGGCACGATATATTGCCACGTTGCGGGGCCGCCGGAGAGACCGTCGTTGCCGCCAGCGCGATACTGGACCATGGTGCCGGTGTAGCTGCCAATGCCGTTCAGCGGCAGGGTGGCCGCATCACAGAAGAAATCGCTGTCATCGAAGTAATTTGTCGACGAGGAGCAGTCGGGTATTACGTCGACATCCGTCCAGTAGATTCTGTCCGGATCGCAACTGCCACCGTAGACGTTGGTCTCATCGTAGGGGTCGAGCGTATCTTGGGGAGTACTCATAGACCCGGACGTGTCCAGTATGAACAGGATATTGGGCTTCGGATTGGAAGCCGGGTCCGGGTTCAGCAGCAGCAGCTCGGTGTCGTCTGCAAGCGCAGGTAATCCTGCCAGCAGGGCAATACCAAAGCCGGTGGCTATCCATGTACTCTTAAATGTCGAGATCTTCATGATCTTTACCTCAAAATTGGGGGTTTTCTATTGGATCAATATCACTGCTGCGGACACGACCGTGTCAGACTCAAGATGGTGCAGGATTACTACGCCGGATTGCTCGGTTTGCTTGGCCTGAAGGATAGCTTCCCTGAACTCCGCAAAACGTACGTTTTGGCCATTGAGCGTATAGTGCGTTTGGGGCGTCAATCGAGCGGTTACCCGATCGCAGTCTTCGCATTCGCTGAAACTTATGTCGCTGTTTTCGGAGGTCGGCACTGTGACGTAACTTGCGCCGACTTCGTAAGCGCGGGAGGCCGTGTCAAAATCGGCCAGCACCGGCAGCGTCAGGAACATCAGGATGGCGGTGATGAGAGATGTGAGTTTCATTTCGATTACTCCGTTAATCTGTTGTCTAGAGCGCTGAAGATTCAGGGCCGACAACATAAAATGCTTGGGTATGTTGCGCGCTTGCGTCGCGATCCGTAGGGGTTGCCGACATCCGATAAGCGGCCTGTGACGTCGTCAGAAAATGATAAGCGGAAATACCGCTGCCGGAGCCGAGGCTGAACGCTTTATCGGGGACCAATGTCTCGTCCTGAAACAGAGTGGTTGCATTAACGTCTACGTACGGTGGCGTAGTCGGTGTTATCGTGGCCGGCGCGGCAGTGTTAAACAGCCCCTGCGACAATGAGATCTCCAGCCCCATTTCCGCTGCCTGAAAAGCGTTTTCATAAGATTGGTTGTTGCGGGCGAGTGTGAGTTCGGTGGTCGCCGTATTCATACCGGAAACAGCCATTATTGTGATCACAACCAGCAACATTAGCCCCACGATTAACGCCGCTCCCTGCTGGCGTCCGCGATCTGCAATTTTCTGAAAGTTCGAGTTCATTTGATTTCCCGGGATCATGTTCTTGAGTTACGCAACAGTATCGTTTTGGATACCTGCATGCGCCTGAAACTGTCGCTCTGCACGCCCAGATCGACATCGCCGGGCTCATAGTCGGTGCCATCCACCAGGCCAAACTCGAAATTCACGCCGCGAACGACCATCCAGATTCGGGCCGTTATTACGCGTGCTCCCGGGACGAAGCCGACAGCCGTCGGATCGTATATCGGGTCGCCCGGGTTCACGTAGCGATCAACGGTATTGTCCTGGTTGATATCGACCCCGAGTTGCAACTGCAGGTTCTCGACGCCCGGTGCAACTTCCTCGTCGACGATCGTCGGCACGCCAGCCACGGATGTCAGGCGCTGGCGGCGCAGGGTCGGGACTCCGTTAATCAGTGCCGACGTGGGCGATACGTAATAGCTGCTGACCAGCAGGTTGTGGGTGGCCGATGTGGCCGGGGAAAATGCCGAGGGGACGGCGCCGTCCGCGAACAACTCCCCTTGTATCCTTGTCGTTTGTATCTGTATTCGGCCGTTTTCAGGTGCTGCAGGGATAACACTGCCGCGACGGACCGTAACGACATCCGAGTTCGCCTGGTTACCGCCGGTTGCGGCGCAGGCCAGGCCGTAGCCATTGTTAACGCCGTCAATCGGTAACGCCAGATTCAGTACCCAATCCACGGCACAGTTACCCAGTGGTTGCGGCAGGCCCGTGGGGTTGACGGTGCCTATGATGGAGCGGCCTTCAACGGCGAGCCCGCGGCTGTTTTGGCCCCAGCTACTGGCCATACGAAGATCGGCCTCAATGGTGTCCATTGCGAATTGCGCGGTTTCCTGAACGCTGGCTATTGACTCGTTTACGATGAATGCTTGGCGGCTCTGGTTGTAAATTTGAGCAGCGCCGATCATCAGGAACGAGCCGATTGAAAGCGCAACCATCAGCTCTACCAGCGTGACCCCAGCCTGTCGCTGGCGAGATTTCAAGATCACTGAGTGCATAGTAGATACGTTCATAACGCGCGTACCGGGATCGTAATAGCGTAGGTCATATTTTCGCCAGGCTCCGTCCAACGGACTGTAATGGCGTACGTGGGTGGAAAGGCGAGACTGTTATGAACAACCGTGACGTCGCCACCCGGCAAGGTGCTGGCTGCCTGGTCTTTCCAAAGCAAGATATCGTTGGCTGCCATTTCAGCCGAGCTGCAATCGATGCCACCGGCGACGCAACTGTTGTCCCAGCCGGTCGCAGCCTCGTACGCTGCTGCTGCATTCGGGTTCGCACGGATGCGATCTGCAACGTCGCCAGCGAGGGTTACCGCGTGATGCCGGAGCAGCGACGTCCTGCCCGCCTGTATGCCTTGTACGTACAATCCGGCAATGCCGAGCATGCCGACTGACATGATGACAAGCGTGATCAAAACCTCGACCAATGAGAAACCGCGTTGTCGACGTTGTTTCGAGCGTATTGAATTCATTTCCTAACAGCCTCCGTGGAAGGCCACCTGGCCTTCATCGGCAAGTACGGTCGCCCGACCCAGTGGCGTAACAACCAGAACGCGAGCGGTAGATTTGCCGCCGGCGCCTCGAATGTTGCCGCGAAGGTCACAAAGAATGGCGGTCGCGAGTGCGGGCGACGCCAGTACGTTGCCACGCCCTAATCCGGTCGCGGCAAACGAAAAGTAGTCGTCCGGTCCCGGTGTGTTGATAACAATGCCGGGCTCAATAACCGGAAAGCGCTTCAATACCACCTCACCAGCATCGACGACAATGTCACCGTCAGTATCCGCAAAGATGATCCAACCGGCTTCCAGTTCGCCGCCGCAGGTGGGAGTGGTAGCCATTGAGTCGGCGCTGGCACAGACAGTGACGATCGCTTTCGAACGCGCGGCTTCACTGCGTGCCACGTAGATGCTCGAGTGAAGGTCGTTTGCCGTGCTTGTCATACGGCTGTTTTGCCGGAACGACTGCATATTCGGCACTCCAATCGCCAAAACGACGCCAACAATCAGCATCGTCGTGAGGAGTTCGTAGAGCGTAAAGCCTGTCTGCGTTTTCGGTTTCATGCGCGCCACTATAGTGAGTCGGCGCGGGCGATGCGCGAGCAGGTGACCAGCGGCACCGCAATCCCGACAAGCGGTCGAAATGCAACGCTGTCGCTTTACTTAATCCGCACATGAATAGGGCGCACCGTTGGTCTTGAGGCTTGCGACACGCGGGCGCCCGGTGTAGCTCACCACAAGGGCCTTGGGCGAAATTTGGCGCTGCGGATCGCAAAAGACGAACGTCCCGTTGGTCGCCCGCAGAAAGGTAGCTCTGAGCGTGAATCCCTTGCGGTTCGCGGACACTTGTACATTCTCGCTGACGCGGTGCTGGCGTAGCAGCGGCTCACCCGCATCGACTCGTGGCGGCGAATCCCGATCCGTGTTTTCAAACAGTATCCAGCCACCAGACCAGTCGCGCGACGGCGAGCAGGTCTGGCCGTCCAGGCTGGGGCATAGGGAGACCACCTTGCGGCGCATGATCGACTCTTTTCTGGCCTGATGAATGGCGTGAAAGAGCGCATCGATTTCTACTCGCTGGCGTTGTCTGGCAACACTTGCCGAGAACGATGGAATGGCAATGCTGCTGATGATCGTGACCAGCAAGATCGTCAGCAGCAGTTCGTAGAGTGTGAATCCTCGATTTCGAGCCATCGTCCAGACCTCCTTGTCCGGATTCATTGTGCTCCCGGGATTCGCACCATTGCTCTGTTAGAATCAAGGCGGAACGCATCGAAAAGACGGGGGATCGCTGAACATGACGCGCGCGGGCATCCTGGCCAAATTCAAGAAATTCGGTATTTCGCCGACGGAGCCGCGGCTTGAGGTTGCGGCGCTGTTGCTGCGAAGAGCGCAGCATGTGTCCGCCGAGCAGGTCGTTAAGCGTCTGCACTCGCGCGGCAGCGCTGTATCCACGGCGACAGTCTATAACTCACTGAAATTATTCGCGAAACACGGGCTGATCAGAGAGTGCATTGTCGATCCAGAGCGGCGGTTCTACGACTCGAAGACGGCCCCGCACCACCATTTCTACAACGTGGATACCGGCAAGCTCTCGGATATCCCGGCGCATAAGATCGAGATCAACGGTTTGCCGGAATTGCCCAGCGGCACTCATTGCGCCGGCATCGACCTGGTGGTTCGGGTCCGTAAAGGAGCCGAATAGTTCGCAAAAGTCCTTTTCGCGCGTAGGCGGCGAGGCTATACTGCGCGCCGCCTAGCTGCGCCGGATTAGCTCAGTTGGTAGAGCACCACATTCGTAATGTGGGGGTCAGGTGTTCGAATCACCTATCCGGCACCATCTTCGATCCACGCCAGCACGGCCTTTTCCATCATCGGCAGTGTCATGCTGCCGTTTTCGAGAATGCGGTCATGAAAGTCGCGGATATCGAACTGCTCACCGAGTTTCGTTTCCGCCAGGGTTCGCACGCGCCGAATTTCCAGCATTCCCAGCATGTAGGCGTTCGCCTGGCCTGGCCACGAAATATATCGATTGATGTCGTTTTGAATATCGACCGGTGCCCAGCCGGTGTTATTCATCATGTAGTCGATCGATTGCTGACGCGTCCATCCCTTGGTGTGAATGCCCGTGTCGATAACCAGTCGTGCGGCGCGAGCCGCTTGGTCGGACAGCAGGCCCATCTTGTCGAGCGGGCCGGTGTAGAGATCCAGCTCCTGGGCAATACGCTCGGAATACAGCGCCCAGCCTTCTGCGTAACCGGAGTTCGACAGGTAGCGGGCGAGCGTGTGCACCTTTTCGCCGAGTTCAAGAGCGATAGCGCCCTGCAAGTGGTGTCCGGGATAGGTTTCGTGATACAGCGTTGACTGTTGTGTCGCTCGGGAACGGTTCTCCGGGTCACGTACCGCGATGTAGAATATTCCCGGCCGAGTCCCGTCCTCGGACGAGGAGTGGTACTCGCCAACGCCGCTGGCGGCGAAGTCGGGGTAGGGCTTGATCACAACATCCGCCTTTGGCAGCAGGCGAAATACCTCGGTCATTTTTTGTTTCGCCGCGTCAAGAGAATCCACGGAGTACTGCAATACCTCATCTTCCGTGCGGAACGTAAATTCGGCATCGACGTTGATACGACGAACAAACTTTTCGATAGATTCACCGTCGTAGTGCTCAGCCAGGATTGCCTGCATCTCACTGCGAATGATCGACATCTGCAGCAGGCCGAGGGCGTGGATTTCGTCGGGCGTCGGTTGCACCGTCGCGAACGACCGCACCAGCGTCGGATAACATTCAGCGCCGTCCGGGTTATGGCTCAGCGCTATTTCCTGGCGTGCCTTACCGAGATATTCGTCTTCAATGAAGTCGGCGAAGCGATCGATAGCCGGCACAATCTCGCCCTCGAAAATCGCCAGTACGGCATCCGCGAACACGTCGTCTTGTGCGCGTCTGCCGATGGCAAGAAATGGTGAGCTGTCGTCCCGCAGTGCGCGCACCTCTGCGGGGACTGCCGCGACGGTCAGGCGCGGCGAGCTGTATCCCATTTTCAGGCCTTGTCGAAGATTCGCAATTTCTGTGTCAATAAATCGATCCACTTCGCTCAGGCGCGCCAATGCCTGTTGTTTCAGGTCATCGGTCTGCAGCGGTTGAATATCGAAAATAAACGGCATCCCGGTGTACCACGCGGTCGTTGTACTGGTCTCCCAAAGTTCCTTGCGACAAACACGGCTGGCCTGTGCTGCCGCAAGTTTTTCGTGAAGAATTCCAAACGTTACCCAGTCGCGGCTGCCGATGTCTGAGGGTTCGCCGATTGCGGCCAGCTCCGCGAGCCAAAAGTCTTCACGTTCTTGCCAGGCTGCGAGAGCGGGCAAGGAGTTGTCGTACAGGCGATCGTGGCGCGCGCCATCGATCGCGTAGCTCGTCGCCATCGACGGGTGACGTTCCAGCATCGCGGCGAGAACTTCGTTGGCAACGGCTTCGATACTCCGCTGTTCAGCCACGACACGGGCTTCGACTACCGGGGATTTCTTTTCGCACGCCGCCAGGATGAGTGCAGCACAAAGTACCAGACAGGCAGGTCGGCCCAGGGCGTGTGAAAGCATGGTATTTCTCCGATTCTCGGGTAGTCGAAAATACCATATATTTTCGTTCGCAACTTTGGAGACCCGAGCTGACAATGACGAGAAAGCCATTCTCTATTCGTGTAGTCTCTGCCGCTGCGGACTTCGGGGGAGACCGGCTTGCTTTCAGTTAAGAATCTGAGTAAACAATACGGTGATTTTACGGCGGTCGATGACGTCAGTTTCGCCGCCGGCGAGGGTACCGTATTCGGTCTTCTCGGGCCTAATGGCGCTGGCAAATCGACCACTATCAACTGCCTGTCAGGATTAATGCCGCCGACCTCGGGCCGCATCAGTATTGCCGGTTTCGATGTGGTCAAGGAGGGCAAGAAAGCCAAGCAGTCCCTGGGCATCGTGCCGCAGGAGCTTGCACTGTACGAGGACTTGCCGGCGATAGAAAATCTGATCTATTGGGGTAAGGCGTACGGCTTGCGCGGCAAAGCACTCGAATCCCGTGTCCGTGAAGTGCTCGACCACATTGGCCTGGCGGATCGAGCCAGGGATTTGCCAAAGACATTTTCCGGTGGCATGAAACGCCGACTTAACTTCGGCTGCGGCATCGTTCATAAACCGAAAGTTCTATTGCTGGACGAACCGACCGTCGGCGTCGATCCGCAATCCCGGCAGCGATTGTTTGAAATGGTCGAAGCCGAGCGCGATGCGGGAGCCTGTGTACTGTATACGACGCATTACATGGAAGAGGCGGAGCGTTTGTGCGATTCGCTCGCGATTATCGATCACGGTTCGCTCATTGCGCAGGGCAGTGTTGACGAACTCAAGGCGCAGCTCGGTGCACGAGATGTGTTGCAACTTACTGGCAATTTCCCGGATGGTGTTGCGGTCGCCGTTGCCGCAGGCGATATTAGCGATCTCGAAGTGATCGCAGAAGAAGGGGGCGTGTTGACGATGACTTTATCGAACGCATCCCAGCATTTGCCGGCGATATTCGCGACGGTCGCGGACGCTGGCGGCGCGGTCAAGGAAACCAGCCTGCGCAGTCCAAACCTCGAAACGCTGTTCCTGCTGCTCACCGGCAAGGAGCTACGCGAGTAGTCATGGCGTTCTTGTTTGCGACCTTCAGGAAAGATCTTGCGCGCTGGCGTCAGGATCGTGTCGCGATTCTTATCTGGCTCGGTATTCCTTTCATGATCGGCGGTTTGATTACCGCTTTGGTCGACGGTGGCGATGACGGCGGACCGATGGGCATACTGCTAATCGCCGACCTCGACGATACGCTGGTGAGCGGCTTCGTTGCGGCGGCCTTTAGTCAGGATGAAACGGCGGAACTGCTCGGGGTGCGGCAAGTCTCGGTGGCGGAGGGCATCGAGCTTATGGAGGCCGGTGACGCGAGCGGCTTTCTGACTATTCCCACGGGGTTTCAGGACGCGTTTCTAAACGACACGCCGGTGACGCTGACTCTCGTGACGAATCCGTCGCAAACGATTCTCCCGGGAATTATCGAAGATATAACCGGCGTGCTATTGGACGCCGGATTTTATCTGCAGGCGGCATTCGGTCCAGAAATCGAACAGGTCAATGCATCCGTTTCGCTCGACCAGCCAACCGATGCGTTCGTGGCCGGGATTGCGGTACAAGTTCAGCATAAAATGGAAGCACTCGGTCCCCGACTGTTCCCGCCGTTGCTGGACCTTGTCGTCGTGGAGCCGCCATCGGAGGAGCCGCGTCCGGATGTCGCCGTTCTGTTCTTGCCGGGCATCGTTTTGATGGCTCTGATGTTTGCCTCACAAGGCCTGTCGGCCGACTACTGGAAGGAACGCAACTCCGGAACCCTGCGTCGTCTGGCGTCGACACCCGGTCTGCTTACCCGATTCGTACTTGGCAAGGCGCTCGCGGTTGGCGTGATGATGGCAATGATCGGTGGTACCGCACTGTTTGTCGGCTTTCTGTACCACGATCTGATGTGGAGCAAATTGCCGCCGTCGTTGCTGTGGATTACCGTCTCCGGCATTGGTCTTTTTGCCTGGTTTTCTGTGTTGCAGATGTTGTTTTCGAACAGCAAAGCCGCGGACCTGATGACCTCTATTCTGGTGTTTCCATTGCTGATGATGGGTGGAAGTTTCTTTCCATTGGAGACGCTGCCGGACTGGCTTGCGGCGATCGGACGTGTATCGCCAAACGGTTTTGTGGTAGACCGGCTGTCGACTGAGCTGACATCCGCGAGTGCCTGGACGTTCGACACGACGGGATGGGCCATCGTTGCCGCGATGACCGTAAGTGGGCTGGGTATCTGCAGTTGGCGCCTGCAAGCGGGCTTCGCGAGACAGTAATGCGAGAAATACTTTTCATCGCCTGGAATGACGCGACTCACCAGCTTCGGCAGGGATCGACGCTAATCTGGGCGTTCGTCATGCCGCCCTTGTTCTTCTACTTCATTGGTACTATGACCGGTGGGTTTGCGTCCTCCGTCAGCGGCGGGCAGGCAACGCCACTCACGGTTGTCGCTGAGGCACCCGGCTTTCTGAAAGATCAGATCGATCTTCGCTTGCGCGACAACGACTTCGTTGCCGAGTGGGTTGAAGAATTGGTACCGCCGACTGATGACGAGGAAGCGCCTCGTCGAACGCTTACCATTGGCCCCGGGTTATCGCAGCAAGTCAGCGATGGGCAGCAGGTCAGTGTAAGTTTCGACACGAAAGCCTCGGCGCTGTCGCGGGAATTTGAGGTCCTTCGCATACAGCGAAGCCTGTATACCGCGCTGGCGGATATCCTCGTTGCGGACGTCGGCTCCGAAGCTCCGCTAACGGCCGCCGACCTCATAACGCTGAACGAAAAGCCGCGAGTATGGCAGTTGGACGTGTCCCCGGCGGGCAAGCGCCAAAAGATTCCCTCAGGATTTGAGCAGGCAATACCCGGGATTCTTGTCATGTTTACGATTCTCGTGTTGCTCACCAGCGGTGGCTCGACGCTTGTCAATGAGCGAAAGCAGGGCTTGCTGCGGCGCTTGGCATCGGCGCCATTCACGCGCACAGAAGTGGTCGCCGGCAAGTGGGGCGGGCGTATGTTGCTGGCGGTCGTTCAAGTCACAGCTGCCCTGCTGGTGGGCAGCTTTCTGTTCAAGATGGTTTGGGGGCCGGACTTTACTATGGTGCTGCTGGTGCTGGCGGTCTGGGCCGGGTTTTGTGCGTCGGCCGGGTTGTTGTTGGGCAGTCTTGCAAACACCGAAGCACAGGCGTCTGGCCTGGGTGTGCTCGCGGCCAACGGCTTGGCCGCACTGGGCGGATGTTGGTGGCCGATAGAGGTTGCGCCGCAGTGGATGCAAGCGGTCCAGAAGTTCACACCGACCGGCTGGACCATGGATGCCATGCACAAACTGATCAGTTTTCAGTCCGGTCCAGCGTCGGTCATTCCGCAGTTGGCGCTGCTGCTTGTCGCGACATTCGTGATAGCAGCGCTTGCCGTGAAGCGCTTTCAGTATCAGTAGCGGCCGGATTTCACTGAATTAGTCCACAGTCGATCAATAGTCGCTTTCTTTTCTGACGGATTCTGTTACAGTCCGCTGCGTTCTGGCGCACATCGGTCTGCGCCGCACACTCCAGCCCTGCAATTCAGCGCGTCTGGAGGTCATTCTAATTTCCAGTCTGGACCGAACCGCACGTCAGTAGACGCGTCGGATCAGACGACCCGGAGAAAAAATCAATGTTATTTAACCAACTCGGCCTGTCGGCCGAATTGCTGCGTGCTGTCGAAGAACAGGGTTACAGCGAAGCGACCCCGATTCAGTGCAAGGCTATACCTCACATCCTGAAAGGCGACGATATTCTCGCCGGTGCCCAGACGGGTACCGGCAAGACGGCAGCCTTTACGCTACCCATGCTGCAACGATTGCAGCACAAGTCTGACGGGCCGCGGCGCATCCGTGCGCTCATTCTTACGCCGACCCGTGAGCTGGCAGCCCAGGTCAATGCGAGCGTGCAAACCTACGGTAAGTACCGACCTGTTCGCAGCATGGAGATCTACGGCGGCGTTAGCGCCCGGCCGCAGCTCGCGAAGATTCGCCGCGGTGTTGACATCGTCATCGCGACACCCGGTCGATTACTCGACCATGTTCGGCAAGGCAATATCAACTTGTCGGGCGTCGAGATGTTTGTTCTCGACGAAGCGGATCGAATGCTCGATATGGGCTTCATCCGAGACATCAAGCAGATCATCAAGGAACTGCCGGTGAAACGGCAAAACATGTTGTTCTCGGCGACCTTCTCTGCGGAGATTCGCAGCCTCGCCAACGGCCTGTTGAACAGCCCAACGGAAGTTCAGGTCGCCCAACGCAACACCACGGCAGACCGAGTCAAGCAAGTCGTCATGCCGGTGGACAAAGCGCGCAAACGCGAGTTGCTGTCGGAGCAAATCGGCCAGGGCGATTGGCGCCAGGTGCTGGTATTCACGCGTACCAAACACGGTGCGAACCGACTCGCCAAACAACTCAATGGCGATGGTATCGAGACCAGCGCGATTCATGGTGGCAAGAGTCAGGGTGCGCGCACCAAGGCATTGCACGAGTTTAAAGCCGGCGATGTTCGAGTGCTGGTCGCGACTGACATCGCGGCTCGCGGTCTGGATATTGACAAGCTTCCCTACGTCGTGAATTTCGAATTACCGCATGTGGCGGAAGACTACGTGCACCGCATTGGTCGTACCGCTCGTGCCGGTCATGCCGGAACGGCGATTTCGCTGGTTTGTGTCGATGAACTGAAACTCTTGAAGGACATCGAAAAGCTCCTGAAGCACGACATCCGGAAAGAATTCGTGCCCGGATACGCGGTCGACAAGACGGTCAAAGCGGAGCCGATTCACAAAGGTAAGCCACCGCGCTCGAACGGTCCACGTCACGGTTCACGCAAGAAAGCGAGGCCGGGTGCAAAAGCAAGGCCGGGCAAGAATGCGCGCAACTCAGGGCGAAACAGGTCGCGCGCGCGCGCCGGTTAGGTATCGTTCCCGGGCGGCAAGGGCGGCAGCATCAGCAAGTCGAATGTTGTGCCGGGGTCGCCGTAAAATCGAACCCGACAAGTACCCCAACTTTCGGGAATGCGCCAGTCGACTTTGTCTGAAATCGGTGATTCGAATCGTTTGTGATCGCAATGCATATCGATAGAATCAAGAGCACCGGCGATATTCTTGACGGTGAAGTTGTTACGCACGGGCGTGAAATGCCAACTGTCGTTGCAGGATGCGCAGTCGCCTTTTTCGCGTACTTCTGCCTTGATTTTCAGGATTTCATTGCCTGCGATCATCGCGCGTAATTTTTCCATGGTCGGCATCAGCCTCAGGACATCTTCAGAATCTTTGTCAGATGCTTCGACGAGTTTATCGAATGCGCGTTGGGCGGCGTGATACTTGCCGAGAGATATCTCAACCTTGACGCGCAGTTGCAGCAGCGCCAGGTAGCTTTTCGGATCAATCCATTTGCCATTCGAAGCGGTGGCCCGGTGCAGTGCACTGTGCAGTTTCCACATGTCGCCAATCTTGCCCTCATACCGGACGCGCTGAGCCCACAACTTTCCGAGTTCATACAGCGAAAGGTCGGAGTTGCGGTAAATATTCCAGAACAATTCGTCTGCTTCCTGCAGTTTTTGTTCGTCAATTAGCCGACCAATTTTCCGATACTGCCGTATAAACCTTCCGCCCGCACCTTTGTCGGAATCATGCAGTGCAAACGTGATCAAGACGTCATTTCTGGACTGCCAGGTCGGCTTGCCATCTCTGAGTGCGGGCTCAAACTTCCAGCCCTGTACTGTTTCTACCGCGGCGTGATCGAAGGATCGATTCCCAACAGAGTCCAGGACCGAAACGTTTCGAACTGCGCCTGACTCGTCAACGCAGTAGGTGACGTGTACCCACGCCTCTCGCTCTTTGCGAAGCTCAGAGCGCGGGTATTCTGGCGCATTACGTTTAGTCTGCCGAGCGGGCACAGACACTTGAGCGGATTCGAAAACCTCCTGAACGGCGGCATCAGTAGATTCTGAGAGTGCAGTTTGACTCGAAAAGGCAGCCAGCATGAGGAGGGCAAATGCAATCATGCGGATTCGCACAGGCGTCGAACTCCGGACTTTGGCAGGCATTACAGCATAGATTACCCTTGCCACTGCATCAAGCGGGGGGGGGTATGCACGGGCTAGCGAATCGGTTGGCGTCGATCGTTGTTTCCTTCGCCAACTTTACTGCGTATATTTTGTCAGGAACCGGTCCAGATTGTTTGCGAACTCCTGCTTGTCGCGTTGGCTGAAAGCGGCGGGGCCGCCGCCCATCTCGACGCCGCTGGAGCGCATGGTGTCCAGAAAGTCGCGCATGTTCAGGCGGGCACCAATATTTTCCTTGCTGTGCATTTCGCCGCGAGGACTGAGTGCGTGTCCGCCCTTTTCTATCACTTCTGCGGCCAATGGAATATCGCTGGTGATTACGAGGTCACCGGCCTCCACACGTTTAACAATCTCGTCATCCGCAACATCGAAACCGTGCGCGACCTGCAGCGTATTGATGTTAGCGGAGGAGGGCGTATTGAGCGCCTGATTCGCAACCAGCGTCAGTTGCACGCCGGTTCGATCAGCCGCCCGGAAAAGAATTTCCTTCACCACCACCGGGCAGGCGTCGGCATCCACCCAGATTTTCACTGCTTGGTGCCTTGCCCGCTTTCGCATCTGCGCCGGACCGCCTCTGCGGGTACGAACAGCTGTTGCATCAGGTAGGTCTTGAATTCCGGCATGAACGGTTGCTCTGCTACCGACTCGGACATGCAAGTCAGCCACTGGTCGCGTTCGGCGTGCGCGATCGGCAAGTGGGCGTGCACTCTCGGAATACCTATTGCGCCATACTTCTCATTGTAGAGTTTCGGTCCGCCGAGCCAGCCACAGAGAAAACGCGCGAGTTTATCGCGAGAAATTTCCTTGTCGTCCGGATGCAATGTCCAGATCGTCGAGAAGCGCTCGTCGCTGCTCATACGATCGAAAAAGTTATGCACCAGTGCGAAGATGCCGGTCTCGCCGCCCGCTGCCAGAAAAGAAGCATCGCCAGTACCGAATTCTGTCTTTGAATTCATGCACGCGACTTTACGCGAAAACATGACAATTTGTTTGTCGGTACAAACTGCAGGTATCGGTATACTCGCCGCATGACCGCGACTCCGCAAAGTATTCTCAACGACGTGTTTGGCTACCAGGAATTTCGTGGCGATCAGGAAGCCGCGATTAACGCCGCGCTAAGCGGGCGAGATTCACTGGTGCTGCAGCCTACCGGCGGCGGCAAGTCGATTTGCTACCAGATTCCGGCGTTGCTGATGGACGGTGTGACCTTGGTCGTGTCGCCGCTGATCGCGTTGATGCAGGATCAGGTTGCGGCGCTGGAACAAGTCGGGATACGTGCCGCATTCCTGAATTCCACACTGAGCGCCGAAGGGCAGCGCGGCGTGTATCGAGGGTTGGAAGCGGGCGAAATCAAGCTGTTGTACATCGCCCCGGAGCGGCTGATGCAGCCGCGAACTCTATTGCGCCTTCAGGCAATGAACGTCGGTTTGATTGCTGTGGACGAAGCGCATTGTGTGTCGCAATGGGGGCATGACTTTCGGGAGGACTATTTGTCTTTGGGCGAGTTGGCCGGGCATTTTCCGGGTGTGCCGCGTATGGCGCTGACGGCGACGGCAACATCGGAAGTTCGCCTGGAAATCGTCGAACAACTCAAACTGGTCGAACCGGCACGCTTCGTTGCGGGCTTTGATCGGCCGAATATTCGTTACGAAGTTCAGGCCAAGGCAGACGCTAGACAGCAATTGCTGAACTTTCTGGCGGATCATCGAGACTCGGCCGGTATTGTCTACTGCATGTCGCGCAAGAAAACCGAAGCGACGGCCGAGTGGCTGCAGACAAAGGGTTTTACCGCGCTGGCTTATCATGCGGGTCTCAACAAAGACACTCGCGCACGGCATCAGCAGCAGTTCCTGAGTGAAGATGGTGTGATCATCGTCGCTACTATCGCGTTCGGTATGGGTATCGATAAGCCTGACGTACGCTTTATTGCGCATCTCGATCTACCCAAGAGCATGGAGTCCTACTATCAGGAAACCGGTCGCGCAGGGCGTGATGGTGAACCCTCAACAGCCTGGATGGTTTACGGCCTGCAGGACGTAATGCGGCTGCGGCAAATGGTGGAATCGTCGCCCTCCAGCGAGCTTCGCAAACGCAATGACCGTTTGAAGCTCGATGCACTTCTGGGTTGGTGTGAAGTGACAAATTGTCGCCGCCGATCCTTGCTGGCCTATTTCGGCGATGTGCTGGAGCAGGACTGTGGCAATTGCGACGTTTGCCTGGCGCCGCCGGACGTGTTCGATGGCAGCGAAGTTGCACAAAAAATCCTCTCGACGGTCTACCGGACGGGACAGCGTTTCGGTGCGGTGCATGTAATAGATGTGTTGATGGGCAAGGATACCGACAAGGCTCGACAACACGGGCATGCCGATTTGAGTGTTTTCGGCGTCGGTGCCGAGCTCGGACAGCAGCAGTGGCGATCTATTCTTCGCCAATTGGTCGTCCTTGGTTTACTGACGATTGACACCGCCGGCTACGGCGCCTTGCAGCTCAGCGAAACGAGTCGTCCGCTGTTGCGCGGCGAGGTGGAACTTTTCCTCAGGCGTGACCTTCTGAAGGCTCCGCGATCAAGGAAAGCAAAACCCAAGGGCGCCGAGGTTGCCGAAGAAGACCGAAACTTGTTTGAGGCTTTGCGAGACTGCAGAAAACAACTCGCAGATGCGCACGATGTACCGCCGTACGTTATTTTTCACGACGCAGCGCTGAAGCAGATGGCGGCTGACAAGCCGCAGTCGGACAGTGCGTTGATGTTGATATCCGGTGTTGGCCAGACCAAGCTGGAGCGTTACGGGGAGGCGTTTCTCGAGGTAATTTGTGACGCGGACTAAGGCGCATTTTCCAGCGTTTCACTCGCCTCCAGCCACTCCCATTCGAGCGATTCGACTTCTGCCCGGGCCGTCGCCTGATCCTGGACCAGTTGAGTGAGTTCGCTCTTGCGGTCTGTGTCCGTGTAGATCGCTTCCTCCGAAAGTTGCCGGTCGAATTCGGATATCCGGGATCGGCTGGCAGCGAGCTTCTTCTCGATATCTCTTACCTTGTCGAACAGCGGCTTTAATCGCTGGCGGCGCTGTGCCTCGATTTGTCGTTGCTGCTTCTTGTTGAGCGGTTTCTCCGCCTCGGTGTGCCACTTTGCCGTGACCTGTTCGAATTTTTCTTCCTGTTCTTTCAACCAGGCAGGGTAGTCATCCAGACTCCGGGTAAAGCGCTCGACGACGCCGTCGTGAACGACCAGCAGTTCATCGCAGACACTTCTGAGCAAATGGCGGTCATGCGAGATGACGACCAGTGCGCCGGAGTACTCGATTAACGCGATGCTGAGGGCCTGGCGCATTTCCAGGTCGAGATGGTTGGTCGGCTCATCCAGCAACAACAGGTTCGGCCCCTGACGAATCATCAACGCTAATACCAGGCGTGCTTTTTCTCCGCCGGAGAACGGCGCGACCGGCTCGAAGATACGTTCGCCACTGAAGCCGAATCGTCCGAGGTAGTTGCGGTGGTCTTGCTCGCGGTCACCCGGGGCGTGGTCACGCAAATGCTCCATCGGGCTATCGTCGGGACGCAGTAATTCCAGCTGGTGCTGTGCGAAGTAACCGATCTTCGTGTCTTTGCTAATAACCCGTTCGCCGTCGAGCAGGGTATTGCCGGTCGATAGTGCCTTGACCAAGGTCGATTTTCCGGCGCCGTTGACGCCGAGCAATCCGACGCGGTCGCCGGCAGACAAATTCAGGTTTATGTTCTTTAGTATGATGTCGTCGCCATAGCCAACAGATGCATCCGTCAGGCCGAGTAAGTGCTGTGGCTGCTTTTCCGGTTCGATGAAGTGAAACCGAAATGGCGAATCGACGTGTGCCGGAGCGATTTTTTGCATGCGCTCCAGCATCTTCAGACGACTCTGCGCCTGTCGTGCTTTCGATGCTTTGTAACGAAAGCGATCCACGTAACTCTGTATGTGTTTGATCTGCTTTTGTTGGCGCGTATACATCGACTGTTGCTGGGCGAGTTGCTCGGCGCGTTGTGCTTCGAACTGGCTGTAGTTACCGGTGAACAGGCGAATCTGCTGGTGTTCGATGTGTGCGACGCGGGTGCATATCTGATCGAGAAAATCCCGGTCGTGCGAGATCACGAGCAAGATGCCCTCGTAACGCGTCAGCCATCGTTCCAGCCACAAGATGGCCGGCAGATCGAGGTGGTTGGTCGGTTCGTCGAGCAGCAGGATGTCGGAGCGACACATCAACGCACGAGCGAGACTAAGCCGCATCCGCCAACCGCCCGAAAATTCGTGAACTGACATCCGGAACTCGTCCGCAGCGAAACCCAGACCGTGCAACAAGCGCGATGCCCGAGAATCCGCCGCAAAGCCGTCGATAGTCTCCATACGCTCGTACAAATCGGTCGAATGACCATGACTGTCATCGGATGTTGAATCCGGGTGACCCTGGTCGTAGTTCGCATCGTCGTCGGCGAGTGCGGCCTGAATTTTTCGCAGTTCGCGGTCGCCGTCCAATACGTAGTCGATGGCGGAGCCGTCGCCGTCCGGACTTTCTTGGGCAACGTGGGCGATTTCGTCTCTTGTATCCAGCGCGAGCTCGCCGTCATCGTGCTCAAGCTCACCCAGCAGCAGGGCGAATAAGGAGGATTTACCGCTACCATTCGCACCGATTACGCCGACGCGTTGCCCGGCATGAACCTGGAAACTGGCGTTTTCTATCAGCAGCTTGCGGCCACGGCGCAGTGAGATGTTGCTAAGGGTGAGCATACTCGGCGCGATTATAGTGGAATATCGGCTGTAACATACACGTCACCCGGCCGGTCTCCTATATCTATGAGAAAAGTGCCGATGAGAAACCTGTCTATGAGAAATTTCGTTTCCTCGCTGATCCTGGTCGGCCTGTTCTCCGGCTCACTTCAGGCGTATGGGGCAGAACTGGCGCCGGACTGGACCTTGTTGTCTGCTGACGGCAAAACCGTACGTTTGCAAGACGAGCTTCGGCAACAGTCGGTCGTGCTGTTTTTCTGGGCGACGTGGTGTCCGTACTGCGAGGCGCTGATGCCTCACCTGCAAAGCATCCGCCTTGAGCACGGAGACGACCTGAAAATATTGGCGATCAACTTCCGGGAGAAGGCCGATCCTGTTGGTTTCATAAAAGATGCCGGCTACGATTTTGTGGTTTTGCCAAAGGGCGACGAAGTGGCAGAGCTCTACGATATCTACGGCACCCCAGGGCTTATTGTTGTCGATCAGGGGCGGCAGATTCGATTCGATCTGCGCGATTTACCGCAATACTCATTTGCCGAAACTGGCAAAAAGTTGAGTCACAAGGCGAGGGCAGCCTACCTCGCGCCGTATTGGGCAGCAGAACTTCGAAAAAGTATCGATGCCGTACGACAGCGTGCCGAGCCGGGACTGGTTATCGAATCGGATCCGTAGTGGCAGCATTGCTCAGCACATCGCCGGGTAGAACTCTGTAGCATACCCGCACCGCAACGAGGACCCCCAGTGCTGACAGAACTCAACGAAACAGAAGCCCGTGTGATTGCCTGCCTGATCGAAAAATCGGTCGTTATACCAGAACAGTATCCGATGACGCTGAACGCGCTCACCAACGCCTGCAATCAAAAGTCTTCCCGCGAACCCGTCATGTCCCTGTCTCAGGGGGAAGTGCAACATACGATTCATGTCCTTCAGGAAAAGCACCTCGCGCGCGCCGAAGAGAACTTCAAGAGTCGGACGGAAAAATATACGCAACGCTTTTGCGGCACGCGCTACAGCGACTATCAGTTTGATTCCGGACAGGTGGCAATTGTTTGCCTGTTGTTACTCCGCGGGCCGCAAACCCCGGGAGAGCTAAAATCCCGCAGCGGCCGCCTGCATGATTTTGCGGACAATTCTGATGTTGTGGCCGCTCTGGACAGCTTAATCAATCGCGATGGCGAGCCGCTGGTCGTGAAATTGCCGCGCACGCCGGGACGCAAGGATTGCGAGTATATGCATTTATTTTCCGGGGCGATCGACATTGAGGCGCACTCCGCGAGGGCGCTGGCCGCCAAGCCTGCCGGGTCGTCGCGTAACCCGGGTATTTCGGAACTGGCCGAACGTGTGACAAAACTCGAAGCCGAGGTAGCAGAACTCCGGTCTTTATTAAGTTAAATCCGGGGGAATCTGCAATCAGGTGTTGCCATTTGGAGACATCTAGACGCGGCTTATTGATTGCGCGAAGGTAGCTCAAGAAATCGAAGGCGGGGGTCCTTCGGATTTAGAGCAACAGTAATGAAAATAGATGACGTCGGGCTGCGGGAACAGAGGACATTCGTCCGCTATCAGTCCCAACAGGAAGCCCTAAAATTTCTTGGCGGCGTTCTACGTGATGAACGAGGCGTGGTGTTGCTGCACGGGCCGGAGTCGTCCGGAAAGTCGGTATTGGCGGGTCGCTTCGTCCAGGAAGTGCAATCAAAAATGGCGGTTGCGATCGTTGATGGTGCGCGTCTGAAGACGTCGGAATTGTTGGCCAGAATACTGGAACAGTTTGGCTATGGGATTGCGTCGACTTCAATTGACGATCTTCTGAACATGATTGATGTGTTTGCCGTGCAGCAGACTCGAACTTATCGAGCTCCGGTTCTCATTCTCGAAAATATTAATGCCATGTTCCCCGGCGCCCTGGCTGCGCTGTGTAAATTGGCGGCATTGAAGGAAGGTGAGCAATACGCGTTGCGCATGGTGCTGGTTAGCAACCATGATATCTCCCATATCATCCACTCTCCAAGCATGGTGCCGATCTCGAAGCGAGTGATCGGAAATTTCGAGCTGGGGCCAATGACGGCGACAGAGGCCTTGCGTTATTTGTACGCGAAGTTGCGTTCCGGTGGCGTTGATCGGCCCGACGA
>CAZZKW010000029.1:29773-38580 GCA_964654975.1 uncultured Woeseiaceae bacterium
GTCAGCAATCAGCACGCCTTGCTGATAAGGGATCAAAACGCGGTCGTACTGGTTGATCTGAAAAGTCGCAACGGAACGTTCGTCAATTCCCGGCGTGTTCACAGCAAGGTTTTGCTGCACGACGACGTTATTTCGCTCGGCGACCACCGCATGAAAATGGTCTACGCAGTTGGCCGTTCGAGCATCGAAATTGACGATCCCGCTCTGGCCGATACTGCGAAGATGCAGAACATCGCTGATGCTCGCCGCGCACGCGCGCGAAAGGCCCCAACGTTAGTGCCTATCGAGGGCGGCAAGAAACCGCTATCATAGCTGGCGACATTGTCAATTCTAAACCGGCTCTGATGTCGTCGCGCGAATCAGAGCATTGGAAACTCCGCAGGACGCGCTGAAATCATGATCCTGGTTGCTGGCTCTGCCAATCTCGACTTCGTTGTGCAAGTACCGAAGATTCCTGCGTCTGGAGAGACCGTGCTCGGACGGGATCTTGCTTTTTATCCTGGTGGTAAAGGCGCCAACCAGGCGATTGCCTGCGCACGTTCCGGTGGCGTTGCGACTGAGATGCTGTTGGCCCTGGGGGCGGACTGGTTTGCCGAACCGATTGAATCGTCGTTAGCGAGTGCCGGCGTACGTACGCACCTGGTCAGGGCGGCTGATCATCGAACCGGAACCGCCTTTATCACGGTGTCTGATGATGCCGAGAATGCGATAACCGTGGCGCCCGGTGCGAACAAGGCGCTGTCCGCCGAGGACTTACCGCCGCTCGCCACATACAGCCATCTTCTGTTGCAGCTCGAAACGCCGGCTTCCGTCGTGACCGAATACGCTCTTGCAGCGAAAAAACGAGACGTAACAGTGGTGCTGAATGCGGCACCGGCGCAGCGCCTGCCGTCCGAGTTACTGGCGGCGGTTGATGTTCTGATTGTTAATGAGCGTGAACTGGCCGTTGTCGCCGATCACACGGGCAGCATCGCGAGTGCCATTGAACGCGTGGAAGTTTCCTGCGTAGTGGTCACACTGGGTAGCCGCGGGTGCTGTGCTGTCGAGGGCGGGCGTCAGTTTCTTCTTCCCGGAAATTTCGTGCAGGCCGTCGATACGACGGCGGCAGGTGATACCTTTTGCGGCGTGTTGGTGGCGGTTTTAAGTCAGAATCAATCGTTACAGCGCGCGCTTGAGAAAGCCAATGCCGCAGGTGCACTTGCGTGCACCAAGCAGGGCGCGCAAACGAGCATTCCGGTTCGTGAGGAAATTGACGCGTTCCTGAAAAGCAGCCCTTCCGCGACCGAAGCGGAGATCGAAGCATTGCGGATTCATTGTGGATTCAAACACGAATAAGTCATGATCGAGAAACCGTTCGAGGCGTTCCAAACAGAAGCTACTGTGGGTGCGGATGAGGTGACAGCCTATATGCTGATATGATTCCCGAGATTTTAGCTATAACACTCGGAATCCGTCTAAATTGGTCGCCACTATTTCTATTGCCCTGTTCGGCGTCGCGTTGCTCGTTGCCGTTTACGTCTTTGCAAAACGAGCGTCGAAAGACGAAGGTGATGCCGCCGCTGGCCTTACGCAATCGTTGATCGCGGAACTCTCTGAACTCGCCAAAAACCTGACCCAGATGGCGGATGATTCCGCGCACCCGACAGATTTGCTGGCGAACACGGACTTCCAACGCGCTGTCGCCATTTTTTCGGAGAAACCTTGTTCGGTTGAGCAGGCATCCAACTACGCGTTAGGAGCCAATTGGATCTTATGTTGCGCTGCGTATGAGGCGCTGTCGCGGCGAGGCGGCGCGGGCGACCTGGTAGAAAAGGCGCTTAATGCGATACAGAATTCCGGGCCGTGGCCGCTGTTCTTTCTACTCAAGTTTATCGATGCGCAAGCGACGGCGCCGGTCGCGGGTCGTGTGGTAACGTCTGCTCAATACTGGTGGCGCACCAATATGCCGGTGGTCGAGGCAATCGGAAAGTACCTGGAAAACCGCATCGCTGCGAATGAAGTTATCGATATCGCGACGGCGTTCTCGGCCTTGGAGACTGACGATAAGGAAGCCGTACGTGAGTTTGCCAAGTTGCTGCCGGATGCAGTAATGACGACGATCAATTCGGCGATAGATGAGCATGAAAACCAGGCAGTGGATGAGAAGTACCTGCGTTCAGTCGGTGAGATTCTTGGGAAGAAGCAGTTCGACGGACCGGTCTTCGAAACCCGGCAGATCGCCGAACTGCTGCGGGACGTGCGCGATGAGGCGACATCCGGTGCGCCTAAGTCAATTCTCGTTGTGGGGCCCGCAGGAGTTGGCAAGACGTCGCTGCGCCGCCTCATTGCGAAACAACTTCTGGATACCGGCTGGAAGGTTTTCAAAACATCGGGACCGGGCCTGATAGCCGACAAGGCCTACATTGGAGAGATCGAGGGTCAGATCAGGAAGCTCGTGGCCAACGCGAGTGTAGTTAAGCGAATGGCCTTGTACGTTGACAGGATAGCCGAGTTTTCTGAGTTCGGACGGTCCTCGAAGAACGATAATTCCATTCTCGACCAGCTTTGGCCATCGTTGGAAAGCCGGACAATGTTCATGATCAGTGAAATTACGCCGAGCGGCTTGCAGGTAATGGTACGACGTTACCCGTCGCTGCAGACGGTGTTCAAGGTCGTCAATATGTACGCGGCCGAGGAGAGTGAGGCGCACAAGTTGTCCTGCGATCTCCTGGATTACCTTTGCGGCGATATTGGCGCGAAACAACGTGCGGAAGTGGTGTCCGAGTCGATGCAGTTGTCACTGCAATACCTGTCGCACAAGAGTCTGCCTGGCAGTGTGCTGTCACTGCTGGAACTGGCCGTAGCGCGCTCGCGGCGCGAAGGAAAACGAGTGCCGAATCGCGAGCAGGTACTGGGTGCGCTTAGCCAGATATCGGGTTTACCCAGAGAGGTTCTCGATGATCAGCAGCAACTGGATATTGACGGAGTGCGGCAGGCTTTTCGACGCAAGGTGATCGGGCAGGACGCGGCTATCGATTGTCTTGTTGAACGTATTGCGATGCTAAAAGCCGGGTTAACGGACCCGGACAGGCCGGTTGGCGTGTTCTTGTTTGCAGGACCGACCGGTACCGGCAAGACCGAGATCGCAAAGACACTGGCTGAAATACTGTTCGGCTCGCCCGAGCAAATGATCCGACTGGATATGAGCGAGTATCAAGATCGGGATTCTGTCTGGCGCCTGTTGGGCCGGGAAGAGAATGAGCTCACTTCTGGCTCGCTGATCGCACGCATTCGGCAGCAACCGTTCTCTGTTGTACTGCTGGATGAATTCGAAAAAGCACATCAAAAGGTGTGGGATCTGTTTCTGCAGGTCTTCGACGATGGGCGTCTTTCCGACACGAAAGGCGATGCGGCAGACTTTCGACACTCAATCATAATCTTGACATCCAACCTTGGTGCAACGATCAGCAACGAGGCGGGCGTTGGGTTTACGAGCACCAAGGGCGCGTTCTCGTCGGACGATGTTATGAGGACGGTGAATCGAACCTTCCGCAGAGAGTTCGTGAATCGACTGGATCAGGTCGTGGTATTCAACCCGCTTGGTCGCAATGTCATGCGGGCGATTCTACAAAAGGAACTCAAGTTGGCGCTCAGGCGGCGCGGCTTGCGAACCAAACAGTGGGCTGTCGAGTGGGAAGATTCGGCGGTCGAGTTCCTGTTAGACGAAGGCTTCACACCGGATCTCGGCGCTCGGCCCTTGCGACGCGCTATCGAAAAGCACCTGCTGGCGCCGCTGTCGATGACGATGGTGCAAAACAAAGCGCCGGGCGGCGAGCAGTTTCTGTTTATTCGCAGTAACGGCGAGTCCTTGCAGGTTGAATTCATCGATCCAGATGCCGAGCCGGAGGTAGGTGGTGACAAAGAGAGCAGTGAGCAGTGCAGTCCGACGGATCTCGGTCTCACGCAGTTGTTGCAGTCGACCTCGGTTCCTAACGGTGCCGTAGACTACTTACTTGGCGAGATGAGTGCGGTGCAAGACCGAGTGGCCGGCAAGGAATGGGTTGATAGCAAGTCAAACCTGATCGCCGAACTGAACGAAGCCGGATTTTGGGAGCGAACCGACAGACACGCGGTGCTTGACCGAATAGAACTTGCCGACAGATTGGACGCCGCGTCATCTATTCTCGCGTCGTTGGCCGAACGCCTCCGCGGTTCCGGTGCGACAACGAAACTGGTCAGAAGTATAGCGAACCGACTGTACGTCCTGCGCGAAGGCATGGTGGACCTGGACGAGAAGCGCGCAACGCAGGCCGTAATCGGCGTGCGGCTTGTAACAGAGGACAGAACTCTGGACGGTGCAGAGAATTTTCGCGACAGCCTGATCGAGATGTATCAGAACTGGGCGAGGCAACGCGGTATGCGTCTGAGCAAGCTGCCAACTTCGAACAGTCGCTACGAAGCGCTATTCCTGATCTCCGGGTTCGGCAGCTACGGGATATTGCAAGCCGAGTCCGGACTGCACGTGTACGAAATGCCAACGGACGGTTCCAAGTTTGATCGTGTGCGAGCGCGCGTTCAGGTCGCGCCCGTACCCACGGATAGCGCAGAGAAACGCAGTGATATCAAGGACGATGCGACGGGCCTGCTGGATGCCGACAACGGTAAGAAAGTGCTGATCGTCAGGCGATATCGTAAGGAGCCATCGCCTTTGGTTCGGGACAGCGCTCGCGGCTGGAGAACCGGGCGTCTGGATCTTGTTTTGGCCGGAAACTTTGATGTTCTATCGAGTTAGAGCCGCGCTATGAATCAGCGCGGCAGTCTCGAAAATTCCACAGCGATTTCCGCTGCGACGCGCGCGTTGTTTATTACTAGCTGAATGTTGGTGGCAAGACTGTCGCCGCCGGTGTGCTCCGCAATGCGAGCGAGAAGAAACGGTGTGGCGTTCTTTCCGGTGATTTTCTGGCGGCTCATCTCTGCGAGAGATTTTTCTATAACAGCATTGATCTGTTTGCTTTCCAGTGCGTGCTTCGCTGGGACCGGTACCGCGACAACGAGGCCCCCGTCCAGTCCCATGTCCCATTTAGCAGCCATTGCGGCCGCAATCTCGGCAGCCGACTCTACGCGGTAGTCCACCGAAAACGCGCTCTCGCGGGCGTAGAACGCGGGCAGGGTATTGGTGCAGAAACCGACCACGGGTACGCCTTTGGTCTCCAGGTATTCGAGCGTACGACCGATGTCGAGTACTGACTTTATGCCGGCGCAAACTACTGCGACGTTGCTTCGTGCAAGTTCCTCGAGGTCCGCAGAGATGTCCAGGGTTTCCTCGACACCGCGATGCACGCCGCCGATACCGCCCGTCGCGAATACCTGGATGCCGGCCATCGCAGCGATGATCATTGTTGCAGCGACCGTTGTTGCGCCGTCCATTTCGCGGGCAACGGCGAAGGGCAGATCGCGACGACTGCACTTGACGACCTCGTTGCCTTGTTTTCCGATCTGCCGAATTTCGTCGGACGACAGTCCGACCTTTAGCCGGCCGCCGAGAATGGCAATTGTGGCAGGAGTGGCGCCGGCATGGCGAACGGTTTCCTCCACCGCTAACGCGGTTTCGACATTCTTCGGGTACGGCATGCCGTGGCTAATAATCGTGGACTCGAGCGCGACGACCGCTTTGCCGGACGAAATCGCTGCGGCGACTTCGGGCGCTACGTCGAGACTGTTGAATGTGGTTTTATTCTTCACCTTGCATCTCCATGGCGCGATCGATGGCAGAAAGGGACAGTGCCGGACTGCTCGTTGCTGAGTGTGACAGCGTAACGTCGGCCGCGGCGAGCCCGAACTGCAATGTGTCGTTCAGTGCAAAACGTTCCAGCCACGCGTAAGCCAGGCCGGCCAGAAAAGCATCGCCTGCGCCGCTGGCGTTGAGTACATCGTGTTTTCTGCGAAGCTGTTTTCGAACGCCTTGTTCTTCACCTGCGCTGTAAAAAACGCCCTGGTTACCGCGCGTAATGAAGACTCGTTGGACGCCCTGTTTGTGTAAGTGACGGGCGACTCTCTGCAGCTGGGTCGGCGTTCGTGCATCCAGTTCGGTCAATGCTTGAACTTCCATCGTGCTTGTCTTTAGCGTGTGAATAGACGGGAGATACGGTCTGAGGCGGGATGACTTACTCGCAGAAACCGTATCAGCGAAGATCGGTTTGCCGCTAAATGTCCGGGTAAGCCAGGCAAGTGTGTCGTCCGGGAGGTTCGTGTCGAGGATGAGTAGTGACGACTGCTGCAGCATGGCTTGCTTCGATTGTAGTCGTTCCGCATTTAGGTGATTGATGATGTCCATGTCGGCGATCGCCACTTGCATCTCGCCGGCGCTATCGAGCACCGAGAGGTAGGTCGAAGTCGGCGCAGAGGAAATTTCGTACACGTGTTGCATATCGATACCGGCGTCTCGCGACAGACGCAGTAACATTTTTCCGTGCTGATCGTTGCCCACGACCGATATCAGGCGACACTCGACACCCATTCGCGTCAGGTTTTCGGCGACGTTGCGTACCACGCCGCCGGCCGAGATGCGTACCGAGCCGGGATTGGAGTCCGCGTCACGCAGCGGCCGGTCGGGTTTGCCGTGGATGTCGATGTTTGCGCCACCGATAAGTGCAACAAACGGCGCATCGCCAAGAACGTAGCCTCGGCCCTTTATGAGGCCCTTGTTACTCAGGGTCGTAACGTGTGCGGCTACGGCCGATCGGCTGATGCCCAGACGCTCGGCGATGGCCAGTTGCGGCAGCATCGGCTCGTCTCGAATGATGTCGAGGACTTGTTGTTCGCGAGCAGTCATAACCAACAAATGTTAGTTGAATAGACTATTGTTAGCAATATGTGGGACGGAAATATAGCGACAGTCCCGTAAGCCGCGGATATGCCCTACTATGTTCGTTGTTCGAGCCTGGGCCTACATCGGGAGAGCTCATGAAATACCGCCATCTTGGCAAAGCAGGAATCCAGGTCAGCGAGTTGTCGTTTGGCTCATGGGTGACGTTTCATAATCAGTCCGGGGTTGAGAGTGCCGTTGAAATGATGTCGGCGGCTTTTGATGCGGGTGTAAATTTCTTCGATAATGCGGAAGGGTACGCGGCGGGTGAGTCCGAGCGCATCATGGGAGTGGCGCTAAAGAAGCTCGGCTGGCGTCGCGGTAGCTATCTGATCTCGACCAAGCTGTATTGGGGTCTGCACGAGAATCCTAACGAACAAAATACGCTCAACCGAAAATACCTCATCGAGGCGATCGACGGCTCGTTAAAGCGTCTGGACACGGACTACGTCGACTTGCTGTTTTGCCACCGCCCGGATCCGTCGACACCGATCGAAGAAACCGTGTGGG
The DNA here is from genome assembly GCA_964654975.1 of uncultured Woeseiaceae bacterium. Classification (GTDB taxonomy): domain Bacteria; phylum Pseudomonadota; class Gammaproteobacteria; order Steroidobacterales; family Woeseiaceae; genus UBA1847. Next base: position 37,128 of record CAZZKW010000029.1, read on the forward strand.
CGATGCACAATATTATCGAACGTGGCAAAGCACTGTACTGGGGTACTTCGGAGTGGGCGGCGGCGGATATCCTGAGCGCAATCGAGATTGCGGAGCGCCACCATCTGCACAAGCCGATCGTCGAACAGCCGGTTTACAACCTGTTCGAGCAGCACCGGTTTGGCCCCGAATACAAACCGGTTTACGAGGGTTGCGGTTATGGTTCGACAACGTGGAGTCCGTTAGCTTCCGGATTGTTGACGGGTAAATACAATGGTGGCATTCCAGGTGACAGCCGTGGTGCGCTGCAAGGGTTCGGTTGGCTAAAAGATCAACTTACGGACGCCCGACGGTTGGCCGTGGTGTCGGCGTTAGAACCGCTGGCTCGGGACATGGGTGCGACGCTGGCGCAGTTTTCTCTTGCGTGGTGTTTGCAAAACCCGTACGTCAGTACGGTTATGACCGGCGCGAGCCGCATTGAGCAGGTCCAGCAGAATATGAAGGCTATTGAGTTCGTGGATTGCTTTACGGCGGAAGTAATGGGCGAGATCGATCGAATTCTCACTGTGGGAGTGGATCAATTCGAGGGGGGCGAACCATGAAGAGCGTTCGTTTGACAGCGTTAATTGGTGCGGACCGGGATTTCTACGGGTCGTGATATTCACCAGGATTCTTATCATCGCCAGTTTCGTCTGGCTGCTGGTGTCCTTCTGGAACAGAAACGATCTGCCCGGAAATATCGAGTACCTGCCGGAGGTTGCGAACGAGCCGTTACAAACAGCGACGAGTAAGTCGCCGTTCGATGTTGCCTACGATGGTGTTGAGTATCGCGTTGCCCCGGAGTATGCGTACGACATCGTTGGCATGATCGTTTCGTACCGACATCACGACAATAACTCACGCATGCACCGGCTTGCCAACGATCACCTCAACATGCTGGACGTGTGCGTTGTCTGGGGCGACAACACAGCGGGTGCGCAACTGCAAAAACTCGACTTCTGGAACGGGATTTTCACCTGCAACGTGCAAACGCGCGATCAGGCCGCGTGGGAGTCGTTCGATATGTACCAGTTGTCGAACAATCACCTGATCTCAGGCGACGACTACGTTCGTGATCGTGTCAAAGAGATTCAGATCGGTGACCAGATTCGCGTGCAGGGCTATCTCGCGAGTTATTCGAGCGGGAACGGCGCGCCGCGTGGCACCAGCACGACCCGAATGGATACCGGTGACGGTGCCTGCGAAACGATTTACGTTGAACGTTTTGAGATAATGCGGCCAGCAACAAGCTATTGGCGCATCTCGATGGTTGTCTCGCTGCTGGCCCTTTCGGCGGGGCTTTTCTTGTATTTCCGGCGGCCGTTTCAGGCTCGATAACAGTTGTGTTGGCGCGGCATCCCTATTACTGTTCGCACCTGCCGCGCCCGTAGCTCAGCTGGATAGAGTACCTGGCTTCGAACCAGGTGGTCGGGAG
>CAZZKW010000030.1:0-37051 GCA_964654975.1 uncultured Woeseiaceae bacterium
GATGCTTCTTCAGAAACTTCGCCGCCTCGACGTTTGCCGCGATCATGCACTCTTCTATAAGGCGGTGCGCATCGTTTCTCGGCACAACTTCAATGCGATCGATCTCGCCGTCGTCGTTGAGCTTGAACTTGGTTTGTGGCAAATCAATCTCTATCGCCCCGCGTCGCCCACGCGCTTTGGCGAACGCTTTGTACAGATCGTGTAAATCTCGTACCGAGGACTGCAGCTTTTTTGGCACCGACGACTTGGCGGCGCCACTGAGAAAATCGCCGACCTGGCTGTAGGTCAGGCGCGCCTTCGAGCGCATGACGCCCTCAAAGAACGTTGACTTCGTAACCTTGCCGGTCGCACTGACCCGCATGTCGCAAACCATGCAAAGACGATCCACTTTTGGATTCAGCGAGCAAAGACCATTCGACAGCACTTCGGGCAGCATGGGTACGACACGATCCGGGAAATACACGGAGGTGCCGCGAACGATCGCTTCCCTGTCCAGCGCTGAGCCGATACTGACGTAATGGGCAACATCCGCGATAGCAACCAACAAGCGCCAGCCATCACCGGCCTTCTTGCAATACACCGCGTCATCAAAATCCCGCGCATCGGCGCCGTCGATAGTGATGAGATCGACGTCCCGCAGTTCGGTACGACCACCGTGCGCCGAGCTCGGTACGATCTTGCCAAAACCCGCGACTTCTTTCTTAACGTCGCCCGGCCATTTGAATGGAATCGCATGCGCGTGAATCGCAATATCGGTCGCAATACCTTTATCACCGGGCGAGCCGATAACCGTCGTGATACGTCCAGTCGCTTGCTCGACCAGTGTCGGAAAATCGAGTATTTCCGCGACCACCATATTGCCGTGTTTAGCCTTCGCCGCCTCACCCTTGGGGATCAGAATTCGGTGTGACAGTTTGGCATTGTCGGGAATGACGACGCCAATACCACGCTCACGTATAAACTGCCCCGCGACTTCGCGCGTGCCGCGCTCCAGCACATCAACGAGTTCGCCTTCTGCCCGACCACGTCGGTCAACACCTTTGATCCGCACCGCAACACGATCGCCGTCAAACAACGCGCGCATCTCCCGGGCGGAAAGGTAGACGTCTTCCGGCTCGCCATCATCACGAATAACGAAACCGAAACCATCGCGGTGGCCGCTGACCTTGCCGGTGACCAGATCCAGTTTTGCGGTAAGGCAATATTCGCCACGCCGGTTCTCAAGAACCTGCCCTGCTCTGACCATGCCTTGCAGGCGATCCTCCAGCAGCGCACGCGTCCGCTGACCTTTCAGGCTGAAGGCCTTCAGGATCGGCTCAACCTTCAGGGGCTTGCCGACATCGGTAAGAAAGTCGATGAGCTCGTTCTGACTCGGAATCGGGTGCTTGTAAGGCCCGGCTTTCTTGGTGGCCTTGCTCTTCTTGCGAGCGGTGGTTTTTTTCGCGGGTTTCTTTGGCTTGCCTGGCAAGTGATACAGCTCCGTAGCTATCGGTGAATTGCTTTCGATTGACAGACTGCGCCTGACTTGAGTACAGTGCGCCACCCTGCCGTGCTGCGATTGTACGCGGTTAAGAGCTTGGCAGGCGGTCGAAAATCTGATTGGCAAGCAAAAAGCCCAGGTGGCGGAATTGGTAGACGCGCCAGCTTCAGGTGCTGGTCTACGTATGTAGGTGGAGGTTCAAGTCCTCTCCTGGGCACCAATCGGACATCAAGTAAGTAGAACAAACTCACCTGTCGGTTCGTTATCGCTATCCGCATTGCTTCATTTTTCGACTGGCAGAAAATACCCGACCCCTCCGAGGTATCTGCTATGAAAATACTCGCGACTGCTGCTGTACTCCTCGTCGCCGCTCTGCACCTTGGCTTCCTTGTGCTGGAAATGTTTTTCTGGGATCACCCGTTCGGCCGCGAAGTCTTTTCGATGACGGCGGAGCAATCCGCGCATTCGGCCGTGCTGGCAGCCAACCAGGGTCTGTACAACGGCTTTCTTGCCGCCGGGCTGATCTGGGGATTGATCGCGAAGAAACGCGATGTGATTTTCTTCTTTCTTGGCTGCGTTATCGTTGCGGGCATCTTCGGTGCGGCTACCGCATCACCTTCGATCTTGATGACACAGTCCCTGCCCGCGGTCGTTGCCTTATTGTTGATGCTAAGCGCGCCTTGGGGCGCAGCAAAAAAAAGCCCCGCTCAATGAGCGGGGCTTTCTCAGTCGTGAAGACTGTTACGCGAAAACTATTTCCTGAAACTCGAACCTAGTTCATTTCGTAACGCAGGCGCAGGTACCAGAAGGCACCGTTAAAGCCAAACGGCGTAAACTGGCTGTAGCGGTTACCCACACCACCTGCCGCACCCGGGTTCTCATCCGGTAACTCATCCAGAGCATTCTGCAAGCCCAGTACGACAGTGGTGCGGTCGTTATAGGTGTAGCCGGCTTCCAGATCCAGCAGACTCTTGCCGCTGTAGGTATTGCCGTCCTCGGAGTCGTACCAGTCATCGAAGTAGCTGACGCGAGCAAGGAAGCGCCAGTCATTTATGCTGTGATTCGCTGCAAGATTCCAACGAGTCTCCGGCAAGCCTTCCTCGATCTGGCGAACACGCGCATCATCAACCGTGGAACCTCGATCGGTCACTTTAGTGCTCGTGGTGTTGAACGCCAGGCTAAGGCCGGTGTTGCCCGCAGCCCATTCGATCGGGTAGGTAGCAACAATGTCGATGCCGTCCGTTTCCGTGTTGAAGTCATTCGTGAAGAAACGGAAGTTCTGCAGGTTTGCAGCACTCGTGACACCTGCGGCGAGCAGGTCATCAATCTCCTGCTGCGTCAGCTGGAACAACTGCGACAGATTCAGGCGATCGTCTACATCGATGTTGAAGTAGTCAACCGTGACGTCAAGATCGCCAACGTTGAAGAATACGCCAAACGTCATATTGACAGACTCCTCCGGCTGCAACGGTCTGCCGCCACGAAGCATGGCAACCTCCGTTGTCGACGGAATCGTGCCGTTATTGACGAGGTCGTTCAGTACGAAGTCGAACTCGGTCGACACGTTAAACGCGTTCGACTGTCCCGGTGTCGGAGCCTTGAAGCCCGTGCCGATTGTTGCACGAAGTCCGAATGTATCCGTGATCCGCCAGTTACCTGCCAGCTTGAAGTTGGTGGTCGTGCCGAAGTCATCAAAGTCTTCGTAACGAATCGCAGCTCCGAGTAACAATGACTCGGTCGGCTCCCATTCACCATCCACATACAACGCCTTGTTTCGACGTGAGAATTCGCCGCCGGCAATGTTTGAAAATCCCGGGAAGCCGTTCGAAGCAGCACTGAAACCTTGCGCAGCCAGAGGACCAATAATAAAGGACTCTTCCTGACCAACTTCCACTTCAAAGGTTTCTTTCCGGTATTCCGCACCGAACGCAATGTTCGTGTTGTCGGTGGGCGAATAGCCGAAGTCGATGTTGTACATATTTTCAAGCTGAATGTACGCACCCGGATCGAAGAACGTCGGCGTTGCCGGACCAAGCGATGCGTTGACCGTATTGTAAATGAAGAAATCAACTTCATTGCGGCCAGCCCCGAGACTCAAGTCCCAGCGCAACCCATTGCTCATCTCACCGCGAACACCTGCGGTACCCGTGAGGTCGTTAAGATCTCCGCCAAAACGTGGCGTAAACCCACCCGGGAACATTTCCTGGAACGAGAAGCAATTCGGGTCAGCAAATACCTGCGCGAGCGCGGTAGGGTCCGGAATGTTGTTTGTGATGGTCACAACCGGGCAGTTTGCCGCACCCGTCGCACCGCCAGCTGCTTCGAGCATATCGCCGATAAGAAGCGTTGCGCCTCCGTCGGCACTAAATACTGCGCCGCGCGTATTCGGGTTACGAAAGTAGAAGCCGCCATCGACGGATTTGGACACGAAATTACCGTGCGCGTACGCTTCCATTCCGTTGCCGAGTTCCAGGCCGATATTCGCCCAGAGCTTGAGGTCGTCGGTAATCTCCGGCGAACCCCAGATCTGCGCCGGGTTGGCGACAGCCGTGTTGCCGGCGGCGATCAATGCCGCAGCATCCGCTCGCTGTATGGAACGGTCGGTCGGATCGGTTCCGCCGTATTCCACGCTGAAATTGGCAAATCCATTGTCCGTCAGCGGCAAACCGATGTTCGCGGAAATGCTGTACTGGTCACCATCACCTTCCTGGTATTGACCATACTTGACCTCAACGGAGCCACCCTCGGAGGCGTCTAAGGATAAAGTTCAAAACGCCGGCAATGGCATCCGAGCCATACTGCGCCGCAGCACCGTCACGAAGCACTTCGACCTGCTTCAGTGCGATTGCCGGGATCGCCGCAATATCCGGTCCTTGCGAACCGTTCGCCACGCCGTTGCCGAGCCAGTTGATGACCGCGGCTCTGTGGCGGCGTTTGCCGTTGATCAATACCAACGTGTGATCCGGTGCAAGACCGCGCAGGTTCGCAGGACGAACGATGGTGGCGGCATCCGAGATCGGCTGCATATTGACGTTGTAAGACGGAACGATGTTTCGTATCAGGTTGGATAGGTCGGTATCGCCCTGGTTGGAGAAATAATCACCCGTCAATACGTCCACCGGTGCCGGCGACTCATTCACAGACCGGGCCTTGGAACGCGTGCCCGTGGTAATGATTTCCTCAATTTCGTCTTGCGCGAACAACTGTTGCGGAAACGCAACAATCATCGGAAGAGCAAGGGTCAGCAATACCCCCTTGTAAATGCTGAACTTGCTGTCCACGTTTATTCTCCTATTTGTAAATGCCCATGCGGTAATAGCTGTGACGCAGAATTGACTCGGCGGTTCAGAACTTTGGAGCAACTCTCTCGCTTCCCCATACAATCCGGACGTGTCGTTGCGAATTAACTACAGATTACGGGCCCACTATTCTATTTTGGAATAGCAGCGTCAAGAGCTTGATCCATATCGACTTTTGTCGCATTCTAGCTTTTCAGGCGAGCGAGGCCTGCAATGTCGATCCGGCCGCTAAACTACCGGTTCAACGGTGCCCTGCCGGCGCACGCAAAAAAAACCCCGCATATCGCGGGGTTTTCGGTGATGGCACGTGATTCTCTATTTTCCGAAGTAGAAACGACCGCTCAAAACGTAAGACGATACATCGCTGCTCCAGCTACCGCTGAGCCCGACCGCAAACGCTTCGTAGAAGTTGTAAAGCGCACCGGCTGAAAATGCAGTGTCACCACCGCCATCGCCGAAATCGACGTAGTCGATACCGGCATTCAGCTCCACTTCGTCGCTTGCTCTGAACCTCAGTCCGACGCCAAAACCAAGGCCACTGTCATCAACACCACCGACTCCCGGCGCATCAAGTTCGATGTATTGGTAGGACAGGCGTGCATACGCATCCACCGTCTGAGACATTTCAGTGTTGTAGCCGATGCCGGCACCGAACGTCGTCGCGTCAATACCGAAGTCAAGCCCGACGCCTTGGTAACCGGCGAATACATGCCAATTGGGATTGACTGCAAACGATCCGGAAACGCCGAAACCGTCGCCATCGACGTTGACGTCGTCGAACTCGACATTGCCGTAGTTCAGTTGAAGGTAGTTATAGTCGAAACCCTGCGCGCTGACCGAAGCCGAGAACGCAAGAAGAAGTACTACAAGCGATGAACGGAACATAGTGTTCTCCAATAGAATGCCCAAGAAACGCGCATGCTAGCCGCGCGCACAACCTTCGCTGTGCTGCGGGTCACAAAATTGTAGTGCGCCGGGATATTGTCTAATAACGTTTGTGAATGGTTCCTGAACCGACTTCGGCCACGTCAGACACGCGTCGAACTTGAGGTAGGTCATGCGCGCCCGTTGTCCGGATTCAAGATCCGATAAGCCGAAGTCGACTACCTTCAACCAACCCAGGCCGTCTTCCGGATCGGGTGCGTAATGCCTCGGCTCGCTCTCATTCACGGATGGCCTGTAACCACCGGTACCTGCGAGGCCCGGTGAAAAGAAAAACAGACGATCGTGCTGCGGCGCGTTTACGTCGCCTTTATTGGCTCCCGTATTATCCGCGTTGCGAAAATGCCAGCCCTCTATGTCGCGAGGGTTTGGCGCACCGCCATGGGGCGGCGTTATGCTACTAAGGTCCACTGACAAAGAATCCGCAGCGTCGTAAATACGAACAGACCAGCCGTGCTTACTGGGCAGAAGCGTAAAAAGCCAACCTTCGCCAAATGACTGGTTAAAGGTATGTTCGCCGTAAATTTCCGGCAGAGTCCCGACTTTTCCATCGGCGAATAAAACGGCCTGAATCCGTGCGGCATTCCGATCCGGCGTTTGCTCGCAAACTTCAGCGACAACCGGGCACGCCAGAAACGTCAGCAAGATACCAATCGCAATGTACGGGCTTCGCAAAATACACTCTCCGAATTTGGTCCTGACGCTCAGTTAGTAATGATCGAAACCGGCAAAGGCGATGAGGCCGAGAATCGCAACGACCAGCAGCCCTGCAAGCAGGGTCGGTACACGGCTCAACCATCGCCCTGCCGTCGCAGGAGCGAAGCTCTGGCCAAGCCGCCAAATCAACAACCCGAGCACTGCCGCTACACCCTGCCATGCGAGAAATGACGTGATGCGGTTCATGCCCCGGGTAAACCCGTCACCTTCAGCGGGTGTCGTCTGCATGACAAGCACTGACCAAACGTAGACCGCCAGCCACACGCCGAGCAATGTCCACGCAAGCCGTTGTCTCGTCACTAATTGCTCCCATCTCGATTGCTGAGCGCAATCGTAACCTTTAGAATTGTGGCATAAAAACATGCGCACCGAGGGGACATCATGCTCAGGAACTTTATTGTAGCGTTAGTGCTGGCTGTGGCGATGACCAGCGCAGGACTGATTGCCTCTGCGCATGCGAACGAAGGACAAGAGCTGAGTTCCGGCGACGTTCGCTCAGACGAGACTCCCAGCGACCTGTTAACACTGGCAAAAGGGGCCGTCCTCGTTTCGGCTTCGGTGGATCCAACCAAGGCTCTGGCGCTGACCGATGGCGACGCCACCAGCAACTGGAGCACCAGCACCAAACGCAACCCTCTGCCCTACACCTTTGTTTTCGAACTACTGGGCCCCACCAACATCACACAGGTCGGCATCTCCGGGGCCGGCCAACGGCCCGGTGGCGTAGCCGGCGGTTCGGCACGAACGGTTCTGATCGAGGGGTCGGCGAAAGGACCCGATTCCGGCTTCATAGAGTTGGCAAGGATCGAGGCAACGCCGGAGGGCACGACGCTCGCTGAAGTGTTGCCCGGCGCACCGCTGCGGTGGCTGCGATTTACCCTAACCGCGGCGCAAACGGAGACCGCCTGGGTCTATTTTACCGAGGTCGTCGCACACGGCACGCAGACATTGCCTGAAGCCGAGGATCGCTTCACCGGCATCTTTCAAAGCGGTCGCAGAAACCTCATAGAACTGAAACAGGATGGAGCATCGCTAAGCGGCTGTTACCTGGACAACGGGGGAAGCAGCAGCGGGGAAATTTCGGGCGCGGTCAGCGACGGCGTTGCACGCGTGAACTGGACGTCAAGTCAGGGAATAACAGGATCGGCGTTACTGACGATCGACAGCCAGGGCGCACTCGCCGGCGTGCGTTACCGCGACAGAAGCCGCAGCGCCTGGGGCGGACCGCCCGCGCCAGAAGACGCAACGACGCAGTGCAGCGAAGCGCCGCCGACAAACCCGATTGCAGCGGCACTGGCAAGCACCGGTGAGGCACGAATTTACGGCATCTTGTTTGACCACGACAGCGCAATACCGACCGCATCTTCGGCTGCTGCTCTGCGGCAGTTGTTCGAGGCACTTGATACCGGGGATACCTTCAACGTCAACATCGAAGGGCATACCGATTCGGATGGCGATGATGCCTACAATCTGTCGCTGTCCGAACAGCGCGCTCTCTCGGTCGTGCAATGGTTGATTGATGCCGGCATCGCCTCGACACGCTTACGCCCTTTCGGGAAGGGCGAGACCGAGCCGGTCGCCAGCAATAACACCGCCGACGGCAAGGCTCTCAACAGACGCGTCGACGTAGTGATACGCTGACATTACTTTGCGCTTACTCGCCCATCAGTTCATCGATGACCGGGCAGTCGTGAAGCGTGCCGTCCTGGCATTGCATCTTGAGTCGTACGAGAGCTTGTTCCAATCGCTGTAACTCACCAACTTTCTGGCAAACATCATCGATGTGCTCTTCCAGCAAATCGTGTACCTGGGCGCACGCCGGCTGCTGTTGATGGGCAAGGTCGGCCAGTCGTCGCACTTCGCTCTGGCTGAACCCCAGCGTTTTGCTGCGCAGAATGAATTGCAGCCACTTCCGGTGCCTATTTTCGTAACTTCGATAGCCGTTCGCCAATCGCACCGCCGTTGGTAGTAATCCGATCTTTTCGTAGTAACGGACGGTTTCTACCGGGCAATCGCACGCCTTCGCAAGTTTGCCGATCCGCATATCTATTGACCCTATAGTGGCTACAGGGTCTACCCTACGCGCTCCGCGACGACGATGCCATCAGGAGACAGTTGAAGTGTCCGATTTCCTTGAGTTTTCGACGATAACCTGCCCGCACTGCGGGCACGAATCCCGCGAGCGAATGCCAACGAACGCCTGCCAGTTTTTTTACGACTGCAGCGGCTGTGGCGAGTTGTTGCGCCCCAACTCGGGTGACTGCTGCGTCTATTGCTCGTTCGGCACCGTCAAATGCCCACCGATTCAGCTCGGACAGGGTTGTTGCGAATCGTGAGGCCGACCGCCCAACCCAATTCGAGTTTGAAAATGGGACTCTCAAGTACTACATAGTATGGCGACCACAGACCTGAAACTGGATGCGCCAGGAACCCTGCCCCGCCCAGGCCCAGTCGGGCGCCTGGTCAGGATCGGTTTCGGCGTATTGTGCCTCTCGTACGTCTACGGTTTGCTGCAGGTAACGCATGGACTTACCAACAGTGACGGACGAATCCATGCGGTCGTTTGGAATGGAATTCTGCTTGGACTTTTCCTGGTCAGCTACGTCGTGAATATCGGATTCTCCCGAGCTTGGAAAAAATGGCCGGCAATTGTTAGTGCGGCAGCTCTGGCTATCGTCGCCGCGGTTGCTTACTGGATGTCCGGCAGCATCGAGACAAACCTGCTGGCGCGCAGCGTCTGGGTCTGGGAGCTGTACGTATTCGGTCATCTGGGCGTAGCGTTCGTGCTCGCCGCAATCATTGGCACACCCGGCTGCGAAATGCGCGCATTCCACGATCTGTATTCGAGACTGCGCGGCGTTACCGTTAAGGAACATGCTTGCCCGATCGGTCCGCTGCACCCAATCGATCAGTGGGAAACGAATCGGCACGACGACTAGAAGCGATACTCATTGACACGGCGCAGGCGGTACTCTAGCTTTCCACCCCAGATGGTGCTCCGCCTCGGCGGAGCTAAGAGGGAATCCGGTGAAATTCCGGAGTTGTACCCGCAACTGTAAGTTGGGAGATGCTGGCCAGCTCGCCACTAGGATGATCGATCCTGGGAAGGCGGCCAACATTGACGATCAACAAGCCAGGAAACCTGCCATCGCGTCGTTCGTCCAGGGTCGGGTTAACCCAAAGGGCCGGATATTCACTTCCCCGTGAAACGACACGTAACCGGCCGTCGCACTGTTTATTGGTGATGCCGAAATCAGTCGTTCACAGCCACCTGCAATCGACGCGCGGGTGGCAGGGGAAATTCAATGAAGAAGCATTTTTTAATCCATTGCGCTATTGCAGCGTTGCTCGCAAACGCGTCCGGCGCACTCGCCAACACCAGTGAAGACCCCGATGACAACCTGACCGTCTATGGCGTTCGCCTTGAGCAACCGGAAACGGAAGTCGGTTCCAGCGTTTTCATCATCACGGCGGACGACATCAGCGCCCTGGGCGTTGACTACGTACTGGATGCGATTGCAACGGCGCCCGGCGTTACAACCAATCAAAACGGCAGCCACGGCGGTACCGCATCGGTGCGCATTCGCGGCGCGTCCAGCGCACAAACGCTGGTGATCATCGACGGCGTTACCGTGAACGACCCGACGTCACCCGGCGGCGGTTTCGACTTTTCGCGTCTTGATCCCGCGAACATCGAGCGTATCGAAATTCTGAAAGGGCCGCAGTCGACCTTGTGGGGTACCGATGCGATAGGCGGCGTTGTCAACATCGTCACCAAACGTCCGGGCGAAGGTTTTGGCGGCAATGCCTTCGCGCAAGCCGGTTCCTTTGGCACGTTGCGCGGCGGCGCATCGATCAGTGGCTCAAATGATCGATTCGATTTTCGACTGGCGGCAACCCGCCAGTCAAGCGATGGAATTTCCAAGGCCGACAAGATCAACGGCAACACCGAAAAGGACGCCTACGACTCCACCAGCATCAGTGCACTCGGCGGCATGCTTCTTGGCGAAGCCCGACTGCAAGCCAACGTCCTGTGGACCGAAGCCGATACCCGGTTCGACAGTTTTTCGTTCGGTGCCCAGGGAAATGTCGCCGATGGCGACGAACTCAGTAAAACGCGAGAGCTCACTGCGAACCTTACGCTGCAGCTCGCCTTACTGAACGGCAAACTGGACAACCTGTTTCTGCTCGGCTACTCCGATATTGATCGGCAAAACTTCAGCGGCGGTTTCGCGAGCTTCGGCAGCGAAGGTGACCGCCAGACCTTTCGCTATCAGGGCACGATGACAATCAACGAGCGCAATCGAGTGGCGTTCGGCGCAGAGCGCGAGACGAGTGAATCGAACGGCGCAGACGCATCCATAGACGGCCTGTTTGTACTCTACGAACTGCAACCGGTCGACACACTCACACTGACCGCCGGCGTACGCCGAGACGATCACGAACGCTACGGCGGTGAAACGACCCGGCGTCTCGCCCTCGCCTACAATCCCCTCGATCAAGTGACGTTGCGCGCCAGTTGGGGCGAAGGATTCAAGGCGCCGACCTTGTTTCAAACCACCTTTTTCTGCTGCGGCGCAGCGGCACCCAACAGCGGCCTCAGACCGGAAACTTCAGACGCCTTTGACGTCGGCGTAACATATCGTACGGCTGACGCTCGCGGTGAGATTAGCCTGACGTATTTCGACCAGGATACTAACGACCTGATCGATTTCTCGTTTGCCATTGGTGCATACCAAAACATCGCGACAGCGACCTCAAGCGGCTTCGAACTTGACGGCCGCTATCGACTCAACGATTGGCTGGAGGCTTCCTTCAACTACGCCTACGTCGATGCAAAAGACGGCGCTGGCGATCCGCTTGCACGGATCCCAAAGCGATCCGGGGAATGGATATTTTCAATTCGACCCGAGGGCCGTTTATCGGCCACGGTACTGGCGCGGTACAACGGTGAGGAGCAGGATTCGAACGGTGTCGTCGCTTCGTGGACCCGGGTGGACATTTCCGCTCGCTTCGCGATGACAGAAACCCTGGAACTCTACGCTCGAATCGAAAACTTGCTGGATAGGCAGTATCAACAAGTCATCGGTTACGGCACCCCCGGGGTGTCCGGCTACGTCGGCGCCAGGCTCAGCTTCTAATCCAGGCCAGGACAACCGGTGCATCCTTTTTCGCTCACAGCAACGTTGCTCGCGCTTCTGGCGAACGGCGTCGTTTTGGCAGACGCAAGCCCACGACGAGTTGTGAGTCTCGACTACTGCGCCGACCAATATTTGCTGAAGATGCTGCCGCCAACGCGCATCCTCGCCGTTTCGCCGGATGCAAATAAGCGCTTTTCCTACATGCGCGACCGTGCTGAGGGAATTCGCCAGGTTCGCCCGATTGCAGAAAATATCCTCCGCCTTGAACCGGACCTCGTGGTTCGTTCCCACGGCGGCGGCCCGCGCCTTGCTAACATTCTAGCCGGTGCCGACATCGCAGTGCTGCAGCTGCCTTACGCGAACACTGTGCCGGAAATTCGTGAAGTCGTTCAGTACATCGCAGAGCAACTGGGAGTCCCGGAGCGCGGCGCAGAACTGGTGGTCGAAATGGACCAGCGCCTCGCCAGCATCAACACTGCCAACCGGAAACGCACAGCACTTTACATGACGCCCACCGGCGTAACGAGCGGCCCGGGAACACTGGTGCACGAAATGCTGATCGCCGCGGGATTAAGCAACTTCCAGCAAGGTGCTGGCTGGCGGTCGCTACCTCTGGAACGACTCGCCTACCAGCAGCCGGACCTGATCGCCGCGGCCTTTTTCGACGATCAGGCGATCCACCCTGAACTTTGGAGCCCGATGCGTCACCCCGTTGCCAAACGGCAATTGCAAAATCAACCGGTAGTCCTGCTGCGGGGCGCGTGGACATCCTGCGGCGCGTGGTTTTTACTGGACGCTATCGAAGCTCTGGCGGCAGAGCCCACGCCATCACGGACCGAGAAATGACGTCGCGGACACTCATACTCGTACTGACGGCGAGCAGTCTCTTCGCGGTGCTGGCCGCCTGCGCACTCGGTTCCACACCGATGGAGTTCTCGCGCGTGCTGGCTGCGTTACTCGGCCAGTCCACGCTCGGCGATAACATCGTCGTTTGGCAGATACGACTGCCGCGCGCGCTCGCGGCATTCGCTGTCGGTGCGGCATTGGGCACCAGCGGTGCCGCACTGCAGGGGCTGTTGAGAAACCCGCTCGCAGAGCCCGGTGTGCTCGGAGTTACCGCAACCGCATCGCTGTCTGCAACGTTCGCGCTGTACTACGGATTCGCTGCGAGCTCTCCGTTATTGCTGCCAATTTACGCAATCCTCGGTGCGCTCGCAGCGACCGCGGTGCTCGCTGCCGCGGCCACACGAATCCAGTCTGTCGTCACACTGATTCTGATCGGCGTCGGCCTTTCCAGCTTCTCTGCAGCACTGATGTCCCTGTTGCTGAATCTCGCGCCGAATCCGTTTTCGCTTGCGGACATGATGAACTGGTTGCTCGGATCGGTGGCAAACCGGAGTTTCGAAGATCTTCGGATCACAATGCCGTTCATGGCAGTCGGACTGGCGATACTGTTCCTGTCACGACGAGGCCTGTCAGCACTGACTCTCGGCGACGAAGCGGCCAGCGGCGTCGGCCTGAACCTGCACCGCCAGCGAATCGCTGTCGTGCTCGGCGCCGGACTGGCCACGGGTGCGGCTGTCGCCCTGGCCGGTGCGATTGGTTTTGTCGGCATCGTTGCACCGCATATCGTGCGTCCGTTTGTTGGCTACGATCCGGCACGCAGTTTGCTGCCGAGCGCGCTGTTGGCCGGACTGATACTCGTGCTCGCCGACATCGTCGTGCGACTGACCCCGACGACAACGGAACTCAAACTCGGCGTCGTCGCGGCGCTGATTGGCGCACCGGCCTTCATCTGGATCGCAATGCAGCGGCGAGTGACGAATGACTGAGTTGGTCGCAGAGAATATTTCGCTCAGAGTCGGTGACGCCACTCTGCTCCACGATGCCTCGCTCACGCTGCGAGCCGGCGAACTGGTCGCAGTTCTTGGGCCGAACGGCGCCGGCAAGACCTCCCTGCTGCGCGCGATGCTCGGACTTGCAGACCTCACCGACGGATCGGTACGACTCGACGGATTGGAATGCGCGCGCTTGTCCGCGGCTGAACGGGCAAGAAAGGTATCGTATCTGCCACAACGCCGCCCGCTTGCCTGGCCCAACACGGTCCGCGATATCGTTGCACTGGGGCGTTTCGCGCACGGCGCGGCTCTGGGACGATTGAGTTCGGAAGATTCGGCGGCCGTCGAAGACGCCCTCACTGCGTGCGATCTGAACACGCTCGCGGACAGAAACGCCGACAGTCTGTCCGGTGGGGAATTGGCAAGAGTGCATTTCGCCCGCGCGCTCGCTGCGCGCACACCGCTGCTGATCGCAGACGAGCCGGTCGCGGCGCTCGATCCCCGACACCAGTTGAGAATTGCGGCGTTGATACGAAAGTTCGTCGACGGCGGTGGCGGTGCACTGGTGGTATTGCACGAGGTTGAGCTCGCCGCACGCTTCGCCGATCGGCTGGTATGGATGAGCGGCGGAAAAATAGTCGCTGCGGGCAGCCCACGAGAGACGCTAAGCGCACAAATCATGCACGACGTATACGGTGTTCGAGCGCGCATCGAATCCGATGATCAGGGTTTCGGCGTACGCGTTGAAGGGATTTCGTAAAAGCAACGCGCTGGACGCCCTCATATCCACCGATCAGGAGCACCGTTCGAAATTTAGCGTTCGACCGGAAAGTGTTGCAGCACCGCGGTCGAGCCGGTCAGACATCGGGGATAAACCACATATGGGAGCGACGGTCTATCGTGTTAGTGGACGAGCTATGGCAGGTTTGACTACAGTGACGCCCCTAATGAAGTTTGACGTAGAGAGACCGGGATGCACGAGTTATTGCTGGGCGTATTGCTGGTGCTCGCGGTTGCCTGGTTAATCATAAGGCTGCGGCGCGACAAGGCGGAAATGACGGGCAAGTCTGCCGCCGAGGTAAAGAGCCTCAACCCCTTCAACGCAGTGGCAATCAAGTACTCCGAGAATGCCTGCGATGCCGCAAAAGCGATGACCGGACGACGCTTCCTGTCCTCCGCCGCGCCGCGTCTGCCGCTACCGGAGTGTGATTTTCTCGAGTGCCGATGCCAGTTTGCCCTGCACGACGATCGCCGCTCGGGCAGTGACAGACGCTCACCGTTTGCGCCGGCAGGATCCCCCGGAGCGACCGGATCGTTCGAAAAGGAACGGCGGGAAAATATAGACCGCCGCAAGCACTCCGCTTAGAGGAACCTCGTCTGTCGGTTTTTCGCTTAGTAACCCATATCCGCTACTACTGCCTGGAAGTGCTCGAGCTCAACCTGAGAGCGTGCACGAATTTCGTACAAGCTCTGAATCTCCACCTCAAGTTGCCCGATTTTCTCAGCTATATCCTTCAACTCTGCCAACGCATGAACGCGCTCTTCCTGCGTGCTCTCATCCGAGATTAGCGCCGCGTCCCGGGTTTGAATCGTGGTATCGAGCTGCTCCAGCTCGTGTTGTTTGGACTCAATCGATGAGCTTGCGCGATCAACATCCGAGCGCAGGGAATACAGTTGAAATCCGGTGTTGTAACCGTCGAGAAAACCCGCCTCAAGGTCAACGCTGCAAACACCGTTGTAGGTATTGCCATCGGCACCCAGTCTAAAGCCGCGGTTAGGTCGGCAGTAGTCGCGCAAGCCCTGATCGCGACCGCCCTGGTACGCCGCGAAATCCGGAGTCACACCGTGCTTTGCACAAGCCTTCCGGTGCCGCCCCATACGTTCCATCGTATAACCGCGCGAACCGTCCTCGTAACCAATTGCTGACCAGTCGCTGATCATGCATTCGTCACCGCTCAGGGTCGCACAAGCGCTTAAAGCAAAAAGAATCGCTATGAGGAACATCAGGTTCAACTTGCTGTACATGGTGCGCTCCGTAGATTTTGGGGTCGTCGCGAGTAATGCTCGCATAGATACACCCGATCGGCTGAACGTGTGCTGAAAACAGCGAATTGAGTACGGCGTCACAAGACTTGAGTGTGACCTGCGTCACAGAGTCCGGAGAGGTGCGGCGATACGCTCGAACAGAGAACAGGGATGTGGAGGCGCGCAAATGGAACTTGACGCTATCAGCGGTGCGGCGACCGTCGCATTGACGAGCACGATCGTGTTTCTGCTGATCGCCAAAACCTGGAACGCCGTCAGTCGCAGCATCAATACGACGTCGAGTTTTTCGGATCGAATCATGCACGAGGCGGCACAGCGCTTTCGGGACGAGCTGGACCGACTTGCCAGCTCCCAATCGACCTATCTCAGCGGTGTACTCGTATTCGCGGTGTTGTTTGTGGCCTCGTACGTTCTGCAGGCACGACACCTTTTCCCGGGTTACCCGTCGTGGCAACTGTACTCGCAGCTGGCGTTTCTGGTGCTGGTGTCCGTGTTCGCGGCGTATCGTCTGGTGAACATCGGCGTTACACAATATCGCGTAAAATTTCTGCGCGATGCGAACCTGGCAATCGGTCATCAACTGCAACAATTGTCGGCCGGCGGCACGCGAATCTTCCACGATGTCGCAGTATCAAACGGTATTGTCGATCATGTCATCATCGGACCAAAGGGGCTCTACGCAGTCAATGTCGTCGCCCGCCGCTCCGCAAAACGCGCGCACGCCAGACTGCGGGAACACTCGATAGAATTTTCCAACGGCAAGATTCAATACCCGATCGTTGCGTTAGCAGCGAAGACAGCACGGCTGCAAAAAGAGTTTCGCCAACTGCTGGGTCATAAAGTTCGCGTACGTTCCGTAATCGCGGTACCCGGCTGGGATATCGGGGAACAGGCAAACGATCGGCATCTGCTGGTGAACGAGCGAACAATAGCCATGCTCAGTGGCTGGAACGACAACACGGACCACCTCATGATAGAGGACGTCAAAGCCTTGCAGGAGGATCTGAGTGCTCGCTGCGTCCGGACCTAGCCGGACCGCTCAGCGGCGCTGTCCAACGGTTGCAAATGTGCCGCCAGTTGATCCTTCTCGATAATCTCACTGAATTCATCGGCGAGCTGCTCGCACGCCTGCACGCATCCGCGCCAGGCCTTGATACGCTCCGATGTCGTAAAGTTCTCGAAGTCTGTCCGGTCCGGAATTTTTCCGTGCGGCAGACGCGATACAAATTCGGCCGACGGACTGATCAATATCGTTCGATCGACGTGTTGTGCCTGCGGTCGTCGCCAGTCGAGTTTCTTGTCGAACCAACCCGGAATGATCCGATCGTAAAAATGCGGGTACAGCGTCAAACGCTGCTCTTCGCTGTGCGGCAGGTCGTGATGATAGTCAATCAAACCGCCGTCGCGATACACGCCGGGTACGGCGCCGTCGATATCCCGAACGCCGGACAAAACCAGCGGAATAGAGCCGGTGGCGACGATGGCGTCTTTAAGATTCCGCGGGCTGAGCGTAGTTTTCCGCAAGGGAAAGCCCGTTGCATTGAAAAAAGGCGGCAACTCGCGGGCGTCAAAGAACAATGCACGCTCGAAAAACAAGCCCAGCGTCCTGCGACTTATCAGATTTGATACCGCTGCGGTTAACAAGGCAAACGTCAACACCCAGCGAACCTCGGAAGCCAGAATATGACGACTTCGTACGACCATAACGTGAGTGCGAAACAGCGGATGGCCCAGAATCTGGCGTACCCCGTCGCTGCCCAGCACAAGCTCGATAATATCCCGGCTTTTCTCGGTGATCTCGCGCACATCGGGTTTGTCACTAAAGCTTTGCTCGATATAAGCGGTTTCGAAACGCTCAATAGCCGCCACCGGATCGTCTTGCGCGTAGCACGCGAATCGCCACGCGCCGATGGAGCTTCCCAGAAGATGCACAGGCCCCTGTAACTTAGGCACAACGTTGCTGAGAATCGCCCGATCGAGCTGGCTGAGCACCAGCCATTTTGCGCCACCGGATGCGCCCGCTATCGTACCGACCGACGATAGATCGAAGCCGTGCGATTTAACGGATTCAAGGGCACCTGCACCCGCTTTGAATGTCAAACAAACCGGTTTCACTAAATGTCGATCATTTCAGAGTATTGAAGTGCCATGAACAGCTATTATAGAGACTTCTCCGATGTTTCGGTTCCTAAGATGACACGATTCGTTTTCGCCGCTGTGGCGGCATTTATCGCCAGCGCCTTCTTTACGACCGCGATGGCTGACACCGAAGAACCACCGCTGTTGGTCGCGCTATCGGGCAGTGATACCGGCAATTGCCAGAGCTCGTTATTGCCGTGCAGAACCGTTGCGTACGCGCTGCGCCAGGTCGGCAAGAACGGTCAGATCCGGGTCGGCCACGGCTCGTTCGAGTTGACCGACGTTGCCGACGTTATCTACCTGCTGAGCAGCGCCATCGACGTACGTGGCAGTTCTGTGGAGGGTTCCCGGTCAACATTGATCGGCGTGCCATCCGAATTCGCCAGCGCCGTGAGGGCGAAGGGCTTCCACGTCATTACAGACTCCAAGGGCATTAACCGCGACAAGATACAAACTCTGCTGAGCCTCACTTCCAACGCAGCCGCGACGGCCTGTGTCGCAGGATTCGCGGGCGCTTTTCCCTGCAGCAACGTGGACTTACTCGCTCACATCGCCGAGCGAACCGCCACTGCCAGGGGTGCCGATGTATGGGGTTTCATGGATCTGAACACGCATCGCGAATACGCGATCGTCGGCTACAGTTCCGGCACCGCCGTCTACGACGTTAGCAACGCCGAAGAACCGCGCGAGGTCGGCTTCATCGACGGCCAGTCCACAACCTGGCGAGACATCAAGATTCATCAGTTTTGGAACGCAGCCGCTGCGCGCTGGAATGCCTACGCCTATATCACCGCCGACAACGCATCCGATGGCCTGTTTATTATCGATCTCAGTCAATTACCGCACAGCGTGGCGCGTATCAACTACTCAAGCGACTTCTTCCAGGCCCACAACGTTTATCTGACCGATACCGACTTTAGTACCGGTCTTTCCAATACCGGCGACGCACCCATGCTGATTCTCGTAGGTACCGAGCAAGACGACGGTCGTTTTCGTGCCTATACGCTGGCAAATCCCGCAGCCCCGTCTTTCGTTGCGGCACCTGCCACCCCGGCCGACCAGGGCAACGACAGCCTGTACATTCACGATGCCGCATCGATGATCATCACGGATGCTCGCAAGGATACCCAGTGCGTCAATGCCGCCGGCTCCGATCATTGCGACATACTATTCGACTTCAACGAATCAACCGTCGGCATCTGGGACATCACCATCCCGTCAGACCCCCAACGCCTAAGCCATACGTCGTACGCCAACTCGCGCTACACCCATTCCGGCTGGCCCTCAGAAGATCAGCAGTTCCTGTTCGTACAGGACGAGCTCGATGAGCGCGACCGAGGTCTCGCTACTACCTTGCGCGTTTTCTCGATAGCGAACCTGACCTCACCGTCACTGGTGGGCACGTGGACGGGTCCGACGAACGCTATCGATCACAACGGATTTACGCGCGGCAATCGCTATTACATGTCGAACTACGCGCGCGGCTTGTCGATTCTCGATATCACCAATGCCGAAAGCCCGACGCTGGTCGGCCGATTTGATACCTACCCGGCGTCGGACGGTGTTGGCTTTCCCGGCAACTGGGGCACCTACCCGTATTTTCCCAGCGGCAACATTGCGCTGAGCGATATTGACAGTGGCTTTTACATGGTCGCTGACAATACTCTGGACGTTGTCGAGGGATCGCTGTCTTTTTCCGCGAGCGCATTTGGCGCCGATGAAACACAGACTATCGACCTCGTCGTACAACGCACGGGCGGCGCGCAAGGCGCGGTGAGCGTCCAGTGGCAGCTTGTTGGTGCCACAACCGACGCGAGCGATATCACCACAACTGGCGGTGTACTGGATTGGGCCGACGGCGACGCTGGCGACCGCATCATCAGTCTCGGCTTGAACGACGACGGTGTTGCCGAGGGGCTCGAACGCGCGCTGATCAGGTTAATCGCTCCTACCGGCGGCGCGACCCTTTCCTCACCGAGCATCGCCAGTGCGTACGTCAGCGACCCGGGCGATTTGAGCAGTATTGAGTTCACAAGCGACGTTATCGATATCGCAGAACAAGGGTTCGGCATGGCCGTGGCCACGGTACATCGCTCCGGCAGTGCTATTGGCGCCCTGTCCGTCGACTACAACCTTGTCCCGGGCGATGCTACGAACGCCACCGACTTTGCCGGGCCTGCAAGCGGAACACTGCTTTGGGCAGACGGCGACGCCAACCCGAAGTGGATCGAATACACAATCGTCGACGATGGCAGTGGCGAGGCCGATGAGTTCTTCGAAGTAAGTCTGAGCAACCCAGGCGGCGGCAGTATTGGCGGTAACGCGACACTGCGTGTCAATATTATCGACGGCACCGGAATAAATGACGCACCCAACTCCGTTGCAGGTGGCAGCCAGACAGCAAACATCGGCGCGGCGGTGACGCTCAACGGCAACTCATCGAACGATCCGGACGGCGATGCATTGAGCTATGCCTGGTCGCAAACGGCGGGTCCGACGGTCGCGTTGTCGAATGCGGACACGGAGATAGCAAGCTTTACCGCGCCCAGCGTTACCTCCAACACGGTACTGAGTTTCAGCCTCCAGGTTTCTGACCCCGGCGGTCTTACCGACACGTCAGCAACGAATGTCACCGTTTCATCGAACCCGGGCGGCGGCTCTGGTGGTGGCGGTGCGCTGGATCTGTGGATATTGTTCGGCCTCGCTGGCCTCGGTATTTTTAGCCGAAAGGGTGAGACTTGATAATCGTCTGTTCCCGGTCAGGTCCGGTTGAAATAATGTCGATCGGAACTCCCGCGAGCTCTTCAATACGTGCCAGATAATCTCGCGCCTTTTGTGGCAGGTCGTCGTTGTTGGTGATACCAACCGTCGACTCCTGCCACCCCGGCCATTGTTCATAAACCGGTTTGCATTCCGCGAAGCGATCAACGACTACCGGCAAACCCGCGATTTCCTTGCCATCGATCGAGTAACCCACACAAATCTGGATCGACTCAAGCTCGTCGAGCACATCGAGTTTAGTAACGCACAAGCCGGATACACTGCTGTTGATGATTGATCGACGCAGTGCGACCGCGTCGAACCAACCGCAACGACGCGGTCTGCCGGTCGTGGCACCAAACTCTGCACCAACTCTCGCGAGATGGGCGCCATAGTCGTCGAACAACTCGGTGGGAAACGGGCCAGCCCCGACTCTCGTCGTATAGGCCTTTACGATTCCAAGTACGTAGTCGAGGTTGCGAGGACCCACACCCGTGCCAGTACTCGCCGCCGCCGCGACGGTATTCGACGAGGTAACGAAAGGGTAAGTGCCATGATCGACATCGAGAAAACTGCCCTGCGCACCTTCGAACAGAATACTTTGATTGGAGTCTGCGAGGTCTTGCAGAATCTGCGTAATATCTGCAGTAATTGGCGCAACAATGTCGGCGTAGCCGAGCGCTTCGTCCAGCGTCTTGGCAAAATCGACCGTCTTGGCGCCGAAGTAATTTTTTAGAAGGAAATTATGGTAGTCGAGCACCTCGCCCAGCTTCGCGGCGAATTTTTCGCGAACGAATAAATCTGACACCCTGAGCGCGCGCCGCGATACCTTGTCCTCGTATGCCGGGCCTATACCGCGCCCGGTCGTACCGATGGCGCCTGCGCCCCGGGCCTTTTCGCGCGCGGCATCGAGAGCAACGTGAGACGGCAGGATTAGCGGGCACCCCGGGCTCACTTGAAGTCGTTCGTAAACCGGGACGCCGCTTTCGATCAGAGCATCCGCTTCGGTAACCAGCGCATCGAGCGCCAACACGACGCCATTGCCTATCAGGCAACGCACACCTTCGCGCAAAATGCCGGACGGGATCAGGTGCAGTACGGTCTTTTCACCGTTGATCACCAGCGTGTGACCCGCATTGTGACCGCCCTGGAAACGCACGACCGCTACCGCCCGCTCCGTCAGCAAATCTACAATTTTTCCTTTGCCTTCGTCCCCCCACTGGGTGCCGATGACAACTACGTTTCTACCCATCGTAATTCTGCTCTCTATGCGCGGATCAGGAACAGCGTCACCAACCCGATGATCATTACCACCAGACCGACCGTGCGAATGTGGTTGTCTCCCAGACGCGCGATCTGCGAGACCAGCTCACGATACTTTCCCGGCGACACAAACGGCAACATGCCCTCGATGATCAGGACCAAGGCCAACGCGGTAAAAATCTCGGTTGCTATCGCTCGCCGCTCGACTGATTCAGGTAGCGAAAGAACTCGTTGTCAGGGTCCAGAACCAGCAAGTCTCCCGAATTACCCAACGACTTTTTATACGCATCCAGGCTGCGGTAAAAAGCATAGAACTCGGCATCCTTGGTATAGGCATTCGCGTAAATCTCAGCGGCGTTGGCATCTCCTTCACCGCGAATAATCTGACTATCGCGATAGGCGTTCGCCAGAAGTACCGTGCGATCCCTGTCCGCCGTGGAGCGAATCAACTCCGCCGCCTCGCGACCTTCAGCGCGCGTCTCCGAGGCGATGCGTGCCCGCTCTTCACGCATTTGCTTGTACACCGAATCACGTACGTCCGCGACGAACTCTACTTGTTTGACGCGGAAATCCACGAGTTCCACGCCCAGCCCCTGCGCCGTCTCGGTCGCGTTCGACAACATGTCCCGCATCAGCTCAACACGCTCAACAGAAATCGCTTCCTGGATCGTGCGCTTGCCGAACTCGGTAACAATCGAGTTCTTGATGATTTCACGCAGGCGATCCATCGCCACCGATTGCAAACCGCCGGTCGAAGTATAAAACGACAGCTCGTCAACAATGCGCCACTTGACGAAGTAGTCCACCGTCATCGCGGTACGCTCGAGCGTGAAGACACGCTGCGGTGCATCATCGATTTTCAGAATGCGACGCGGAAACTTGCGCACCGTCTGGAATACCGGAATCTTGAAATGCAGGCCAGGTTCGAGTTGTGCCCGCACCACCTGACCGACCTGCAGTTTGATCGCAAGCTCGCGTTCGTTAACGGTAAAAGCGGACAGGCCGATGACCACGAGAATCAGCGCAACAATAATCAAAACTGAGAATTTCGAGTTATTCATTCGCGGGTCCTCCTTGTGCGACCGTCATCCGGTCGACGTTCAACCGCTGCGCTTCCTGACGTCTGTGACGAACTCGAAGATCGAGTAGCGCCGCTTTCGGTACCGCCCGACTGACGTATCAACTGATCGATCGGTAAATACAGCAGGTTGCCGCTGCCTTGTGAATCAAGAATCACCTTGTTCGAGCGGCTGTAAACATCTTCGATAGCGTCAATATACAGGCGATCACGCGTCACTCTCGGCGCCTTTTGGTACTCAACCAACAAGGCTTCAAATCGGGATGCCTCACCTTCAGCATCAGCAACTACCCGCTCGCGATAGGCCTCGGCATCTTGTAATACTCTTTGTGCCTCGCCTCGGGCCCGAGGAATAATATCGTTCCGGTAGGTGACTGCCTCAAGGCCGTACCTTTGGCGATCATTACGGGCCTTTTGTGTGTCATCGACAGCACCTTGCACCGAAGCGGGATAATCGACCTTGTTGAGGTTTATCGAGGTCACCGTCAATCCGGTTCCTTCCCCGTAGTTTCTCAGAGTTTCCTGCAATTCCGCCATGGTGCGCTCCGGTATCGCTGCACGCCGCTCACCGATCAATGCTTCCAGCGTACTGGTGCCCACAACGCCACGAAGCGCGCTTTCGGTCACGTCCTGCAAGGTGATTTCAGGGTCTTCAACCTCAAAGCTGTATTTGACCGGGTCTGATCGCGTGTATTGAACGACGACGTCAATGAAGACGTACCATTCGTCGGCCGTCAGCATTTCGGTACTGAAGTTGTAGTTGTTAACTTCCTGGATGTTGACGATATCAACCCTCTCGATCGGAAACGGCAGATGCCAGCGCAATCCGGATGTCGTGGTCTGCGTGTGTGCGCCGAATCGTTGCACGACACCGCGTTCTGCCTCGTCGACTCGATAGAATCCCGTAAGACCCCATGCGATCAGCAGCATGATGATCAGCGCATAGCCGCCCGCGCCACCAGAGCCACGTCCGCCCCCGCCGCCAAGAATGCTGTCAAAGCGTTTTTGCCAATACCGCGCAATTTGATCGAGGTCAGTCGGCGTACCGTTGTCCCGTTTCCACGGATCCTGACCATTGCCTGATTCGTTATTTGCCATAGTGTCTGTGCTTCTATTCAAGTGCTGCAGTTGCTGCCCTCGTCGTCTCCGACGCTGGCTCCAGTTGATCTTCCGTGAGATTTTCACGCTTTAGGAATCGTCGCAAGTCTTTTTCAGCCATGCGCAGTTCCAGTGTCCAGCTACCGTCATCACCGACATCCTCATTGAGGACAGCGCCGAGTTCAAATAATTTGGCTCGTTGCCGCCCCTGTTCGGGCTGAAGATGAATAGTACGATGCGCCGTCTTGCGACGTAAGCGTTTGCCGATCGCGTCTGTCAAAAGCTCCAGGCCTTCGCCTTGTGCTGCTGACAACCAGACCGCACGCCCCTCTCCGTGACGATTATTCGTCATCCTGGGCTTTCGATCCAGCTTATCGATCTTGTTGTACACGCGAATCTGCGGCACCTGGTCCGCATCCAATTGTTTCAAAACGGAATTGACCTGTCGAACGCGTTGCCAGCGATTGGGGTCACTGGCATCGATCAGATGCAGGATCAGATCGGCCTCGCGCGCTTCGAGCAAGGTGGACTTGAATGCCGCGATCAGTTCATGGGGGAGATCGCGCACAAACCCCACAGTATCGGCGAGCACCACATGCCCGCCAGCGGGTAAATCGAGACGACGTACCGTCGGGTCCAGCGTCGCAAACAACTGATCCTTCACATACACACCGGCATCCGTCAACGCATTAAACAAGGTCGATTTGCCCGCGTTGGTATATCCGACCAGAGCGACGGTTGGAATTTCCGCCTTCATGCGATTGCGGCGATTCATCGACCGCCGCGTATCGACCGTCTTCAGGCGCTCATTCAGTTGCCGGATACGATTGCCGATCAGGCGACGATCGGTTTCGAGCTGCGTCTCACCCGGACCGCGCAGGCCGATACCGCCTTTTTGTCGCTCCAGGTGAGTCCAGCCGCGAACCAGTCGCGTCGACAGATGTTTTAGCTGAGCGAGCTCAACCTGCAGCTTGCCCTCGAAACTTCGCGCCCGTTGCGCAAAAATATCGAGGATAAGGCCGGCACGATCCAGCACACGGCATTGCAGTTCACGTTCGAGATTGCGCTCCTGACTGGGACTCAGCGAAGCACAGGAGATCACCAACTCGGCGTCGTAGCGCCGAATCAAGGCACGCAGTTCTTCCAGCTTGCCCTTGCCGATGAAGTAACGCGGATCGGGTCGTTTTCGCGTGGCGAATAACTCGGACACGACAACGGCGCCCGCCGAGGTCGCCAACTCGGCGAACTCTTCGCGTTCGGATGCTTCCGGTAAACCGTTGGGACTGGCATGAACAAGTACTGCGCGTTCGCCACTCTGCGGCCGTTCAAACAAATGCCACCCCCGCAGGAGGCGGCATCCTTGTGAAATTATTCGTCGTCATCTCCAGTTTCGCCGTCCGGTAGTGGCAGGCGAACATTGCGTGAAGGCACAACCGTCGATATCGCATGTTTGTAAACCATCTGATTGACGCTGTTCTTGAGTAACACGACGAACTGATCGAACGAATCCACCTGCCCCTGCAACTTGATGCCGTTCACGAGGTAAATCGAAACCGGGACCTTTTCTTTGCGCAGAATATTGAGGAACGGATCTTGTAACGTTTGCCCTTTAGCCATGATTGGGTCTCCTTATTCTTTAACTTTAGTATTTTTCTTGTTGAATCCCGCCTGCCGGTGGCGCCGGTTTGCCCATCGCAGAATTCAGCCTAAGCGAGCGAAAAAAGTCTATCACAGGCAGAATGACCGCAATAAGCCGAATAAATCGGAATTCAGTTCAGTCCTTGTGCCAAGTATGCGGATATAGTGGCAATTGCGTCGGCTTCAAGCGGGCTCTGAGAGAACACCGCGCGCTCCGAGCGCAGCCACGTTAGTTGCCTTTTGGCGAGCTGGCGCGTCGCATACAGCGCACGATCTCTCGCCTCCTGCTGCGAGTACTCACCGTCCAGGTACGCCCAAAACTGCCGATAAGCCACTGAACGCATTGAAGAACTATCGCTATTCAAGCCGGGACGGGCCCGCAATTTCTGTACTTCCGCTTCGAAGCCGCTGTCAATCATTTGCTCCAGACGTTGCTCGATTCGCTGGTGCAGGACCTGCCGCGGCTCGATGTGCAACGCGACCTTGATGAACTCGATATCATCCGGCGTTGCTGCGGCCTGCCGCTGCCATTCACCCAGCGGGCGACCGCTGATGCGAAAAACCTCCAGCGCGCGCTGGATTCGCTGGCTATCGTTGGGACTTAACCTGGCGGCCACCCCGGGGTCTATCGAGCCGAGTTCCGCGTGCAGGGCCGGCCAGCCCTTCTGTTCCGCTTCACCGTCGATCTGCTCGCGCACAGCCTGGTCTGCAGAAGGCAGGTCGGCAATGCCTTCTGTCAGCGCCCGAAAGTACATCATCGTGCCACCCACCAGCAGTGGAATCCTGCCGTTCGCCGCACTCACCTTGATTGCGGCCCGCGCATCGCGCACAAACTCGCCCGCCGAGTACGTTTCTTCGGGATCCCGAATATCGATCAACTGGTGCGGCGTACGCGCCAGTGTGGCCGCATCCGGCTTGGCGGTTCCGATATCCATACCGCGATAGACCAGTGCGGAATCGACGCTGATGACGTCGCAGGGAAAACGTTTGCACAGACTGATCGCGAGATCGGTTTTTCCAGACGCGGTCGGTCCCATCAACAGCACGGCTTTAGCGGTCACGGAAATCTCTCAGCGTCCGCGCAAAAACAAGCGGTCGAGCTCCGACATCGTGACGGTCGTCCAGGTCGGCCGACCGTGATTGCACTGATCCGCGCGCTCGGTGTTTTCCATTTCGCGCAACAAGGCGTTCATTTCATCGATCGTCAACAAACGGTTTGCCCGCACCGAGTGATGACACGCCATGGTTGCCAGGTAATCGTCGCCGGCGTCTTCGATTCGATTGCTCTGCCCGGCCTCGGACAAATCCGACAGCACATCTCTCAGCAGCGACTCGATGTCCGAATCCTTTAACAATGCTGGCACTTCCCGAACGGTTACGGAAGTCGGGCCCGCGCGATCAACAACCAGACCGAGACCGGCCAGCACGTCGCCGCATTCTTCGATCAGATTCGCCTCGCTTTCGGCGACGGATATCGACTCGGGAACCAGCAGTGGTTGACGCACCAGTGTGCGATCGTCAAATCCCCGCTTGAGTTTCTCGTAAGTAATGCGTTCATGGGCGGCGTGCATGTCCACGATCACCAGACCGTCCGAATTTTCCGCCAGTATGTACACGCCGGCCAGTTGCGCAACGGCGAATCCCAACGGCGGCACATCCGCCGCTTTTCCCGCCGTCGCCGCCATTGCGCTGTAGGCTGCCAGCGTCTCACGAACGCCCGATGTAGACGGTCGCGACTGCAAGGGCATCGATCCCTGGTGGAAAACGGACGCTCGTGTCATTGGAATCGGCGCTGGCGTGTCAGCGCCCGGCCGGGTGTCCTGCAATGCAACAGTGATCGCTTGAGACACGACCCCGTGCACGCGACGTCCGTCGCGAAATCGAATTTCGTGTTTTGCCGGATGCGCGTTGGCATCGATAGTGGCCGGGTCCATCGTCAGGTTCAGTACGTACGCGGGGTAGCGACCGTGAAACAGCACGTCGCGATACGCGTGACGAACCGCATGCGCGAGTGTCTTGTCGGTAACGCTGCGGCCGTTCACAAACCAATACTGCATGTCGGGCTGGCTGCGGTTAAACGTTGGCAGGCCGATCCAGCCGAACAGGGCAATACCGTCGGTCTCCCGCTCGATCGCGAGGCATTGCTCGGCAAATGCATCGCCGCAAATTTTGCCGATCCGCGCCCGCTGCTCTTGTTCGGTGACGGCTGCCGCGGTCTGCAACACGGTGCGTTGGTTATGCGTCAGCGTAAAGGCGACCTCGGGACGAGATAACGCCAGACGCCGCACCCATTTTTCAATGTGTCCAAACTCGGTACGCTCGGTGCGCAAAAAACGCCGCCGTGCAGGTGTGTTGTAGAACAGGTCGTGTACTTCGACCGTCGTGCCCTGCGGATGGGCGGCCGGTTTCGGCGCGCTGACCGCTCCGCTGTCCGCCTCCACCTGCCACGCGGAATCCTGATCCTCGGTTCGCGAACAAAGAGTCAGACGAGCAACCGAGGCAATGCTCGGCAGCGCCTCACCACGGAAACCCAACGACGCGACGGCCTCAAGGTCGTCAAGACTGGATATCTTACTGGTCGCATGGCGCGACAAGGCCAGCGCGAGTTCCTGTTTGACAATGCCTTTGCCGTCGTCCCGAATGCGGATCAGTTTTTGCCCGCCGGCCACGACATCGATCTGCACCGCTCGCGCACCGGCATCCAGGCTGTTCTCCAGCAATTCCTTGATCACGGACGCCGGCCGCTCGACCACCTCGCCGGCGGCGATCTGGTTGATCAGGTGGTCTGGGAGTTGCTGGATTGGCATGCGCTACAACGGAAAACCTCAATCGGCCATTTTTCCAAAGTTACGCGCAAAAGTCTTGCCCGGGAATCGGCGACGAGCGCCGCAAGGCTCAGACGCCCGTGAATACCGGGATATTCAGTGTCTGACCGACGCGAATCTTGTCGGTCGAAAGCTTGTTGGCCCGGCGAATCGCCGCCGGACTGACGTTGTAGCGCTCGGCGATCTGGGAAATCGTATCACCGCGCGTAATTACGTGCCGTACCTGCCGGGTCGGTGTGCGACGAAGGTCCATCGCAATCTGCGTATCGGGCGGCGGATTGGTGTGGTAGTAGTTTCGGATACCGGCAAGAATCGCGTTCGCGAGGCGTCCCTGATGGCCTTTGTCGCGAAGCTTTTTTTCTTCCGAGACATTCGAGATAAAGCCGGTCTCGACCAGAATCGACGGCATGTCGGCCGATGTCAGTACGAGGAGTTCCTGTTGTTTCACGGATTTGGTGTGCATCTTCGCAACCTTGCTCATTTGCAGGCTGACCTTCGAGCCGACATCCAGACTCGCGCTCAATGCCGCATTTTGCGATAGATCGTATAACACGGAGGCCAACACTCGTTCCTTGTCGTGCAACGAAACACCGCCGACGCTGACCGGCGCGCTATCAAGACGCCGCATCTGCCGCGCAGCTTCCTTGCTCGCCCCGACCAGGTTTAAGGCAAACACCGAGGCGCCGTTGGCGCGAGGGTCCTTGAACGCATCCGCGTGAATCGACACAAATAAATCGGCTTTGTTCCTGGTGGCAATCGCAATTCGATTAAGATGCTCGACGAATACGTCACGATCACGAATCAGCACGGCGCTCATGCCGGGCTCGGCGTTGATTCGTCGTGCCAACTCCTTGCTAACCGCGAGCGCGATATCTTTTTCTTTCGAGCGGCGCCCCAACGCGCCCGGATCGTGGCCGCCATGCCCGGCATCGATCGCAATAACAATGTCCCGTCCCGGCCGGTATGCCTCGGAGGCGCGTTTTACCGGCTGCAGATTGCCCGCCGGTCGCAGATCGATGACGAGTCGATCGCCGTACTGTGAATTGGCACCCGCGGTGAAGCTGCGCGAACGCACGCCCTGGGTAAGATCCAGCACCACTCGGAGCTGACCGTTGGCACGTACCGCGCTGCGAATGGAGCGCACGGTGCCGGCGCCTTGCGGCAAACGGCTCAAAGACGGCGCAAGACGACTGTTCTTGAGGTCGATAACCAGGCGATCCGGTCCGCGCAACGTAAATATGTTGTGGTCTATCGAGTGACTCAGGTCCAGAACGACCCGAGTTTTTCCATTTTCTGACCATATACGAACGTTCTCAACCGTAGAACCGGCGTTTACGCCAGTCGCTGCCAGTAACAGCGTCAGGAAAAGCAGAGTCAATCGCATTTGGTTCATCAAAGGTCGCGGCGGTATTACGGAGATTATGTCGGATGAGTATACGAATCTGGCGGAAAAAACCAAGAGTTTTCGCTGCAAAATTATGGAGATAGCCGGTTTAGTTAATCTTTTGAATCACTTCCCGACCGCGATCGCTGACCCCCTCCAGGCAGGCCCGACGCGCTGTGTCGTCATAATTCAGCGACAGCGACAGGTCCGCCGCAGTCACCAAACCGGGCGCACGTTCCGGCCACTCCACCAGTCGGCAACCGTCGTCAAGCTCGCTCCAACCCAGATATCGCAGCTCTTCTTCGTCGGAAACCCGATATAAATCAACGTGGTAAATATTACCCCGCGCAAGAACATAAGGCTCGATCAGCGTGTACGTCGGACTCGGCACCGCGCCGACATGACCAGCCGCGCGGATAAAAGCACGGGCAAAAGTGGACTTGCCCGCTCCCAGCTCACCGCGCAACAAGATTGTCCAGCCGCCGAGCTCGGCCGGCAGGGCGGCCAACAGCTCTTCGGCCAGCAATTGCGTCGCGTTCTCATCGGCAAGATAGCGGTTCACGGATTCGCGACCGCTCGTAGCGCAAAGATCAGATCGGACGCCAGCAGGCCGCGCTCGCCGGATTTCGCGGCAAGATCACCGGCACGCGCATGCAGTTCTACGCCCACGGCCGCCGCCAGAGTGAGGGATAGTCCCTGACCGAGTAGTGCAGCGATCACACCCGCCAGCACGTCGCCCATTCCCGGCGCCGCCATACCCGGATTACCGGATGCGCAGACGAACGGCGCGCCGGAGCTGTCAGACACCAGCGTTCCAGCGCCTTTCAACACCGCGACTCCGCCGTATCGCTCGGCCAGAGCCGCCAACGCGGCCGGCCGGTCCCGTTGCACCGCAGCCGAATCGCAGCCGAGCAACGTCGCCGCCTCGCCGGGGTGCGGCGTGACGATGCGGTTCTTCGCGATGCCCGATTCTTGCGCCGTTTGCTGAGCTGCTTCCTGGGCCAGCAGGTTCAAGGCGTCCGCGTCCCAAACAGCGGGCCGCGCATCCGCGCGTAACACCGCGTACAACTCACGCGCCCAGTCCGACTGCCCCAGCCCGGGCCCAAACGCAACGATGTCCGCCGATTCCAGCAATTTCGACAAATCATCCGCCCCGTGAACCCCGTGACACATGAGTTCGGGTCTCGCCGCGGCAATCGCAGCGGCGTGTTCAGGATGGGTAGCAAGACTCACTCGCCCGGCGCCAACACGCAACGTCGCTTCGCCGCAAAGGCTGGCCGCGCCCGGCATCCCCGGAGCACCCGCCACGACCAGCACATGCCCGAAATCACCCTTGTGGGCATCGCGAGCTCTGGGTGCCAGCAACTCACCGAGCAGCTCCGAGTTGATTCTCCGATACGTCGCCGGAATCGCAGCCAGAGCCGCCGCGCCGATATCCAGACGGGCAAGATTGACTTCACCGCAGTGCGTCGGACCGGCGCCGAGAAAAAGTCCGCTTTTGAGCGCGACGAAGGTTGTGGTGAGCGTCGCTTTGACCGCGCTGCCCATGACACGGCCGCTGTCGCCGTTGATTCCGGTCGCGATGTCCATGGCGTGGACAGCGGCTGGATGCGCGTTGATGGCCTTAACGGCGTCTGCAAAGACGCCGCCGACATCGCGCTCCAGACCCCGGCCCAGAATGGCATCGACGAGTAGCTGCGCGTCGGCGTCAAGCTCACCCGCCCACGGCGCGACGGTGCCACCCGCCGCCTTAAAATCGGCGTACGCGGTTGCCGCGTCACCACTGAGTGTCGCGGGATCGACCAGGGTTACGACCGAGGCAGCAATGCCCTCCTCCGCCGCGAGGCGCGCAACGACGTAGCCGTCGCCGCCGTTGTTGCCGGACCCGCACAGCACCTGCCATCGACGTGCGTCGGGAAACCGCACACGTGCCGCCCGAACGGCCGCACTCCCGGCACGCTGCATCAGCGTGTACCCCGGAATGCCGAGATCTTCGATTGCGATGCGATCCATCTCGCAAACCGACTCGACGGAATAAATGTTTGCGGGTAAAGACGACATGACCACGATTATACTGTGCCCGAAGAAGGAACCAACCGTGATGAGCAACACAGACCCCTACGCCGCTGTTGATATGACCGCGCTGAAAAGCGCGATTGTCCAATGGTGCGGTGAGCTGGGTTTTCAGCGAACTGGCGTCACGGACGTCGCACTCGATACCGCGGAAAGTCGCCTCACCGACTGGCTGCGTGCAAGATTTCACGGCACGATGAGCTACATGGAACGTCACGGCAGCAAGCGCAGCCGGCCGGGCGAGCTCGTTCCGGGAACCGTCCGCGTAATATCCGTTCGCATGGACTACCTGCCGGAACCGCAGGTCGCAGCCCAGGCGTTACTCGATCACGAATCCGCCGCCTACATTTCCCGTTATGCGCTCGGTCGTGACTACCACAAGCTGCTTCGAAACCGCCTTCGCGCTCTGGCACGACGCATTGAAGAAACCGTCGGAGAATTTGGCTACCGCGTGTTTGTCGACAGCGCACCCGTACTTGAAAAAGCGCTCGCGGAAAAAGCCGGCCTTGGCTGGGTCGGCAAACACACAAATGTTATCGACCGCGACACCGGTTCGTGGTTTTTCCTTGGCGAGTTGTACACCGACCTGCCACTGGCCATCGACGAACCCGAGCAATCGCATTGCGGCAGTTGTACTGCCTGCATCGATATCTGCCCGACACAGGCGATTGTTGCGCCCTACTCGCTCGACGCTCGACGTTGCATTTCCTATTTGACGATCGAAAACAAAGGCCCGATACCGGCCGAGTTTCGCGAAGCGATGGGCAATCGAATTTACGGTTGCGACGACTGCCAGTTGTTCTGCCCCTGGAACAAGTTTGCCAAACCCACAGCAGAGGCTGACTTCGCTCCACGTCACGGTTTGGACAGCGCACAGTTGACCGAGTTGTTTTTGTGGAACGAAGAAACCTGGCTGAAAAGAACCGAAGGCAGCGCCATTCGCAGACTCGGTCACGAACGCTGGTTACGAAACATCGCGGTTGCACTCGGTAATGCGAACACAACTCCTGAAGTTGTCGCCGCGCTCGATACCCGACGTGAAGAAGATTCGCCGCTGGTCGCCGAACATGTACAGTGGGCGATTGAAAAGCACGCAGCAACGGAGAGCACCGATGTTTGAAGCACCCGATTCGAAATACCTGGTTCCCTACGATGGCAGTTTCGATGTGGGTAAAACAAGCACCACACCACAGACTGACGGCCATCGCCACAAAGGCAAACACCGCCGGCGCGCAACCCAGCAGCTAAGCCTGTTGCAACAGGTTCTGGCCGCCGGCGACAGACGCTCCGTGCTGCTGGTGTTTCAGGCAATGGACGCCGCCGGAAAAGACAGCACTATTCGCGCCGTCATGCAGGGCGTCGATCCTTCGGGATGCCAGGTCTTCAGTTTCAAGAAACCGTCCTCTTTGGAACTCGACCACGACTTCCTGTGGCGCACAACGGTACGCCTGCCGGAACGCGGCCGAATCGGAATATTCAATCGCAGTCAGTACGAAGAGGTTCTCGTGGTACGCGTACACCCGAAAATTCTAGGCTATCAGAAGTTGCCCGGCGAACTCGACCTCGAAACTATTTGGGACGAACGACTGCGCTCGATCCGGCAACAGGAAGAACACCTCGCGCGCAACGGCACCGTTATTCTCAAGTTCTGGCTAAACGTCTCGAAAGACGAGCAAAAACGACGGTTTCTGGCCCGTCTGGACGACCCGGCCAAGAACTGGAAATTCGAACCCGGCGATGTGAAAGAACGGCGCTATTGGGATCAATACATGGCGGCTTACCAAAGCGCGCTGAATGCCACCTCCCGGCCGTGGGCGCCGTGGTACGCAATACCTGCCGATGACAAACCCTACATGCGCGCGCGCGTCGCCGAGACCATTATCAACGCCATGCAAAGCATTGGTCTGCGCTATCCCGAAACCGCGGAAGATGATCGTTCGGATTTCGCTGAGGCACGTGCCGAACTCGCCGCCGACGACAAGTGACGCCTGTCACACTTTGACACCGGACTACTGTGCTCTGGTCGATGTTTATTTGGCCTCAAAAGCGCAACAATTCCCTGCTAACAAAGGGAGTATGCATTGCCGCAATCGCTGGCCATTAATTCGGACTACAAACGCTCGCTGCTCGACAGTCTCGAACTGTTCAGGGACGTGCGACCGGATGACGTGCGTGAATTATTGCAACGCTGCGACCGCCGCGACCTCGCCGCGGGCGAACTGCTGCTGTCTCCCGATCACAAGAACGAACACGTATTCATCGTCCTCTCGGGCAGCCTCAATATTCACGTCGGTTCGCCGGACACACCGGTAATCGCGACCATGGATGTCGGTGCCTGCGTGGGCGAGATGTCCATCATCGAGGACCGGGATCCGTCGGCATTCGTGATCGGTGCGGAAGAGTCGCATTTGCTGCTGATTCACCAGACGATATTGTGGGAGATGGTCGATGCGTCTCACGACTTCGCAAAGAACCTGCTGGTTGTTCTGTCAGAACGCGTTCGCAGCCATAACCGGGTGATCGCGGACAGCTTTGGTGAGTTGAAAAAATTCGAGCGCCACGCGACGACTGACGCGCTGACCGGTCTGGCGAACCGGCATGCCATGCTGGAGGCGTTCCCTGCTGAAATAAAACACTGCGTCGAAAACGACGCGCCGGTCGCCATGGTGATGATCGACGTCGACGATTTCAAACAGTTTAACGATATGTTCGGACACATCGCAGGCGACCGTGCCTTGACCGCGGTCGCGAAAATTCTGCGTACACAGTTTCGGCCACATGACCGATTGGTACGCTACGGCGGTGACGAGTTCGCAGTATTGTTGCCCGGCACAAATCGGGAGCAGGCGCTCGCCATCGGCGAACGTGTTCGAGCTGCCGTTAGCGGCATCACCGGTGACGGCAGCGACTCGCTGATTCAGATTCCGGTAAAAGTATCCATGGGCGTCGCTGAGCTTTCTGAGAACGGTGACTTCGATTCGCTGACCCGGGATGCGGACGCTGCTCTGTACCGAGCCAAACACGCCGGACGAAATACAGTCTCAGATTAAATCGTTACCACCGTATTATCGATTAACCGGGCGTCGCCAAGCTGCGCGGCAACCAGCACCACAAGCTCATCGCAATCGCGATCCGGGATTTCAAGATTTTGCGCACGTCGAATCGCGAAGTAGTCAACCTCAAAGCCAGCATCGCCGAGTTTTTGGATCGATTCCGTTTCCAGGTCTTCAAAATTTCGACGTCCGCTTTGTAACTCGTCGCCGACACCGGACAAAACCTCGTACAGCATCGGCGCCTTGGCCCGTTCTTCATCGCTCAGAGAATTATTCCGCGAGCTCATCGCAAGACCGTCCTCTTCGCGCACGGTCTCGCCGGTGATAATCGAGATGGGCAAGTTGAGGTCCAGGGACATGTGTCGAATGACCAGTTGCTGCTGATAATCTTTCTGACCGAATGCCGCCGCAGTCGGCTGAATCAACGCGAACAGCCGGGCAACCACCGACGTCACACCGTCAAAATGACCGGGGCGACTGGCACCGCAGAAATTCTCGGTAATGCGAGGTACCGAAACCGTCGTCGCATCCTTCAACCCAAACGGATACATCGTTTCGACGCTGGGCGCAAAAATCAGATCCGCGGCTGTCTTCTTAAGCCGAAGCGTATCGCGCTCCAGCGTCCGCGGGTACTCGTCGAAGTCTTCGCCTTCGCCGAACTGCATTGGATTCACAAAAATACTGACCACGACGCGCTCCGCGTGTTCGCGAGCGAGTTCAACCAGCGACAAATGACCGGCGTGCAGGCTGCCCATCGTCGGCACCAACGCGATGTGTTCGTCCTGCTGACGCCACTCGGCCAGTTGCTCATCGAGCTCCTGCTTGCTGTGAATAACTAACATGGTTTCTTTAAATCCCGGAGCGTGTCAGGAAAAACAGTGTTCTGGTGCAGGGTAATCCCCTTCTTTAACTTCACGAACGTAAGCCTGCAGCGCGGCGAGCGGCGATGTGCAGGCGGACTGAAAATTCTTCACAAACCTCGGCGTACGACCCTGAGTAATGTCCAGAACGTCGTACAAGACCAGAA
The DNA here is from genome assembly GCA_964654975.1 of uncultured Woeseiaceae bacterium. Classification (GTDB taxonomy): domain Bacteria; phylum Pseudomonadota; class Gammaproteobacteria; order Steroidobacterales; family Woeseiaceae; genus UBA1847. Next base: position 35,802 of record CAZZKW010000030.1, read on the forward strand.
TCTGACCGTTCACATCCGGGCCGGCACCGATACCGATCACCGGCACATCGAGTTTCTCGGTAATGACCTTGCCCACCTCGTTTGGCACGCATTCCAGCAACACAATATCCGCACCGGCATCCTGCAGACGTTTTGCCGCCGCGGCCATCTCCGTCGCCTGGTCCGGGTCCCTGCCCTGCACCTTGAAACCGCCAATCTTGTGAACCGATTGCGGTTTCAGACCCAGGTGTGCGCACACCGGGATATCGTGACGCGCGAGGTGCTCGACGACATCGACCTGATCGTCACCGCCCTCCAGCTTGACCATCATTGCGCCGCCGTCCTGCATCAGACGCACGGCGTTGTTGAGCGCCAGGTCCGGTTTGGTGTAACTCATAAACGGCATGTCCGCGACCAGAAACGCCCGCCGCAAACCGCGCGCAACCGTGCGCGAGTGATAGACGATATCGTCCACGGTCACCGGCACCGTCGTATCGTGCCCCTGAATCACCATGCCCAGCGAATCGCCGACCAGCACCAGATCGGTTCCCGCGGCATCAACGAGTGCAGCGTAGCTGGCGTCGTACGCGGTAAGACACGCAATCGGCTCGCCTTCCTGCTTCATCTTTCGCAAGGTTGAGACGTTTACGGGCGGCTCTGACATGCCGCGTTGTTCAAGCTGTGTGTACATGGGTTCCGAGGATATCAGGCGAGCGCTGCGGCGACCGGGTTAAAAAAGTGACGTCCGCCGGTGGTGCGCTCGATTTGCTGAAAGAGTTGCTGGTAGTCGGCCTCATTGTTGACCGGATCGATCTGAGAGGCGTTCACAATGAGTAACGGACCGTCGTCGTAGTGGTGGAAAAAGCGCGAGTAGGCATCCGTCAGTCGTTCGAGATAGTCGCGTTCGACAAACCGGTCGTAGGCCGAGTCACGCCGCGCGAGTCGTCGCATAATCGCATCCACGGATGCCTGCAGGTAGATGACGAGGTCCGGTACCGGCGCCTCGATCGCGAGGTTGTCGGAGATTTGCTGGTAGAGTTTTAACTCTTCGGAATCGAGGTTTAACTCCGCGAACAATCGGTCGCGGGTGAACAGGTAGTCGGAAATGCGAACCGTAGAAAACAGATCGGACTGTCGCATCTGCTCGATCTGGCGCGCGCGCGCGAACAGGAAAAACATCTGCGCCGGCAGGGCCGCTGACCGCCCGTCGCGGTAAAAGCGCTCAAGAAACGGGTTTTCTTCAAACTCCTCAAGCACCAGGTCCGCCGACA
>CAZZKW010000031.1:0-36557 GCA_964654975.1 uncultured Woeseiaceae bacterium
TGGTGGAGGTGGTGGGAATCGAACCCACGTCCGCAAATCCTACGCTACGAGATCTACATGCTTATTCCGTCTTTAATCTCACTGCGTGCTACCCGACGGGCAGGGAAAACTCACAGCCAGTTCAGCAAGGATTTAACGGGTCTGGCCCTGAACATGCCTTCACCGCGGTCCTGTGTCGGTGACTCCTGGGATCCGGACGCACAGGCACGATCCGGGCAGAAGGCCTTAAACTGGTTTTTAAGCAGCTAAAGCGTAGTTGTCTTCGTTGGCAACTATAAGTTTTACAGGTGGATTTACGAGGTAATCTGTCCCTCGGCATGCACTCGGAGTTTCGCGACCCACGTCGAAGCCATGTCACCCCCGTGTCCCACCAGTGTAAGGGGCAAATTCTGAAAAACAAGCGTGTTAATCACTAATTGGGCGTTGTTTGGCTTTGCCGAAGGCTATTTCTTCAGTATTCGGGCTTTTTGCCGCTGCCAGTCCTGATCTTTCTTGTCGGCTCGCTTGTCGTGCTGCTTCTTGCCTTTTGCCAGACCAAGGTCGAGTTTCGCGCGGCCTTTGTACCAATGCAGGTTCAGCGGCACCAGCGCATAGCCCTTGCGCTCCACGGCGCCGGTCAGCCGGTCCAGCTCGTAGCGATTCAGCAGCAGCTTTCGGGCTCGCGTGGGGTCGGCCTTGATGTGGGTTGAAGTCGTGGTCAGTGGCGAAATATGAGCGCCCACCAGCCAAGCCTCGCCTTTTCTCAAGTTTACATAAGCCTCGGTAATCTGCGCGCGACCCTCGCGCAGGCTCTTGACCTCCCAGCCCTCAAGGGCCAGACCGGCCTCGAATTTGTCTTCGATGAAATAGTCATGCCGCGCCCGGCGATTGACCGCGATAACTTTATCGGACGACTTTTTTGTTTTCTTATTGCTCATGGATTTCGATCAAAACTGCGACTGTGACGTGTGGCTAGTGGGCGGATTATAGGGCTTAAGCGTTGTCAGACACCCGGTTTTGTATAAGAATCGCCGCAATCATTGCCGATTAGAGAAAATAATAATGCTAAGCAATCAGGCAGGCGACGGAAAAAGAACCTCACTGCACGGACACTGGTCCTCAAGAATGGCCTTCATTCTGGCCGTTACCGGCTCGGCAGTCGGGCTCGGAAATATCTGGAAGTTTCCCTATATCGCAGGACAAAACGGTGGCGGTGCATTTGTCCTCGTTTATCTGGTCTGCGTGGTCGTTATTGGTCTGCCGGTCATGATGTCCGAGATTCTCATCGGACGGCGAGGGCGACGCAACCCCATCGCGACCATGGAGCTGCTCGGCAAAGAAGAGGGAAGTTCGGGGAAGTGGCGGTGGGTCGGTGGCATGGGCGTGATCGCCGGTATCCTGATTCTCTCTTACTACAGTGTTATTGCGGGATGGACGCTGACTTACATCGTCAAGAGCGCGACTGGCGTATTTGTCGATGCCACTGCCCAGGTCGTGGGCGATGAGTTCGGTGCCTTTGTTGCAAACTGGAAGGCAGTCGCCTTGTGTCACACGCTTTTCATGGCATTGACCGTGTTCGTTGTGGCCAAAGGTGTTGAGGGCGGTCTGGAACGAGCGGTAAAGTTCATGGTGCCTGCATTGCTGGTGTTAATGTTCACGCTACTGATTTATTCCATTAACTCCGGTTACTTCGCCGAAGGCGTTGCCTTCATGTTTACGCCGGATTTCTCAAAGTTAAGCTGGAACAGTGTGCTGGCAGCGCTGGGACAGGCGTTTTTCACCTTAAGCATTGGTATGGGCGCGATCATGGCGTACGGAGCGTACTTGCCCGAAGAGACGTCGATCACGGGCGCATCCGTAGCCGTCGTCGGCGCCGATACCGGAATCGCGATTCTTGCCGGACTGGTAATTTTTCCGCTGGTATTTGCGAATGGCCTCGATCCCGCTGATGGCCCGGGCCTGGTGTTCGACACGTTGCCACTGGCTTTCGGACAAATGGCCGGGGGTGCTTTCTTTTCCACGATCTTTTTTGTGTTGCTGTCATTCGCGGCCTGGACGTCCGCGATCGGCCTCATGGAACCCGCCGTCGCGTGGGTGGTTGAGCACTTCAATCGATCTCGGGCGCAGGCCGCCGTCATCATCGGTGGATCGATCTGGGTTCTCGGCTTCGGTTCGGTGTTGTCGTTCAATGTTCTCGCCGACGTGAACTTTCTGGCCGGCACTATCTTCGATAACGTGGATTACTTGACCAGCAATATCATGTTGCCTCTTGGCGGTTTGTTGATAACGATATTTGCCGGCTGGGTGATGTGCCGCAATTCAACGGCTGACGAACTTGGTAGCTCCGGGATGCTCTACAAGGCCTGGCGCGTGCTGGCCAGATTCATTGCACCGATCGGCATCCTGTTCGTCTTGATCAATGCCGTAACCTAACGAGATTCCGGTGCGAAAAGTCGCTCGCAGTGCGTTGGTGCCGTACTCGGCTGACCAGATGTACGCGTTGGTCGAAGACATAGTGGCCTATCCGGAGTTTCTTCCGTGGTGCACCGGGGCCACGGTGCACTCGCTCGATTCGAAAGTCGTGGAAGCGTCGCTCGATCTGCAACGCGGTGTGATAAGAAAAACCTTCCGCACGCTTAATACCTTGAGCCCTGGATCGGCGATAGGGCTGGAGCTGATCGGCGGGCCGTTTCGGCATCTTTCCGGTGGCTGGCGATTTGAGCAGCTTGGTGATGATGGCTGCAAAGTATCTCTGGACCTGGAATTTGCGTTCGAAAGTCGAATAACGGATGCCTTGTTCGGCAGCTACCTGGAGGAGATCTGTAGTACGTTGATCGAGTCGTTCATCCGACGGGCACGAGAAATATACTCATGAGCGTGTCCGAAATTGAGGTTGAGGTCGTGTTTGCCCTTCCCGGACGGCAGTCGCTTCTGGCACTGGTCGTGAAAACCGGTGCAACGGTCGCCGAAGTCGTTCACGCATCCGGGCTTGAAGCGACGTTCCCAGGTTGCGGAATCGAGCAATTAGTCGTCGGGATCTGGGGTCGCAAAGTGGGTCGGGATTACGTCGTGAAACAGGGCGACAGAGTGGAGCTTTACCGGTCGTTGGCACTTGATCCCAAAGAGGCGCGGCGCCAGCTGGCCTTGTCGGGTCAGACGATGGGTAGCGCAGACGTCTCTACAGAGTAGGCGCCAGCTCCTGGTCTTTGAGGATTTCGCTAACCTTGTCGTCCACAAAATAGATCGTCACCCAGCGTTTGTGGCCGGCATCGGCGCGGCCGACTTTCAGATAGTAGATGTAGTCCCATCGGTTGCGCGTAAACGGATCGTCGATCATCGGCGTTCCGAGCAGGAAGCGCACCTGAGTCTTGGTCATGCCGACCTCGGCCTGATCGAGGTCCTCCTGCTTGATCAGGTTCCCTTGCGCAATATTGGCGCGGTAAACGCAGCCGCTGGCGACAACGAGACAGAAGAAGGTGAGAGTTAGCAGTACTGATTTACGCATAGTCATGTTTGTGTGAACGTTTTGGGCTGAAAATGTTCAGCCACATTGTCATAATAGGCGCGCATCATACCTGTGAGAGCCAGATCATGCAGCAAAGAAAGGAACTTCGTCAGGCGGGTCTAAAGGTAACTATGCCGCGCCTGAAAATTCTGCAGATACTTGAAGACGCCAAAGTTCGCCATATGAGCGCCGAGGATGTCTACAAGCAGTTGTTGCATGAGGGTGAGGATATTGGTTTGGCGACGGTCTATCGCGTGCTCACGCAGTTCGAGGCGGCGCGCCTGGTGACGCGCCATAACTTCGAGGGCGGTCACTCGATTTTCGAGCTCGACGAAGGTGAGCACCATGATCACATGGTGGTCGTCGATTCAGGGGATGTCGTCGAATTCATGAGCCCCGAGATCGAAAGAATTCAGCGAGAAATAGCGGAAGAACACGGCTATGAGCTGCTCGATCACAGTCTGGTTCTCTACGTGACTGAAAAAAAAGTCCTGAAATAGCCTGGGAACGGCCGAATTAGGCACGTTTTCTGCGTGCGCCGGCGAGCATTTCCGCGGCGTGCTCCAGGGTCTTTCCGGTGATTTCAACACCGCCCAGCATTCGCGCCAGTTCCTCGATGCGCTCGGTTTTACCGAGGACCTGCAGGCCGGTCCTCGTTGACTTGCCATCGGTGACCTTACTGATGCGAAAGTGTTGATCCGCCAGACTCGCGACCTGCGGAAGATGGGTGACACACAGAACTTGCCGATTATTACCGAGTTCCTGCAGCCGCCGACCGACCATCTCAGCCACTCCGCCGCCGACACCGCTGTCCACTTCATCGAAGATCATGGTCGGAATCGAACTGCCGTCGGTGGCGATTACCTGAATCGACAAGCTCATTCGCGATAGTTCACCACCCGACGCGATTTTCGCCAAGGGCTGCACTTCCTGACCGGGGTTTGCGCTGATCATGAATTCGATGTCGTCGACGCCCCAGGGACGAACCGCCTGGTCCTTGAGTTGCGAAAGCGTCACTTCAAAAACACCGCCGGGCATGCCGAGACCGGACATCGCATCGGTAACTGCCGCTGAAAACGACTTCGCCGCCTTGGTGCGGGCTTGTGACAGTACGTCGGCACTGGCGAAGAATTCGTCTCGCAGGGCAGTTGCCTGAAGTTCCAGCGCGCGTCCGGTTTCTTCAGCGTTCGCCAGTTTGTCGAGTTCTTCCCGAAGCCTGCTGTGCAACGCCGGCAACTCATGGGCTGTTACTCGATGCTTGCGGGCGATGGCCTGAACCGCGTCCAGCCGTTCTTCGACCCAGTCACGGCGGCGCGGGTCCATGTCGATGTCTTCGCCGTAGCGACGCAACGTATCGGTGGTCTCTGCTATCTGGATGCTTGCGGTACTGAGAAGTTCCAGCAGTGGACGGAGTGTCGTGTCGTAGTCGGAGATGGATTGGATTGCGCGCGTCGCTTCGGCAATCAGCTTGTTCGCGTTGTTCGACTCACTGTCGACGAGTGCGTCCAGAGCAACGGTTACGCCGTCCGCCAGTCGGCCGCTGTTTTGCAGTTTTTGGCGCTCGGATTCGAGGGCGTCCGGTTCACCGTCGCTCAGTCCCAGGGATTCAAGTTCCCGCAACTGAAAAGTCAGCAGGTCAAGACGTGACGCACGGTCGGCATCCGCATCCAGCAATGACTTTAGCCGCTCGGTAACAGCCATCCAGGCGGAGTAGTGAGTGGCGGTCGCAGCGCGTTGCTCCAGCAAGCCGCCAAAATGATCCAGTAAGTCGCGCTGCACCGGCCGTCGGGCCAGCGATTGATGAAAATGTTGACCGTGGATATCCAGCAACAGCTCGCCGACGCTTTTTAGCTGCGAGAGCGGTACAGCATTGCCGTTGATAAACGCACGAGATCGACCGTCAGCATTGATCACTCGACGCAACAGGCAGTCGCCGTCGAGATCCAGGGCCTGTTCTTCGAGCCACGCTCGTACGTCGTCCAGTCCGGAGACGTCGAATTGGGCGGCGAATTCGGCGCGCTTTGCGCCGCTGCGCACCAGTTGTGCATTGCCGCGCTCACCAAGAACCAGCCCCAGCGCGTCCACGAGTATCGATTTACCGGCTCCGGTTTCCCCGGTCAGGACCGTCATGCCGGATTCAAACTCGATATCGATCTTCTCGACGATGGCGAAATCGCGGACTTGCAGGTTCATCAACATGTCAGGCTTCCCGGTTGCGGCTGTCACGGCCCCAGAAAAGTTTGGAACGCAAGATTCCGTAAAAATCATAGCCGGGCGGGTGCACCAGTGTCAGTCGCTTTTTTGCTGCACAAATGCGCAATTTATCGTTCGGTTTGATGCTGCCCATGGAGAATCCGTCGACGGTAATCTGAGCCTTGGTATCGTTGCGCTGCAGCAACGACACCTCGACGGACTGGTTTGCAGCGATAACGATCGGTCGGTCGGTAAGGGTATGGGGGCAGACCGGCACCACGACGATGGCGTCCAGTTGCGGTTCAATAATCGGTCCGCCGCAGCTCAACGCGTATGCCGTCGATCCGGTCGGAGTCGCGATGATTAAACCATCGCCAGAGTGCGTGTTGACGTAGCGACCGCTGATGTGGGTATCGAAATCCACCATGCGCCCGGTCTCGTGGCGCTGCAGGACGACGTCATTCAGGGCGTAAGCGACTCGCTCGTCGCCGGAGACGGGATCAAGTCGTGCCTCAAGAAGCAGTCGGGAATCGGTTGAATAGTCACCCTTTAGTACCTGCTCGACACTGGCGATCATTTCGTCCGGAGTGACGTCTGCCAGGAAACCAAGCCGTCCGCGGTTAATGCCCAGAATCGGCGTTCCTGTTTCGCGGGCGAGGCGACTGGCGTAAAGCATCGTGCCGTCCCCGCCGATGGCGATAACGAGTTCGGCGTCGCCGATTTCATCCTCGCTTAACAAACCAATGCCGGATTTTGTCAAATGCGTGGTCAAGAGTTCCAGCGGCTCAGCGACCCGCGGGTCCTCCTGCCGGCCGACGATTATTATTCTGTTAAACGGTGCGCCCATGGCCCGATTGTGGCAAACCCTTGACCCACAGCCAAGCCATTGCTAGCGTTTCCAGCACAATGTCTGCCGAAACTGCCAATCCGATGTCCGGTGATCGCGTACCCAACGATCGCGGCCAGCATCTGTTGCGCGTACTAATCCAGCGGTATATCCGTGATGGCCAGCCCGTGGGTTCGCGCACGCTGTCGAAGGATGCGGGTCTGGACCTGAGTCCTGCGACTATTCGCAACGTCATGTCGGACCTCGAAGAACTGGGGCTGGTATCCGCACCGCACACTTCGGCCGGTCGCATACCGACGCCGAAAGGTTATCGCCTGTTTGTGGACACGCTGGTGCGCTATCAGCAGCCGGACGACGGCGATATTCGCAAGATACAGGAACAGATTCGCGGCGAGTCCGAGAATCCGGACGGCCTGGTGGGAGCGGTGTCCAGCATGTTGTCGGAATTCACACGTATGGCCGGTGTGGTTACCGCGCCTCGATCACCGCAGGTCACGTTGCGACAAATTGAATTTCTGCCGTTGTCTGAGAATCGTGTACTCGTAATTCTGGTCGTGAACGACCGCGAGGTTCAGAACCGGATATTGCATACCGACAGGGACTATTCGGCTTCTGAGCTGCGGCAGGCGCAAAATTACATCAACGAGCAGTACGCCGGCGTTGACCTCGAGCGCGTGCGCTCCCGGTTATTGCAGGACCTCGACAAGACGCGCGATTCGATGAATCAGACCATGCATGAGATTATTTCTGTCGCGCAAACTGCGATGGACGGCGTCGCGGGCCCGGATAACAACTACGTGGTAGCGGGCGAAACCAATCTGATGGATTTCGCCGAATTATCCGATCTCGATACCTTGCGCCGCTTGTTCGATGCGTTTTCCCGCAAGCGCGTCATTCTTGATTTGCTGGACCGGAGCATCACCGCCAAGGGTGTGCAGATTTTTATCGGCGAGGAGTCGGGCTACCGAATTTTTGACGGTTGCAGCGTCATAACGGCGCCGTATCACGTTGACGAGGACACCATCGGCGTCCTGGGTGTCATCGGGCCTACCCGAATGGCGTATGACCGAGTCGTACCGATTGTCGAGGTAACCGCTCGAATTCTGGAGTCGGCGCTGCATCAGAAGAGCTGATTGCTAACATCCACGCCAAAACGCGCGAATTTGCCGCCGCAGCTCTTGATATTCCTGCCGCGATCCCCAAACTGCGAATCTCATTTTGCGCATCACTCGCCCGCTCGGCGAGCGATGCCCAGGTACTGGAGCTGGAACGAATGAATGACCAGGCACAACGCCCCGACGAAGAGCTGGACGAACAGGCGGCCGCTGCGGATCCCGCAGAAGCGGAAGACTCCGCCGATGAGGTATCTGAACTCGAGGCGCTGCAGGGCAAGGCGGACGAAAACTGGGATCGCTATTTGCGAACGGCGGCCGAACTGGAGAATGTTCGCAAACGAGCAGCGAGGGATGTCGAGAATGCCCATAGATTTGCGCTGGAGCGTTTCTCTAAGGCGCTGCTTGCGGTCAGAGACAGCCTGGAAATGGGCTTGGCCGCGGCGGATACGACGAGCGTTGAGAGTTTGCTCGAAGGCGGTGCGGCGACGTTGAAGCTGCTGGGCGGCACCATGCAGCAATTTGGCATCGAGGAGATCGAGCCGGTGGGCGAACCGTTCGATCCCGAACTGCACGAGGCCATTAGTATGCAGGCCTCGGACGACGTCGAGCCGGGGTCGGTGGTTACCGTGGTCCAAAAGGGCTATGCATTGAACGGTCGTCTGTTGAGGCCGGCCATGGTAATTGTCGCAACAGAACAAGTCGCCACAGAATAGCGATGACCGGATAAGAGTGACCGGCCAAATTAGCCGGCCGGATCGCTTGAAACACGGGGTGTTGGCCCCACCTAGAGAGCCAGTTTGATTATTTATATATTTGGAGCGTAAGAACATGGGCAAAGTGATTGGTATCGACCTTGGTACCACCAACTCCTGCGTTGCGGTCATGGAGGGTGGTGCCCCCAAGATTATCGAAAACAGCGAAGGTGATCGTACGACGCCGTCGATTGTCGCATTCAGCAAAGATGACCAGGTATTAGTCGGTCAGTCGGCCAAGCGCCAGGCGGTTACAAATCCAACCAACACGCTGTTCGCCGTGAAGCGCCTTATTGGGCGCCGTTTCGAGGACGACGTGGTGCAGCGCGATATCGACATGGTCTCGTACAACATCGTCAAAGCGGACAATGGCGATGCGTGGGTAGAGGCGATGGGCAAGAAGATGGCGCCGCCGGAGATTTCAGCTCGCGTCCTCATGAAGATGAAGAAGACCGCCGAGGACTACCTGGGTGAAGAGGTTACCGAAGCCGTTGTTACGGTCCCGGCCTACTTTAACGATTCCCAGCGTCAGGCAACAAAAGACGCCGGCAAGATTGCCGGTCTCGATGTAAAGCGCATTATTAACGAGCCGACCGCTGCTGCGCTGGCGTACGGCATGGACAAGAAACGTGGTGATGCCAAGATCGCGGTATTCGACCTCGGTGGCGGTACCTTTGACGTCTCAATCATCGAGATCGCCGAAGTTGATGGTGAGCACCAGTTTGAAGTGCTCGCGACCAACGGCGACACCTTCCTCGGTGGCGAAGACTTTGACATGCGTGTTATCGAGTACCTCAGCGGCGAGTTTGAGCGCGAGAGCGGTGTGGATATCACATCGGATCCTCTGGCCATGCAGCGCCTGAAAGAGGCGTCGGAGAAAGCCAAGATTGAACTCAGTACGCAGCAGCAGACCGAGGTCAACCTGCCGTACATCACCGCCGATGCCAGTGGTCCGAAGCACCTCAATATCAAGTTGACTCGTGCCAAACTTGAATCGCTGGTCGAGGACTTGATTGCACGCACGATTGAGCCGTGCAAAATCGCCCTCAACGATGCGGGCCTGAAAGTTAACGAAATCGATGACGTCATTCTTGTGGGTGGCCAGATTCGTATGCCCAAGGTCCAGGAGGAAGTGAAAAACTTCTTTGGCAAAGAACCCCGTCGCGATGTGAATCCCGACGAAGCGGTTGCTGTCGGCGCCGCGATTCAGGGCGGTGTTCTGGCCGGTGACGTCAAGGACGTACTGTTGCTGGACGTGACTCCGTTGTCGCTGGGCATCGAGACCCTCGGCGGTGTGATGACCAAGTTGATCGACAAGAACACAACGATTCCGGCCAATGCGGAGCAGGTCTTTTCAACGGCGGACGATAACCAGACAGCCGTGACCATTCACGTGCTGCAGGGCGAACGCGAACGCTCTTTGGACAACAAGTCCCTGGGGCGCTTCGACCTTGCGGACATTCCACCGTCGCCACGAGGATTGCCGCAGATTGAGGTAACTTTCGACATCGATGCGAACGGTATCCTCAACGTGTCCGCCAAGGACAAGGCGACCGGCAAGAGCCAGACCATCGTCATCAAGGCGTCCAGCGGATTGTCCGACGACGAGATCGAGCAGATGGTGACGGATGCGGAGAGTCACGCCGAAGAAGATCGCAAGTTCCGGGAACTGGTCGACACGCGAAATCAGGCCGATGGTTTGATACACGCCGCGGAGAAGACACTTAGTGAACTGGGCGAAAAAGCGTCAGCAGAAGAACGGCTCGCGGTCGAGACTGCAATTTCCGATCTCAAGACTGCGCTCGACGGCGACGACAAAGATACCATCGATGCCAAGACTGCGGCTCTGGGCGAAGCCTCTGGTGGTCTGGCGCAGAAATTGTACGCTGAGCAGGCAGCGGACGCTGGAGCGGAGGATGCCGAGAGCGGCTCGCCCGCGGACGACGTTGTTGATGCTGAATTCGAAGAGGTCGATAAAGACGATCGGGACGACAAGTCGAAGTCCGAGTAAGACTTAGCTTTCAGTAGCAGCGAACAATATGGCTAAACGCGACTATTACGAAATTCTGGGCGTCTCCAAATCGGCATCTGCCGACGAGATCAAGAAGTCGTATCGTCGGCTTGCGATGAAGTTCCACCCGGACCGCAATAAGGAAGACGACGGTGCGTCGGGGGAAAAATTCAAGGAAGTAAAAGAAGCCTACGAGGTTCTCAAAGACTCGGAGAAACGCGCGACCTACGATCGTTTCGGCCACGACGGACTGCGTGCCGGTCCGAGCGGGCAGGGCGGGTATGGTGGCGAGGGTGTTGGCGATATTTTCGGCGATGTCTTTGGCGACATCTTCGGCGGCGGTCGTCGCGGCGGCGGGCCGCAGGTGTTTCGTGGTGCGGACCTCGGTTATGAACTGAAACTCGATCTGGAGAACGCCGTCGCCGGCGAGACCGTCGAGATCGATGTGCCTACTCAGGTGAGTTGCGAAACCTGCAAGGGCTCGGGCGCGAAAAAGGGCACCACGCCACAGTCGTGCTCAACTTGCGGCGGTATCGGCCAGGTTCGCATGCAGCAGGGTTTTTTCTCGGTGCAGCAGACCTGCCCCGCGTGCAAAGGTGCCGGGACGACCATTAGTGATCCGTGTGCGGATTGCCACGGCCGCGGCCGCAAGCGCAAGACACGCACGCTGTCCGTAAAGGTGCCTGCCGGCGTTGATGATGGCGATCGAATTCGCCTGTCCGGTGAGGGTGAGGCGGGGCGCAACGGCGGCCCGGCCGGCGATCTGTATGTCGAAATACGAGTCGCCAAGCACAAGATTTTCGTGCGTGAGGGGTCAAATTTATCCTGCGAAGTTCCCGTAAGTTTCGCAATAGCGACGCTCGGTGGTGAGGTCGAGTTGCCGACCCTGAACGGCAACGTTTCACTCAAAGTGCCGGCGGGAACGCAGTCTGGAAAGATCTTCCGTTTGCGCGGAAAGGGCGTAACGACTGTCAGAGATCATCGCCCGGGCGACTTGTTCGCACAGGTGTCGGTTGAGACTCCGGTCAATCTCACAACAGAGCAGCAGCAGTTGTTGCAGAAGTTCGACGAGTCCCTGAAGCTGGGGGGCGACAAGCACAGCCCCCGGGCGGACGGTTGGCTGGATACCGTGAAGCGCTTTTTTGATCGGATCAGCTAAAACCCCAGGGCCAGTAGTAGTATTGGCGCTTCCACTCCAGGGAGTCTGCCATTAGTTCCGAGAGAATCGCTGTCGTCGTCGCTGGCTCCGGTCGCATGGGGCAGGCGATCGCCACCTCGGTCGAACAGCAGGCCGACCTGGAGCTGGTTGGTGTGTGGCAGCGCGGTGGCGACTTGCGTGCGCTGCTGACTCGGGCAGACGTCGTTGTTGATTTTAGTCTCCCGGAAGGTACCGAAGAGGTTTTGCAGGTCGTGGCTGATTGTCCCAGGCCGCTGGTGTGTGGCGTTAGCGGTCTCGATGCAGTGCGAATGACGCAGCTCAAAGTCGCATCCGGAGCAGTGCCGGTGGTCTATGATCGCAACATGAGTCTTGGAATTGCGGTACTCGAACGCTCGGTTCGAGAGGCGGCGAGATCGCTGGGCAGATCCTTTGATGTGGAAGTGTCGGAAGTTCACCACGTACATAAGATTGATTCGCCGTCCGGAACCGCGTTGAAGCTCGGCGAGGCTATCGCCGGGTCTCGAGGCGAATCAGGAACCGGTACGATCCAGTTCGACGTTGAGCGCCGTGGTGAGGTTCCGGGCGATCACCGCGTGACAATGAGTACGGCAACCGAGAAATTGATCTTTTCTCACAGTGTGACCACGCGTCAGGTCTTTGTTGACGGAGCGCTCCGGGCGGCGCGTTGGGTCGGTGGCCAACCGCCGGGGTGGTATTCGATGCAGGATGTTCTCTTTAGCGACCTGAATTAGTCAGTGATCCAAAATAAATCACTCCAGAGTCTGGTGCCGACAGCCGCCCTTAAGTAAACTACGCCGGATCGCTGGGCGGTCGGCGAAATCGCGAGCGGAAGGCACAGTCCTTCCGCTTTTGTGCATCTGCATTCGGCGGATACTGCGATGATCTGGTCCTCAGGTGGTCTGTCCCGTATTTTCAATTGAGGGCCCTACTTGAGTACGTCAGCGATACTTGCACTACAGGACGGCACGGTTTTCCACGGCATCTCGATTGGCGCCGATGGACAGACGATTGGCGAAGTCGTCTTCAACACCGCAATGACCGGCTATCAGGAAATCCTGACCGACCCTTCCTACTGCCGGCAAATTGTTACCCTGACCTATCCCCACATCGGCAACACCGGTACCAACAGTGATGACATGGAATCCGAAAAGGTCCACGCATCGGGCCTGATTGTTCGCGATGCCTCGATGTTGGCGAGCAGCTGGCGTGCCGACCGAACCCTGACCGAGTTTCTGACGCAGGCCGGTACGGTGGCGATTGCCGATATCGATACACGGAAGCTGACGCGCATTATCCGCGAACAGGGTGCGCAGTCGGCTTGCATCATGACCGGCGACCGTGTGAGCGGCGATCAGGCCGTTCAAACCGCGATCGAGCATGCCCGGAAGTTCCCGGGCATTGCCGGGATGGACCTCGCCAAATTTGTGACAACGAAACAGTCGTACCAATGGTGCCACGGCACAAGCTTTGGGCGTAAACCGCGGATCATGAGTCGGCGTGTTGCGCCTTACCACGTCGTCGCTTACGACTTCGGTGTGAAGCGGAATATCCTGCGCTTGCTGTCGGATCTTGATTGTCGATTGACCGTGGTGCCCGCAAAGACGAGCGCGCAAGACGCCATGGCCTTACTTCCCGACGGGATTTTCCTGTCCAACGGACCCGGTGATCCGGAGCCTTGCGATTATGCCATTGCGGCGATTCAATCGTTCCTGGAGGCGGGTATTCCGGTGTTCGGAATTTGTCTGGGCCACCAGCTACTGGCGTTGGCGGCGGGCGCGAGGACTGAAAAAATGAAGTTCGGACATCATGGCGCGAATCACCCGGTTCAGAACCTCGAGACCGGGCAGGTGATGATCACCAGCCAGAATCATGGTTTCGCGGTGGATGAATCGACCCTGCCGGAAGACATGGTGGCAACGCATCGCTCGCTGTTTGACGGCAGCCTGCAGGGCGTCGCAGTAAAGGACAAGCCGGCCTTCGGTTTTCAGGGGCATCCGGAGGCGAGCCCCGGCCCGCACGATCTGCTGCCGTTGTTTGATCGCTTCATTCATGACATGGATCAGCAGAAGAAGGGCGGTTTCAAAGCCGCGCTGAAGTCTCTTTGAGAAAATAGCTATTTATCAATGTATTGCGACTAATACTTAATCCAAAACATCTTATCAGAACCTGACCTAAACATGCCAAAACGCACCGACATTGAAAGTATCCTGATCATCGGCGCCGGTCCGATCGTTATCGGCCAGGCGTGCGAGTTTGATTACTCGGGCGCGCAGGCGTGCAAGGCACTACGCGAGGAGGGTTATCGCGTCGTCCTGGTCAACTCCAATCCGGCGACCATCATGACGGATCCGGAGATGGCTGACGCTATCTACATTGAACCCGTGCATTGGGCGACCGTAGAACGAATTATCGAAAAAGAACGTCCCGACGCCTTGTTGCCGACCATGGGCGGCCAAACAGCACTGAATTGCGCGCTTGACCTTGCGCGCGAGGGGGTGCTGGAGAAGTACGATGTCGAACTGATTGCCGCGTCGCGTGAAGCCATTGATATGGCTGAGGACAGGGACCTGTTCCGCAAGGCCATGACGGAGATTGGTCTCGAAAGCCCCCGAGCAGAAATTGCACATTCAATGGACGAGGCGTTCGAAAAACAGAAACTCATCGGTTTCCCGACAATCATCCGGCCGTCATTCACGCTCGGTGGAACGGGCGGTGGCATCGCCTACAATCGCGAGGAATTTGAAAACATAGTGACGCATGGCATCGAGATGTCACCGACGTCCGAGGTCTTGCTCGAAGAATCCGTCATCGGCTGGAAAGAGTTCGAGATGGAGGTTGTACGCGACCGCAACGACAACTGCATCATTGTCTGTGCGATTGAAAACCTTGACCCGATGGGGGTGCACACCGGCGATTCGATTACCGTCGCACCCGCGCAGACGCTGACGGATAAGGAGTACCAGCGCCTGCGTAACGCCTCTATCGACGTATTGCGCAAGATTGGCGTTGAGACCGGCGGCTCCAATGTGCAGTTTGCGATTTGCCCGAACACGGGGCGGGTGCTGATTATTGAAATGAATCCGCGTGTTTCCCGCTCCTCCGCACTCGCTTCGAAGGCGACCGGCTTCCCGATCGCCAAAGTCGCCGCGAAACTTGCGATCGGCTACACGCTGGACGAGCTAAAGAACGACATTACCGGTGGTGCGACCCCGGCGTCGTTTGAGCCGACAATCGACTATGTCGTTACGAAAATTCCTCGCTTCACCTTCGAAAAATTCCCGGGTGCCAACGATCGCCTGACGACGCAAATGAAGTCGGTCGGCGAAGTTATGGCGATAGGGCGAAACTTCCAGGAATCGCTGCAAAAGGCGTTGCGCGGCCTGGAAACCGGAATAAGCGGGCTGGATGAAATTTGCGGGAAGATTGCGACGGATGCGGATCGCGATAAGCTGCGTCACGAACTCAGGATGCCGGGGCCGGATCGACTTCTGTACGTTGCGGATGCGTTGCGGCACGGCTATTCGTTCGAAGATGTCGCCAAAATTTCGGGTATCGACCCCTGGTTCCTGGTGCAGATCGCCGATCTGGTGAACTTCGAACAACGCATCGTTGAAGCGGGTCTAAACGGGATCGATAAGACTCTGATGCGTTCGATGAAGCGCAAGGGGTTTTCTGACGCGCGAATGGCGATGGTCCTGAACGTCAGCGAAAATGCTGTTCGAAGACGCCGCCTGCAACTGGACGTCCGGCCGGTCTATAAACGCGTGGATACCTGTGCCGCCGAGTTTGCTACATCAACAGCCTATTTGTACTCGACGTATGAGGACGAATGTGAGGCGAATCCCACGGACAAACCCAAGATTATGATTCTTGGCGGTGGTCCTAACCGTATCGGGCAGGGAATCGAGTTCGACTATTGCTGCGTGCATGCCGCACTGGCGCTGAAGGAGGCCGGCTACGAAACCATAATGGTGAATTGCAATCCGGAGACGGTGTCCACGGATTACGATACTTCTGACCGCTTGTATTTCGAATCCCTGACGTTCGAAGACGTCATGGAAATTATCGACAAGGAAAAGCCCAATGGGGTTATCGTTCAATACGGTGGCCAGACGCCGCTGAAGCTGGCGAGGGATCTCGAAGCTGCGGGTGCGCCGATCATCGGCACGTCGCCGGATTCGATCGATCTGGCCGAGGATCGCGAACGCTTCCAGAAACTGGTTGAAGATCTGAAGCTCAAGCAACCACCGAACTGCACGGCCCGCAGTAAGGAGGAAGCCCTGACACGCGGCAGCGATGTCGGATTCCCGCTGATCGTTCGGCCATCGTATGTGCTCGGTGGACGTGCGATGGAAGTCGTGCACTGTGAGGAAGACCTCGGGCTTTACATGGATGCCGCGCTGCATGTTTCCAACGACAGCCCGGTACTGCTGGACCGTTTTCTTGATCTGGCGACTGAAGTCGATGTCGACTGTATTTGTGATGGCGAACGTGTATTGATTGGCGGCGTGATGGAACACATCGAACAGGCCGGTGTTCACTCCGGTGACTCCGGGTGCTCACTGCCGCCGTTTAGTCTGAGTGAGGACGTTCAGGAGCAGCTTGAAGCACAAGTGACCACGCTCGCGATGGGTCTCAACGTGGTCGGTCTGATGAATACACAGTTCGCCATTCAGGGAGACGTCGTGTACTTGCTGGAGGTAAATCCGCGTGCTTCTCGTACCGTGCCATTTGTGTCGAAAGCGATCGGACTGCCACTGGCGAAGATCGCCGCCAAAGTAATGGTTGGGGAATCGCTGGCCAAGCAGGGTTTCGTCGATCAGCGCGTGCCGGAGTACTTTTCTGTAAAAGAAGCAGTGTTTCCGTTCATCAAGTTCCCCGGCAGCGATCCCATTCTCGGTCCCGAAATGAAGTCTACGGGCGAAGTAATGGGCGTGGGGCGCACCTTCGGCGAGGCGTACGCGAAAGCGCAATTGGCGTCCGGTGTTGTGTTGCCACGTCAGGGCGCGGCCTTGCTGTCGGTACGCGAACGTGACAAAGAAGGTGCCACGGAACTCGCCAAACTCTTAACAGACATGGGTTTTGATATCGTCGCCACGCACGGCACCGCAGAACACCTGGCGCGCGCTGGTGTATCATGCAGACGCGCGAACAAGGTCAGGGAAGGTCGGCCGCACATCGTTGATATGATCAAGAACGGCGAAATCGATCTGATCGTCAATACGACAGAAGGCAAACAGGCGATCGTTGAGTCGCTGTCGATACGCGCAGAAGCGGTGCGCCGCGGAGTAACCTATTACACGACACTCGGGGCCGCCTTTGCGACATGCCACGCTATCGAACACCTCGACAATAGTGACGTAAACCGATTGCAGGACTTGCATAACGAGGTGGTGGTGTGAACAAAGAGCCGATGACAGTACGTGGCCACGAACTGCTGCAGAAAGAATTGAAAAAACTGAAGAGTATTGATCGACCGGCGGTTATCAAGGCGATTGCCGAAGCCCGTGCGCACGGTGATCTGAAAGAAAACGCCGAGTACCACGCGGCGAAGGACCAGCAGGGCTTCATCGAGGGGCGAATTAATGAACTGGACGGTAAGCTGTCACACGTTCAGGTTATAGACGTGACTGAGATTGATGCCGGGGGCAAGGTTATCTTCGGTGCGACGGTCAGACTGCTTGATGAGGGCACCGAACAGGAAATCACCTATAGGATAGTTGGCCAGGACGAAGCGGACATCAAGACCGGACTGATCTCGTTTACGTCTCCGATTGCGCGCGCATTGATAAGCAAGAACGAAGGTGACGTTGTCGAGTTCAAGGCACCCGACGGAGAAAAAGCTTACGAAGTTATCGAGGTTCTTTACGAATAGCGGAATGGGTGCGGCGCTCTATCGCGACGGAATTCGGAGGCGTGCCTCGGGTTTTTTATCCGGATTCGAGCGATACAGCAGTGCAACATTGCCGATGCGCTGAACGAGAATCGCGGAGTAGCCGTCACAGAGTTTTTGGATAAGCTCGTCGCGTCCCGCTCGATCAACGTCTCGCATCCTGACTTTGATAAGTTCATGGTGTGCCAAGGTCGACTCGAACTCGGCGAGTACGGATTCCGACAGCCCGGCATCACCGACCGTGACCGCGGGTTTGAGCTGATGACCGAGACCGCGCAGGTATTTTTTTTGTGATTCGCTTAAATTCATGGACGGGAAGTGTAACAGGGTGTGAGTGACCATTGCGCAAAGATCAGTGCGCACAGACAAAGGATGTGTAATGAGTAGGTCACGACGATCAGGAGGTAGCTGGCGGGATCGTCAGGAGCGTGATCCGTACGTGCAGCAAGCCCGCCGGGAAGGCTGGCGGTCCCGGGCAGTTTACAAGCTCGAGCAGATCGATCAGAAGGAGCGGTTCATCCGACCAGGAATGGTGTGTGTTGACCTGGGTTCGGCGCCCGGTAGCTGGAGCCAGTTCGTCAGCAAGAAGCTGAAAGGAAAAGCGCGAATCGTTGCCGTAGACCTGTTGCCGATGGATTCTTTGCCGGACGTTGAATTTGTGCAGGGTGACTTTGAGAGCGACGCCATACTTGACCATCTGCTACAACTTGTCGGCGATGGCGGCGCAGACCTTGTAATGAGCGATATGGCCCCCAACATCAGCGGGATTGCAGGTGTGGATCAGCCGCGCTCGATGAATCTGGTCGAACTCGCACTCGATTTAGCGCGCCGGGTATTGAAGCCGGGCGGCAGTTTCGTATGCAAGGTCTTCCAGGGAGCTGGATTCGATGCGTTTGTGGTCGATGCAAGACGCTCTTTCGAGCGCGTCAGGGTCATGAAGCCCAAGGCCTCACGCGCGGGCAGTCGTGAGGTGTACTTGGTAGCGAGAAATTATCAATTGGTGTAGTGTCGAAACGTGAATGATTTAACTAAAAACATACTGGTCTTCGTCGTAATAATCGTCGTTCTCCTGTCGGTTGTGCAAAACCTTTCCAGTGGCAGCGGCAGTCAGCAGCCTCAGGAGACGCCGTATTCTGAATTCCTGACAGCGGTCCGTTCCGGTCACGTGGCCGTCGCTGTTATTGACGAGAAGAAGATTCGGTACGGGCAGTCCGAACCGCTGCAGTTTTACACGATAAGCCCGGAAACCGACAACAACACGCTGATCGGTTTGCTCGACAGCAGTGGTGTGAAGTTTGGGAGCGAGGAACCGAAGTCCCAAAGCCTGATCGGTACACTGCTGATCAATTCGTTTCCAATATTGCTGCTCATCGGTGTGTGGATTTATTTCATGCGCCAGATGCAAGGTAGTGGCGGCGGCCGCGGGGCGATGTCCTTCGGCAAGAGCAAAGCGCGCTTGCTGGGCGAGGATCAGGTCGGCGTGACGTTTGCGGACGTTGCCGGGGTCGAGGAGGCCAAACAGGAGGTCGCGGAGGTCGTTGAGTTCCTCAAAGACCCGAGCAAGTTTCAACGCCTGGGCGGCAAGATACCGAAGGGTGTCTTGATGGTTGGTCCGCCGGGTACCGGCAAGACCTTGCTCGCAAGGGCGATCGCCGGTGAGGCGAAGGTTCCGTTTTTCACAATTTCCGGCTCGGATTTTGTCGAAATGTTCGTCGGTGTGGGCGCCTCGCGTGTTCGCGACATGTTCGATCAGGCGAAGAAGCAGGCGCCGTGCATTATCTTCATTGACGAACTCGATGCGGTTGGCCGACATCGCGGCGCCGGATTGGGCGGTGGTCACGACGAACGCGAACAGACACTCAACCAGATGTTGGTTGAGATGGACGGTTTTGAGGGCAGCGAAGGCATCATCGTCATCGCGGCGACCAACCGACCCGATGTTCTTGATCCGGCGTTGCTGCGACCCGGACGATTTGATCGTCAGGTTGTGGTGCCGCTCCCTGACATTCGTGGTCGTGAGCAAATTCTGAAAGTGCATATGCGCAAGGTACCCCTGGATGACGATGTGAAACCGGGTATCATCGCTCGCGGCACACCGGGCTTCTCCGGTGCGGATCTGGCCAACCTCGTCAATGAAGCCGCGCTGTTTGCTGCTCGGGAGAATAATCGGGTAGTCAGTATGCTGCAGTTCGAGCTGGCGAAAGACAAGATCATGATGGGTGCCGAGCGCCGCTCCATGGTGATGAGCGAAGAAGAAAAGCTCAACACCGCGTATCACGAGGCAGGTCATGCGATTGTTGGCTATTTAATGCCCGAGCACGACCCGGTTTACAAAGTCACGATTATTCCGCGCGGCCGAGCGCTCGGCGTTACGATGTACTTGCCGGAAGAAGACCGTTACAGCACTTCCAAGCAGCGGCTTGAGAGCCTGATATCGACCCTGTTCGGCGGGCGAATCGCCGAAGAAATGATCAATGGACCTGATGGCGTTACGACCGGCGCCTCCAACGATATCGAGCGTGCTACCGAAATTGCTCGCAACATGGTGACCAAGTGGGGGCTATCTGATCGGCTCGGGCCGCTGACCTACAGCGAAGACGATGGCGAGATTTTTCTTGGCCGTTCCGTGACCCAGCACAAGCAGGTCTCGGACGACACCGCGAACACCATCGATGAAGAAGTTCGGAAGATTATCGATAGCAATTATCAGCGTGCAGACAAAGTCCTCCAGCAGAACAAAGACAAGTTGCATGCGATGGCGAAGGCGCTCATGAAGTATGAGACCCTCGGCAGTGACCAGGTAAAAGACATCATGGACGGTCGCGAACCCAGACCGCCGGAAGACTGGGACGATACGCCGGACGCGAAGCGGCCGGATAATGACGGCTCCGCCACCGCAGATTCGGACGATGCGGCGGGCGAAATCGGTGGCCCTGCCCGAGAGCACTAGTTTGCCGCACATTGGCTCGTTGAGCGTACCGAGTCCGTCGGTGATGGGCATACTCAATATGACGCCCGACTCGTTTTCCGATGGTGGCAAGTTCGATACGCTCGACAAGGCTCGCCGTCAGGCGGAAGCCATGGTCGCCGATGGTGCGGCCATTATCGATATCGGCGGCGAGTCGACTCGACCCGGTGCCGGCGAAGTGGCAGCCCCACAGGAACTTGATAGAGTCATCCCGATCATTGAAGCGCTGCGCGACTCGGTCGGTGTGCCGCTCTCGATCGATACCAGCAAAGCGGCCGTCATGCGTGAGGCCGTTGCTGCGGGCGCTGCAATGATCAACGATGTGCTCGCTCTGCAAGAGCCGCACGCGTTGGCTGCGGCCGCAGAGTTAGGTGTGTCGGTTTGCCTGATGCATATGCAGGGCCGGCCGCGAACGATGCAAAAGGATCCGGACTATAATGATGTTGCGGCGGAGGTCTCGGCGTTCCTCGTTGGCAGAATGGACGCATGCGTTGAAGCCGGCATTGATCGTGATCGGATAATTCTCGACCCGGGGTTTGGCTTCGGAAAATCAACGGCCCACAATGTCGAGTTACTGGCAAATCTGCGACAATTGCTGAGTCTTGGATTACCGGTGCTGGTCGGTTTGTCGCGAAAATCGACCTTGGGTGCGCTCACCGGCCGGGAGGTTGAGCAGCGGATGCCTGCCAGCATCTCTGCTGCAGTGATAGCAGTAATGCACGGAGCGCAAATTGTTCGTGCGCACGACGTCAGAGCGACGGTCGATGCGCTGAAGGTAGCCAGCGCTGTAATGGAAGCAGGGAAATGAGTAAACAGTTTTTTGGAACAGACGGGGTTCGCGGTACGGTCGGCAAGGATCCAATGACCGCAGACTTCGCGATGCGGCTTGCCAGTGCAGCGGCGCAGGTACTGGTGCCTGCCGGCGGTACTGTTGTCATCGGCAAGGACACTCGTTTGTCCGGGTACATGTTCGAATCAGCACTGGAAGCGGGGTTCGTCGCGGCCGGAGCCGATGTGTTGTTAATCGGTCCGTTGCCGACTCCGGGCATTGCCCGCTTGACGCAGGAATTCGACGCGGATCTCGGCGTGGTTATCAGTGCATCCCACAATGCCTACGAAGATAATGGCATCAAATTTTTCGATCGCAGCGGTTCCAAGCTCAGCGATGAAATCGAACTCAGGATTGAGGAACATCTGCAAAACCCTGCGATTACGCTGGAATCGCAGTCGCTTGGCAAGGCCAAGCGTATCGATACTGCCCGAATTCGTTATCAGGATTTCTGCACCGCAAGCGTCGATGATGGCGTTGACTTCGCTGGCCTCAAAGTTGTCTTTGATGGCGCCAATGGTGCTGGTTACAAAGTAGGGCCGCGAACCCTGGGGAGCCTGGGTGCGGACGTGATTCCGATCGGGTGTTCGCCCAATGGCAAAAACATCAACGACGGCTGCGGTTCGACGGCACCTGAGCTATTACAACTTACGGTACCGGCTCTGAAGGCCAATGTCGGCGTCGCGCTTGATGGCGACGGGGACCGACTGGTCATGGTTGACGAAGGCGGCGCGTTGATCGACGGCGACCAGTTGCTCTACATACTGGCGAGCGCGAGACATCAAAAAGGTCAACTCGAAGGTCCGGTTGTCGGCACAGTGATGAGCAACCTCGGTCTTGAAGTGGCTCTAAAATCCAAGCAGATCGAATTCCTGCGCGCCCAGGTCGGTGATCGTTATGTGCTTGAAGCGTTGAAAGAAACGGGCGGTAGGATCGGCGGTGAAACCTCCGGACACATGATCGTGCTCGATAAGACCACCACGGGTGACGGCCTGATATGCGCGCTGCAAATACTTGCCATCATGAAAGAGTCCGGAAAGCCGCTGTCCGAGCTTGCAGCTGGCATGTCAAAGTACCCGCAGACCATGGTGAACGTTCGTACCAGCAAACGCCTTGACCTTGATTCCTGCAGTGATATCGCAGCGGCCCTGGCAGCGGCAGAAGCTGAATTGGCGGAATCCGGGAGAGTCGTCTTGCGGGCTTCAGGTACCGAGCCAGTGATCCGGGTGATGGTGGAGGGCGTAGATGAGGCCCAGGTCGTACGTATTGCCAACCGCCTCGCCGCGGTTGTCGCCGAGTCAGCGGCCTGATGTGTGCGGCGGACGTGCTTTTGAGCGTTGATTTGATGGCGGAGCCTCGGTATCCTTGCGCGCCTTTTAAGCCTGTGGAAACTTAACGTCATGCGCGAATTTCTTGTTGCCGGCAACTGGAAAATGAACGGTAGCACCGCTGCCAATGAAGCGCTGATCTCAGGAATCCTTGCGGGACTGCCCGAAGGCAGTGGCTTTCGCCTGCTGGTCTGTCCGCCATTTCCGTATCTGGTATCGGTTGCCAGCCAGGTTCTGGGCAGTAAGCTTGCCCTGGGTGCGCAAAACGTTTCGGAGCACGCGGTGGGCGCGTTTACAGGCGAGACAGCCGCGTCAATGTTGAAAGATATTGGCTGCGAGTACGTTATTGTCGGTCATTCGGAACGACGTGCGCTGTATGATGAGACCAGCGACCGAGTGGCCGCGAAGTTTCAGGCGGCACAGGTGGCAGGAATGACGCCAATATTGTGTGTCGGCGAAACGCTGCCGGAGCGTGAGGCCGGCGCGACCGAGAAGGTCATTGATGAGCAGCTGGATGCTGTGCTGAACACCGCAGGTGCCGCAGCATTTGCTAAGGCGGTGATCGCGTACGAGCCCGTTTGGGCCATCGGTACGGGAGTGACCGCAACGCCGGAACAGGCTCAGGACGTGCACCGGCATATCCGGGCGCGGCTTGCCGGGCAAGACGCAGAAGTGGCCGAGAAAGTGCAAATTTTGTACGGCGGCAGTATGAAGGGTGAGAACGCGGCCGGTTTGCTCAGTATGCCGGACATAGACGGTGGCCTGATCGGTGGTGCGTCGTTGAAAGCGAGTGATTTTCTGGCGATCGCCGAGGCGGCGACGCTGAGTTAGACAAAACTTTGGAATTCTAATGGATACAGTTCAAAAAGCAGTTCTTATCGGTCATACCTTGATCGCATTGTTGATCATTGCGCTGGTGTTACTACAGCGTGGCAAGGGTGCGGATGCCGGTGCTGCGTTTGGCGGTGGTGCCTCCAGTACAGTATTCGGTGCGCGTGGATCCGGCAGCTTCTTTTCCCGCTTGACGGCAGTCTGTGCAACTGCATTTTTTGTAACCAGCCTGACGCTGGCGTACTTGAGCAGCCAGAATTCGACGACACCGAGCAGCAGCCTGATGGACGAGGTGTCGGTTATTGAGGAAGCTGAGGAGGCGGCAATGCCCGAGTCGGACATGCCGTCGATCGAACTCGGTGACGAGTTGGCGGACGATTTTGCTGACGACATACCCGCGCTGGAAGAAAATCAGGACCCGCAAGAGTCTGCCGGGCGACCGTCGAACGGCGACTAGCTTTTGCCGGCGATAGGTAGCACTGTTTGGCCGTAGAATAGATTGCAAGCGCTCTGGTGGTGGAATTGGTAGACACGCTGTCTTGAGGGGGCAGTGGCGCGAGCCGTGCGAGTTCGAGTCTCGCCCAGAGCACCAAATGATCGGATCGGCCCGTTGGCGCTTGTGGCACCTCGGGCCGATTTTTTTTGGCGGCGGATACGTGCCCGAGGAATCCGAAAAAGGGTGTATTCGGCGGTGCTTAGGCTGATACAATGCCGCGCAGATTCGAGAGCTGCTCCATCGGCCAGGAAACTGATTTTCGGCGCCGCGAAACAAACGAGTTACAAGAGCGAAAATGCTACAAGAGTACCTCCCCATTCTGATTTTCCTCGGCATTGCTGCCGGCATCGGCATGTTGTTGCTGGGACTGGGATTCTTGTTTGGCAGTGGCCAAAAAGACGAGCAGAAGTTATCTCCCTACGAGTGCGGTTTTGAGGCCTTCGACGACTCCCGCATGAAGTTCGACGTTCGTTATTACCTGGTCGCGATTCTGTTTATTATCTTCGACCTGGAGATTGCCTTCTTGTTTCCGTGGGCCGTTTCCCTGGATTCGGTCGGAAAGTTCGGACTGCTGGCGATGGCATTATTTCTGATCATCCTGGTGGTTGGTTTTATCTACGAGTGGAAGAAGGGAGCGCTGGAGTGGGATTGACGAACCCGGCCGAAACAAGCGCACCCGCCGCCGCAGTAGCGGCCGGCGACAGCCTGCAAAAGAAGGGTTTCGTTGTGACCAGCGTCGATGCGGTCATGAACTGGGCGCGTACCGGATCGCTGTGGCCTATGACTTTCGGTCTTGCCTGCTGCGCCGTTGAAATGATGCAGGCGGGAGCCGCCCGCTATGACCTGGACCGCTTCGGTATTATTTTTCGCCCGAGCCCGCGTCAATCAGACTGCATGATCGTCGCCGGTACGCTGACCAACAAAATGGCTCCGGCATTACGTAAAGTATACGACCAAATGGCAGAACCGCGTTGGGTGGTGTCTATGGGTTCGTGCGCTAACGGCGGTGGTTATTACCACTACTCTTATGCGGTCGTCCGGGGATGTGATCGCGTGGTACCGGTCGACGTCTACGTTCCGGGGTGCCCGCCAACGGCGGAGGCTTTGATCTACGGGCTGTTGCAGCTGCAGAGCAAGATTCGGCGCACCAGCACTATTGCTCGATAAGAAATACGAGATGATGAACCGTAACGAGATATTGGCCGCTCGGATGGACGAACGCTTCGGCGATCAGTTGGAACGGGTGGCTTCGTCTTGTCGCGAGCTGACCTATGAGCTGCACAAAGACGACCTGATAAAGGTTGCGACGGCGCTGAGAAATGAAGCCGACTTCGGTTTTGAGATGCTGGTCGATGTCTGCGGTGTGGATTACCTGCACTACGGCGACGAAGAATGGAAAACGAACAGCGCGTCGGGAACCGGGTTCAGCCGAGGCGTAGAGCGGCCGCCGGTCATTCTGGACGAGGCTGACGAGTTCGATCCAAGGCGATTTGCCGTTGTGTATCACCTGTTGTCGATCCAGAATAACGTTCGCCTGCGGCTGCGCGTGTACACCGGAACCGCGAATCCGCCGATTGTCCGCTCGATCGTCGATATCTGGAACGGCGCCAACTGGTTCGAACGCGAAGTGTTCGATCTCTATGGCATACTTTTCGAAGGTCATCCGGATTTGCGACGAATTCTGACCGACTACGGGTTTATCGGCCACCCGTTTCGCAAAGACTTCCCGATGGTTGGGAACGTCGAGGTGAGCTACGACGCCGACGAAGGTCGCGTCGTCTATAAACCGGTGAGCATCGAGCCGCGGACTCTGGTGCCACGCGTTATTCGCGACGACAACCGTTATTCAGCCGATCTTCGGGATGCGAAAACCGATGGCTGAAATACAAAGTTATACGATGAACTTCGGGCCGCAACATCCGGCGGCACACGGCGTCTTGCGTCTGATCCTCGAAATCGACGGCGAAACAATCCAAAAAGCAGACCCGCACGTGGGTTTGCTGCACCGCGGCACGGAAAAGCTGGCCGAAACGAAACCGTTTAACCAGAGCATCGGTTACATGGATCGACTGGACTACGTGTCGATGCTGTGTAATGAGCACGGCTACGTGTTGGCCATTGAAAAGTTGCTCGGCGCCGAGGTTCCGATTCGAGCGCAGTACATACGCGTCATGTTCGATGAAATCACGCGTGTGCTGAATCACCTTATGTGGCTTGGTACTCACGGACTCGATATCGGCGCGATGACGATGTTTCTGTATTGCTTCCGTGAGCGCGAGGACCTGATGGACTGCTACGAAGCCGTCTCGGGAACGCGCATGCACGCCACCTACTACCGCCCCGGTGGTGTGTATCGCGACTTGCCGGACTCGATGCCGAAGTACGCGGAATCGAAATTTCGCAGTAAAAAAGATCTGAACCGCATGAATTCCGTTCGTGAAGGCACGATGCTCGACTTCGTCGAAGACTTCACGAAACGATTTCCGGGCTGCGTTGACGAGTATGAAACGCTGCTCACGGATAACCGCATCTGGAAGCAACGCACCGTCAATATTGGCGTGGTTTCACCGGAACGAGCCATGCAACTCGGTTTCACCGGACCGATGTTGCGTGGCTCGGGCGTGGAATGGGATCTTCGTAAGAAGCAGCCCTACGCGGTTTACGATCGCATGGACTTCGATATCCCGGTTGGAGTTAACGGCGACTGCTATGACCGTTACCTGGTTCGCGTGGAGGAAATGCGCCAGTCCAATCACATCATCGGACAATGCGTTGATTGGTTGCGTAATAACCCGGGGCCGGTTATCGCACAAGACCATAAGATTTCACCCCCGACGCGTGTCGAGATGAAAGACGACATGGAATCGCTGATCCATCACTTCAAATTATTTACCGAGGGCTACTGCGTACCGGAAGGGGAAGCGTATGCGGCGATCGAACATCCCAAGGGCGAGTTTGGCGTTTACATTGTTTCCGACGGCGCAAACAAACCGTATCGTGTGAAGATCCGTGCGCCTGGCTTCGCGCACTTGTCGGCGATGTCGGAAATGGTTGAGGGACACATGCTCGCCGATGTTGTCGCGGTCATCGGTACTCAAGACATCGTATTCGGTGAGATTGATCGATGAGCTACGAACTCTCCACACACGTTAAAGATGAGATTGAGCACTGGAAATCCCGTTTTCCGGAAGGTCGCCAACGCTCTGCCGTGATCAGCGCATTGCATGCCGTACAGCACGAAAACCACGGTTTTCTCACCGCAGAACAAATGAACGCAGTGGCGGCTTACCTCGATCTACCGACAATTCAGGTCTACGAAGTCGCGACCTTCTATTCCATGTTCCAGACACGTGAGGTGGGTCGAAACGAAGTTGCGATTTGCACCAATATCTCGTGCATGTTGCGCGGCGCTGACGACATCGTGGATCACGTCGAAAGCAAACTCGGCATCAAACTCGGTGAGAGCACGGACGACGGTAGAATCTTTCTGAAAAAAGAGGAAGAGTGCATAGCGGCCTGTTGTGGTGCTCCGGCCATGATGGTGAATCACAAGTATCACGAAAATTTGACGAAAGCCCAGCTTGACGAAATTCTGGACGGGCTGGACTGATGGGCTACGAACAAAACCTGGTTTGTTTTAATACGCTTGGCTCGGCTGAGTCGTGGACGCTTGCGACCTATGAGAAGCACGACGGCTATGAGTCATGGCGCAAGATCCTTGCCGGCAAGCTGACACCGGATCAGGTTATTGAGGAAGTTAAGGCGTCCGGCTTACGCGGTCGCGGCGGCGCCGGGTTTCCGACCGGATTGAAGTGGAGCTTCATGCCGCGGGATGCGGATGTGCAAAAGTATCTTGTTTGTAATTCGGACGAGAGCGAACCGGGAACCTGTCACGACCGAGACCTGTTACGTTACAACCCGCACGCGCTGGTAGAAGGAATGGCGATTGCGGCGTATGCGATGGGTGCGACGGTTGCCTACAACTACATTCGCGGTGAGTTCATGGATGAGCCGGTGCCGCGATTCGAAGCGGCCGTAAAAGAAGCTTACGACGCTGGCTTACTGGGCAAGAACATTCAAGGCTCGGGTATCGACTTCGATTTGCACACATTTGTCGGTGCTGGTGCGTATATCTGCGGTGAAGAAACGGCGTTACTCGAATCCCTCGAAGGCAAGCAGGGCCGGCCTCGATTCAAGCCGCCGTTTCCGGCGAACTTCGGCCTTTACGGCAAGCCGACGACGATCAACAACACACAAAGTCTGGCGAGCGTGCCGACTATCTTACGCAAAGGTGCTGCATGGTTTGCAGCCCTGGGACCGGAAGGCTCGGGCGGAACCGCGATATTTGCGGTTTCCGGGCATGTGGAAAAACCGGGCAACTACGAATTACCGATGGGCATACCGTTCAAGGATTTACTCAACGACATCTGCGGCGGCATGCTGGACGGCCGTGAACTGAAAGCGGTGATACCGGGCGGGTCTTCGTGCAAGGTGCTGCCGGCCGAGCTGATCATGGACTGCACCATGGATTTCAATTCCTTGCAGCAGGCCGGGTCGTCGTTTGGCACCGGCGCCGTAATTGTTATGGACGAGACGACCTGTATGGTCAAAGTCCTGTGGCGAATTTCGCGGTTCTACATGGCGGAGTCGTGCGGGCAGTGCACACCGTGCCGAGAGGGCACCGGTTGGTTGTACCGCATGCTGACGCGTATCGTTGAGGGCAGAGGCGAGTTGACCGATCTCGAAAAACTCGTCGATGTCGCGGGCAAAATTGAAGGACATACGATTTGCGCGCTGGGAGATGCCGCCGCGTGGCCGGTGCAGAGCTTCCTGAATCACTACATGCACGAGTTCGAATACATGGTGCGCAATAACGGCCGCAGTATTGTTGATGCCGAAAGCGAGGCTGCCGCGTAGCCGCTATGAGTGACGATATCGTAAACATCGAGGTTGACGGCAAGCCGGTCGAAGCGCGTAGTGGCCAAATGCTGATAGAAGTCACCGACCGCATTGGTGCCTACGTGCCGCGCTTTTGTTATCACGAAAAGCTGAGTGTCGCCGCCAACTGTCGCATGTGTCTGATCGATATTGAGGGCGCACCGAAACCGATTCCAGCCTGTGCGCAACCCGTTGCGGACGGCATGAAGGTGTTTACGAAATCGCCACGCGCTATTGCTGCGCAAAAAGCGACCATGGAATTCCTGCTGATCAACCACCCGCTCGATTGCCCAATTTGCGATCAGGGCGGCGAATGCGAATTGCAGGACCTGGCGATGGGTTATGGCCGGGATATTTCCCGTTACAACGACCAGAAGCGTGTTGTCAAAGACAAGGATATCGGCCCATTAGTCTCAACCGATATGACACGCTGCATCCATTGCACGCGCTGTGTTCGCTTTGGCGAAGAGGTGCAGGGCAATCCGCAGCTCGGGACGATCGAACGTGGTGAAAACGTCAAGATATCGACCTATGTCGAGCAAAACGTCGATCACGAGTTGTCGGCAAACATCATCGACCTTTGCCCGGTTGGTGCGTTGAACAACAAACCGTATCGCTACAGCGCGCGCGCCTGGGAAATGCAACAGCTCGCGACGATTTCGCCGCACGACTGCGTTGGATCGAATCTCTACGCACACGTTTTGCGCGGCACGATCAAGCGTGTTGTGCCACGAGATAACGAGTCGATTAACGAAACCTGGATATCGGATCGTGATCGTTTCAGTTACGAAGCGATTTACAGTTCAGATCGACTGATCGCACCGCGATACAAAGAAAACGGTGAATGGCGGGACATCGAGTGGACCGATGCGTTATCGCGGGCGGCTGAAGCGCTGAGCGCTGCGGACAGCAAGAAACTCGGATTTATCGCTAGCCCGGGTGCGACAGTTGAGGAAGGCAGTTTGCTGGCGCAACTGGCTGCGCACTTGGGTACGGCGAATATCGATCATCGGCTCGCTCGGCGGGACACGTCTGACCAGGACGACGATCCGGTGTACGAAAGTCTCGGTTGCGGACTCGATGAGATCGAAGACTTAAATGCTGTGCTGGTCGTCGGGTCGAACGTTCGCAATGAGGCACCGATCATTGCGCATCGTTTGCGCAAGGCAGCCAACAACGGCGCGAAGATCAGTTTCGCGAACGCCCGTGAATACGAATACTTCTTCCCGGTCTCCGACTATATTTCCGGCAACGGTCTGATCGAGTTACTCGCCGGTATTGCTGTTGCTGCTGCCGGCGGCAAGCTGCCGGCATCCGTTGCAGCACTGTGTGACGACGTAACGGCAACGGCGGCACAACAGGACATCGCTGCGTCTTTGAAGGAAGCCGACGATGCCCTGGTGATGCTTGGTTGCATCGCCGGAAGACACGCCGGGTACTCGGCCGTCCGGGCGCTGAGTGCAGCTATCGCAGAACTTACCGGAGCGAGCCTTGGCTACGTCACAGCGGGGCCGAACGCGGCCGGCGCGCATCTGGCCGGCGTGTTACCGCATCGTGCCGCTGGCGGCGAAAAGAGGGCGAAAGCCGGGCTTGGTGTAGCAGCGATGCTCGATAGCGAACTGGATGCTGTCGTGCTGGTAAATGTTGAACCGGATGCGGATATTCACACTACCGCAGACGTTGTAGCAAAACTTGCGAAACAGAAATTCGTAATCGCGCTGACGCCCTACGTTTCCGACGCGCTGCTTGAGGCTGCCGATCTGCTATTGCCGATTGGCACCTTTGCCGAAACCTCGGGTACGTACGTGAACGCGGCGGGGACCTGGCAAAGTTTCAGTGGCGTTGCGACTCCGGTGGGTGAGTCTCGCCCGTGTTGGAAGGTATTGCGGGTGCTTGGCAATCTGATCGACGCACCGGGCTTTGACTACGTCACCAGTGAGGATGTACTGGCCGAGTTCCGCGAAAAGTACGGTGATGTCGCTGCCGGTCGTTATGAGGCCGGTGCCGGAGTTGCGAAAGCGAAAGGAACAGACACACTCGACGACGAAATCGACACGCCATTGTACTCGGTGGACAACGTTGTTCGGCGTGCAAATGCATTGCAACACACCCTGTCGGCAAAGCGTGCCGCAGGCGGGGGTGAGGAGTAATGCTCGATTTCTTCGCCAGCATCGTTCCGGATTTCATCTGGGATATCTGGAATATGTTGCCGCCGACAATCCAGTACCTGACGATCACGGTCTGGAAAATCCTGTTCGTCGTTATCGGCGTTATTCTGACGGTCGCGTTTTCGACCTATTTCGAGCGTAAGGTCATCGGTCGAATGCAGGCACGTGTCGGTCCGAATCGTGTCGGCCCGTTGGGATTGGGCCAACCGTTTGCCGACGTTATCAAGCTGTTGATCAAAGAAGTCATCGTTCCCTCGCAGTCCAACAAATTTCTGTTCGTCGTCGCGCCGTTGCTGTCCCTGATACCGGCACTTGCAGCGTGGGCGGTCATACCGATGAACGACTGGTACGTGATTGCAGATATTAATGCGGGTCTTTTGTACGTTCTTGCGTTGACGTCAGTCGGTGTTTACGGCGTCATTCTTGCCGGTTGGGCGAGCAACTCGAAATACGCGTTGCTCGGTGCGATGCGCTCGGCGGCGCAAATCGTTGCCTACGAAATTGCGATGGGGTTCGCGTTGGTCGGCGTCCTGATGGCCAGCGGCAGCCTGAATCTCGGCGATATCGTCAGGGCGCAGGAAGGCGGTGTTAGTCAATGGTTCTGGTTGCCGTTATTGCCACTGTTCGTCGTCTACTGGATATCCGGCGTGGCTGAGACGAATCGTGCGCCGTTTGACGTCGCCGAGGGAGAATCGGAGGTCGTCGCCGGATTTCACGTTGAATATTCCGGCTCAGCCTTTGTGCTGTTTTTTCTCGCCGAATACGCAAACATGATATTGATTTCGACCTTGACCGCAATTTTCTTTTTGGGCGGTTGGGCGTCACCTTTCGAAGGCTGGACGTTCCTTAACGATATTTCCTGGCTCGCGTGGCTGACGGTGGGTGGTTTGCACTGGCTGTTCGCGAAGATGTGCATGTTCATGTACACGTTCTTCTGGTTTCGGGCGACTTTCCCGCGTTACCGCTATGATCAGATCATGCGTCTAGGCTGGAAGATATTTATTCCGGTGACGATTCTCTGGATCGGTGTGGAAGGTGTAATGGCGTGGTTCCAGGTCGGACCCTGGGCGGGACTGGGTGCATAGGCGATGAGTCGAATAGGCAGTTACATAAAGACGTTCACTCTTTGGGAGTTGCTGCGCGGCTTGTCGGTAACCCTGCGCCAGTTTTTCAGACGCGGTGTCACGATCGAGTATCCGGAAGAAAAGACGCCGCAGTCGCATCGTTTCCGAGGCTTGCACGCTTTGCGCCGCTATCCAAACGGTGAAGAGCGGTGCATTGCCTGCAAACTTTGCGAAGCGGTGTGTCCGGCGCTTGCGATTACTATCGAGTCTGACGTTAGCGACGACGGCACACGCCGAACGTCGCGTTACGATATCGATTTGTTCAAATGCATTTATTGCGGTTTTTGTGAGGAGGCCTGTCCGGTCGATGCAATCGTTGAGACCCGAATCCACGAGTACCACATGGAAACGGTCAGCGAGAGCATTATGAGCAAAGACAAGCTGCTCGCAGTTGGCGACAAGTACGACGCCATGATTTCTGCGGACAAAGCCGCAGACGCGAAGTATCGCTGATGTATTGCTAGGGCGGCAGATTATGTTTCACACAATATTGTTTTATACCGTTGCGCTGGTGATGCTTGCCGCTGCAACCGGCGTGGTGTTTTCGCGTAACCCGGTGCATTCGGCGATGTTGCTGGTACTGACGTTTTTTCAAAGCGCGATACTGTGGTTGATGGCCGAGGCAGAATTCCTCGCTATCGTTCTGGTGCTGGTCTACGTTGGTGCCGTCATGGTGCTGTTCCTGTTTGTTGTCATGATGCTGGAAGTAACTATCGAATCGGCAAAACGCGGTCTTACCCGCTTCGCGCCGTTCGGCATCGCTGTCGCGTTGCTGATGGTCGTTCAGCTGATGCAGTTGATCTGGCTGCGCAGCCAGGGACTCGCCGATAGCAGCGGATTTGCACCTACCCCGGAGGGCTACAGCAATACCAAAGCACTCGGTGCTGTGCTGTACACGGAGCATGTCTACGCCTTTGAGATAGCTGCCGTTATCCTGTTGCTGGCGATTATTGCGGCCATAACGCTGACGATGCGCAAGCGCCCGGGTCTTAAAGTTCAGAACATCGCAGAACAGGTCGCAGTGCGTGCCAAGGATCGAATTCGTATCGTCAAAATGGATACGGAGAAGAAGCAATGATCGGTCTTGAGCACTACCTGACACTGGCCGCCATGCTGTTCGTACTGAGTATCGCCGGGATCGTCGTCAATCGCCGCAATCTGATCTTGTTGCTGATGTGTGTCGAACTCATGTTGCTGGCAGTGAATTTTAACTTTATAGCGTTCTCCCGCCACCTCGGCGACGAAACGGGGCAGGTGTTCGTGTTCTTCATCCTGACGGTCGCGGCTGCAGAAGCGGCGATTGGTTTGGCCATCCTGGTTGTGTTGTTCCGCAATCGGCGTTCGATCGCCGTGCAAGAGATGAATACGCTGAAAGGCTGATATGTACGACTACTACCTGACAATCGTATTAGCACCGCTCGCGGCCGCGATCATCGCCGGTCTTGCCGGCCATAAGATCGGCCGTGCGGCATCGCACTGGGTGACGATTGCCGGTGTCGGCACCTCTTGTGTGCTGTCGCTGCTGGTGCTCAAGAACATGTTCTGGGGCGGCGCTGAGGCCGAAAACATCAGCGTTTACACCTGGGCCGTGACCGACGGTCTGCGCATGGAAGTCGGCTTCCTGGTGGATCGCCTGACCGCGCTGATGATGTGCGTCGTTACCTTTGTGTCGCTGATGGTTCATATTTACACCATCGGGTATATGCGTGAGGACCCCGGCTACCAGCGATTCTTCAGCTACATCTCGTTATTTACGTTCGCGATGCTGATGCTGGTCATGGCGAATAACTTCCTGCAACTGTTCTTCGGTTGGGAAGCGGTGGGTTTGGTTTCGTACTTGCTGATCGGATTCTGGTTCAAGAAAGAGACCGCGATCTTCGCCAACCTCAAGGCATTCCTGGTCAACCGTGTCGGTGACTTCGGATTTATTCTGGGTATCGCCGGCGTTGTGATGTTCACCGGATCGCTGGATTACGCCGACGTGTTTGCGAGTGCCGAGAGCATCGCGGCACAGGATATCGAAGTGTTTTCGGGTACCCCTTGGAATGCGATGACGGTGATTTGCATTCTGCTGTTCATCGGTGCGATGGGTAAGTCCGCTCAGGCACCGTTGCACGTCTGGCTGCCGGACTCGATGGAAGGCCCAACACCGATTTCGGCGCTGATCCACGCCGCCACGATGGTTACCGCCGGCATTTTCATGGTGGCGCGCATGTCGCCGTTGTTTGAGCTGTCGACGACAGCACTGGCAGTCGTTATCGTCATTGGCTCGATCACGGCGTTTTTCATGGGCCTGTTGGGCATCGTGCAAAACGACATAAAACGGGTCGTTGCGTACTCGACGTTGTCGCAACTTGGGTACATGACGGTTGCCTTGGGCGCATCTGCTTACAGTGCCGCAATTTTTCATCTGATGACACACGCGTTTTTCAAAGCACTGCTGTTCCTGGCGGCAGGTTCGGTCATTATCGCAATGCACCATGAGCAGGATATTCGCAAGATGGGTGGTATCCGAAAGTACATGCCGATTACCTACTGGGCGTCGTTGGTGGGAACGCTTGCTTTGATCGGTTTTCCAGGATCGTCCGGCTTTTTCTCCAAAGATCTGTTGATCGAAGCCGTCAAAGATTCGCATTGGCAGGGGCAGGGCGCGGTGTACTGGATTGCCTACCTCAGCGTACTTTTGGGTGTGTTTGTTACGGCCCTGTACTCGTTTCGCATGTTCTTCCTCGTCTTCCACGGTAAGGAACGCATGTCTGAGGTGACGCGGTCGCACTTGCACGAAACGCCCTCGGTCGTGACTGTGCCGTTAATCCTGCTTGCGATACCGTCCGCATTTATCGGTTGGTTCACGGTAGGTCCGGTCTTGTTCGGCAATTACTTCGGTGACGCGATTGTGGTCAATGAAAGCAGGGATGCTATTGCTCGTCTCGCGGATAATTGGCAAGGCAGTCTCGGACTATTGACCCATGCCGTCGTGACACCGGTTTTTTGGCTGGCGGTCGGCGGCGTTATCACCGCCTGGTTCTTGTACCTGAAGCGCCCGGACATTCCGGAGATGATCAAGCAGAAGCTGTCCGGCCTCTACACACTGCTGGATCGAAAATACTACTTTGATGATCTCTGGATACGGGGGTTTGCAGCCGGTGGACGC
The DNA here is from genome assembly GCA_964654975.1 of uncultured Woeseiaceae bacterium. GTDB lineage: Bacteria > Pseudomonadota > Gammaproteobacteria > Steroidobacterales > Woeseiaceae > UBA1847. Next base: position 35,312 of record CAZZKW010000031.1, read on the forward strand.
TCAATCGGTCAATTCCTCTGGAAAAAGGGCGACGAACTTGTCATCGACGGCATTCTCGTCAACGGAACAGCAAAAACGGTAGCAAGATTTGCAGGCCTGTTGCGGCAGATTCAAACCGGCTACCTCTATACCTACGCATTCGCAATGATTATCGGCCTGACCGCACTGCTCGGTTGGCTGGTCTGGCTGCGATAGCTCAGGGACGAACATGGATTTTTCGCAACACTTGTTAAGCATTCTGATCTGGTTGCCGATTGTTGGTGGCGCGTTGCTCATCGCCATTGGCGATGACAACGATGCTGACTCGTCAAGAGCCGGTATCATGCGTATCGTCGCACTGGCCGTATCGGTGCTTACGTTCGTCTTCGGCATCGTACTTTACGCCGGGTTCGATAATGCAGCGACGGGTATGCAGTTCGTCGAGAAGGTCTCGTGGGTCGCGTCGCTGAACGTTTTTTATTCGCTGGGCGTGGACGGTCTGTCAGCGCCGCTCATTTTGCTGACGGCCTTTATCACGCCACTGGTGTTGATCTCGGCCTGGGATACGATTAAGCAGCGGCCGGCACAGTATTTCGCTGCATTCCTGATCCTGGAAGGCTTGATGATCGGTGTGTTCTCAGCGCTGGACGCATTGCTGTTTTATGTGTTCTGGGAAGCGATGTTAATCCCGATGTTCCTGATTATCGGCATCTGGGGTGGCGAACGACGCGTCTACGCAACCCTGAAGTTCTTCCTCTATACGTTTTTGGGTTCGGTCCTGATGCTGGTGGCGTTTATCTACCTGTACGGTCAGACCGGCGGTTTCGATTTGTTCGCTTTCATGGATGCGCCGTTGACGCTGGGCGCTCAGAAACTGATTTTCATCGCGTTCCTGCTGGCATTCGCGGTGAAAGTTCCGATGTGGCCGGTGCACACCTGGCTGCCGGACGCACACGTCGAAGCGCCAACCGGCGGCTCTGTAATTCTTGCCGCGATCATGTTGAAAATGGGCGGCTACGGATTCGTTCGTTTGTCGTTGCCCATCGTTCCCGATGGCAGTCAGTACTTCTCCTCGATGATGATTGCTTTGTCCCTGATCGCGGTGGTCTACATCGGTTTCGTTGCGCTGATGCAAAAGGACATGAAAAAACTCATTGCGTACTCGTCGATCGCTCATATGGGGTTCGTAACGCTGGGCTTTTTCGTTCTGTGGTCGTTTGACGGCGGTATGGGCGCCGGCCTTGGCATCGCCGGTGGCATGGTGCAG